>MFYT01000112.1 GCA_001789205.1 Candidatus Raymondbacteria bacterium RIFOXYA2_FULL_49_16 | reverse complement strand
ATGGACAATGGGCTGTTGACAGCGGATGGGCGTTCATCGCGCCCAATTTCAGAGGTCCAAACGGTCATCCTATTTCAACCGGTTCCAATGCTGTTGTGCAGGATATAATTGATGCCGTGGCATATGTGAAATCCCAGGTCACGATTGATACAAACCGTATTTATGTCATAGGTCTTTCTGGCGGCGGGCATGCCACCATGCTCATGTCCGGCAAAGCCGCTGATATATGGGGCGGCGCCTCGGCATGGGTCGGCGTATCGGATCTCACAGCTTATTATCAGGAAAGTATCGCATTGGGCACAACCGTTTGGCAGTCGATTCAAAGCGCTTGCGGAGGAAATCCTGTAACCGATTCCGCAGCAGCAGCGCAATCCTATACTAGATCGCCTATCCATTTTCTCCATAATGCGGTGGATTTCAATATTGACATTAACGCGGGGATAAACGATGGAACGGTCCCGGTCAGCCAGTCTCTGCGCGCTTTTAATGTCATGGCCGCTCCCGAAGATACATTGACCGAAGAAGAAATGGCGTACTTTGTAACGGAGAAAGCAGTACCGCCATCACTTACCGGCCAGGCGCCCTATGATCCCCTTTATGGGACCGGAGGCGTCTTGTTTCGCAGGACATCGAACAGCTGCCGCATAACGGTCTTTAACGGTGGTCATGTGATCAACTACAAGGCAGCCCTGACCTGGTTGTCTCTGCAGAGAAGGAACGTGACCACAACGCGTACCGGAAAAGCGGACGATGCGCTGAAGATGGGTATCACGGCATATCCGAACCCGTTTAATCCGAGAACTATAATCCAAATACAGACCACGGAGGCGCAGAGAACCCAGGGTATACATGTAAATATGTATAATTTAAATGGCCAAAAGGTGAAAACTGAATTTATCTTTAAAGAAAGGTTTGAAACGAATCCCGCAATGGCGCAATGTATCTGGGATGCAAGCGATTGCTCCAGTGGAGTATATATCATCAGTGTGCGGGTTGGAAGACTATTGCTGACAAAACAGGTAGCGCTAATAAGATAAGGACGAAAAATGCCGGTATCGGCGATGGTCATCAATCTACGGAAAGAAACAGATATGAAACGAAGGGATTTTTTATATTCCAGCGGAAGCTGCATAGCATGGCCATTGCTGGCAGGAGGGTGCGCTCTACCTGTCACGAATATGCGGAATGCGGTTGATACACCGGAAAAACGGAAAAGATACCTGCACGACATGCTCAAGACCCTGTGTACTGACTCAGGTCCGCGATGGGCAGGCACGCCTGCGTATGATCGTGGAATCGGGATTATAAAGCGGGAAATGGAGCGTTCCTTGCCACAGGCCGCCTTTGACTGCTTCATATTCACGCGGTGGGACCTTTCGGGAGAGACTGAGTTGCGAGTCGGTCCTGTCCGGATCGAGGCATATGCCAGCAAAGGGAGCCCGGAAACGCAGGCAGCGGGCATTACCGGACCGCTGTCAGTAGTTGAAAAAGGCGTATTATACCAGATCAACGATAGTGTGTCCAGCGCGAAAACTGGATGGTTGACCGTAAGCAAATTTGGCAGGGCCGTTCCCGTGTTGTACGGGCAGGAAAAGATGGAGGGCCTGCCTGCCGCAGGCGTGGGCATGCAGGATGTTACGGTATTGGACCGGGCATGCGCGGATAAGACCCCTGTTACCCTTCGGTTTAAACGTACGATCACTGAACAAGCACACACATGTTCAGTCGCTGGTACAATGCCTGGCAGGGAAAAGGCAGAAGTGCTTTTTATGGCGCATGCGGACACAAATTACAATACCGTGGGTGCGCATGACAACACCGCGTCACTTATCACCATGCTCATGTTGGCGCACACGCTATCGGGTACGCAACCCAGGTACACGTTCACGTTTCTTGCAACGTCCGCTGAGGAAGTGGGGTCGTATGGTGCGCAGCATTATGTGCGGGCGCGTAAAGAGCAGGGGACGCTTGGAAATATTAAATTATTCGTCAATTTTGATTCGCTTACCTATGGTCCAGACCTGCAACTCCAGACTCTTGATGCCAGTTTTCAGGACCTTCTGATCAGGATCAGTTCCGATCTGGCCATACAAGGAACGCCAAAGGCAATAGTACAAGCGCCGGATATTGACGGTGAGCCGTTTGCCAGGGAAGGCGTTAGGGGAATCAATATCAATTCCCGCGGATATACCTGGACCTTGCCTCTCTGGCACAGGCCCGAGGACACGGCTGAAAAGATACCTTCCGAATTGGTTGAGAACAACTTTTTGGTCTTCAGCGAGTTCATTCGCCGGATTCAACAGGAGAATGTGTGATATGAATCATCGAGCAATCAGCGTTTGTCTAGACAGGAGTTGCCATGGGTCTCACGAACGATAAGCCCCTGCGTCCCGACCAAGTCAACGACCACAGTCAGGTGACGGACGAAAGCGTCCTGAAACGCGAACGCGTTAAGTTCGGCCTGGGCACGGTCCTTTACCAGAGCGAGGAGACGGGCCTTGGCGGTGTGCCCACCGCTATAATAAGGAGCCTTGGAGGCGACGACCGTCATATAGGAATATTTGGATGCGTCAATGGCCTCACGAGCCTTTTCCAGTGGATAGGCACGCTGCTGATCAGGCGATGTAAATCAAACCGTAAAGCAATGATTGTTTCAATGGCGCTCGGTCTCAGCGTGGCCTCACTTATCGCCGCCAGCATCCTCTTTTCTTCGTTTTCCTGGTTCTCGGGCTATTCGCTTTGGTGCTATCTTGGGTTCTCCTTATTGTTGGCCGTCATAGGGGGAGTACAATGGAACATTGAGAGCAGTTGGATCGGCGATCTGGTGCCAAAACACAGGCTTGGCTGGTTCACGAGCGTGAAGTGGTTTATCGGCGTTGCGGGCATATTCGTTTTTATGAACCTGATCGGACGTGTATGCGACCGCTGGCCTTCTCCGCAAGGCTATTCATCGGTCTATATCATGTTCGCCGGATCTTTTTTTGTCGCGACTTTCCTATACAAGTCCGTGACTGATCGTACGCCAAAGAGCGCCCTGTTTTTTTCAAAAGGCGCGTCGAATTCTGAACGCCTGAATTACCGCAGCAACGCCCTTTGGTGCTATATCGCGTTTTATGTATTGTGGGCCGGGGGCCGTACCATGCTGTTTACTTTCTGGGGCGCTTATCTCATTGACGCGTTCAAGTTCAGCATGACCAAAGTGGCCTGGATGCTTAGCGTACAATATATGGTAAGCTGCATTATGGTGCTTGTCATGGGCAGGTTCACTGATCGTACGGGACACCGTATTCCCCTGATCATTGTCACCGCAATTGTGGGCGCCTCCATGGGTCTGTGGGTCGCTTCGGCGTGGTTCGGCGTCATTACCATTGTTATTTTCCAAATACTCAATGGCGCAGCGGGCCACACGCATTCAATGCTTGCAATCAATTTTGGCCTTGAGATCTTTCCGGACAAAGGCCGCTCAGGCTATCTTGCCTTCAGCCGCATATTTATCGGCGTCATCGCAATTCTGATGCCGGTGCTTGCCGGAAGGATCATGTTTCGGCTCCATGATTTTCATTATGCCCTTTGGGGGGCAATACTGACAAAATACCATGTATTATTCATACTCAGCACGATCGTGACGCTCTGCGCCTCTGTTCCGCTTGTCATCATTGGGAACAGAAGGGTGGACGCCGCTTCCGCCAGTGAAAGCATCGCCTAATGCCCGCCATGAAACCAGCCCGTTACAGTGGAGGTCCTTGTATGAAATTTATTTTGCTTGCGATGAGTTTATTGCATTCCATTGCGTTCTGCGCGTTAACAGCAAAAATGGTATTGCCAAATACGTATTATGCTGAGGATGTTTTCAGGGATTACCACGTTATTCAAAGAACATCGGAAACGCATGCGGGACTCAGTCTCAAAGGGACGTATGCGGGCGGTTTACCAGCGCACATTCAAATAAAACTCATTGACCAGGAAGATACAAGTTGTGTACAGGGATATAATTGGACATCCATTGAAAGCGCCATTTCCGGAGGACAATGGACAGGTTCCACCCTGATACCTGTTGGCGGAGAATATAAAATCCTATTCAGGTCCATTGATGCTTCTGAAACCGAACTGGAAGTTTCCGATACTGCCGAACATGTGCTCGTGGGGGATATTTGGGCGGCCTCGGGCCAGTCAAACATGTGCGGACGGGGTGATCTGGTTGATGTGGAGCCATCAATACCCTATGTACACCACATGATCGATATGTACCGCAGGGATGGGTGCTGGCAAGTGGCGGCGGAACCAATTGCAAGTACCACTCACGGACTTATTTTACGGTTTGCCAAGGAGGTATATTACACCACTGGAATTCCCATTGGCCTGATCGCTTCGGCCTCGGGAGGGCAGAGTATTACCTATTGGGACAAGGCTCAAACAAGCTATAGCTATGGATACGCCCCTCTGCTGAGAACAATTGACGCTGCCGGAGGAATCATCAAAGGCATGATATGGTACCAAGGGGAATCTGATACCGATTCTTTACGCTCTTGCCTCTATAAAGAAAGGACCGTGGCATTTTTTAATAATGTACGCGGCGATGTTGAAAACCCTCAATTGCCCATTGTACTCGCGCAAATCGGTGGAGAGACAGCGTATGGTGATGGAAGATGGTGGATGCATACCCGGAACGAACAACGCCTTATTGCCGAGGAAGATTCCAATGCCGCGTGCGTAAGCGTCTTTGATCTTCCAAGGAAAGATAATGTTCACTTAAGCACTCCTGGATACAAAATTGCCGGGGTACGGTTCGCGCGTGCTGCGTTGAAACTGGCCTATGCCATGGACACGCTTACCTGGGGAGGGCCGCGATTTGACAAAGCGTTTTTTATCGATGACAATAATGATAAAATCGTCGTTGTGTTTTCCGGTGTCAGGGACTCCCTGCAGCCCTCGGATACTATTAAGGGATTATTTGTGCTGGATAGCCTTGGCGGCGCCTTGGTGAGATCAGCAATATCAGGTATCTCTTTATATGGACCGAACAGCGTGCTTATTTTCTTGGAATCTTCCGCCAGCGCGAACGCGCTTGTAGGGTATGGAGATGGATTTGATCCTATAAAAGACAGTGTCAATCTGACTGATGGAACGGGAATTCCTGCTCAGCTATTTTATTATGAACCTATTGCTGAATCAGGAACAGTAAAAAGCGAAGACATTGTACGTCTACGCGGAAACATTGATCCTGAGCCAGTATTGACAGCCCAGCCGAACCCGTTCAATCCCCGGACGCGGATAATGGTCCGCAATATTGGATTGCGGGAACAATGCCAGGGAATGGTTTACAGCGTCACAGGAACTGTTGTATGGCAGTTTTCCGCCATTGGCTCACAGCTTTTGGAGGGCATTGTATGGGACGCTGGCAGCCTGCCCTCAGGAATTTACCTGGTAAAGGCGTCCGTCTGGAATAAAACGATTTCTAAACGGATAATTTATCTGAAATAATTGCCTAATAAACTCAAGGCCCATGGAGCGTAAAACCGCTGCGAAAAACTTTTTGAGTTTGTTAATCGCTTTCCAGGAACATGGGCAGGTATTGTATTTTCGGATACGACCATGATTTGTCCAGCAGGGTCTTTGCCGCCAGATTGCCCATTTTATTTCCGTTAAACCTGCAGAATATCACTGGTTTCTTATCGAGGGATTCGGGGCCATGCTGGAGGCTGAATATCACCGCGTCGATGTTTTCACGCCCTTTGATCGTCCTATGTTCCAGATTGCTTTTTGCCTCATGAAAACACGTCATGCTGCCAAAAATGAAACCTGTGCAGTCACTATGTTTCCGTATTGCCGCCTGGACCTCTTCCGCGGTTTTTGACTCAAGATATGTGGCGGTTTCAAACCGAAGATCGCGGAAATTCAACTTTTTCGCCTTTTCAGACGCGCCTAACCATCGAAGCATGCCCATTGGGTCCATTTTCCGCTGTTTTTGCATATGATGCCCTAGATAGAGAATGCTTCGGTGGCCCAGGGAATAGAGTTTTTCAAGAGCGATTTCTCCTCCCTGCTGATTGTTGGGGGTTATAATGGGCTTTTTGCTCCCGATATCAGCAAGATCAGCGTGAACGATCGGCAATTTAATAGTCTCTATCGCCCTCCTTAGGCCTTCGTCGAAGAAATCCACTGTGATTATCGCGTTGATCTCAAGGACATTAATCTCCTTATAAATTTCAAGGATGTCCTTGCCATGGCAGAAAATGGGATAAATGGTGCCTCCTTGCATCCATTCGGAAGTAGTGATTCCACCAATGATGTCCCTGAAAAACCCCGCACTCATCGCATCGAGTGGATCCGCCCTTGAAAGCATTGCGATGCGAATCTTCTCTTTTCTAAAGTTCGGCTGGATAAAAAGGGCCTTGGGGTCTCTTACATAAATCCCCTGTGATGGTATTGCTACCACCAGGCCCTCGGTTTCCAGAAGACGTATTGCCCGTTCAAGCGTTCCAAGGGCGGAATCGTATAAGATCCCAAGCTGCTTGAGATAGGGAAGTTTTGTATTAGGTGAATATTTTCCCGCTAAAATATCCGCTTTTAATTGTTTATAAATGGTCAGGTATTTCATAATTTATCTAATAAAATATAAAATAATATGAAATTACCTTGATATTATTTAATACGAAATTGCGTAAGCGATTAAACAAAGTTAAATTATTAGATAACTTATAAAAGACTCATATTTATGCAGAGGGGGTTGGGTATGAGAATTTTTATTAATTTCATTTTTACACTATTCCTGGGTCTTTGCGTTCTGCCTGAATTTGTCAATGGTATTGCCCCTGAACAGGAGCCGCTTATCCAAAGAGCTGATTTTACCTACATCGGCGCTTTTTCCATGTCAACCGCGGAAATTGGGACTTCACGGTTTGGGTATAGCGGCGCCGCGGTCACGTACTACAAAGATCCTTCAACTGGCAAACACACACTTTTCATGGAAGGCCATAATTGGTATCCTGGGAATGTGGCGCAAATAGAAGTGCCGCCTGACTCTATGCTGGTTAAAACCACTACCTACAGCAGCATGCACCGTGCCACTGTGCTGCAGGCCTTTGCTGATGTCACTGACGGACATATTCAAACGGATATCGGCTATATGTCGCGTCTTTATGGCATGTTACCCTATAACGGACGGCTTATTGTCACTGCGGCAAGTTTTTACGACGGAGCGTGCGCACAGGTCAATTCCCATGGTGTCTCTGGTTTCAATCTGTCCCTGGACAATGATTTCCAGGGGTTTTTCGCCATGGACGCTGTGGCAAACCCGCGTTCAGTGGCCGCGCATATGACGACAATACCTCTGGAATGGCAACCGCTTCTTGGCGGACCCGCTCTCTCGGGCGGCCAGGCCCTTTCGATTTTGAGCTGCAGCACAGGCGGGCCGGCAGCCACTGTTTTTGATCCTGATGACGTCGGCGTCAGAGATACTATTCCCGGAACCACAGTGGTCTTTTATCCGAACGACCATAAATTGGAGGACTGCCAGATTGGTGATACGTGCGATCTTTTCAACTGGAGTTCGGTGTTTTGCGGCATCGCCTTTCCCCCGGGAAGCAGGAGCGTGCTGTTTTTCGGTTCGCACGGTATTGGAGAATTTTGTTACGACCATCCCCCGGAAATCGTATGTTATGATCCTGTGCTGGGCGGCAAAGGAAGCCATGCCTATCCTTATGTTCACCGGATATGGGCATATGACGCGAATGATCTGCTCCAGGTAAAAAATGGGGCCAAACAGTGCTGGGAAATACGTCCCTATGGGGTATGGACAATGGATGAAATGTGTTCCGACGGCAGTTGCACGATGACCGGCGCGGGCTATGATCCTGAGACCGGGAGACTTTATATTACAGACCGTCAGGCAGAGGAACCGCATGTTCATGTTTATCAGATTGCCGTGCCCGGTAACAGCCGGATTGCCAGGGCCGTTGTCTCAGGGGCAAATGCGGTTATGTCCGTATTGCCGAATCCTTTTAATCCGCGCACGAGGATTTCTGTCTCCGGCATTGGCGCTGACAACACCTGCGAAATGAGCATATACGGTTTCAATGGAACCCTTATAGAAAAACGCGTGGCCAATGGAGCGCAGCTTGCGCATGGTATTATGTGGAATGCGGAACATCGTCCATCAGGGATTTATATTGTAAAAGTTGCGCTACAAGGCAAAACCATGACGAAACAGGTTTTTTTGCTGAAATGATACGGATGCAATGCAAGTGTATGTATACAGTTTAAAGGAGGAGGACTCATGAAAGGTTTTTCAGTTTTTTTTGCGCTTCTGGGCATACTGGCCGTTCAATCGCCGGTATTTTCCGCGCGTCCCACTAATTGCACGGCCTTTTTCAGGTCAGGTCAGGTTTTCATTACCTGGAACGAGGTCGTAAACGGCCAGGCATATGTCATTTACTCCAAGACATCTCCGATAACAGCGGGAGATTTAATTGAATCCAACAAACGATTTCAGGTCGCTCA
Organism: Candidatus Raymondbacteria bacterium RIFOXYA2_FULL_49_16; assembly: GCA_001789205.1. Lineage (GTDB taxonomy): Bacteria > Fibrobacterota > OXYB2-FULL-49-7 > OXYB2-FULL-49-7 > XYB2-FULL-49-35 > XYB2-FULL-49-35. Next base: position 11,183 of record MFYT01000112.1, on the reverse strand, counting down.
GAATTCAGCCTATAACCCGGTCATGGCCAAAGAACTGACTCTGACCGACAATGGCGCGCAATTCAGCACGAATTTCAGGCCGCTGGTAACCATTACCCGGAACGTGATAAACCCCATAGACGATTCACAGCCTGGCATCGGCGTCCCTGTTCCCGATGGCGTGGGCATGATCGTACTCACCACGCATGTTCCCGGGGATTATTACTATGCAGTCACGGCAATTGTAGGCGGCACTGAGGACAAGACCGTGGATGCGGGAAACAGCGCGGGTCCCATCAGCGAGATTGTTCAGGACCCAACACCTGTTCTTTTCTGGCAATCTGATTCCATGGCAGCGCGCTTATATTATCAATATGTAGATATAGATACGTTCAACACGACCATGGCCAACACAAAGGCTTATGTATATTGGGTCGGCGTTCCCTTGAATTACCGCCGGACCGCTACCCGGTTGCCTTTGAATGTATATGTGGATGGATACCCGGGTATTGTGAATAGTGGCAGCATGGATTCTCGCGGCAATTGGTGCGTATACTTCTGCTCCGGCATTGAAATAAAAACCTACGGCAATGGCAATTGGTGGTTTGGATACAGCCAGACACATCAATTTGATACATCGAAGATTAGATACGGCGACGGCGATCCTGTACCAACAACAGGGCCTGTGGTGAATTTTGATCAGGCGCGAATAATGAATTTGTTGAAATGGATGATTTTACAGGAGCCCTATTATTCAAATCGCATTGACACCAACTTTATTTCAGTCAGGGGCGGTTCAATGGGCGGCGGCGGTACATTGATGTTTCTCCAGAATTACCCGGACTTTTTCGCCTATGGAAGGGCCAATGTGCCGCCGACCAATTTTCTTGAAATGACCTGGCAGTGGCTGACCAATTGCGAAGCAAGCTGGGGAGACAACGCCAATGACAATATGAAAGTGGCTTTTACGGGCTGGCGGAGCGAATGGCTGACTGAAAATTTCGGGGGCATGACCGTTCATGAATGGTTCAATCTTGAACGGTATCTCCTCGATCATCCCGGTCTTGATATGCCGTTCATCGCCCTCTGTTCCGGTGGCATGGATAACAGCGTCAATTGGCCGCAGCAAGGAAAAAATTACTATACAAACCTGAACGCCACCAAAAGAGGATGGCTTGGACGGTTGAACGGGCATTCCGGCCATTATTGCGACGGTAATTCGAACGACCAGACAATGGAGATACGCAAAAACCATTCGTATCCCGCATTTTCAGACGCGCAATCAAACCCCATTCTTCCCTTGCCCGATGCCCCGCTAGACATGAATTATGATTTTAACCGTAACTTCATCTGGAGCACCCCGGCATATCGTGTTGGAGGATATCAAGACCAGATTGATTCCATCAACAGATACGAGATTGTGATTGCTTCGTTGGTTGGTGATGATGTCGCTGATGTTACCCCAAGAAAACTGCAACGGTTCGTCAGTATGCCCGGAGAACAGTATATCGTTAAAAATACCGCGGTTGGCAATACGAACAGCCTATATCAGATTGATACGGTCACGGCCGATTCCTTGGGTCTGGTGACTTTTTCCGATTTTTCCATAAAGACCGGGACCAGCAGCAGCGGCGGCAGCCGTTTTGTCATGGTTCCTCTGGTACCAGTCACTGGCGCGGAGAAATTCGCCAGGCAGCTGGGGCAACGGCGCATCACAGTGAACCCGAACCCGTTTAATCCGAGCACCAGGATCACGGTCCAGGGCATTGGTCTGGACGGCCTGGGCGATGTCCGGATATACGATGTTTCCGGGCATTGCGTTGCCAAACTCGCTCTTCATGCGTCCCAGCACCGGGCAAGCGCCGTATGGGACGCCACAGCTTTTTCTTCTGGGATTTATATAGTTAAAGCAACCGCTGGAAGCGTTGCTTTAACAAAACAGATAATATTGATTAAATAAGAACTATCGCATAATTTTGCTGCAAAGGAGGAATTTCATGAAACTCGCTGCATGCGTTCTCATCATTCTGTGCACCCTGCCGGGGGTCTCTTTCGCGAAATTTAAAAGTCCATGGGTAAAATCAAAATTCGCGATAAATATTTACAACTACGAAACCATTTTTAACGAAGACTACCTGCCTGATTATTCCGGAGGCGTTGCGGACAAACATCTCCCCTCTGTCCATAAAACAACAGACCAGACCCAAATAGAACCATATATTAAGGCTGTCTATCACTGGTTCTTTGACGGCAGGCGCGCCCTTGACCGTGAACCTGATATCTGTGACTTCTCATGGAACTGGGCAGCGACCCAGAAATACAGCATTTGGCACCATTCGGTCATTGAGACCGCTTTTGAAAAAGGCGTGGCAATAAACGATCCGATAAAAGTATGGAACAATTACGGGACCGGCTATTGCGGCCCATCGTCCGCTATTCAGGAAGGGCTTTTTGAATGGCTTGGTTTGGAAGGCCGGCGGTATTTCCTTAAAAACGGCGGATTTATCCACAGTGTGTGTGAAATTTACTACAATGGACAATGGCATTACCTGGATCTTGATGAGGGTGGCTGGGCGGCGTACGGCACCCATATGGCTTCACTGGCGGAATGGGACGCGAACCCGAATTATTTCAAAAACCTTCAATATAGCCCGAACATCTATATCAGGCCAAAATACTATTTCGATGTTGACCTGGCCAGCGTTGTAGACAATGTGACTGCCGCATATTCAGCGGGAAGCAGGTCGGGTAATTGTTATTGTTTTTGGGACTCGTACGAACATTTCCACGACATGAGTTATTCGCTGCGCGAAGGGGAGTCCATCCAGATGAACTGGGACGCATTAAACAATGAATGGGCAAGCACCATGAATTCCGCTACTGACTGGAACAAAGTCATGTCAGACGGCATCATGGTGTATCAGCCCGCAATCGGCAGCGCGTATAACGATTATTTTGACGGCATATACGAGGATGTCCAAATAAACCTTGTCAACGATGGGGCAGCGGCGCTTGCTGACAATGCGTCCATTACCTGGGCCATACACACGCCATATCCCATGAGTTCAAGTTCCTTCGACGCGACCGTGACTGGTGGCACTCCTGTCAAAGAAGTGTCCACGAACATGGGAAAAACATGGACATCGTTCACAGGCGCCGCGGTCCCCGGGCTTAATGAGTTGTATGATTATCTTGTGCGCGTGACCCTGCCCCAAGCGGGAATGAAGGTCACTGTATTGACCATTATTACTAAATTTGTGCTTAACCCCGGAAGCTTGCCAATGCTTCGCTGCGGAACAAACACACTCAGGATGTATAAATATGACGATGATGAGACGCTTACCGCAACGGCAAGCGCGACCTTTGACGCGGTGACGACTGTGCGGGCGCCGCGTGACGGCTCTATCAAAGCCCTTTCGGGTTCATATCATTATTCAATTCCCAATCCTCCCAGCACCTATAGCGGCGCCTATGAGGTTTCCCTGTTAATGGGGGCGGGAAACGATGCCACGGAAACAGCCCGCGTATCCGATGCCCGCAATGGCCAGGACAACTGGATGACAACCCTCATCGATAATGGCAGTGCCAAGATATCAAAATTGCGCTATCCTATAGCCGGTGGTCCTGCAACCGCCTCAATGAAGCTTTCCTTGACCCAGAACCAGACCGGGACGCAGTCGGGAATAGACCGGGCGTTTCTTCGCATGCATTACGATATTGACCACACCGTACGCTCCGCAACGGACAGGTTGGTTCTTACCTATAATTTTGGCAACATGACCGGTTCTACCGAAGGGACTATTTATACGGTCTCAGATACTGTTGAAGGCAATGAATACACCAATACTGATTTTTCCGGAAAGCCGTATGCCACAGCGGTCATTGCCGCTCCTTTTGGCACACAGGGCCAGATGGGGGTCAAAGACCATTGGGTCAAGCTGACAAACCCGGGCATGGTGCCCAACGAAGGACGTTCCACGACAACAGGCGGAGTAGGGAGTCAATGCGCATATCCGAACGGCAATTCAGCGACTACCGACCTTTCCGGCGGCAGCGGGACAGACATCGACGATTACCGGGCCGTGTTTGACCAAGGCATTGTCCAAAACCTCCGCCATTTACACCACTGCGTCTGGGACAGCGGTTGGAACACATACCGGGTGGCCACATTCGGGAACAGCATCACCAACCAGAACATGTACTGGCTTGAACTGGACAACACTATCACGAATATTTCCAATGCGACCGGAATCAACGCATTCCTGGATTCAACGTCGCGTCAAAATGATTGGATGCTCAATTCCAAGGGAGTGGCGCACGGGAACCAATCCGGGCAAAGTATCGGATGGGTCAGTTCCGTGGTCGCCCCGGTGCTTGCCAGCGACAGACCCATGATAGCGACTGTCATGATCGGCACCAACAACTGCATTGATGCTGCTCCCCTCGATTGGGGCAACTGCACCTATCCGGGTACCGGCTGCCGCTGCGATCCCTGCTGGCCCGACACGCTTGAATACCGGGACATTCTTCAGCAGCTCATGGATGCGGGCGTCATGCCGCTTGTGTATCTTATCCCGCCGTTTGATGGTTCCCTTGAGACAGGATGGAAAGCGGACCGTGATTCGCTTATTGCGCCCTACAACAACAAGGTGCGGGCGTTGTGCGTCAGCCGTAAAATCCCCTATATCGACATGTACCAATGGGCGGTCGACCATGGCGGCATTGGTCTTCTTTCAGACGGCGTACATCCAAGAAGCTGCGGTTCGGGCGGGTATGATTTTTCCAATGATTGTCTTGACGGCGGTACTGCCGGATGGCAGACCGCGCGCAATTACCTGACCGTTCTCGCGATCAATGACATGATACGGTATGTCATCATGGGCGAAGGGTTCCCCGAGACGCAGGTCGAATCCGGCGTGCATTGCGACGCTGCTTTTACCATGACATGTTCACCGAATCCGTTCAACCCAGCGGCAACGATCAGTTTACAGAACATTGGCCGCGGGTCTTTATACGCGGATTTAAAGGTCTATGCCATTTCCGGAAAACTCGTCAAGGATTTCTCCCGTACCGTTCGCGGCCCTGATTCCGGCGTTTCCATTGTCTGGAACGCATCGAATTTACCCACGGGTGTGTATATGGTCAAGGCGCGCGTGGGGGACAGGATGCTCACGGAGAGGATTACCTTGCTGAAGTGAGGATGGCGGTTGGTACTTCTTTACATTGGACTTGCGAAAACAGGCTGACACACGGCTGCCGCTTATGCGGCAGTCGTGGGCTGGGGTCCGCGAAGCCGGATGGTAAGGCCTTTGAGGAAGTTTCTCAGGAACTGGTTGCCGCACGGTTTGTAGTTCTTATGGCCCTCTTTCCTGAACAGGGCGGTCAATTCAGGACTCGAAACCGGCATGTCCGCCAGTTTCATGATTGCAAGCAATTCGTTTTCCTTCAATTCCAGGGCTATCCTGAGTTTTTTCAGCTTGGCATTGTTCGATAGCGGTCCCTTCATTGGAACAGGTTTTGGCGCTTTAGGGTCCCGCGGCCCTCTTCTTTTGAGGATTAAGCCATCCAGAAAATATTCCAGTACCCGGTCAGAACATTCAAGATAGCCGGGTTCGTCCTCTTTTTTCAGGAAATTGATGAGGAACTGGAGCTGCATGGTATGGCCGGCAAGAGCGAAAATATTGACAACAGTAGCATCGCTCAGGTCCAGCGCATATCGTACTCTGCGTAAAACGTCGTTGTTGGTCATTGAATAAATATATATAAAAGATACAGGTCAGGATAAGCCTGTTCGCGCTCAAGCGTATCCGCGCTTTAGAAAATAAACCCCAGGTTCAACCCTGCGCCGATTTTGGTGACCTTTTCCCATACCGGGACCCAATTTTCAATTCCTCTTTTTTCCACCCACAAGTCGCTGTAAAATTTATAGCCCAGCTCAAGGCCCAATGTAACGCGATGGAAAAAGCGTTCATACCCAATGCCAAGGCCAGTGTTATAGGAATCTTTGATCTTGTGAAATGGGTTGCTGCTTTTAATCGCGTCATCATCATGATAATAGTATCCGCCGGCCATGATATAAATCCGATGCTTCATTTCCTGGATAATGTCCTTTTGCATTTCAAGGCCTAGCGTATAATCGGTGATGACCCGCTGCTCATCTTTAACTTTGCTGTCGAACAGATAGTAAATGCCTGTGGCCTGAATACGCCATCTATCACCGGGTTTGAAGCCGTAAAAGGCCCCATACCCGGAAAGGTTGGAGGCCTTTATGCCGAACGCCTGGCGGTATTTCACGTAGTCTGGTCCGGCATAAAGGGCCTGGGTGACCACAAACAGCAGTATGGCAAAGAGTGTTTTCATGGTTTGTTTTAGAAGCGGAGGTTTAGGCCAATCATGGTGCCAAGGCCGGTTTCTTTGGTGGTTTCCATCTGGATTGCCTGGTAGTCATAATCGAATTTGTAGCTGACACCCAGGTCAACGGACACGCTGGGAAAAAAGAAGTATTCGATGTCTCCGCCTAATCCCGCAGTAATCAGCCGCTGTTTTTTCGCGCCCTCATCAATGACTATGCTGTCTGAAACATTGGATTTGCTGGTTTTTTCCCGGATTGCATAACCGCCGCCGATAAAGCCGGCCACCCGGTACTTGTTTTCCTCAATAATATTGCGCTGAATATCCAGGCCGAAATTATAGGTGATATCGTTTCTCATCTCATATATCGGCATGCTTTCTTTACCTTTGATGTATTCATAATATTTGAACCACGCGGTTGTTCGGACATAGTAATGGGTCAGGAAATTGCGCTGATACGCGACGCCATAACCGGTCAGATTAGAATACCGCACGCCAAGTTCGTTAGGTTTGGCTTTAGGCGGTTGTTGCATTTGAGTTTCCTGGGCATAAGTTGCGGAAAAGGCCAGCATGGCGGTAAGGACCAGGGAGCGGATAACAGTTGTCTTGATCTTGGTTTTCATTTTTATTCTCCTTTTGAATTTTGGTGTACGCCCTGATTAAAGCAACCCCTGTTCCCAAAGCCTATTGCGTGAAAGTGATGTTGTAATGCCATGATATAAAAGGTGATAGAGAAACGTGTTTTTTTTGGCGGTTTTAAAACTGCGCAATGGGTTACGCAGCCCAATGGAGAGGGCGCGTAATGAATTACGCGATTGGCCTATGTCTGCAGTTCAGGTTTTTAAGAATTGATCTTTTTTAACGCTGACTGAATTCCGCTAGAGACGGCTGAACGTAAAAAATCAAGAAGCTGCTCGGACGATTGCGTTTTGCATCCCTTGGGCAAATGAGGCAGTATGTTTGCCGCGGCCCATGCATGAAATTCCTGTATGGTCATTTCTCCGTCAAACACGAGGAAAAAATGTTCAATGATATCATTTTCCTGTTCCAATGAGATGCTCTGTTCTTTTTTCGCAGGCCCAGATTCATCTTTGAGCGGCGGAGCGTCCCCGACTTTATTCGAGTCTATCACGTGCGTGGTGATTGCCACAACGGGCGGTTGAATGTGGTGGCTAATCGACAACGCAGTCAGTTTTTCTATAAGAAGGTTCTTTTCAATGGGTTTGAATATGTAGTGCTGCAATCCCGCTTTTACCGCATCGTAGATAATTTTTTTATCGTGAAAGGTTGTGACCATGATAAAAGGTATTTTGTCGGTAGCGGGGTTTTGCCGTATTGCTTTAAGAAAATCGACCCCATTTTTTCCCGGCATATTAAAGTCTGAAAATATGAGATCAGGCGGAGATTTCTGGATTATAAGGAGAGCGGCGTCTACATCAGCGGCCTCTGAGATAGTATCATAACCCAGTTCTTTAAGAAGGCGGAGGAGCATAAAGCGGATTGTCTTGGAATCATCCACGATAAGGATGTGCATATTGTCTCCTTGTGTGATACTTTATAAAATAGCTTAAGCAAGAGGCTATTGAAAAGTACGCAGATGCATTGATGCTTTCCGTCAGGTCATGTCGCCGCTGTGCGTTTGTTGTAGCCTTTTTCGTCAAACGGCTGGAGCTTCTCTATCCACATCTCTAAAAGCATGTTCAAATCCCCGGTATAGTCAGTGGCAGGGTCTTCCTTTGGCTCCAGATGATCAAGGACCTCAAAGGTAAAATTGTTCGGACCGGTTGCGGTGTATTCCTGCTGCAGCGCTTTGTTCATGTGCGACCCAAGAGAGAGCTGGAACCTGCTGCTGTTTATGCGGCCGGGCATGTTAAGACCGCTGTCGATGAATATTTTGCCGTTGGTGAGGTTTCTTATCTGATACACGCCCATGGTCAGTGGTGTCTGGGTATATTGTTTTTTCAGGTCTTTTTTGTTCATGGAATTATTCGCTGTTTGAAATATACGACCCAACCGCCGCGATTATCAATAGTCCCTGATTAAAAATCAGACGGTACCAGGCCGTTCTCCTTTTTGTTGTTAAAAAAATGAAAGCTCTTGTCCTCCACAGGCTCAAACTGATTATACGCGGTAATGGCCTTGTATTTTGTCCTGGTGCACAGGAACAGAATGGGGGCCAGCAGGACCGAGAGAGAACCATATTTAATCTCATATTTTCCCGTGGCGTCCCCAATGTTCCATGCGGCCATGCCAAGCATGAGAAGGCCAAAAGAGGCCAGATTGCCGCCAAGTTCGATGTTCGCGTACGTCATGGCCCGTGGGTCGTCCTGGATGAACTTTCGCACTGACACCAGCGAGTATTTGACCTTCTTGTCGTCTTCTTTGGAAATGAGCGCAATGGCCTTTTTGTTCGACGAGGGGTAATAGGTCCAGGTGGATATTCTGCCTCCCATGGGATTGAATATCCAGTGATCGCCAGAAGGTGTGCCCATCATGTCGTTGCCGTAAATGTATTCCGTGTCCTTTGGGCGTACCCGTTTGAACAGTCCTTTGCTCAAATAGGTCTTTGGGTTGTCGCTGATTTCAGACACACCATGCATTTTTGATTTTATTATATCGTCTTCTCCGTTTTTATAACACACACGGTATTCAATCACATTGTTTCCCGGATCAATTTTTGGGCTTGTCCACATCCCGCTTACGGGCGGCATGGGCGGCCGCATAACTGGGTTTGTATATGTCAAAGCTATGGCAGGCATGAGCATAAGAATAACGTGCCGTATCATATATGGCCCCTTATAATCTGAAGAAGAGCGCGCCCGACAGTTGCCGCACGCTCTCTTTCAGTTTTATGTCCCTGAAATAACCGCCTTCCACGAAAAAACCAAAGCGGCCCCCCACCTTGAGGTTGATGTTCGCGCCCACCAGAGAATGCATCCATTTTCCAGAATCAAGCGTGAATGTTTTCAGCGAATACATGGGCACGCCGGTTATCGCGAGCCAGGAGGCGGGATAGTAGGAGATATAGAGGGGCACTGATGTGTCAAAGACCACGGTTGTCTGTTTGTCCGGTCCTTCAATGGCGTTGATTCCGCTTTTTATGCCTATGCTCGAAGCAAGCGCGCCAGATTGGCCAAAAATGAGGTATCTTCCGGCAAGCGCAAGGCCAATGGGAGTGGCATATGCAATGGTGACTTCAACCCTGTTGACCCAGCTTTTACGCATACCCAATTCGCAGCCAACAGGTGAATTGAAAAAGTAATTGGAATCAGCCGATGCCATATGTTTTGAGAAGTTGACATATATTTGCACGGAATCAGGGGAAATGGTCCGCGCGTCCTGCAATGTGGACAACGAAGCGCAGTTTATCATGAAGATGGGAAAACAAGCCAGTAACAGAATCATTGTTTTCATCCAGGCCTCATATTAATCAGAAGTAGAATTTAATTCCAATGGCATCGACAATGGATATGTTGTGCGGGCCAATAAAGCGCAAATAATTGCTTGTCCTTGTGTGTTTGGATGTATCATATGACGAGGGATTGTCAGAGTCATCGAAGGAGTAAGCCATGCCCATCACAATAGACCAAAAGAATTCAACCCTGTCAATGGGCTTAAAACATGGCTCCAGGCCTACTTTGAGATCCGCAAAGTAATATTTTGAACATCTATATACCTCTATGTTCGTAAAATCGAGGTAGTTGTAGGTTCGTTCTTTCGTTGATGATCGGTCATACCCGGCCGACGGCTCAATCAGGCCATGGAGAGATAAGTATTTCGAGTTTACGAGGGAATAGCGTATTGGAATGGCCAGTGAAAAAGATGTGATTGTTCGATCGTTTTGTCTGTTATATTCGGAGGTGGTGTATTTATCATAGGATGAATCAGAGAAAATGGTAAGATCCGGATTCACCGCCACTGCTATTGTCAGTTTATCGGAATAGTGTCTTCCGTACTCAATGCCGCGCGAGGAAAGGGCGAAATAATTTTTGAATTTGGCTTCCTGAGCATAAAGAATCGAAACAAGGAATAAAAGAACCACCAGTTTCATACATGAACTCCTTTTAAAGCGTACATAGGAAAATAGTCTGAGAAACGAACAGGTTTTTATGTGTGCCGTTATTGCAGGATACTATGCGGTGTTCCATGGCATTCCTCAAATTTAACCCCAAACCTCAACGCGCCCCCGTGCCTGCGCATTGAAACCAGTTTTGACAAGGCTTTGAATCGTGCCATGGACTATATGGACTACTGAATATATAGTTGATAAAATGAATGCAAGTCAAGGAAAAACCTCGAGAAACAAACCGGCAGTTTTGCACCATTTTATTAACCGGTGGGCTCTGTTTCACTGGTTAACCCAAGCGTATACTCTGCCTTATCCGCTATTATTAACCGGACATTACTCATAGCAGTATTAAAACCTATACGTAAGATTGATCCCATTTTCCTGATACTGGATGCTTATGGATGATGGTCCATGTTTTATGTTATAATGTTTTACCACCAGGCAAGAAACCGGAACCATGATCAATCTTTCCAGGATAATTGCCGGCACCAACACGATTAATCCCATGGCTTCTTCGCCTTGGGCCGTTGCAGCATAAAAAAGAGTGACAATATCCGGTACTGATGCGAGGGTTCCGGCAATCGGGTGATCTGTATAGAACATTCCCGCGCCAGGGGTGAGCAATGTCAGCGCAACGGCAGGGCCATACTCCAGATGATTTTTGCGAATGGTGTTTTCCGCAAAAAGCGGCGTCAGGAGCGCAAGGCAGATTAGACTCTATGTCTGAAGGATATACGTTTTTTGCGTAGATAAAATGCCATGTTAAGCCGCTTGTTTAAAGATA
>MFYT01000111.1 GCA_001789205.1 Candidatus Raymondbacteria bacterium RIFOXYA2_FULL_49_16 | reverse complement strand
AAAACAAAACGGACCATAACTGATTGTCCTGCAATCAGCTACGGTCCGCTTACCAAACCAGAAATCACTTATTTATAGTAAACTCACGCTAGGACAAAGCGGAGGCCCACAATGGCGAATGCGGGAATGCTCTGCACTGCCACGCGAATGGCGAAGTAAGTAGAGCCCCAGATGAGATAAATGGCCAGGTAGGAGAGGATTTTTTTCATACTATAATAGCACAAAAATATAATCCAAAACAAGCTGTTAAGGCGGCATTCTTTTATTATTTTACCAAAACGGAGAACTTAAATACCTGTTCTTTGGGGCGCTGACCTCACCCCCAATGGGAATATTAGACTGCCAGACCCCCTCTCCGTACGGAGAGGGGGCGTAGGCAGATTGTTTTGGCTGTTGGGGGAGAGGTCAGCGCCGGTACAAGAGGGATTTTTTTATTCACGCAATTGCGGCTTTATAAGTATATTGCTTCCTTGCGCGGAGAGGTTTTTAGACCTTTCTACACGCTGGCCTTGTTTTTTTGGAAAGGACGCTATGTCTCGCGCTATTGCAAGATTTCAAAAAGTCACACCTCTTAAAGTGCAACTATCAAAAGCCCTGCGCACTACAATGACTCCTGCGGAGAAATTGATCTGGGAACAGATACGCGCGAAACGGCTCGATGGGATAAAGTTCCGGCGACAACAGGTTATTGTGGGATTTATTGCAGATTTTTACTGCGACGCGGCTGGTTTGGTTGTAGAAATAGACGGCAGCGTGCATAATTCTCCTGAACAAAAGACATATGACGCGGAACGCGATCGGATTTTCAGCGAAAAAGGGCTTACGGTACTTCGCATAAAAAACGGGGAAGTTTTTTCTGATATTGGAAAAGTGCTGGAAAAAATACGGCGCTCTTGCGTTGTGGGGCTGACCTCACCCCCCAAGGGAATATGCGACTGCCAGGCCCCCTCTCCGTACGGAGAGGGGGCGTAGGCAGATTTTTTTGTCTGTTGGGGGAGAGGTCAGCGCTAGTACAAGAGGGATTTTGTATTCTGTTCTGGCCTGACCTTATTGCTCGTGAACGTTCAGGTACACGAGGGAGAGGTCACCGTTCAATACCCAGCTGTTTTATCTTCCGGTGCAAATTGGTGCGCTGCATATCGAGCAGGTCCGCGGTGCGGGGAATGTTCCATTCATTCAATTCAAGCTGGGTCTGCACATAGACCCGTTCCAATTCGTCTTTGGCCTGATTGAGTGGCCGCGTACGGGTAAAGAGCGACATGTTGGCTTCCTGCTTAATCTCGATAAGCGCCTGGAGGGCTGCAGCGGATATGACTGGTGCTTCAGTCAGAATCGCGGCGCGCTCAACAATGTTTTTTAATTCCCTGATGTTTCCCTTGTAGGTACGTGCGCATAAAAGCGACAGCGCCTCGGACGCAAAAGACTTTTTTGCCATGCTGTTTTCAGCGCAGTAGAGTTCCAGAAAATATTGGGCCAGAGCAGGAATGTCCTCGGTCCTTTCCGCAAGCGTGGGCACCCGGATGGGCACCACGTTGAGCCGGTAGTAGAGGTCTTCTCTGAATGTCCTCGCTGCAATCATGGCTTCAAGGTCGCGGTGGGTCGCAGCCACGATGCGCACGTCGACTTTAATGGTTTTGATTCCACCCACGCGCTCAAACTCACCTTCCTGAATAACCCGCAGCACTTTGGTCTGCGTGTTAAGGTCCATGTCGCCGATCTCATCCAGAAAGAGCGTGCCCAGGTGGGCTGTTTCGAATTTGCCTTTTTTCAGGGACACGGCGCCGGTGAACGACCCTCTTTCGTGGCCAAAAAGTTCGCTCTCTATCAGGTTTTGAGGAATGGCAGCACAGTTGATTTTTACAAAAGGACCAGAGGCGCGCTGGCTCTGCCGGTGGATCGCGTAGGCGACAAGCTCCTTGCCCGAGCCGCTCTGGCCGGTGATAAGGACCCGGCCCGGTGTGGGCGCCACTTTGGCAATCTGCTGCTCCATGCGCTCAACAGCGCTTCCTGTACCAACGATCCGGTATCTGTTCCCTTCCTTCTCTTTCAGGCTCTGCAGTTCATCGCGCTGAAGTTTTGCCTCTGCCGCGTGCCGCACGTTCTGCTTCACTTCGACCATGGCAAGGGGCTTCTGCAGAAAGTGGTAGGCGCCCAGTCGTATGGCCTTGATGGCCGCTTCAATGGTGCCATGGCCCGAAATCATAATTACTTCACAGTCAACGCCCGAGGATTTAATTTCCTGTAGTATCTCGAGCCCATCCCTTCCCGGAAGCTGGATGTCCAGCAGCACCACGTCGGGAAGTTCCTCTTTGAGCGCACGCAGCCCCTGGTTACCGTCGCCGGCTGAAACCACTTCGTGCGCCTCGTCTGAAAGGATCTCGTCAAGGGTCTTTCGGATGTTCTCTTCGTCGTCAATGACCAGTATTTTTGCCATAGTATTCTCCTGTTTCAGGCGGCAGGGGAAGGTTGAGTGTAAAGACAGTCCCCTGACCCGCATGGCTCCGCACCGCAATGGTGCCGCCGTGAAGGTTGATAATACGTTCTGTCAAAGCAAGGCCAATGCCGCTGCCGTGTTTTTTTGTGGTAAAATAGGGCTGAAAGAGCCGCTTCATGTTCTCTTCCTGAATGCCCGCCCCGTTGTCCTCCACTGAAATAACGATTTTGAGGTCCTCCCGCGTGCATACCACCCGGACAGCGCCAAGTCCGCCCTTTTCCTGAATGGCCTGGATCGCGTTTTTGATAAGGTTGGTGAAGGCCTCGCGTATCTGCCCCTTGTCAATCATGACCTCAGGCAAGGGGCTGGTGCATGAAAGTGAGAGATCGACTCCTGTTGTCTGCAGCATGGGCACAAGCTCGCCAAGGATAGCGTCGATCTTTTCCCTGCGCAGGGCAGGGTCAGGGAATTTCGCGTATTTGTGGAACGAGTCCACCAGTTTTTGCAGGTTCTCTATTTCGTGGAGAATAGTGGTGGTCGTGCTTTTTATCACGTCGGGAAAATCCGCGCTTGCATTCAAGAACTTGTCGTACATGCGCTCGGTGGAGAGCCTGATGGGTGTGAGCGGATTTTTTATCTCGTGCGCTATGGTGCGCGCCACATGCTGCCAGGTAGCGCGGCGCTCGGCCATGGCGCGTTGTTCGCGCGCGCTGGCTAGGTCCGCGGCCATTTTATTGAACGACTCAATGAGCACGCCGATTTCACCGCCCGCGCGGTCTTTCAGCTTTTTGGGCGCGTCGTCTCCGGCAAGACGGCGTATGGCCGCAGTGAGGTTGGATAGCGGTTTAGTGATGCGCGAGGTGAAAAAGAAGCCAAGAGTGAGGGTCACCACAATGGTAAAGGCAAAAAAGAAGACGCTGAAGACCAGTACCTGGCGTATAATCCCCTGTTTCAGCACCCCGATCTGCCGGTATTTTTTTAACGCAAGAGCGGCCTGTTTTTTTCCCTCCTGGTCAGGCGCCAAATCAATGGTCTTTGCCAGGTTGGTCTCTATTGCCGGGTCAGCGCCCAGCGCGGCAAGGCCCTGCGCGGCCTTGGTGTAGAAGATGATAAGCGGTACGGTCGCGCAGAGTACCACGAAAAAGAGCAGTACAAAAGTCTTTGTGCGCAGGGAAATATTTTTCATGCGCGCTCACTTCCTTCCGCGGGCCAGGAATTGACCGCCCGGGATTTTTTCTGTCTTAATTGTCGGCCGCTTGTAGTTCCAGTAATACATAAGATCAATAGAGTGGTTTTCGAGCGCCTCGACCATGGCCTTTCCCAGTACTGCATACGAGGTAATGGTATACATTTTGTCCTTGTCGATTATTGAAAGGGGAAAGGCGCTGAAACGGGGAAAGGTGCATGCCTGCGCAATCGCCGAATCGGCCGAGGCAAAACCAAGGGTGTCCATGGCCGGCTTGCGCACTACCCAGTATTGTTTGGCAATAAGGTCGTACCTCAGGGTGTGTTCAATAATAGTCTGGTGAAGCGTGCCTTGTGACGGGCTGGTCTTGATTTCAATAAAAAAGTACAGGGGGATTTCCGTACCCGTGGCGGCCAGTTTTTTCAATTCATCGGGAAAGGCATTGTGCAATCCGCAGCTCATCTTCACCTCTTCCCCAACAACAATAATCTGGGGCTGGTCAAAATAGGCCGCGGATTTGTCCTGAGCAACCGCGCCAGTAAAAAGCAGAATGCTTTTTACGGCAAAGACTATGCTTATAATAAAACTCATTGATCAGAAATTAATATAATTTAATTTTATCGTTTCCGTATCATAATTGATACTCGGCTCTTTTTTCTTTCAGGGGCTTTTCATGGCAAATCCCTTTGATTTATATTGTTGTTAGGCAAATGTATCATTTGGTATGTAATTTGTTTATCCAGGGATGAATCAAAAAGCGTGCCTTGATAAAATTCAGACCAGGAGGAGAAGAGATGAAGACCATTTTTTCAATTTTTGTGTGTATTGCAGTGCTGGTGACGGGATCAATGGCTGAAGAACGATCCAAACCTTTTGCGCACAAGGTTATTTTCAGTGAAACGCCGGACATTGGAGAAAAATGGCATGGTGGCATACGGATGAATGACTTCCTTATCTGGGAAGGATATTGGAACATCAACAATTGGCTTATGGCTGATCTTGTGGCAGCGGGATTGCCCAACCTGTTACGAGCCCAGGGTGGGACCATGACCGACAACTTCAGAATTTTTACTTTAAAATCAAGGCCTTTCTCGGCCCAGGTGAAGGGGCATCCCTACACAGCGGGTGTTGGGCTCAAAACATACAGTTCAAAAAGTCAGTTCGGTGACAGCACCATGCTTCTCATGGATTCTGAAGACAAGTCAACAGCCCTGTTTATTACCCAGGGATATCAATGGAACAGGCACTCCTTCAATCTATTTACCTCAATCTCCTCACACCAGAACCAGGACCAGTCCACCTTTTTTATTATTCCGGCATATAGCGTGGCTATAAACGAACGGTGGAGCTTTTCATTTGAATATTATATGACCAACACCCGGTTTATTCCAATGAAGAGTCTTCAATTTGCCAAGGACAGCGACAAGCTGGACTTTGACAACCGTGACCGCGACCTGTATTCCTTTATTTTCTTTGGGTTTCAGTATAAGAGGACCCATCTGCGCATTGATCTGAGCCTGGCTTCTCATTATACATTTCAGTACGTGAAGCTGCCTTTGCTTGGCCTTGGATGGGCTTTTTAATTATCAATTGTGATATTCTTATGAATAAAACAGTATCAAGAATGATACAAATAGTAAAAACCAAGAACGGAGTGTTTTGTATTTGTTGCAATATCAGCGACTTATCAGAATATTTAAAACTGGCATTTTCTTTGAAGTATTGTTTTGGAAAATAGCTTATAAAAAACCAAAACAATAATAAAAAGGAGGAGAGAATGGTTACACGAAACAAATTGATCGCAGTGCTTCTGGTTGGGGGCGTGGTCCTTGCCGGATGCGGAAAAAACCCTTTTGGTCCGGGCGCTGCAGGAGGTCTGGATCTTTTCGCAAAGATAGGAAAAGCCATGGGCAAACCTTCGGCAATTAATGAAGAGGAAAATGGCAAGGAAGGCGCAAAGAGCACTGTTACTCAAGGCGCTGCCAAGCAGTTTCTGGCGCGCGGATGCGCTACACAGGACATCTGGCAGACCGGTAATGGACTTGTCGATAGCGGCAATGGTATTCTTACCTATTGGGAAACTGTTGTGAACAAGCCTGACAATCAGGATCCACTTAAAAAATTTACGGGTAAAGCAGAGGTCTCTTTCCGATATGGCGGGGCGGTGCCAGCGTTGCCCGCAAATCTCAATGCGTCACTTATCACGGATGTTATTTCATGGAAAGCCAATGGCCGCGAAATAAAAACATGGCATGTTGTGGGAAGCGACATGGAAATTGACACTATTAATGTCACTATCACATTCAGCGCAGGTTCGCTCCAGGATCCAGCGAGCATTCGGCCAGGGTATACCACAGCATGGGGCAAAAACATATCAGTGCTGGATGAATTAGGCAAAGGCGACACAGCCTCTTTTGAACTGACAAGTCTTGACGAAGCCACCTATACCCAGGTCGGGCATGGATCGTTTTTTGACGCTAAGGACGATAACGGTGAATCGCATACGTTTGCATTCGACCTGCAGATCATTCACAAGAACAGCCAGGACCCCACTCTGCCCTATCTGCGTTACGAGGACAATGAAGGCGTGGTGACCTTTACCATTCCCTGGGGCGAAACCGGTGACAGCCTCTTCTTCAACATCCATTTCTATCCGGCAACGGACGCGGCGCTGGGATATCGCGAGGTTACAATTTATAAGAACACCGCTTCGGGTGAAAAATTATATTATTCCAAGGTCGATGCGCACGGAACAGAGCTTGAAACCCAGGACTATACCAATAACTAGAAAGGCGCTCGTGTGATCAGAGCCCTGATCGTAATAAGCATAGCAGTTGTCACCATCGCCGCATATGCGGATGATGGTGACAGTGCTTTTGTACTCAAGCCGCAGATTGCGCAATACGATTATGACGCAGTGCCCAAGGATCCATTCGCATCGTGCGCCCTTTCCGCGACCCTGCCGGGAACGGGTCAAATTTACAACCGGGAATATGGGCGGGGACTCGTTACGGCGGCTGGATTTTACGGCTGTCTCTACCTGGCCCAGTACTTGTATGGACGGTTTGAATTGTTTAACACTGACACGGTTTATTTTGCCGAGACCACCAGGCAGGGGACCCATACAGGTGTTTACCGGTCTGTCTATGTTCCCAAAGCCGACGCTGATTGGAAATGGCCCTCAGATACGGAAAAATACCTTACCTTTAGCACGGCTATTCTCACGGGTGGTTTTTATATTTGGGGCTTGTATGACGCCTACCAAGGCGCCAAGAGGTACAATCAGAAGCTTGCGACAGCGCAGGCACACAAAAAGTTCGACGTGCGTCTGGCCTATTCTCCCCGCAGCCAAAACTTTGGTTTTACCGCCGGGTATCGGTTCTAGAAGACCCCTTTAGCGGCCCCGGCGGCGATTTTTTCCAAACCACATTCAGCCGGCCAGCAGTTCCGCGATGTCCTCCGCGGTCAGGTTCAGGCCGCCCTGGGACTCGTCCACCAGCGAAGCGAAAAGCTCGCGTTTCTTTTTCTGCAATTCAACGATCTTCTCCTCAATGGTTCCTTTGCATATCAGCTTGTACACGGTCACCTCCTTGGACTGGCCGATACGGTGAACGCGGTCCGTGGCCTGTTCCTCGACCGCCGGGTTCCACCACTGGTCGTAATGGATGACCGTATCGGCGCCGGTCAGGTTTATCCCGTGGCCGCCGGTCCGGAGGCTGATGAGAAAGCAGGGAATCGACGAGTCCTTGTTGAAGGCATCAACCAGAGCAAGCCGGTCCTTTGTCTCACCGTCCATATAGGAGCATTTTATTGCGTTTTTTTCAAGCCGTTTATGGATTATGGCAAGCATTGAGGTGAATTGGCTGAATACAAGGACCCTGTGCCCTCCCTCCATGATCTCTTCCATGAGTTCGAGCAGGAGATCGAGCTTTGCCGAACCGGCCGCTTCCAGTGTTCCGGACGCGTCGATGAGCATGGGATGGCAGCAGACTTGCTTAAGCCTTGTCAGCAGCGCAAGGATGTGTATGCGCGATCGTTCGATGCCCTTGTCATTTATTAGAAACCTGGCCTGGCCTTCAAATTCAGCCCTCAGAGAGACGTAGAGTTTTTTCTGAGCGTCACCAAGTTCGCAGGTGAGTGTCTGTTCACTCTTTGCGGGAAGGTCGTCGAGAACCTGCCGTTTCATGCGGCGCAGGATAAAAGGCGAGGTCCGCCTCTTGAGAATGCCGGTTTCTTTGCCGCTGTCCGCCTTGAAACCCGCGCTTATTTCTCCCGATCTTAAGAACCCCGGTTCAAGGTATTCGAAGATCGACACGAGATCGGTCTGCCTGTTTTCCACGGGTGTGCCGGTGAGCGCAAACCGGTGGTCTGCGCGAATGAGCCTGCAGCACTTGAAGCTCTGCGTGGACCGGTTCTTTATCTTCTGGGCCTCATCGAGTATCGCATACAGGAACCGGGTTTCGCTGAGCATCTCAATGTCCCGCTGCATGGTGGCGTAGCTGGTCACGTACACATTGCATTTTTTCTCGCGGAACAGGGCGTCCCGGTCGCCCTTGTTTCCGTATAGCGCTGCAGTCCGTAGCTCCGGGGCAAAACGGGAGAGTTCAGCCATCCAGTTGTATACAAGAATTGAAGGGCAGACAATAAGAGAGGGCGGGGGGGCCCCTGAATCCCTGCCCGAGTATGCATTTATCAGCAGCGCAATGGTCTGCACGGTTTTTCCAAGACCCATGTCATCGGCCAATATCACATTGAACCCGGAAGAGCTCATTTTGTGGAGCCAGTGAAAGCCGGTCTGCTGGTATCCCCTGAGCGTTCCGCAAAACCCGGCGGCCAGTTCTGGCGGCTCGTATGTGTCGAATTCCCTGAGGCGGCCCGAAATTTCGGCCTGGACCGCGTCTGGCAGCAGGTTGTTTTCCTCCTTCATGCACACGGACATATACAGCATGTCGGCTTTTGTGAGGCGGGCGGGTTTTCCGGCGAACAATTCCCGCGACTTACCCAGAGCGCTGATGGTTTCAATGAACATTGACAAATCGGTTGATTCGAGCATAAGCAATGCGCCATTTTTCAGACGGTAATATTTCTGTCCCTGCCGGACAGCCTCCATGATGGGGCCGGTTTCCTCGGGCAGTATGCCATCTCCCAAGGTAAATGAAATTTCAAGGAAATCAACGTCCGAACCCGTGACGGAAAACGACGGGGCAGGCTGCCGCACAGCAAACCGCTGCTCAAAGGCGGGGGTGCGCACCACTTCGCGCACGTGCGGGTATTTGGCAAGGCCTGCATGGGCCATGCTGAGGAGGACGTCCTCGTTTTCGCCGTAAAACACGAATGAGCCGTCGCGCGCAACGTTGAAATGCCGGTTGATGAGAGTGATAAATTCGTGTTCGCGGACAAAATCCCGTGTCTTGTCTTTTCCCTCTTTAAACGGATCAAAGTCTTTTTCTCCAATGCGGCACACCAAAGGGGTATGGCTCTTTGACCCGTACAGGAATTCCAGTTTTAGGAACGCTCCCTTATCATTGAGGTAGTCGAGCGTTAGTCTGATTCCGAATTCTTCGATTGTACCCAGGGCCTTTTTGTATTTGCCGGAACAGGTTATGTTTATGACCGCAGAAAGGGGCTCCACGAACCGTTCGTGCCAGCGGACAAGCCCGTGCAGGGCCATGCCGGTCTGGTCAGCGTCAATAAGCGACTTGAGCGCCTCGGCAGGCAGGGCTGCGGGGAACGGAACCAGAACATTTCCATGCAGTGCCATCATGGGCTGTCCCGGAAGAAGCGCTTCGAGCTCGCCGCCGGGCACGGTTACGCCGTTGATCACAACCGACCATGCGGTCTTCAGTTTTGATTTGTCGTAGTCGAGTTCCACGCTGACCGTGCATTCCAGATCGGACAATTCCACCGGTTCCCTGTTGTTGAAGAAGACGGGGATTCCGTCGCGGCACAGGTCCGGAAGCGCGTTGAAAAAAGAGGCTGAATTGAACGCGGCATATCCTTTTGAGTGGAATTTGGACGCGGACACGATCTCGCTCGCTCGCCTCATTGCCGGGGTTATGGCGGTGACCGGCGTCCTGAAACGGTCGTTACCCGCGGAAAAGCACCCTGAGTGCACAATGTCGGCCATAAGTCTTTCCGGATTTTTCACGATAAGAAATTTATCGCCCCTGTCGAAGAGAAGCTGGATCTCGTACCGGTATTCCTTTTTTGCTCCGTAATAGGTATAGCTGGCGTCCTTTATCCGCAGGCCGAAACGCGGTTTATCGCAGGGAACGGCCTTTTCCAGGTCCGATGCGCCGGACCCTGAAAGCACCTGCGGGGCAAGATTGTAAATGAACGAATGGTAGCGGTCAAAGTTGGCCTGATACTGTTGGGCCGCTTTTCTGTCCACCCCCTCTTCCTCCTCTTCTTCGGGAAAGTCAGCGTCTTCGCCTTGGTACAGGTCGCACCAATCATCGTATTTTTCCTCGAGTTCTTTCAGGAGTTTCTTGTTGAACCTGAATTTATACTCTTCCAGGCAAGACATGAATTCATCGGGTAATTCATAGTCATGGCTTTCGAGCGCGGACAGGACTTTGAACATTTTATTCTCGGGGTCCCTTGTGAATTCTTCGATAAGGCTCGGGTCTCTGATGTAACGCTTGAGAAACGTTGTCAGCGGTTTTAACGCGAACGTGGACATGACCACAGCGTTGTGGCCGGATACCATTGCCGCGGATGCGATATTCGGGGAGCGTTCGGCGTAGAGCGCGGCCGCGGCAATGTGCTTGCAGTTTCCGCCATAGGGGCAAGTGCACGAGCCTTTCAGGATTGACGCGGCATTGTCGTCAAGGAAAAGAGACGTGGAGTAATCTTCCGTCCCTTTCACCTTGAAACGAAGGATGTTCAGCTCCTGTTTTATAAACTCCACGCGGTATGCGGTGAGGTATTCCTTGCCGCGGTGAAAGATGTGGGGTTCGATACCGTCGCGTATGGCCGATATGTTCATGGTTGGCAAATCGTCATTTTACCTCAAACACTTTCAAGACCTCATCGCTATAGTGGTTGATGACTTTTATGGCGATCTTCCCTGTTTCTGGCCTCTTGAACGGCCTGCTCTTTGTCGAATACAAGCTGTTCCATGCAGATTCATTCGGCCCGGAGCGCGTTTTTCAGCTTCTCGTACGGTTTGTCTGCGCCCGTGAAGTATGCGTGCCTCACAAAAAAGCTTTCGCCGTTGTAATTGGTGTCCACGAACCAGCAGGCAATATCGTCCGTGCTGTTGGCGCGCACCTGGCCCGTGGTTGGGTCGTATACATCCACGCCCTTGATCTCGATGACAACAGTGCCGTCTTTTTGCGGCAGTATCTTTCCGGTCTTTTTGTCCAAAGGTTCAATGTCCTGCTCGTCCTTGCCCTTCCAGACAGGCTGGGGGTCGAGCGAAGGGTCGCGGGGGTAGAGGATGGTTTGTGGCGCTTTCTCGTCATCCTTTCAATCCGGGCTGTTTATTAATTCCATTGAATTCGATGGGTTTGGCTGTCAGCATTTGTCCCTGATTATTTTCTCGACCGCAGCCATAAGCGCAGGAATATCTTTCCGGCACGCATCATACACCGCTTCGGTGCTGATGCTGAAATACTGGTGGGCTATGACGTCCCGGACACCCTTGAGGCCTTTCCAGTCAACTTCCGGATATCCGTCCAGCAAACGGCCGTCTGTGAGTTTGTCTATTTGTTTGAGGCCTTCGCCAATCCCGGTCAGCTGCATGCAAATTACATCCAGACTGTCCTTGTTTTCTTCTGTTGCGTCGAAATCGGCTGGCGAATGAATAGCCTCCATTTTTTTCAGGATTCTCACAGCCGCGGTCCTGATCGACTGCAGCACATCCAGGACGATTTCGTTTTCACGCATACACGGCCTCTTCGTCGATTCTCTTTTTCAGCAGTTTGTTCATTGTATCCCTGTAGTGCACGATATCCACATGCGTATGTACCATCTCCTCTATCTCGAGGCGTATGCGGGACAGTGTGACAAGGTTCGGCTGCTCCATTTTAACGACAATATCCACGTCGCTGTCACCGGTTGCCTGGTCGCGCGCAACAGACCCAAAGACTCCAAGCGCATTGATACCGTATTTTCCCGCGCAACGCCCTTTGTACATCCGCAACAGGACGAGTATATCGTTTTTTCCCATTTATCCGTCCTTTCCAATAGAATTATAAATTGTCTTTTTCGCATCCCATGGATCAAGTATTTCCACGAAAGCCCATCTTCCGAAACCGCCGTGGTTGTTTACCGCTGGCGCCCAGAGCGTCTTTACCGTATCTACCTTGGCCTCTTTTTCTTTCTTCTTCGTACGTATGAACGGTGAAAGCCTTCATCCATTCCGGCCGGTGATTTCCACCAAGTGATATCCGAACTGGGTTTTGATGGGACCATGCACCTTGCCGACTTCCTCTGAAAAGACGACCTTGTCGAATTCAGGAACCATTTCGCCCGGAGAAAAAGAGCCCAGATCGCCGCCGGTTTCACCTGAAGGGCATTCGGAACACTCTTCAGCAATTTTGGCGAAATCAGCGCCGTCTTCTATCTTTTTTTTCAGGGCAATGCACTCTTTTTCGGTTTTTACTAAAATGTGACGCGCGCTTGCGGTTTTCATGAAAAGGCCCCTTTCTTGGTTTAAATATGTGAAAAGAGAAAATACATTCTTGATTGGGTTGTGTCATATAATACATTTTAAAAACGCTATGGACAGCGTCATTTCAGCCGATCGGCTGACAAAGAAGTACGGCGAACTCACCGCTGTGGATGCCATTTCTTTTTCCATCAACGAAGGCGAATGCTTCGGTTTCTTGGGCCCCAATGGCGCGGGCAAGACCACCACGGTTCGCATGATACATTGCGTGTCGCCCATTTCCGAGGGAAGCGTGTCGGTGTTTGGCCAGGCAGCGGGAATAAATAACCGGGCCATTAAAAAGATCACGGGCGTCATTCCTCAGGAGATAACCCTGGACAACGACCTCACTGTGTACGAAAATCTCATGGTCTTTGCCCGGTTTTTTGATATTCCGCGATCAGAGGCAAAGGAGCGCGTGGCAGGACTTCTGGCCTTTGTCGAACTCGAGCACAAGCGGAACAGCAGAATAGGTCAGCTCTCTACGGGCATGAAACGCCGCATCCTCATTGCCCGGGCCCTGCTCAACAATCCACGGCTCATCATTGCCGACGAACCCACCACAGGGCTCGATCCCCAAGCGCGCCACCTTATCTGGCAGCGGCTCCGGTCGCTTAAAAAGCAGGGCGTTACGCTTATCCTTACCACCCAATACATGGAAGAAGCAGAGCAGCTCTGCGACCGCATTGTGGTCATGTACCAGGGACGCATTCTTAAAGAGGGTGTTCCCCAGCGATTGGTGCAGGACGAGATCGGCAGGGAGGTTGTCGAGATACGCGCGTCCGAGGAAGGGGACGCAGGACTTCTGGCAACACTGTCGCCGCTCTATACAGGACATGAACGGGCAGGCGATACACTCTATCTGTATTGTACTGACAGTCATGCGCTCATGGAGCGGATGTTGTCGCTCAATCTGCCTAATGTGTTGCATCGACCAGCCACGCTCGAGGATGTTTTTCTCAAACTCACTGGCAGGAGCCTCATCGAATGAACTTATCGTACCGTATCTATTATGTCTTTTTACGGAACTTGATTTCGTACAAGCGGTTCATTATTCCCACCTTTGTGGTTAGCTTGGGCCAGCCGCTCTTTTACCTGGTCACCTTTGGCCTGGGCATGGGAGCTTACATGGGTCATTTCGGCGGAAAGCCGTATCTCCACTTCCTGGTGCCAGGTGTGCTCATTTCTTCGGTCATGATGGCAGCCACGTTCGAATGCCTGTATGGAACATTTGTCAAGATTGTCCACGAACACCTGTACGACTCACTTGTCGCCACACCGGTGTCGGCCGAGGATGCGGTGGCAGGCGATATCGCCTGGGCCTCTTTCAGGGGGCTCATCAGTGGTACTCTCATGCTTATTATTGCCATGGCCCTTGGCGTTCTTCCGGCTTCGTGGACTGCACTGCCCGCACTGGTTCTGCTTATGATTTTCACTGGACTGCTTTTTGCCTCGCTCGCAATGATCGTAACCTCGGTTGCGCCCAATTTTGATTTTTTCAGCTACTATACCGAGCTTATCATTACACCCATGTTTTTTTTCTCAGGCGTTTTTTTCCCTCTCGACCGTTTTCCCGCCTGGATGCAGACCTTTGCACAATTTCTGCCGCTTACCCATGCGGTGGCACTCTCCCGCGCCCTGTTTGCCGGAGAGATTTCCTCAGCGTTGCTCATTCACATTGCCGCGCTATGCGCGCTTGGGACAGTGGCGTTTGTTGTGGGAATAAAACGGATGAAAAAACGGCTGATTACCTGACGGTTTTTTCAGGCAATCGTTTTAACAATAACAGAATCGAGCGCGCGTTTGGGCACGTGGTGCGCGTCAGCTGCATCGCGGTAGTATTTAATGCTGTCCTGTCCGTTGATCTCTTCGAGTACAACAGTCTCTGCCGGATATCCCAGCGCACACACCAGAAGTGTCTCAAACCGTTCGTCAAACGCAAGCATCTGCCGCAGCAATTCGCGCTTAATGGAGCCGATCATGCATCCGCCAATGCCTTTTTCCGCAGCAGCCAGCATAATGGATTGAGCGGCAATGCCGTGGTCGCATCCGAAATCTTTCCGTATGGCAGAGTCTCCCAGTATCACAATATAGGCTGTTGGACGCTGTCCTTCGGCAGGGCCGTTCCATTCTTTGAGATACCCTGCCCATGCCAGCGCTGGAAAAAGCGCACTGTTCATTGTCGGGTCGTTTACAATGATAAATTTTAGGGGCTGCATATTGCCGCCTGTGGGCGAAAGGCGCGCACAATCGACCAGCTCTTTGAGTACGCTGGTATCAATGCGGCGGAACTGGTCGAACCTGCGGAAGCTGCGGCTTTTTTTTACCAGATCGAGCATCATGGTCACTCCTCCGTGTCTTTCGTTTCAATGTCAATTGGCGCGTGGTGCGTGTGCGGCTTTTCAGTGAATATTTTGTAGAAGCAGAACATAGTCAGCGTAAGCACCAGACCCACGGAGACCACAAGCATAATTGTTCCAGCAAATGTCATAGCGCTCCTTCAGGCCCGCGGGCATCGGTCTTTGCCCATCGTTTGCCCGCCAGTTTAATCATGATCAGAATAAACAGGAACAGCAGCCCAAGACCGATGAGTGTGACCAGAACATCGGGGTTTTCGAGTGCGGCCTGAACATAGGCGCCTGCCGAGTTATAGACCCAGAGGCAAAAAATGGCGATAAGGTAGAGAGGCGTCACATATTTCATGACAAAGCCCACCCAGCGCGGAATGGGAAACGATGCCCCGCGGTTGGCCTCGACAAGGCCTTTTTCAATGCCAAAGACCCAGCTGAAGAAGATGACCATGACCGTTGCTGATAGGTAGATGAAGGCCGTGCCCACCCAGAAATCCATGGTGTCAAGTGCGGCAAGGTTTTTTGACAGGTAGATGACCGCAAGAGTGCCAAAAGCGGTGACAACGCCAAGACCCGCGACCGATGCTTTACGGCCAACGCCAAAGGCCTGCTCAATAAATGCTATTGCAGGCTGAAGCATGCTGATGGAGGAGGTGAGGGCTGCCAGAAAGAGCAGGAAAAACCATAAGAAACCGAAGAACTGTCCGAAATGCATGTAGTTGAAGACCACGGGAATGGTGTAAAACCCAAGCCCCAGAGTGGATCCCGCAATTTTTTCAATGGGAGCTGCGCCAAGAAAGATATAGGCCGCGGGAATGGTAATAAGGCCGCCTAAAATAACCTCGCTGAATTCATTGGTCGAACTTGCCGTCAGTCCCGAGAGCACCACATCGTCGTCTTTTTTCACATAGCTTGAATAGGTGAGGATAAGGCCAAAGCCCACGGAAAGGGAAAAGAAGATTTGCCCGGCCGCGGCCATCCACACCTTGCCTTCTGTCAGTCTGGAAAAATCGGGATTCCACATGAAACCCAGGCCATTGAACACATTCTGGTTGGGCAGCAAGGGGTCGGGCGTGCCCAGGGTAAGCACCCTGACCAGAATAATGACTGCGCAGAAGAGGAGCAAGGGCATGGCTATTTTACAAAAGGCTTCAATACCTTTTGTAATGCCCCGGTAGACCAGGACAAAGTTGAGGAAGAAGGCGATTGCGAGAAAAAAAAGCGTTCCCATGCCGGTCCCGGAAAAGAGAGAGCCATTTGCCCCCATGCCAACGTATTGTTCAAAAAACACGCCATATGCCGCAGGGTCTTTTCCCAGAGAAAGCGTACCCTTGAGAAAATGGAAGGCATACCCCAGGCACCACGATTCAATATATACGTAATACATATAGATGACCATGGGAATCAGAATGGCAAAAACGCCAAGGTATTTTGCCGATGGATGGCGTGAAAGCGTATAAAAGATGCCGGGAGGGGAGTTGTGGCCCTGCCTTCCGCCATAGCGGCCAAGGGCCCACTCAAGCCAGCAGATGGGAATGCCAAGAAGCAAAAAGCTGATGAAATAGGGTATCATAAAGGCGCCGCCGCCGTTGGCAACTGCCTGGCCGGGAAAGCGCAAAAAATTTCCCAGACCCACGGCGCTGCCCGCGACCGCGAGTATGACGCCAAGCTTGGAGCCCCAGTTTT
The DNA here is from genome assembly GCA_001789205.1 of Candidatus Raymondbacteria bacterium RIFOXYA2_FULL_49_16. Lineage (GTDB taxonomy): Bacteria > Fibrobacterota > OXYB2-FULL-49-7 > OXYB2-FULL-49-7 > XYB2-FULL-49-35 > XYB2-FULL-49-35. Next base: position 3,427 of record MFYT01000111.1, on the reverse strand, counting down.
CAGAAGCCATAATAGTTTTATATCCTCGTGGCAGCGGACGTATAATATAAAGGAATGAATTCCAATCTTTTCGAAGGCAGCGTTCCGAATATGCCTTCGTTAAGGACAATCCCGTTTCCGCAATTATTGAATGTTTCCAGGAGCAGATGCATGCTTTTCAAACGGCCTTCGGGCCCGCTTTTTACCTCGATCGGACGGATGGAACCATTGACCACGGCAAGGTAGTCCACTTCCGCTGAACTGCTTTTGGCTTCGCGCGACCAGTAGTACAGGCCGCCGGCCTGTGTTATCCTGAGCTCCTGCCCGGCAAATTGTTCGGCCAGTGCGCCGTTATATATGGAAAGAAGGTTTTCCCGTGTACATTCCTCCGCGGCGTTCAGCCCGCATAAAGAATGCATTAGCCCCAGGTCAACCATGATCGCCTTGAACGTCGACACGTCTTTCAACGCTCCCAATGGCAGGCCTGAAGGGCTTGCGGAATACACAGGTGTTATGACCCGGGCGCGCGTCAATAATTGAAACGCCTGTTTTATCGTATGGCCGGAATAGCCTTTGGCAAGCCGGGTGTATTTCAGGCGGCTGCCCACTGACCGTGCCACTGCGCGCAGGACCGTCTCCAGGCAATCTTTATTCATCACGCTATTCAATGGCCGTTTTTGTATGCAATTCTCAGGGTATTTGCAGCCACGAAAAGAATTTTATCGCGGGTATATATGAGGCAATGAGACATAAGCGCAGATGCCAGCAGATGGATATCAACAAACCCCAATCCGGTCTCAAAGAGCCTATGACGCTCAATGAAGAAATCATATTCCTCATCTGTAATTGTTTGGATGGAAGGCAAATAGTTCAATAAGCGAAATATTTCTTTCCGGTTTTTGAGGTTTCCGCAAGCCAATTCACCCGTGACAAATGGATGTATCACGGCTTCGTTTTCGGTCAGCATGTTTTGCAGGGTTTGGTCCGCATGGACAAAATGATCTATCCAGACAGATGTATCGATTAATACCATGATCAGGCAGCCGTCCTTCTTCTTCTGATGTGCCTGAGGTGCGGTTCTGTCCCACCCAGACGGATCAACCTATTTCTGCTTTCATTGGCGATGAGCGCCTCCAGCCCCATCCTGACCAAAGAAGTTTTCTCTTTGATTCCCGTCAGTTCAGAGGCTTTCTTGAAAGTACTGTCGTCTAACATTAGCGTGGTTCTCATATGACCTCCTTATACATATAAATATGCATAAATTATGCATAAAGGTCAAGAAGTTTCTTGAGGGGATTGAAAAGTCAGGTACTGAACCTTGCCCTTCCGTTATATGACTTTAAAACTTTAGAATCTTCCCGGAAGAAATGATGGATTACCTCCTGGAATACATCCGCCCTGTCGTCTATAAGCGCGACATTCACATCCTTCTTATACATAGCCTTGATTCTGTCATTCCGGGCTTTGTTAGGAAAGGCCGGGACCGCAGGGTATGCGGAGGAACCTGAGAGCAACAGACTTTGCCCTGGTGGGCCACCTGCACCCGCAGGACACCATGAATCTGAAAGGGCGGGGCTTTGTGAGCGTGTGTTCACTCGGGTGCGATTATGGCACCATTGATGAGGCAGTGACATACGCGAACAGCAAAAGCCCGACTGAGGTAAGTCCGGTTGTTGTATATGTAAAGACAACAAAAAGCAATTTAATGACAGTGACCTCGAATGATTTTGTGTATTTCAAAGGGGAGAATCCTGGAGTAGAAATAGCATTGCAGGGAACAGCGAAATTCGGGAAGACAGGGCTTTCTGACCTGATAATTAAAAGCAATCACAACATTACAAACACCGGCACTGTAGTATGGGAAATGAGGAACTGCCGGTTTGATAGAGTATTGAGGCCAAGGGCAAAACAGGCGGAGAAGTGATTTTCACGACCCTTAAAAACGATGAAAGGGGCGGGGATATCAATGGCGACGGGTATGCCACAGGCCCGGCTGCCATGGATTGGGAAGGAATCGAGATAAGAACCATGTCAGCGGAACAGATTTTTGAAAATGTGGTGATTGAATATGCAAACAGTGGCCTGAAAAGTGCGAAAAATAGGTATTTAAATATTGAAAATGCGGTCTTCCAGAACAACGGAGCAGAGAACTTCAGATACAATGACCAGAAAATGGAAGTCCAAGAGGGAATTCCCTACAATTTCAGGGAAATAATTGAGGCAACACCACAAACCAGCCAGAACGACACAGTGAAGATCGAGAAGGCCAATAAAAAGATGTACTGGATGCTCGGTGGGCTGGGCGTGGGGCTTGCTGCGGCAGGAATAATCTACCTTGAGAGGGATAAAGCAGGGACAACAGACGATAAGACCACAACAAAAACACCTATACAGGACCCATCAGGTCCACCACCGGAGTAAACCATGATGAAAATGATCGGAATAATGGCCTTGGCGGCCGCCTTGAGCAGCGGGAGTATTACGCAGCAGACCTATTTAACGGACGGCAAGGGGCATTTAGCTGACAGAGCAAGGGGAAAGCTGATAGACCTGACCTGGAATGAGAAAAAGCTGGAAAAGGGGCTTAAGATGTTCTATGGAAAGGCCGAGTGGACAGCGGAAGCGGGGGCAGAAGGGCAGAACGCCGAGGTTCCTGTGGTCGTTCTATTGGAAAAGAACGGAAACACAATCCCTGGTGCCTCTGGGCACGTATAACACCGAAGCGGACGGCCAGTTCTGGATAATTGTACCTGACGATGGCAGGGAATACAGGATCGGGGCGCATCCGGAAAAGGCGAAGAAGATCCCGGACAAGGCCAGGGAACTGATCGAAAAGAGCAAGGAGAAGAAGGGAGAGGCCAAAGAATGAAGATGTACAGATGCCAGCTGAAAAGGGGTGCTAGATTCTGACGGGTGTTTTACCTGCTTTAACCTGGGACTGAATGGGGAACCCATGAAAATACAGGTGGGAAGCAGGGTGCAGTGCAAGGAGCAGAACATCAGTGAATCCTTTGAGGTTACCATGGAGACGGAGATGGTAAAAGCAGGGGAGTAGGAAAAGCTTGACGGGAAACTAAAAACAAAGATATACTTAATAGCGTCCTGTAATAAATTATGATAAATTAAAATGAACAGAATAATATGTCATGCTACACTTCTTATCGCATTTGCCAGTATTTTGGCCGCTAATAACACGGAGTTTGTGAATATGGATTCAACTAATAAAATTCATTCTTTGTTGAATAATACCAATAATTTATCAGACAGTGAATTAAACACAATGAAAAGTTGTTCTTTCAGAAATACTCTTGGAGAATATATTTCCTGGTTCACCGTGGGAAAAGGCGGTAATTCTAACACTGCAAAGAAGCACTTTTATGGTAAAGACAAACATCAATATATTCTGCAATTCATACCTGATGGAAACGATATAAAAAAGACGCTTGTA
>MFYT01000110.1 GCA_001789205.1 Candidatus Raymondbacteria bacterium RIFOXYA2_FULL_49_16 | reverse complement strand
AGGTCGGCTTAATAAGGAAGGTAGCTTTTTTATTGCATAACATAGTAACTCAGCACAAGTAATCGGGCAACGGTTCTTCGAGGGCGGGGAACTTAACGCAGATTTCGGGCGGCGGTCTTGGCTGAGATCTCGCCTCGCTTTCGCGAGAGCGAAGCGGGTCTTTCCAGAGGCCACAGTGCTTCAGGATACGCTCAATTATCTCGTCCTGGTCTATGCTGATGATTCTGGCAAGGCTGAATGGACAGCGGCCAATGTATTGCGCAAGGCGCTTGATTGATTCGCTATCGCCCGCCGCTATTTTAACGCTGCAATCAATGCTGAAACCCGAATGTTTCCACGTGCGCATGTCCCGGACAACATCCTCGCTTATCTTCTCCTCGCGCATCAGCAGGTCGAAAACCTTGTCTTGCCACAAGGAAAGGTAATAGGCCTTATCCATTTCCGGCACACGCACAAAATGGCCGTTCTCGGTAAACCCGCCCTCAGATACGAGCGCATGTATATGCGCATTCCAGTGAATTAGATCGCCAAAAGTCTGTACGGTTGCAATCATGCCGGGCGACACAATATCATCACCTGTTTCGGCAGCCAAAGCCTCGCGAACCGTTTCATACGCTGACCGGCAGAGCTTGCCAAGCAATGAACGATCAAACCGGAAATAGATGCGCAGCCGCTTGGGGATTGTGAAGACCCATTGCCGGTGGGGGATGGGTGCAAGAATTACTTCTGCAAGCCGGATACCCAGTAAAAGAGCCCGTTTCTGGTCGCAGGAGGGACAGCAAGACCTCTGGCGGCAGGAATAGGCTACGAAGAATTCCTCGCCGCAATCAGGACAGCGGACGCGGGCAAAGCCTTCTTTCAGGTCCCCGCATTTCAGGAACTTATCGAGGGACGAACGTATTACTGGACGCCAGAAGCCGTACTTTCCCTGAAACCTCTCCGGATACAGCCTTTCAAATGCCTCAAAATGGCTGGTTATGACTTTGAAGAAAGGGGAGCTATCGTGTTCGCGGGGATGGTAAACTTTTTGTACGACCTGGGTTACTTCACATGGCACTGCGCGCTTTCCCGCGCAGACATTTCAGACCCAGCTGTCAGGGGCATCATTTAACGAGCGCACCACGGGCCCGATCTGGCCGGCACTGGTGTCATCAGATTTTTAAACAAATGGGATAGTTTTTTCGACAATTTTTTTAACTGTTTTTGCCAATTCCGAACACGAGAGTGCCTCATCCATTTCAGGAACAAAAAAATCGTCAGGATAGCGGACATTGACAGCGAAATCAGCCAGGCTTTTCAGATCCAATCCTAAAAAAGCTGCTTGGTCTATTTTAACACATTCGCTCAGAAGAAAATCAACGTCATGGGTTGGTCTGAAATCATTCTTCCTGGAAGCAAGGAAGGCTTTGAGAAATTTCTCAACAGCTTGCTGAGAATGAAAGCAGATGGCACCCGTCACCTCTTCAGGCTTGGATAAAAACAATCGTTCAATTACGGCAATATCTTCATTGGCTTTTATAAGCCATTGGGTAACGTATTCCCGGATTGGTTCTGTCATATGGCAATACCTTCTTCCATCGCTCGCCTAACAATATGACCGGGAAGTTCATTTTTTGCCACTACTTCATCTTCATGCTGTATAAGAATATCGGAAAAAATCCCCATCGTCAATAACTGCTTCCGTATGATTGTTTTATACGGCAGTTTTTCATGGGGGGTAAGTTTTAAGGGTGTAATCACAAGGACGTCATAATCGCTGTTTGGTCCGCTGGTTCCACGCGCCTGCGAACCAAAAAGGATGATTTGTGACGTCACTATGTTGTTTTTCACAACCTCATGAATTTTTTCTTTTGCCAGATTATTATTCATAATATGTTTTCCCGTATTTTGGATCCTTGATTAAAAATACCCTTTTTCCTATGACACTGCAAGCTATGGAAGGCCCCCGGTGCGTCCGCCGCCTTTTCTGCTTACCGATTCAAGAAAAGTTTTAGAGAGCGTACCACGGGCCCGGTCTGGCCGGATCCGGTGTCGGGCAGCGCGCAAAAAAAGAGCGCGTCTGTTTCCTCCAGCGGCCGGGACAGGGCAAGCGTACCCTCCCTGATTCCGTTTATATACAGCACCGCTTCTTTGCCGCGCCATTCGCACACCACGCGTACCGGGACCGTGATAGGAGCAAGCGGAGTTTTAATCGACACTCCCTGAGCGGAAAGAGAGAGAGTTGTTCCCTGGTCTGTTGCCGCAATGGCAAAGAGCGTTCCTCCGTTGGCGCAGGGGTCGTTCGCGGTATCGCACAGGCCCGCGAGCATGCCAGGATGCGCTCCCAGTGAAAAGATGTCGAATTCAAACGCGCCTTCGGAAAACGGGCCGGGGATGAGAGCGCCGGCACGCGCGCTCTTGTCCGCACCGCAGGGAAAGAAGGTCCCCTTCCAGACCAGGCTATCGCCGTCGTTGTCCATCACACAGACCATGCGGCGAACCTCCTGTGCTTTGGCCGCAACAGGACCTTTTTTTTGCTGTTTGCTTTGGAAAACAAAGAGGACAACGAGTACGGCGAGGGCAATGCCCGGAAGAAGATAGGGATTTTTCTGGATCATGGCAATTCCTTAATTAAAAATTCCGTGTAATAATAATGATAGGGGCGCGAACCGATGCGTTCCTGATATCGAGCTTGGGACTGTATGTTTTCATGAGCGCCATGGCGGCAAAGGCAGATCCTGCGCCAACGGCGTATCCGGCAACAACGTCGAGGGGATAGTCGGCGCCTTCGTATATGCCTGCCCAGCCGTTGAGCAGCGCAAGCGCCACCAGCCAGCGCTGCCAGTCAGGATAGGCTGTTCCCCAGACAATTGCCTGCGATGCCGCAAGCGCGGCTGTTTGTGAGGGGCACGAATATTTTTCAGGGGGGAGAAGAAACGCGAGCAGGCCGGGAGCATAGCTGCCGCGCACATGACGAAGCGACACTGCGGGACGTTCCCGTTGGACAACGTATTTCATGGTCTGCACCAGAACCAGAGAGGAGGCGGTTGAGGCAAGACCGATTTTTCCAAAGGTCCGGGCGCCCTCGTCCTGTTTGAAATGGCCGTATCCGAGCGAATACGTATAGAGAACAGGCGACAGCCACACCGCATCGTAGAGAACAAGTGACGCGCCGTTGAAAAAGGTGTTGCGGGTGCTGTTAATGGCATAAAATACCCGTGCGTCAATGCCCGGAACGGCCGCGGCGCAGTGCGCGTTCAGGCAAAACATACACACGGAAATGAGACTCACCTGACGGAGTGTTCGCGTTCCCACGTACAATAAATATAATTGCATGCCGACCGCCCATAACATATCTTATTTCCTGAAAATGACCTTTCTTGCCCATCTCGCAAACCTGGACAGGGCGCTCTTTTTGGCGCTCAATCGGGATATTGCAAACCCTATTTTTGACGCATGTTTCCCCATTATCACCAATGGACGCTACTGGATAGCGCCGGTGCTCGTGGCCCTCTTTTTTTTCCTGAGGAAAGAAAAGAAGAAGGGGCTTTGGGTCATTGCGGCCGCGCTGGTGCTGATCGCGATAAGCGATCCGTTGTGCGTCCGGGTACTCAAACCGTTTTTCAAGCGGCTGCGGCCGTGCGACCCGGCGGCCCTGGTTGAAGGCGGCAGATTTCTTATAGGAACGTACCGGTCGTATTCCTTCCCTTCGGCCCACGCTTTCAATATTTTCGCTCAAGCTGTATTTTTTTCTTCCCTTTATACTAAATATAGGGTATATTTTTCTTTCTTGGCAGCGCTTGTGTCTTTTTCGCGCATTTATACCGGGGTCCATTATCCCGGCGATGTGGCGGCAGGGGCTCTTGCCGGAGCAATCCTTGGTCTTGTTTTTTTTAAAGCAGTGAACTATGCGGCAACGCGATATGGTGAAAAAAAAGAGAGCAGCGCTTAATGACATCGTTGTCCAGTGCGAAGGACGCGGTAAAATCTGCACCTTGCGCGCCAGGCCTTTCCTGATCCGCTGCTGCAAGTCTGTTCTCTGTATGTCCGTTGCCGGATACCTTCTCCTTGCTTCCCTGGCACTTTTTCTTGGCATCGCTAGAAGCGTCACGTTTTTCTCCGAATGCAAAAACACCAGACTAATGAGCGAAATACGGGAGATGCGCGACTTTGTCTCCTCCCAGGAGGAGTATATTACCAGACTTTTCTCAGACGACGACTGCAGGCGCTCCATGTACGGCGCCGTGGCTGTTAGTGATGAAGTGCGGCAGGTGGGCGTTGGCGGTCCAGCCACGGACGACGACATTGAGTCGGTCTTTGCCACACGGCACGAGATCGAACTGCGGCGTCTGGCGGAGCGCGTTGATAAACTCCTGCGCCAGTACGATTTTCACGACTATAGTCTCACTGATTTCAGCGGATACCTGAAAGACAAGAAATACCGGATGGACCATGTTCCCTCAATCGCGCCAATAAACGGCTGGCTCCTCTCTGGATTTGGCGTGCGCACGCATCCTATTTTTCATGAAGCCCGCATGCACGAGGGTGTTGATATCGCTAATTTTGAAGGCACGCCCATCAGGGCGTCGGCCGCGGGCGTTGCCAAGACCGGCCGTTCAGAAACCTATGGAAACTATGTGTTCCTGGACCATGGAAACGAGTTCACCACGATTTACGCGCACATGCGCGCCACGGGAGTGATTGACGGACGGTATGTGAAACGGGGGGAAATCATCGGATATGTGGGAAGCACGGGGCTTTCAACCGGTCCGCACCTGCATTATGAAGTCCGAAAGTACCGGCATCCTATTGATCCTGAGACCTATATTCTGCCCAATGATTTTATCGTAGACTGAATTTTTCCGCTATTTGCCGCTTGTCCGTATCTTTGAAGGCACAATCCAGGTTTCGTAGCCCATTTCGCCAAGCGTCTTTTTAAGGTCTTTTACCTTGGCTTCGGTCTCGAAATTTCCCACCCGGATTTTATAGAACGGCGCTTCGTAGACCACATAGACCCTGTCTTCGATACCAAGCTGGAGATCTTCTTTTTTACGTTCCGCTTCTTTAAAATCCGTGGTGGCATAGACCTGGATGCGGAACCCATTGACTATTTTGAACTCAGTCTTTTCTTTGTCCGTTAGTTCCTGGCCGTTGCTTTTCTGGTCAGCGCCTTCGATCACATTCTCACTCTTGATCTTGGCCGTTGAAAGGAGTATCTCGTTTCCCATTGAGGCTGAATCAACCGCTGTGAGGTGGAAATCCCCCTTTTCCCGCTTTACTACGGCGACAGGTTCGTCTTTTTTTTGTGCGGGTTGCGTGGCCGGCCGCGGTACGGATCCGGCCTGCGGGGCGGGATTTTTATTCTGAGCGCTTGTTGGCACAGGCGCCTGGGTTGCTGCGGGCCGTGCCGGAGAACAGCTGGTCTGCAGGAACGAAACAAAGGCGCCAATGATAAGGATAAAAAAAGTTTTCATAATCTGGATAAATATAATAAAAAACGGTTCAGCGTTGGTTTTTTTCGAACAGGTAGATTTCGATACCTGTGGTCCATTGGGTGCGCGTGTATTTCAGGACTTGAAAGGTCTTTTTTCCCGCGATCCGGTACAAGCGGGCCAATGCAGAGACCGGCAGGCCTGCCGGTCCTTCGGGATGGGCCACCACCAGCCAGAGCCGCTGCTGGTCAGACATTTTTTTGGCAAATGCCTCCACAACGGGTTGCGTCGGAGAAGCGCCTGCCGGAGGAAACCCCATGCTGACAAGATCGCGCCGCTGGGAGTAGTACGCGTATTCCTCTTCGCCGTACCAGGCGTGGAAAAGCAGGGTCTCTCCGGGCAGCGCCCTGCTGTCAATATAGGCCGCGGCATCGCGCCATTGAGGTTTGTGCGCCGCCGTATAATAGGGGTGGAGCGCCAACGCGGTAAAACCCGCGAACGCAATGGTGAAATACGCTTTGAGCGATTGCCGCTTGATGGCCGACACGCCAATGGCGACAAGCGCATACCAGGCGAGGGACGAGGCCATGCATGCTTTGGGGATAAAGACAGGGGTTGACATAAAGGAAATTACCAGCGGTGCCGCAAGGGGCACGATGAGCCATGCAATGACGAGAAGGGTTTCGGGCGCCTTGTGGCGCGCCAGGGCAACGCACCCTGTAACGGCAAGGAGTGCCAGCAGGCAAAACAGGGGGAGCGAACCTGAAAACTCGATACCGGCCGCGGGGAGCGACAACAGGGTGGGCGGGGGAATCCAGAAATCGCCCTGGATGGCCTTGATCTGCTGGAGCAATATCTTCGCCCAGGGCAGAAACAGCGCCGCAACAGCGCCGTTCATGATAAGCAGCTCTACGGCCCGTTCCCTGACACGCGGGACGTTAAGGAGCAGCAGACCGGCAAACGCGGCATCGTGCGCCAAGAGCACAAAGAAGCCAAACGCGTGAACATAGGTCAGAAGCGAGGTTGTCATGATGAGCCCGGCGAGAGGCCGCCAGCTTTTTTTACCATCGAGCAGGTCCATGAACAAAAGAAAGGAGATGCAGGCAAGCAAGGCCATGAGTTCGTATCCCCGGGCTTCCTGCGAATAACGGATGTGGAAGGGCGACAGGGCCACGCAGAGCGCCATGCAGAGGCCGGCCGCGGCGCCCGCAAGCCGCTTTCCCAATAAAAAAGAGAAGCCGATGAGCAGCAGTCCGGTGATGACCGAAAAGCTTCTGACGCCGGCCTCGGAAACACCAAAGCCGCCTGACCAGTATTTCAGCAGGAAGTAGTAGAGCGGGGGGTGCACGTCGCGCGATGTCTCTTCAATTATTGACGCGAGAGGGAGGGAGGCCAGTTTGATTGAATAACGCTCATCGAGCCAGATGCTTTCGGTCCCCAGGTGGAAGAACCGCAGGAACGCGCCTGCGACAAGAATGAGGGCGAGGATAGAGAGGCTTTTTTTGTCAGCCATGGGAATAGATGGTTGATTTCAGACTATCGTATTTGCGGATAAACCAGGCGTTGTCGCTGATGTTTGCCTTGATTGAAGCCACGAGCGCCATGAAACTGATGCGTGAGACTTTGAGCGAGGAGAGCGGTTCGCTGTTGGGATTGGGTTTGAACACCGCGGGGTTGTTTTTTACCCGCTCAAGCGTTTCAAGCGCAAGGACAAGTGAAATGCCGCAGAACATGCGTACGCTTTCCTCATTTTCCGGGATCGCGCAGAAGTAGTCCATGGCATTGTCCACGTTGGTCCGGCTGTGCAGTATTATTTCATCGAGTGTTTTAAGGGCGGCCGGAGCGTTGTCTTTTTCCGTTATAGTGTTAAACGAGACCCCGTGCCGGACCAGGAGGTCAATGGGCCAGAAATGGCGGCCGTGGGCCAGGTCCTGGCCAAAATCCCTGATGATATTGACTTTTTGCAGGGCAAGGCCGAAATGGCGGCCTTTTTCCATGCGTCCGTGATCCGCGTCGGGCACATGGCCGTTGGTATGAAAGAGCTCGGTGAGTGCGTATCCAATAATGCCCGCGACCGGATGACAATAGGCGTCAAGATCGTCGAATGTCTGTATGGATCGCATTCCAAAGTGGTGCATGCCTTGTGCCATTTCTCCTGCATATCTGCGGATGATCTCCTTTGCGTTTTCGGGCAGGGTGGTGAATACACCGATGATGCGGCCTGCGTTGTCCATGAGTTCGATGTATCCCTGGTTTGTGGACAGGATTGAGGAATCGCTCAATAATTTGTGGGCCTGATTCTCTTGTTTGAGCGCGTCGAGGAATTTGTGATAGAGCGATTCCTTCCCGGCGTTAGGGATGCTTGAATCTTCTATGGTGTCGAGTACGCGGCAGACATGGTAGAATACCATGACCGAATCGCCGATTCTGGATTTTGTGTCCCGTGACAGGTATTCGGTCACAAAGGCGAAGCTGCGCGAAACTTTGGGCAGAAGGCTCCAGGCATAGAGAAGGTCGTTGTCCATAATAAGACTCTCAATAACAAAGGCACGAGGCCCGAGGAATGAGGTCCGCGTACGATCTCCTGTCTCGCGCCTCGATCCTCGCGCCTTTTCTAAGACATATTCACTTCGTTCACTGACTGTTGTACCGCATCCACTGTTTTTTTTAGCGCTGCCGCCTCTTCGGCGGTCAGTTTCACTTCCAGTATTCTCTCGATTCCATTTGCGCCAATGACTGCAGGCACGCCCACGTACAGGTCGCGGATGGCATACTGGCCAGTGCAATAGGCTGCGCAGGGCAGCACGCGTTTCTGGTCTTTCAGGTAACTTTCGGCCATGGCAATGGCGCTCATGGCAGGACTGAAAAAAGCGCTTCCGGTTCCATATAGTTTGACGATTTCCGTCCCTGCTTCGCGTGTGCGGTCTTCAATGGCTTTGAGCCGGTCCGCAGGGATAAGCTCCGTTACTGGGACTCCGCCCGCGGTCGCGAGCCGGGAGATGGGCACCATGGATGGACCATGGCCGCCCAGGACCAGGGCCTGGACATCTTTGACCGAGATACCCAGTTCCATGGCCACAAAAGCCCGATAGCGCGCAGCGTCGAGTACGCCCGCCATGCCGCAGACTTTGTTGTGCGGCAGGCCCGAGGCTTTTTGGAACGCATAGACCATGGAATCGAGCGGATTGGTTATGATGATGCAAAAGGCCCGTGGTGCGTGGCTTTTTACGCCATGCGCGACAATTTCTATGATTCCTAGATTTATTCTTAGCAGGTCTTCGCGCGACATGCCAGGTTTTCGCGGTATGCCCGCCGTGACAATGACAACATCGGCGTTGGCGATTGCGTCGAGACTGGAGGCGCCAACGAGCGTTGCATCGCAGCCGTCAACCGGCAGCTGTTCAGCGATATCGAGCGCCTTGCCTTTTACCAGCCCCTCTTTTTCAGGGATGTCGTAGATGACAACATCGCCCAGTTCGCGTTGCGCCGCATAGAGCGCCAGGTTGCCGCCGATCTGGCCGCCGCCGACAAGCGCTATTTTTTTCCGTGCCATGGATGTCTCCTTGTGGTTCTAAAATTCTATTAATATAAAATAATTGCATCAAAACAGCATTAATGATATTTTAGGTATCTAGAAAAGGGGGCATGCATATGAAATCAACTATACTCATGGCTGGAATTCTGGCCATTGCCTTTTTTGCCGGACAGGCGGACGCCCGGATCAGAAACCCGTGGATTCTTGTGGACCACGACCTCAACACCTGGAGCGCGGGCAAAAGTACCACTACCCACGACAATTGTCCGTCGTTCCCCGTGTACAATCCCGCTGATCCCTCCGCTTTTTTCAAGGCGTTGCACGATTCCGTATGCGCTGGCGAGCACCGGTGCGATATCTATGTCTATTCCGACTGGGGCGGTATCTGCACCTATGCCAGAAAGAACGATTATATTTTCCACGGTCCGACAACATACCAGGAATTTCCCAAAGGCCAGCGCGGCCGTCTCATGGATATTTTTGATCCGATGAAGTATTTCAATGTGTTCGGATACGGCTACTGCGGGCCGGTCGCGGGGAACATGTACAATTATTACACCTTACTCGGTTATCAGGCGCAGCGATGGCAGCTTTCCAACAGCGCCCACCTTGTCTGCGAGGTGAACTACAACGACGGATGGCACTATTTTGATTGGGACGAAGGCGGCTGGGCAGCGGACGCCAGCGGCAATGTCTATGGCCTTGCCTATGCCACAACCCATGGTTCCACCTGGGACCAAAGCCCTATAAAATCCGCTTATTTTTGGAGCTACGGCAGTGATCTTGCTTTTATCAAAGGCGCTCTTGCATCGGGCAATTGCAGTATAACTCCGGCACCGGCCAACGGCGGGGGCGCTGATATGAGCTTTTGCCTGCGCATTGGCGAGAAGATGGAGCGGTTTTACGAACCGCTGAACGCGTCGTATACCCATCCGCATGCAAATACCCCGTTCTTCACTCCCGCTGTATTCGGCAACTCACGTTTGACGTATGCGCCTACCTTGCGGAGCGGGTATGCCGATTACCTGGATGGCATCTATGACGAGAGCAACGCCACTCTCGAATCGGACGGCGTGCATCTCACCAACGGGTACGTGATATGGGCGGTCCGTTCACCGTATCCCATCTATAGCACAAACGCAACGGTCACTGGTACGGGTACTTTGTTGAAAGAGGTCCATTTCAACGCGGGCAATAACCTGTACAGCAAATGGGAGCTTTACGACACCCTTACCATACAGGAAAACTATGATTATCTGCTCAGGGTGTCGGGCACTGGCGTCATTTCAGGGTTGAACATCGTCACCATTGGACAGCTGCGGCCCGGCGCTTTGCCCACATTGCGTCCGGGAAACAACAATGTCAGGTTCAACTTATACGACAATGACGAGACCCTTACCATGACCTATGTCTGGCCCAGTCATAAGGCGTCTTCCGCTGACGCTGTCGCCGCCTCCCTTCTCGACAACGGCAAGGCCATACCTGTTTCGGTGAGCGGATATTGCATAGGAGCGGACAGACCAATCAGTTTTGAACGGCAGAAGGTGGCCGATGGGTCGTTTTCGCGGAAAATCGCCATGGCCGCGGAGCACGATGCGAGTTTTCTGTATACCCATTACCACACCTGTCATCTTACGCAGGATTACCTGAACGATCTGATTGTGAAGCATGTTTTTAATATAAGCGGCGGGGGCAGGGACTCAGTAACGCGCACCTTTACCGCGGAGGATATCGCCGGCAACGCGGGAGTTATTGACTATACTGTCAATGCGGGGAGCGCGCTGGTGCAGGATCCAAACTATGCGATTACCATGGAAGTGGCGGGCGGCGTGCTGCTGACCGATCTGCAGAACCATCCCACTTACAGCGACGTGTCAGCGGAAAAAGGCAACACTTCCGCTTTAACGGCTGGTCTGGTCATCGGACCCAACGAACCCAATCCCTTTGGCCGTTCAACAACGATCAATTTCACCATTGGCGGCCTTGGCGCAAAACCGGTGACTGCGGCCGTATATAATGCAAAGGGAGAGCTTATACGGGTGCTTGAGCGAGGCGCCTTTTCCCCTGGCGCGTACCGGACCATATGGGACGGGGTCAACAGCCGGGGCATCGCGGTCCCCTGTGGCGTCTACTATGTGCGGCTCTCCACGCCAATCCAGAGCGCAACGCGCAAGATCGTGATGCTGCGGTAAGCACTTGTCCGTGACGGTCGCTGAGGTCACATATTCCCGGCGACCGCTTTGCCAAACTCACTGCATTTTATTTCATGCGCCCCCTCCATAAGGCGGGCGAAATCATAGGTCACTTTTTTTTGGCCAATGGTCTTGTCCAAAGCCGCGACGATCAGGTCAGCGGCCTCGGTCCAACCCATATAGCGCAGCATCATCTCACCCGAGAGAATGACCGAGCCGGGGTTTACCTTGTCCAGACCCGCGTATTTTGGGGCAGTACCGTGCGTGGCCTCGAAAATGCCGTGGCCAGTGGTATAATTGATATTGGCGCCCGGGGCAATGCCAATGCCGCCCACCTGGGCGGCGAGCGCGTCAGAAATATAGTCGCCATTGAGGTTGGGTGTGGCGATAACGTCGTATTCGCGCGGCCGCGTGAGGATCTGCTGTAAAAAGGCGTCGGCAATAATGTCCTTCATAATGATCTCCCTGCCGTCCTTTTTAATGACTTGCCATGGACCGCCCTGGTAATAGACAGCGCCGTATTCTCTTTTTGCCAGCGCATAGCCCCAGTCGCGAAAGGCGCCTTCGGTGTATTTCTGTATATTGCCCTTATGTACAAGGGTAATGCTTTTCCGGCCATTGGCAATGGCATACTCAATGGCTGCGCGGGCAAGCCGCTCGGTCCCCTCGCTGGACATGGGTTTAATGCCGATACCGGAGGTCTCCGGGAACCTGATTTTTTTAACGTTCATCTCTTTCAGCAGGAAATCAATGATCTTTTTCGCCTCAGGCGTTCCCGCGGCCCATTCAATGCCCGCGTAGACGTCCTCGGTATTCTCACGAAAAATGACCATATCGATAGCGCCAGGGTCTTTGACTGGGCTGGGAACGCCCTGGAACCAGCGCACTGGCCGCACGCATGCGTAGAGGTCGAGTTCTTGGCGCAGGGCCACGTTGAGCGAGCGGATACCGCCGCCGACCGGCGTGGTGAGCGGCCCCTTGATGCCCACCAGGTATTCGCGGAACGCGGCAAGGGTCTCCTCGGGCAGCCATGAATTGGTTTTCTTGAAGGCCTCTTCGCCGGCAAACACCTCTTTCCAGGCAATGGCGCGCTTTCCATTATAGGCTTTTTTCACGGCAGCGTCGAACACCATCACCGAAGCGTTCCAGATGTCAGGACCTGTGCCGTCGCCCCGTATGAAAGGGATGATCGGGTTGTCCGGGGTCAAGAGCGCGCCGTTTCTGATCTGAATTTTTTCGCCTGGTGCCATGTGGTGCTCCTTGGTTATTTAAGAATATGCCTGAGTACGTCCGTTGACCGCTGCATGATATCCATGTGAAGGGAGTAGCCGTGCGAATCCATGGTCACGACCGCGGGAAAGTCCTCAACCGCAAGTTCCCAGACCGCCTCGGGGCTGCCGAATTCAGACAGGTAGACCTTCCCCACCTTTTTGACGCACTGCGCGTACACTTGAGCGGCGCCGCCAACAGCGTGCAGGTAGACCGCGCCCTGCTTCTTGAGGGCCTCAAGTGTGGCCGCACCCATGCCGCCTTTACCGATGACCGCCTGGACGCCGAATTTTTCGATGATCTTTGCCTGATAGGGCTCTTCGCGGATGGATGTTGTCGGGCCCGCGGCAAGGGTACGGTAGCCGCCGCCTTCCTTGATCATGATCGGACCGCAGTGGTAGATGACGCCGTTTCTGATCGCGTCAAGTTCGCCGCCCTCGGCGAGGTATTTGTGGACCGCGTCGCGACCCGTGAAAATGGTCCCGCTGACCAGCACCACGTCGCCAACCACAAGGGACCTGATGGTTTCAGCTAATGCGGGAAACATGATCTTTTTCAACGCGCTCGCGGCAAGGACGGACCGGGGAACAGCAACGGGTCTTTCAAATTCGCCGGGCGCCTGGTACAGCCATTCCCGCACAGTGCCATCGGGATTCAGCGCCACGCCCCGCCTGCGGAATGCCCAGCACATATAGGCCGTGGTGACGAAAAAACTCGCGGGCACGCGGTTGAGACACCCGATTTTGCAGGAGAGGAGCGTTGTCTTGCCGCCAAAACCCATGGGACCAATGTCGAGCTGGTTGGCCTCGGTCAGAATGCGCGCCTCAAGCTCCGCAAGTTCGGGAACAGAATTGACATCGTCGGTTGGGCGGAGCATCTGTTGTTTGGCGTGATCGTATCCCGCGGCCCGGTCACCGCCCACGCATACGCCGATAAAACCCGGGCTGCACCCTTTTCCCTGGGCATGGTGCAGCGCATCAAGAATGCAGGCGCGCACGCCCGCAAGGTCGCGGCCGCATTTTTTCCCCTGGATGGACGCGGGCAGTGAATACTGGGCGCTGACGTTTTCCGACCCGCCGCCTTTCTGGATCATCCGTATGTCAATGAAATCCTGTTCCCACGCTTCGGCGTGAATGGCCGGACTGCCGGGTCCAGTATTGGTGCCGGAATTTTTTCCCGTTAGGCTGTCCACGGAGTTCTGACGCAGAAATCCTTTTTCCGTTGCCGTAACAACAGCGTCAATGATGGCTTTTTCCAGCAATAGAGTATTGAAGCCAACAGGGTGTTTTATATAAAATGTTTGGAGGCCCGTGTCCTGGCAGATAGGGAGAGCGGCCTGCTTTGCCATGCCGATGTTGTGGAGCACAAGATCGAGCGCGAACGCGGCGCGCGACCCTTCCTGCTCCAATTTTCGGCCCGCTGCAAGCGCCTCTGCCACGTCAGCGGACAGAAAAACCGAGGTGCGGCGGATGAGTTCGAGGATGTTTTCCGTGAATATATGGCGATCCATGACGGCATAGAAAATACTTTTTTATCAGGAGAGATTCTTAGAAAATAATAAAAAAACACCCATGACCGCGTGTGCGGCAGGCCGCGCGCCTTATCGGGTAAGAATGATTCTTTTTGAATAGCTCATATTATCAATCACTGTCCGTATCGTATATACGCCTGATGCCATGCCTGTCGCGTCCCAGGTCAGGTACGCACCGCTGCCAGCGCGGATTGCAAAGACCTTTTTGACCAGTTTTCCCCGGGCGTCATACAATGAGCACAGCGTAGTTCCCTTTCCCGTGGGCCGTTGACCATTGACCGCTATTGTCACAACAGGATTAAAAGGATTGGGCCAGACCGCAATGCCAGGGGTTTGCGCCGCGGGCGGGTTTTGTTCAACCGTTACCGAGGGATCATATTCATAGGCGCCGATGTCGTATACGTTGTTATAGGGACTTGAAAGACCTTCTATGTCAGCGGTTACATCGGGATAGGGAGTGGCGTTCGCGGCAGTGCCATGGTCAATGACCGAGGCCCCTGCGGCAGTGCGGCACTGGCGTATAATGAGTTTTTTTAAGGAATCGAGCTGCGCCCACGTATGCGATGATATGGTGACATTGGGCAGCGCGGGGATGTCCGGCGCGCCTGCCGCATAGGGGTTCGCGGTCACCCGGTTGCCCTCGGTGGCAGGGTTGTAATCCACGGTTGTCAGGATGGATCCTGTATTGTAATACGCGTTGTAGTCATGGTTGACGTTCAGTGCGGTCACACCCTGCGTACAAAAAATGTACACGTTTTTTTGCTGGTTGTTGTAAAACGCGTTGTTGTAGATATAGAAGTTTTCACTGTTCGCCGCGGCGCCGCCGCCGTGTTTCACATGGATGATACCCAGGTACTGGGGGCTTCTGTCCGTGCGGTGGGCGCAGTTGATGAAGGTGTTGTTATAAATCCAGAAATCCTTGCTGCCGAACGATCCGACCGCGCCGCTATGGCAGTCGAAAAACACGCAGCTGCGTATGGTTTCACGCTCCACATTGAAGCCCGATGTCACGCTTGCGACCCCGCCGCCCACTGCCGGGTCCCACGCAATGGTTGACTGCGGGCCAAAGAGGCAGCGTTCATAAATAATGTCCTCGCACCCGCCTTTGGGATACGAGAGCTGGTTTCCGCCCGTATCGGTGAGGAAGAACCAGCAGTCCGTTATTAAAGCATTGCGCGTGTACATCATATCGAAGCATTCCTCGAACTCGGTCGACGACGTGTGGCCGGGTGAATGAATGATGCAGCCCTGAATGGTTATATTTGATGTCATTGTATTGTCAGCCCCGTGCTGGGTTGCCTTGATGCAGTCTCCCTGGTTTGAGGCGTTGTGGATATAGCAGTCCTTGACAAGGACATTGGTACATCCTCCGAATTTGAGGATATTGTCGCCGCTCTGCCGTATTTCAATCCCGATAATGGAGACGGTTGAGCATTTTTCAAAGACTATTGATTCCGCATTACTGGCTGGTGTTGTTCCAATAATGACAGCCTTGCCAGGACCGTCGCGGGAAATGACAGCAACATTTACCAGGTCTGACAGCTGCGCACGGGACGATAGATAATAGGTCCCAGCGGGAAGCATGAATGTATCGTTACTGGCAAGCCTGCTAAAGACCGAATATATATAAGCGACAGTCGGTGTTACCTGCCTGGCGCTCACGGTACTTGGAAATAAAACAAAATACAGCAGGAACAATACAGGTGTTATTCTCATAAAAAGCCCCCTTTTTATTAATACTATAAAATTACTTTAACGCTTAAATTAATTCAATGAAATTTTATTTCCTGAATGTTGCCATGACTGCCCTGCGGAGCGAATCGAGTCGATTCCAATTCCATGTTGAATCTAAAGCGGGCATTTTGAATAGGGGCGGTCTGCCGTTGAATGGATCCGCCCATGTTGCATGTTTTTCCTGCTTTGGGTCATACTCGGACGAAGCGAGGACATTGGCGTTTTTATTGAAATAAGAATTGCTGTCATGCTGCATACCATTAATCAGAACGCCTTGTGCGCACAAGGCATAGACGTCCTTTCCTTTGTCATTGTAAAAGATGTTGCCGGAAATGCGGAAATCCACGCTGTTCCTGGCTGCGCCGCCGCCGTTTTTCACGTGGATAATTCCCATCTGGGGAGGGCTTTCACGAGTCCTGTGGCCGCAATTGAAAAAAACGTTGTTGCGGATCATGTAATTTTTTGTCCCGAACGATCCTATTGCGCCATGGGGGCAGTCGATGAACACGCAATTAATGACGGTCTCGTTTTCGACATTGTATCCCTCTTTTACGTTCGCAACACCACCGCCGACTGCCGGGTCCCACGCAATGGCCGACTGGGGGCCAAAGAGACAGTTTTCAAAAAGAATGTCTCTGCTTCCGCCCTTTGCATAGGCCAACTGGTTACCTAGTGTGTCGATATGGAACATCCAGCAGTCGCGTACCACCGCATGCGCCGTATGCATAAAATCGAGGTTTTCCTCGAATTCCATGGCGCCAACGCCGCTATTGAGCCCGGGTGAATGGATGATGCACCCGGTTATAAGGACGTTTTTCGAATATCCGCCCTTGCCATCGCTGCAGACCTTTATACAGTCGCTCATGCCAAAGGCCGTGTGCAGGTAACAGTTCCTGATCACCACGTTCTCGCATCCGCTCGTCTTGAGGAGGTTACTGCCCGCATTGCGGACTTCGAGGCCATCAACCGTGATGTTTTTGCATTTAAAAAAGGAGATTGGTTCCTTGACATGGTCTTTTCCCATGGCGCGGATAATGGCCTTTCCCGGGCCGTCCCGTGAAATCAAGGCTATGTTCTCCTTGTTTTCCATCCACCCTGCGCCGGAAATGGCGTATACACCTTTGAAAATGAGCAGGGTATCGTTGCTTTCCAGGGACTTCATGGCCTGCCGGATGTCGGAACCGTTGAATTCGATTTTACGGCTGTGGACAAATGTGGAAAGGAAAATCAACAGACAAAGGAAAAAAACTAATTTCCGGACCATACGACGGCCCTTTCTCCCCCTAATTAAGATTAAAATATATTTCATCAGTGACAGGATCAAGGGCAATTGAGCGTTGCATCCCGCGTATGCACGAGTTATTTTAGTGAAAAGAGCGAAGGGAGCTTAATTATGAAGGCGATGATCATAGCTTTCGCTGGGTGCGTCTGTTTTGCAGGGTGCGGGCTTATGCCTGGTCAGAAGCTGAGGACCAGGGACGTGGAAATACCGCTTACAGTCACGAACAGCACGCCGTATGTACAGGGCCGTCCCTGGATTCAGTCGGGCATTCCCTTTGCCCCTTCAACCATAGCGTCCGCTTCCGATCTTCGTGTGCTCGATCCTCGCGGCGTTCCGGTGGCCGCCCAGATCATACCGCTTTCATTCTGGAAAAACAAAGGGGTGCGCTGGGCCCTGGTGGAGTTTTTCGGTCAGCCATTTGCCCCGGGAGAGACAAGGAACTATACGCTGGTCTCCATGACTGTGCGTCCCGCGCACCAGATCCTTTCCCTGACAAGGGACAATGACAGCATAACAGTCAATACTGGCGCCGCGGTTTTCACCCTGGACGCCTCCTCATTTTCCCTGTTCAGGAAGGTGTCAATGAACGGCCGCACCATCATGGATGAATCCGGGAGAAGCGGCTTTTTTCTTGTGGATACGCTAGGCAACACCTGCCGCATGAATGGATCCGCCTATATCGTTGTCGAGGATTCCGGAAGCGAAAGTGTGACACTCAAAGCCACGGGCGGCTACCTCGATCCCGAGGGAAACACCCTTGTGCATTATGTTCTCCGCATGCAGTTTTTCGCTGGTTCGGCGACTGTGCGGTTGTTCCATACGCTGAAAAATCCCCGCCCTGAAAACCACAAAGGAAACAATTGGGACCTTGGAGCAGCAGGGTCCCTTTTTTTCAGGGATATGAGCCTTGTGTTGCGGCCAACAGACCCGGCTGCATACACCGAGGCGCTTATCGGCAGGGATACAACAGAAGTGCCGCTGCCGGTCACCCTTGCATCGGGTCTTAACACGCCAGTACTGCTGCATCAGGAATCGAGCGGTGGAAAGAGCTGGAATGCGCAGACGCATATGAACAGGTTTTACAGGGTGCCTATGCGGTACCAGGGGTTCAGGCTTTCGCAGAGCCGGACAGTGCTGGCGCAGGGCGATCAGGCGCGCGGTGTGCTGGTTGTTTCATCAAAGAACAGCGGCATTGGCCTGGGCATGCGCCATTTCTGGCAAAATTTTCCCGCAGCGCTTTCCATCGGCGATTCAGCGTGCGCCGCACATCTGTTTCCCGGCTCGTTTGGCGACTGGTACGAACTCCGCGGCGGCGAACAGAAAACGCATGAGCTTACCGTCACTTTTTTCAATCCCGCAAAGAGCCCTATCGTGGACATTACCCATTTGCTGACCGCTGCGCAGTATCCGCTCTTGCTTCGAGCGCTGCCCGCCTATTATATGTCGACAAAGGCCTTCTTTCCCTTTGGGCCTGTTGATACAGTGCGTGCAAAAAATTATGAACATACCAGCGCATCGGCCATTGCCCCCACAGGCCCTGTACAAAGGACCTATTTTTCCCAGCGTTGGGTTATTGACGAATGGGGGTGGCGTGATTTTGGCGACGCTTTTGCCGACCACGAATGCGACCACACGAAAAAGGGAGGATATGATTTCCCCGTTTCCCATTACAACAATGAATACGATGTCGCGGATGGGGCTTTTGGACAGTGGGTCCGTTCCGGGGAGCGCGCGTGGTTCACTCTGGCGGAGGAACAGGCGCGCCACAGCGCTGATATCGATATTTATCATACGTGCGGCGACCTTTCGCCCTACAACCACGGCATGTTCGCGCATACGACGCACGGGTGCGCTGCCTGGCGGTCCGGTCACCGGTCCTTTCCCATTGAAGGGACAAAATTCAACATCACCTACGCGAGCGGCGGGCCCGAGACAGGCCACCAGTATACGCATGGATTGTTCCAGTATTTTTACCTTTCCGGCATACGGTTTGTGCTCGACGCTGCACTTGAAAACGCGGAATTTTCCCAGGATGCTCGGCAGCGATATGTCTGGCTCAAGAAAAAAGGACTCGACAACAATCCACGGGGATATCCGAACCTGCTGCTGGGCCAGATGAACGCCTATCTCATTACCGGGGAGCAGCGTTACTATGACCAGGCAATGGAACTGATACGCATGGTGCAACCAGGCGGCAGGAAGCCGGGCGTTGACATGGGCATGGGCATGCTGGGAAGGAATCTGGACTATTTTCTTTCCTGGAAAGAGGCTGTTGACGGACACGATCGTGATTTCTCAGATGCGCGCGCGACATTGCTGGATGTGGGCGATCTTGTGCTTCGTTCGGACAAGTCGTCCTGGTGGAGCGTGGACTTTATGGTCTCGGACGCGGTACTGGCCGCCTATTCATGGGCCAATGACAAAGATCCTAATAGGGACGCGTACCGGAAAAAAGGCGTTGAGCTTTTCGAATCAGCCGAGAAACAGCTACCCTCTACCTACTGCGGACAGAAAACGCTTGTGCAGGTATTCGGGTATGGGGGGAAGTATTTGCAGGTGATGAATACTAAAGGGAGATAGGCGCGAGGCCTGTACGGGCGCCTATCTTATCAAGACGCCTTTAATCGTATGTGTACGGGCGTCATTCTGCAACTAATGACCTCAATTGATGAATGCCTTGTGTGTACGGGCGTCATTCTGCAACTAATGACCTCAATTGATGAATAGCCTTGTGTGTACGGGCGTCATTCTGCAACTAATGACCTCAATTGA
>MFYT01000109.1 GCA_001789205.1 Candidatus Raymondbacteria bacterium RIFOXYA2_FULL_49_16 | reverse complement strand
CAATCAAATCAATATGATCAGGTCTGTTGAGGGGCGCAGATGGGACCGGGACAGGAAGCTCTGGATTCTTCCCCGAACCAAGGAAGCGGACGCTGTCTTGCAGACCCTCATACCCGCGCAAACCAGCCAAATCCTGGGTTAGGATTCAGCCAATTCCAGCCTGATACCCCTTGATATATTCAGAGACATCGAAGTTGAAATGCAGATCCGTCAGTTCAGCAAAAGCACCATAAGGAATTACCTTTATTATAATAAGCTTTGCGCAGCACATGCGGAGACCTGCCCTGAAAAACTCACGGAGACAAACGTCCGGGCATTCCTCCTGCATTGCGCAGAGGAGCGCGAATATTCCGCAGGATCCATAAATCTTGCCGCAAACGCCATTGAATTCCTGTTCCGTCACATTCTTCACAGGCCCCTGCAATACGAACTTCCCCGTTCAAAACGCGGCCGAAAACTGCCTGTTGTGTTCAGCACAAAGGAGATACTGGAATTGTTCAGGTCGGTACCCAATCTCAAACACCGGACAATTCTCACGCTTATCTATTCCTCAGGCTTGCGGGTGGGAGAGGCTGTGCGCTTGAAACCCGCGGATATTGACCCTGAACGAGGGCTTGTTCATGTACGGCAGTCAAAGGGCAAAAAGGACAGATACACAGTGTTGTCCAGTGCGGCCCTGGATCTGCTCAGGCAATATACTGAAACATACCGGCCCATTGCCTGGTTGTTCCCGGGTTCTGGTTTTGAAACGCATTTGACCACCAGGTCGGTCCAGGCTGTGCTTGTCCGGGCAATGCAAAAGGCTGGCATACTCAAAAAGGCCGGTGTTCATTCCTTGCGGCATTCATTTGCCACGCACCTTTTCGAGCAGGGTGCAGATTTGAGACGGATTCAGGCGCTTTTGGGGCATGCCAGTCCTAAGACCACCATGGTATACACTCAGGTTTGTGCAAGAGATCTGGCAGGGGTTGTGAGTCCGCTGGATAGAATAACGGAATAAACCAGGATGCTAGGAAGCATTGACAAGGTCGCTGGGGAAAGGTAATTTTTCATGGAAAGAACAATGAGTACAGAAATCACTTTATTTGAGAACTTCAGTATCCGCAGGCTTTATAATGAAAAGGCCGGAAAGTGGTATTTCTCAGTTGTGGATATCGTGCAGGTACTCCTGCAGCAATCCGATTTCCAGGCATCCCGGAAGTACTGGAATAAGTTGAAAGAGCGGTTAAGAAAAGAGGGTAGCCAAGCGGTGACAAATTGTCACCAGTTGAAGATGCGTGCTACCGAATTTGGTCTTAGAAAGGGTCGCGCGGAGATACACGGTGATATTGTTTCTCCTATCAATGAGAAATGGGGTGTGGATATTGAGTAGAAACCACGGTGTTTTGTTATTGTTCGTTGCGCTTTTGATGGGTTTTAGCTGCGTAATGAACAAAATGGACCACACGCACAAAACCATCGTGCTTGAGCAGAAATCCAATGGCATGCCCATACAGGTCACTATCATCAAGGACACTGCGTTTAGCGCACGTATGAGACTCGGGCCAGTAATTTTCAATGTCTTGCCCCAAATCGTCATCTGGACCGAGGACAGTCTGGGCCAGCTCATGGAGACCGTATATATCACAGGCGCGGACTTTAAAAAGATGCGGCACGCGGGAAAAAACAAAAAGGGCGCGCTCTTTTTCTCAGAATGCTTTCCTGTGTGGGCCTCACGTGTAAAAGCAGCGGGCAAGGAGCTTCCATCAAAGGAAAAACCCTATACTGACGCTGTGACCTCTGCAACGCCCCAATCAAGTTTCACGGTTCAGACGCGTTTGCGACAAGCGGTAAAACCATATGCCTTTTTTGCTGAAATCAACAAATCGGGTGATCTCAATGCCGTCTATAATAAGGAAAACAACGACTGGGTCGGCCAGCCGTCAATTGTGTACTCAGTAAAAGTCCCGGAAATACAACCAGGGCTTGTCTGTTCCCTTCATTCTGTCGGACATGGTGGCAAAATCCAGGACCCGCCAGCCATTTATTCAGACCTGTCTGATTTTGATACAGCCTTGAAGCAGGTACGAGCTATTGCCATCACTTTTCAATAACTCACTGCCAAATAATATGCCGCCCTTAGAAAAGCATTGTATAAAACTATATAAAGCAATGATTATAAAAGAGATGCGAAATACTATTGCCAATATAACGTTCTAAACGTTATATTTACTAACGTTATGAACGTTAACACAATAAACCAAGTACTGTCTACGGGCCGCATAGACGAGAGAGGGGTCTTTCCACATCTTGACCGTCTAAAGAATGTTCCCTATGTTTTCGACCTTGATTTCGGGTTAAAAGAACTTCCTGAAGAACCAGGCGTCATGCTGGTGCGCGGAGCGCGGCAGTATGGCAAAAGCACATGGATGGAAGGGGCCATAAAGCAGACTATCCGTTCGTTCGGGCCAGGAAGCGCTTTCTATTTGAACGGCGATTTTATTTCTGATGAAAATGCATTGACCCAAGCCATACAGGAGACGTCCGCGCTTTTTCCAGCGGAAACGGGTGTCCGCCGTCTCTTCATTGATGAGATAACTGCGGTTAAAAATTGGCAGAAAGCACTGAAAAGGACCCTTGATGCGGGTGAACTGGACAATGTTCTTGTCGTAACAACCGGTTCCAGGGCCACGGACCTGATGCGGGGAACAGAACGCCTTCCTGGAAGAAAGGGCAGGCTCGCTCGCACTAATTTTATTTTCACGCCGATTTCGTATTTTGAATTCAGCCGGGTATGCGGCAGTATATTGAAAGAGGATACGCTCTCCGCCTATTGTCTGGCTGGCGGATGCCCTGTGGCCTGTGCGGAGATCGCAAAAACCGGTTCGTTGCCGGCCTTTATAATTGAGATGATACGCGATTGGATATTCGGCGAGTTTGCGGCGGACGGGAGAAGCAGGGTAAGCCTGATTCATGTGCTTGAATGCATTGCCCAAAGGGGAGGCACGCCATTTGGCCAGTATAAACTAACGAAAGAAGCGGGACTTGCAAACAATACAGTGGCCGCGGAATATATCCGTATTCTGACCGAACTTCTATGCGTGGGAAGGGGGTTTTTCTGGGATCCCGGGACCGGCGTGGCAGTACCGCGCAAGCCGGAAAAGTATCATTTTATAAATGTTCTTGCGGCATCGGTATTTCACCCGCTCTCACCCCGGACGCCCGGTGAATTCAAGGCAATGCCCAGCCAGGTTCTAGGGCAGTGGTATGAATGGGTTGTGGCGCAGGAACTGTGGCGGCGGGCCGCGATTACGGGCAAAGACATGCCCGAGATGCTCCCTTTCTGGCAGAGCAAGGAACATGAAGTTGATTTTGTCAATGATTCCACAATGTTCATCGAGGTAAAATATGGGCAATCCAGCCCTGTTGAATTCGCGTGGTTTACGCATGCTTTTCCGGGGAAAAGGCTTTTGGTGATACATAACGGGCATTTTGATGCGAAAGACGTGAAAGGGATAACTCTTGAAGAATTTCTTGCAGAAGGCAATTGAACTCAGTTAAGGGAGGACAATCATGCAAAAAGCCGTTGAATTAAAGGTCAAAGGTCTCACACTCAGAGGCATGCTGCATGTGCCGGAACAAAAACGAAAGAAATTTCCCTTTGTTGCCATGTACCACGGTTTTACAGGAGATAAAATGGAGGAGGCTTTCAAGTTCGTGGAATGTTCCAGGATTTTGGCAAAGGCTGGTATTGGCAGTGTCCGTTTCGATTTTGGCGGATCGGGCGAAAGCGACGGTCTTTTCGAGAACATGACACTTTTATCAGAGATCGATGAGGCACGCGCAATTTACACGTATATGTCAAAGCTTTCCTGCGCCGATCCTGCTAATCTGTTTATTATGGGACACAGCCTTGGCGGATTTATTTCCAGTATTATTGCGCCGGATGCGCCGCGTCTCAAGGGAGCGGTATTGTGGGCGCCGGCAATACGAGAAGGCATTGAGTATATCGGTAATCTCTGGAAAACCAAGCCGCGCGATAAAAACAACAGCATCGACCTCGATGGCTTGCGGCTGGGCAGGGGATATTATGATTCACGAATAACATTTTTAAAGTTGTATGGAAACCCATTCCGGAAAGCGGCCGAGTTCGCGGGGCAGGTACTTATTATCCATGGGGCAAAAGATGAAACCGTACCTGTTACCACGGGCAAAGAACTAAAGAAATGGTATGGCCGGCCCACGGCCTTGTTGAAAATAATCAAAGGCGCTGACCATGGTTTTTCCCGTTTGCAATGGAAAGAAGCACTGATTGAGACCACAGTGGCGTTTATAAAGAAATGGTGCAGGCATTGACCACTGTGCCGCCTTTCATGCTGGCCATGGCCATTGCCATGTTTAACCAGCTTTCGGGCATCAATGCAGTCTCATTTGGGTACTCACGGTCATGCCCGAAACAAAGGGCATTTCACTTGAACAGATACAGAAAAAACTGGGGATCGAATAGCCGGGGAACAAAAATCAGCGTTCCTATGGTAAACGGGATCACATTATAGTTATTTTATATGCCCATGGTTACCAAAGGTGAAAGAATCCGGCTTGGTTTTTTTCTCTTCATCGGCATAGTGCTCATCCTTGCCTTTGTTTTCCTCACTGTTGGCAAAGAACTTTTAAAAAAGAACGACCTGTATTATATTGAATATTCAGAGTCCATTTCCGGCCTCAATGTGGGTAACCCGGTCAAACGGAACGGCGTGGAAATCGGACAGGTCGATGAACTCTCCTTTGCAGCTGACGATGTCACCAAGATTCTGGTGCGCATTTCCATCAAAAAGGGCATTGCCATCAAATCCGATGCGCAGGCGGTTGTCCACGTATTTGGCATCACGGGCATCAAATATATCGATATTGTCAAAGAATCGAACAGTTCGCCGCGGCTCAATCCCGGCGACTATATCCAGTCGGGCCTGAGCGCAATCGATATGGTTACGGGCAAGGCCGATATTATCATGCAGAAGATCGAGGTGGTGCTCAACAACCTGGTTGCCATGACCGGCGGGGTAAATGCAAACGAGATTTCCCATACGCTTGCTTCTATTAACCAGCTCGCTATAGGCCTCAATCAGATGGTGGCTCAGAACAAGGACAATGTCGCCAAATTCACCGCGCAGCTGCCCAGTCAGGGCATGGGTGTGTTCGGGCAGACAAACAAGGTCCTTTCCCGGCTCGACAGCGCCATTTCTGATGCGGACCGGGTGATTAAGAATGAATCGCTGGTTAAAACATTCAAGAACATGGAGACTATTTCAGGGGATATCAAGGACGGCCTGGGCCAGGGAAAACTGGGCAAGTCGCTCGATAACCTCAACAAAACGCTTGAAGCGAGCACACGTACAATCAACGAAGCCAATAAAACCATTGTGACCAGCCGCGAACGGGTGAACCAGATCCTCGACCGTCTTGAAGTTACTATCCGTAACCTGGCCGATTTCACCCAGACCATCAAGGACAATCCTTCACTTCTCATTCGCAAACAGGAGTAATTCATGCGATTGGTATTTGTTTTAGCCGCATGCCTGGCCCTTGCCGGATGCTCGGGAAAAATTTCACGAAAAAGCTTGCTCATCTATTTCGAGCCTGCGGTGCCTGCGGCTTCCATGGCAGGGCAGCCTGAAAACGGCTATCCGTTCAAGCTACAGGTCAAACGTTTGAAACTCACGCCTTTGTACGACAATGCCAAGGTCATTACCCGCACGAGCGACTATACCGTTGACTTTGCAAATAACGCATCGTGGGCAATCAGGCCCGATGTGTCGGCGACTGATCTTCTGGTGCAAACCTGTAAGTCAGTGCTTCTTGTCAAATCAGTCCGGGAAACGCTTATCGATGAATTGCCCGATTATGTTATTAGCGGAGACATTCTTGTCATTGAAGAAGACGAACGAGGGAGCAAGCGAAAGGCGTCCCTGGCCGTTGAACTCCGTATTACCAAAAGCAGCGGCACGCTGTTATTTGAAAAAAAATACAAGGCCGCTGCCGAGTGCGATGGTTCTGGGTATACTATTCTCGCCGAACGATTCAGTATTCTGCTTGCCGACATCTACGGTTCTTTTATCAAGGACGCTATTTCTGTTTTCAACAAGGAATTAACAGCCGCCAATGATGCGAATTAAGGCGCATACGTATTCTTTTTTCATTGCCATCGCGGATTTTGTCATCTCCCTGTTTAACGAATTTACGGCAATGGTCTTTCTCGCCTCGGAGATGGTGATGTGGAGCTTTCTCTCCCTGGTATCGGGGGGGAAAACCACACGGCGGGGCGAATTTGTCCGCAATGGCCTCGACTATGGCCTGGGGGCGGTGCCCATCATCGGCCTTATCATGTTTCTCATTGGTTTTATTTCCGCTTTGCAGTCAGCGGCGCAACTGCGCATGGTGGGCGGAAATATTTTTGTGGCCGACCTTCTTGCCGTGGGCATTACCGCTGAAATGGGGCCGCTCATGGCCGCAATCATTATTGCCGGTCGCAGCGGATCGGCCATTGCCTCTGAAGTGGCCACCATGAAATTCAGCGAGGAAATTGACGCGTTAAAAACCATGGGCTTAAATCCCGTGCGTTTTATCATGGTACCCAAGCTGTGGGCAATGCTGCTTGCCTTGCCTGTTCTTACCATGTTTTCAAATTTTATGGGCATCCTGGGCGGAACAATCATAGCGGTCACATACCTCAAGCTGAGTTTTGCCGCTTTCTGGCTCCAACTGAGCCAGGCGCTTGTGTTCAAACATATTCTTTCCGGACTCATTAAAAGTCTGGTCTTTGCCGTGCTGATCACGGTCATCGGGTGTCACAAGGGTCTCAGGTTTACTGGGGGCGCTGACGGCGTTGGCCGGGCGACCACGGCATCGGTGGTCACCTCAATTTTTGCTATTATCGCGGCTGACAGCCTTTTTGGCGTGCTGTTTTATTTCTAACAGGGACCCATGAGCGAACCGGTCATCCATATTTCCGATCTCACCTGCACCTATGGCCGCGCGGTCATCCTCAGTGGTGTCTCTCTCACCATAGGCAAGGGAGAAATCTGCGCTATCATCGGCAAGAGCGGGTGCGGCAAGACAACGCTGCTTAAAAACATGCTTGGCCTGGTAGACTACCAGATCGGGAGCGTCAAACTTCTTGGATGCGAGGTGTGCGACAGGGAGGCTGTTGAGAAAGAGGGTATTTTCAAACGCATGGGTGTGCTTTTCCAGCGCGGCGCGCTGCTCAACTCGCTGCCGGTTGTCGAGAACGCGGCGCTTCCTCTCGAAATGCACACAAAGAAGAAACGGTCTGAAATCTACGCCATAGCCCGGGAAAAACTTGAGCAGGTGGGTATGGCGCATGCGTCTCACAAATTGCCATCAGAACTCTCCGGCGGCATGTTGAAACGGGCCGCGCTTGCGCGGGCCATGGCGCTCGATCCTGAGGTGCTTTTCTGCGACGAGCCTTCCGCGGGCCTCGATCCGGTTACCACCCGTTCTCTCGACCTTCTGCTTCTCAAAATCCGGAAAGAGACCGGGGTCTCTATTGTGGTTGTCACGCACGACATTGCAAGCATAGAGCGCATTGCGGATAGGGTGGTCATGCTCGACAAGGGAACCGTGGCGTTTAATGGCAGTACGGCAGAGGCCCGGAGCGCGGCCCTGCCTGCACTGAAGGATTTTTTCAGTTAAGGACAGCGGTTCTTTTCAGAATGATTCCCGCGCGGCGCGCGTATTTTTTCACCAATGCAGTATCGGTTCCATATTCCTTGCCATAGCATATTTTCGTTATTCCCGCATTAGCGATGAGTTTAAAGCAGTTCCAGCAGGGGGATGAGGTCACATACATCGCACCGCCTTGTATGGCCACGCCAATGCGCGCTGCCTGGACAATGGCGTTTACTTCCGCATGGACTGTTGTGGTGCAATGGCCATTGACCATCATATGGCCTGTTTTAGCGCAATGGGGCAAACCCCGGACGCTGCCATTGTATCCTGTTGCCAGGACCGTGTTGTCCCGGACAATGACCGCACCCACATGGTTGCGGTCGCAGGTAGAACGGTGCGACACTGCATGGGCGATGCCCATGAAATAGGCGTCCCACAACGGGCGTTTGGTTTTCATGAATGAAACAGGGGAAATTTAAGACAAAATTCTTTGACCTCTTCTTTCACCTTTTTAATTGCGCTGTTGCTTTTGTAGGCCGCGGTCATTTCTGGGCCTTTGAGCGACTCAGACGCTTTGTCAGCAGCAGCTGCTGTGACGACCCGGTCTATCCATCCGGCAATTATTTTCATATGATCGTTGCCCATGCCGCGCGTTGTGATTGCCGGTGTTCCCAGACGCACTCCGCTGGGATTGAAAGGCTTGCGCGGGTCAAAAGGTATGGTGCTCCGGGAGCAGGAAATTCCCGCGGCATCGAGGGCCCGTTCGGCATTGAGCCCGGGAACACCGCGTGAGGTCATATCAACCACCATGAGATGGTTGTCGGTCCCGTCGGAGATTACTTTGAAGCCTAGCCGCATGAGCTCAGCGGCAAGCATTTTGGCGTTTTCCATCACTTTCTTCGAGTAGGTCTGGAACGAGGGCTCGAGCGCCTCTTTAAAGGCAACGGCCTTTGCCGCGTTGATATGGTCGTGGGGGCCACCCTGGAGTCCGGGAAAGAGCGCGGTATCGATCTGCTTGGCGAACTTCTCCTTGCACATGATAATGGCGCCGCGCGGCCCGCGCAATGTTTTATGCGTTGTTGTGGAAACCACGTCAAAATGGGGAATAGGCGAGTCGAGCTGCTTTCCTGCTATGAGGCCCGCAATGTGGGCGATATCGGCAAAGGTGATGGCCCCGATTTCATCGGCAATGGCCTTGAAGATTTTCCAGTCGAGATTGCGTGAATAGGCGGAAAACCCCGCGAGGATCATTTTTGGCCTTTCACGAAGCGCTATTTCCCTGACGCGGTCCATATTGATCCGGCCAGTTTCTTTCTCAACCATATACTGGGTGAAATTGTATAGCATGCCGGAGAAATTTACCGGGTGACCGTGGGAAAGATGGCCGCCGTGGTCAAGGGCAAGTCCCAGCACTTTGTCGCCTGGCTTGAGCAGGGCAAAATAGACCGCTGCATTGGCCGGACTTCCTGACAAAGGCTGGACATTCACATGTTCGCACCCGAAAAGCGCCCGCGCCCGGTCCATACAGAGCTGTTCCACCTCGTCCACAATTTCGTTTCCCGCGTAGTACCGTTTCCCGACATACCCTTCTGAATATTTATTGTTGAGCACCGTGCCCATTGCCTCGAGCACTGCCCGCGAGACATAGTTTTCAGACGCAATGAGTTCCATGCCCTCTTCCTGGCGCTGCTGTTCGCGGACCACCATGTCGAAAATGGCCGGGTCATTTTTTTTAAGGTTGTCCATCATGAATTTCTCCTTGGAAAATGGGGCGGGTCAACATTGTATTTGGTCGAGCATGTCGACCCTGCGCTGGTGATGTTTGCCTTCAAAGGGCGTGGTAAGCCAGGCCTCTGTGATCGCGTATGCGTTATCTTCTTTTGTCGTACGGCCGCCCAGACACAGTACGTTTGCGTTGTTGTGCTGCGAGCAGAGGCGCGCCAGTTCGACACTGGTACAAAGCGCCGCACGGATGCCTTTGTTGCGGTTTGCGGCAATGGAAACGCCTATGCCGGTTCCGCAGACCAGAATGCCCCGTTCAAATTCCCCGCTTTTTATCCGGTCGCACAGTTTGACCGCAAAAAGGGGATAGTCGACCGCGAGATCCGAATCAGTGCCTACGTCAGTTACCGTGTATCCCAGAGACCCGAGGTGTGTCTTAATTTTTTCCTTGAGAAGGTAGCCCGCGTGGTCGCAGCCGATAATGATGCTTTTTTCAGTGTTCATGTGTGGTACTCTGCGTTAATTTTTACGTAATCGTAGGAGAAATCGCATGTGAGCATCTCGGCCTGGGCCTTGCCAGAGTGGAGATCGACGACAATATCAACTTCTTTCTCTTTGAGCCGGTCGGAAGCGGTTTTGGCGTCGAATAAGAGGGGTTGGCCGTTTTTTACCAATCGGATTCCGCAAAGAGTCAGTTCGACTCGTGAAGGATCGAATGAAACACCGGAGTATCCGGCAGCCGCAAGGATACGGCCCCAGTTGGGGTCGTTGCCAAAGAGGGCTGTTTTTACCAGGGGGGAATTGGCAATGGCTCGGGCAGCCTTGTCGGCCTCGGCCTCGGCTTTTGCACCCCTGACAACAATGGATACGGTCTTTGTGGCGCCTTCGCCGTCGGCCACGATTTTGCGTGCCAACTCTTTGAGCACGTGGAAAAGGGCTTTTGAGAAGAGTTCGAGATATTTGCCGGATTTAATGACAGGGTTTTTCGCCTCGCCATTGGCCAGCATGATGCAGGTATCGTTGGTGCTGGTGTCTCCATCAACCGTTATCCGATTGAAGCTGAGGGTGAGGCCGCGTTGAAAGACCTTGGAAAGGGTCTCTAGCGAAATGATCGCGTCGGTGGTGACAAAAGCGAGCATGGTGGCCATGTTCGGATGGATCATGCCCGAGCCTTTGCAGCAGCCGGCGATACGCACAGGGCTTCCGTTGATATCGATCTCGACCGCGCACTGTTTAGAAACCAGGTCCGTGGTCAAAATAGCGGTTGCAAAGGCGTGGCCATTGTCTTTTTTCAAGCGACTCGCCGCATCCGGGATGCCTTTTTCGAGTTTGTACATGGGAAGCTGGTGGCCGATGACGCCCGTGGAACTCACCAGAACTTCAGAGGAAGAACAATCGAGTGTTTTGGCGGTCAGCTCGGCCATGTGTCGGGCGTTTTTTTCGCCAGTGAGACCGGTACAGGCGTTCGCGTTTCCGCTGTTGACTACCACAGCCTTGATGGCTTTTTTTCGGGCCAGTATTTTTCTGCACCAGACAACAGGCGCTGCGGCAAACCGGTTGGTGGTAAAGGCCCCGGCGTACAGGGCGGACGAAACTGAACTCAGCAACGCGAGGTCGGGTTTGCCGGACTTCTTTATGCCGCAGGCAATGCCCGATGCCAGGAAGCCTTTTGGAGCTGTAATACCGCCTTTGATTTCTTTCATGAATATTCCTTTTTTACAGGTGATTAAAATCGTTATTTTAGAAAGAGCGTGTCAATGAATTCAGCAGGCAATGGGCAGCAGACAGCTGCCAGTAGGCAGAAAGAAACCTAATGAAATATTTTGTTGTATCAAACATATCAAAACCCCTGGATTCCCCGGATACTTTACAGGGCCTTGCGGCAGGAAAACTGGGTGTTTCTCCTGTAGAAATACTCGATGCTATCATTGTAAGACAATCACTTGATGCGAGGAAAAAAGGCCGATTAAAATACGTATATACTTGCGCCGTGAAACTGGATGCATCACACCCCATCTCAGGGCTTGAAGAATATGTTGTTCCAGAGATCGACCTGTCTGCGGGGACTCTTTCATTTAAACAGCGGCCTGTTATCATTGGTCTGGGACCAGCAGGTCTTTTTGCCGCACATACCATGGTTAAGAAGGGCTACAAGCCAATTATTCTGGAACAGGGAAAACCGGTTGCCGAAAGGGCTCAAGACGTTAGACTGCTCTGCGACACAGGCATATTTAACGCGCGGAGCAATGTGCTGTTTGGCGAAGGTGGGGCCGGCGCTTTTTCCGATGGCAAACTTACCGCACGCAACAGATCCGCGGTAACGGATGTAATCTACCGGACATTCATCGAATATGGCGCAATTCCTGAAACCGGATATATGGCCAAACCGCATATAGGCACAGACAAACTGACGCGGATCATCAGTGCAATGACACAAAGCCTGACGGAAAACGGTGCTGAGATCTTTTATAATACGCAGGTCAGTTCGTTTAAACCGGAAAATGGCGGTACGCTCAGGGTGATGTCTGATAAAGGTGATTGGATTTCAGACTGTGTTGTATGTGCTCCGGGATATGGCGCGCGAGCATTGTTTAGGGAGATGCTGAAACTGAATGTCACGTTAGAAAAGAAGACCTTTGCCATAGGGTTTAGGGTAGAGCATCCGCGTGATTTTATAGACAG
Source organism: Candidatus Raymondbacteria bacterium RIFOXYA2_FULL_49_16 (assembly GCA_001789205.1). Taxonomy (GTDB): domain Bacteria; phylum Fibrobacterota; class OXYB2-FULL-49-7; order OXYB2-FULL-49-7; family XYB2-FULL-49-35; genus XYB2-FULL-49-35. The sequence continues at coordinate 71,733 of MFYT01000109.1, read as the reverse complement.
CAGCCAATATGGCGAATCCGGTATCAGCGCTGTTGTTGGCGCGGCTGATTATCATTTGACCGAATCCATGGGCAATGGACGGGGTATCTATACGTTTTGCGTGTGTCCTGGCGGAGAGATCATCAACGCGAGCGCTGAAGAAGGCATGATGGCGGTCAATGGTATGAGTCTGAGTATGCGTAACAGTCCAAACACCAATAGCGCCGTGGTTGTGACCGTGTATCCGTCTGACTTGCCAGACCATGCGCTGGCTGGTGTCGAATTTTCAGAACAGATCGAACGGGCATGCGCACAGGGGCCCGCGATGCACGCTCCGGTACAGCGGCTCAAGGATTTTATGCGCGGTGTTAAAAGCGCTACAGCGCACTCATCGTATAAACCTGGATGCTATTGCGAAGATATTTCAGGACTAATGCCTAATTTTATTGTAAAAGCGTTACATCACGGGATACATGGTTTTGACCGGAAGATCAGGGGATATATCGAACAAGGCGTTGCGGTTGCGCCTGAGACTGGCACCTCGTCGCCGGTGAGAATAACGAGAAATCCGGATACTTTTGAATCAGTGTCGTGTAAAGGGTGGTTTCCCATAGGCGAGGGGGCTGGTTATTCCGGGGGTATTGTATCCAGCGCTGCGGATGGGATCAACTTTGCGCTGAAGATGGTTTGATCCCCCCAAGACCTCATCAACAGGGGGATTATCTTTGCAGTGAGGTTATTTCCATTGAAATGTCTAGTATCGGCGCTGAATGGGTAATGGCCCCGATCGCAATACGCTGTACCCCTGTAATAGCGAATTCCCGAACATTCTTCAGCGTAATCCCGCCTGAGGCCTCAAAAATCTGGCTTGGCCATAGACGATGCGCGCGTGCGAGTGCTGCGCGTATCTGAGCAGGACTCATGTTGTCCAGCATTATGATATCGGCATGGGCACAGAGCGCCCTGTCCAATTCTTTCAGCGAATCTATCTCTAGTTCGATCGGCATACCGGGATATTTATTTCGCGCCTCTCTCGCCAGACCGGTGAAATCAGTGATTTCAAGATGATTGTCCTTGATGAGGACCATGTCATCGAGCCGCATACGATGGTTTTTGCCGCCGCCGGCGCGTACCGCGTATTTAGCGAGCGCACGCAAACCTGGGTGGGTTTTCCGCGTATCGTATATGTCTGCCCGAGTGCCTTTTATGGCGCGAACATAACGCGCAGTGGCTGTCGCAATGCCGGATAGAAGAGACAAGAAATTAAGAACAGTCCGCTCGCCAGTCAGGATTGCTCGCGCGTTTCCGGATATTTCAGCCACTACCCGCATGGTTTTAATAGTGTCACCATCCGCAGTGCGCAGCCTGATTTTTAATTTTTTATCAATTTTATTGTATATCTGTGAAACAAGCGGCAGGCCGCAGATGATGCCAGGAGTTTTAACGATTATCCGTGCGCTTGCGTTTTTTTTTGGGAGAAGGCGTGATGTAGCATCGCCTTTGCCGATGTCTTCGGTAAGGGCGAGTTGTATTATCTTATCAGCATCAGCGGGATTGAATTTGAGTTTCATAGATTGAAAAATAACATTTCGCCTGTCTCTTTGACCAGCGTCAACAGTTTTGGCGAGATATATTCATTTTTAAGCACGTACAATACGCGGATTCAATAACGTCAATAACGTATATTTTAAGTTTAATGAAAATACTGCTTATCCAGCCTCCTGTTGAAGATTTTTACTCCACAGCCATACGCACATACCCCCTTGGACTGCTGTGCATAGCATCCGCCCCGAAAAAGGCGGGCCACGCCGTGGTTGTTTTTGATGCAATGGCATCAGACGCTAAAGAGATCGTCCCTGTGCCTGAAAAAATGACCTATCTAAAAGAATTTTATAAGCCAGGGGACAAAAGCCCGTACAGGCTATTCGGTCATTATCAGCATTTTGGAACATCATGGGTTGATATCGAAATACGGATAGTCGCTGAGAAGCCTGACCTGATCGGTATTTCATCCTTGTTTACGCCCTATCATTCGAGCGCGATGCGGACAGCACGGATTGCACAATCAGTTTTTCCAACGGTCCCGATTGTTATGGGCGGACCGCATGTGTCTGCCTGCGGGGAAAGTTCAGCGCTGGTCAATCAGGTTGTCGCGGGCGAGGGGGAGGAGGCATTCTGCAAAATAATCGGGGTTCCCTATGATCAGGAGCTATTGGCTGATCGGAGCCTGGTTAATCCGGATAATTATATTATCAATGGCAGGCGCGCCGCTTTTTATGAAACATCGCGCGGCTGCCCCTATGCCTGCTCGTTTTGTTCCGTGCATTCAGTCTTTAACAAATATAGTGTCAGAAAACCTGAAAAAGTGATTGCTGAAATCAAGGAATGCGCTGAACAATACGGTATACGGCATTTTGATTTTCAGGACGACAGTTTTGGGTACAGCGGGCAAGAGGCTGGCGCATTGCTGAAGGGGATAATTGATTTACGCATACCAGATATCAGACTCTCGGTCATGAACGGAATATGCGCGCATCTGCTCGATCGTAATCTGCTCGCGCTCATGCGGCAGGCCGGTTTCCAGGATTTGAATCTCTCGCTGGCCAGCGCTCAGCAGGGGTCGTGCAAGTGCATGGGGCGGCCTTTTGACTCTGAGGCCTTTATCCGCACAGTGCGGGAGGCTTCAGCGCTGGGTTTCTCCATTACGGCATATTTTATTGCTGGACTGCCAAACGAGACAATAGATGACATGCTTTTCAGTCTTGATTTTCTCCGCCAACTTCCGGTCCGGATCGGGGTGAGTATTTTTTATCCGGTTCCGGGTACGCGGTTATTTGATTATTGCGTTCAAAAGAAATATATTAATACCAGAGACTATGATCTATTCAGACTTTCGGCCGCTTCTGTTGAGACCGAGAAATTTTCCAGGGCTGATATCATGACGCTTTTTTACCTGAGCAGGGTCGAGAATCTGCGGAAAAAGATCGCGGCAAGCGAAGGAAATACATTTGAACATGCCTGCCTCAAGGAGTTTGAGACAGAGAGGAAACTTTTTCGCTATACGAAGCAGGGCAGGGAAGAGGCGCATTATTCACCTGACGTGGTTGAAAAATACTTTGAAAGGACGCACCATGGCTGAATCGTTTTTACTTCGCGGGTATATCGAGGGCTACTACGGCAAGGCCCATACGCACCAGGAACGGCTGGGACTTTTTGAATTTCTAAAAGGCGTGCGCATGAATGCCTATATGTATGCACCCAAGGATGATCCATTGCATCGGGGGTTATGGCGTACGCCCTATCCGGCGGCTGATCTGCGCAGGTTCAAGGACCTGGCAAGGAAAGCGGACAAGTGCGGAATCAAGTTTATTTACGCGATGAGCCCGGGGCTGGACATCACTTTTACAAGTAAAAAAGACGTACTGGCGCTGATCAACAAGTACAATCAACTGCGGCGCATTGGCATTTCCCATTTTGCGCTCCTCATGGACGATATCCCTGCCCAACTTTGTCCTTTGGACAAAAAGACCTTCAAACGTCCTGGTGTAGCGCAGGCGTATCTGGGTAATCTGGTGAAAGAAAAGCTGAACGGGTGCGAACTCCTTTTCTGCCCAACAGAATATTGTTCCGCCCATACAGGATATTCAGAGAGAACATCGCAATACCTTCAGGACATAAGCGTCCTTGATCCGGAAATCAGGGCTTTTTGGACAGGGCCGCAGGTTGTTGCTGAAAAAATTACTGGCGCTATGGTCGCTGACGCTTCGGAGACCATGCGGCGCAAGCTGGTTATCTGGGACAATTACCATGCGAATGATTATACGCCTTCGCGTGTCTTTCTGGGACCTGTTTCCGGAAGGGACGCTTCACTCAGGAAATACGCCGAAGGTTTTTTGACAAATATGACCGAATATCTGAATCTGAATAAAATACCGCTACTTACCGTGGCGGACTATGCACGTGACCCCGCGGGTTACAATCCAGAAGCGTCATGGAAAAGGGCTGCCGCAAAGATAGAGCCAAAGGCGTTTAAACATCTTTCATTTGCCAGGGAGTTCTTCGATGGCCCCTATTCGTACGGGAAAAAAGCACTCGTCATTGCCGCCCGGATGCGATCGCAACGCGTGTCCGCCAAAGAAGGCGGCGCCATTATTGAACTTCTCAGTGATACGACAAATGCGGTCCAAGACAGGGGGTTATTCAACGAACTCTCCCGGTTTATCCATATCTTGTTAGGTGATTTCAATATCTACCTGCGTTTTATCGATCCTGAGGTGGTCAAGGATGAGCTATTCCGGAAGTGGTATTGTACCAGAAAGAGCATGACGGGATTGGCTGTTGACAGTTTGATTAACAAGGTCCTGTGATTATACAGGCCGCAGGGCTGCTTCTTTTTTGGAGCGCCAGAGCGCCGCGTATTTCGTGATCCATTCCATACAGGCCTGCTGTTCGATTGGCTGCCGCGGTGATTTATGTTTGTTTCCGCAGTACTTGAGCATCTCGAAGATTTCTTCATACATATCACGGCGCATCGGACTCATGGGCTTTCCTTTCACCTTCTACTAAATTATATCGACTGATTTGAAGAAAAGTATTAGCTGGGGCTTTTTTTCTAAATGATTGATAATAAATGAAATAAATAAGTTATTGTTTTGCTGGTTTTACAGCCATCCATCAAGAGCGTCTTCGCGTGTGGGGTAGAGTCTAATGATGCTGGTGAGACTGTGGGTTTCGAGGACATCTTTTAGAATATCGCCAGCGCCGCAGATACGGATTTCACCTTTATGTTTTTTCATGATATTGTTCACTTTGACCATGGCCGAAATCCCGATACTGTCGATGAAAACCATGCCTGAGAGGTCGAGAAGCATTTTATAGCCATCTTTGAGGATCTGCTCCGCCATGCTGAAATAGAGATTTGAATCCTGCGGGGTAAGAAGCGATCCTGAAAAAGAGAAGATGCCGACATTCTTAATCAACTCAAAATCTATGATCAATGAAATATTCACTTCAGCGGCCGAAACATCGAGTGGTTTGTCTGGTTTGGCGCTTTCGATGTTCAGGAATGACCTGAGATTAATGGTGTTGAGCATTTGAACGATGGATTCGGGCACGTTCTTTAAAACAAGATTGCAGTCTTGCTCCTTGAATCTGTTTGAAAGGGTGACAATGGCGCCAATGGCAAGAGAGTTAAGAATGGTAACATTGGTAAAATCGAGATAGAGGTTACCGATAGGGTGACGGGCAAGAAATTCCTTGCCCGCGTTCAACAAGGCATGGGTTTCATCGTACGAAAAAACGTCAGACAGTTTTATTTCACTAATATTTATTTCCATGGTGTTTTTTCCCCTTGTTTTGGTTTACACCCAGCCCTTTAAGGCTTCCGCGCGTGTTTCATAGACATGGATGAGGCCAGACAGGCTGTTTATTTCCAGCAAGCCGGTGAGGATTTCCCCTGCGCTGCAGACGCGGATTTCACCCTTGTTGTGCTTCATCAGTTTGCAGAGCGTGGCAATGGCGGAGATACCCGTGCTGTCAATGAATACCAGGCCCGACATATCGAGCAGCATCCTGAATCCGTCGGCGAGTATGGCTTCAGTCATTCCCAGGAAAAGGTGGGAATCTTTTGGCGTGAGCATGGAACCGTTGAATGAATAAATACCGATATTTTTTACTATTTCAAAATCGACTTTAAAGGAAGAGCCTACTTCAGAATCTTTTAACCTTTTTCTGAGTTCAGGGTCGTTCAGCTCGATATTCAGGACCGAGAAGAGACCCATTGCCATGAACGTTTCTATAATGGAGTCAGGAAGGTTCTTCAGGATAAAGGTGCGGCCGCATCCAGTGTAGAGGTTGTTCAGACGGACCAGCACACCCACGCCGAAGCTGTTTATTGTTTGCGCGTTCGAAAAATCGATATACGTGTTGCCGCTTTCGGTCTCGTTCAAGTGCTTGAGACAAACGGCAAGCATTTGCTGGGCATTGTCCGGGGTTGCACGCTCAGGAATTTTGTAGATAAAGTCTTTTTCCATATGTTTTTATATGATACTTTATCGTCTATGTGGTTGTCAAGATTTACGTTGCACGGGAGGCCGGGAAAAAGATCTATTTATGGTTCTTTCAAAGTTTATTTTCGGGGCGTAGCGCAGCCTGGTAGCGTAGATAAATGAACGGTCAAGGATTTCAGAAACCTTTTTTTCGCCGCCCGTGGGCCTGTCTGGAAAATAACGATCCTGGGCAAGTTCGCTTTTTACCTTTGCCAATGCCTGGGCCGCAAGGGTTTTACTTGCCCCTATCACATCCCGGACACGTTGGCCATTGCGTTAGTAGTCGATTGCCCATGCGCCCTTGATACGGATTAAGCCCATAGCGGCCCCCTTTCCGACCAGAAATGCTTTGTGTGCGATTTCAAAGAACAAGACGGCTTTTTCTTTTCCATTGTCAAGACCCCTTTCCGGACCTTAAGACAATGGACACCTGGTAATAAAATTAAACAAAGCCGTGAAAAATTGCAAGTCATTTTGTTTGACAGCTTTCAATTACCTTTGACTGGTTTCTACTGGACTTGTTTTTTTCCCCTCGACAAAGGCGGTCAATTCAGCTGTTTGTCATAGACTTTCCTCCTGGAAATCAAGTGTTTGTAATCGCGCACGAATGGGAAGCCAGTTAGAACAAGCGCCTTGACGCTGGGTAATATGCAGTTTCAAGCGCTGTTCCCCTGCAATGTTCCCCGGCGCATCTGTCCGCGTCCTGGATTCGTTCACAAGGATAAAAATCACGTCTGCAAATTGTCCTATCTGTCCGCTGCCTTCAATCATGCCGATATGCGGATTTTCAACCTGTTCAGCGGTCTTGTTTAGCTGGACAACCAGAAGGACAGCAATATGTAATTCACGGGCAAGGGCTGAAAGGCGCGCACAGATTTTCCCGCGCTCTGCGTTCTCATACCTGGGATCAACAATTATTTTTGTCAGAAAATCTATCGCAATGACTTTGACCTTGAACAAGGAAACATGAAACCGGATAACCGCTTTTAGTCCGTCAGGTGTCAGGCAGGCCGGAGCGGTCAACCGCAAGTAATCCAATACGGTTTTTAACGGCGTTGCGTTGTCCGACAGTTTCAGAGTGTCCGCAGCCGTCCGGTTTAACGTATCAATTCGCTTGGGATACCCATGTCCGACACGATCCGCGCCTGGGAAGGTTCACAGCAACCCTGTTTATTCGCTCGTAGGGCAAGCGTCAGCAGGCAATGGCGCGCCAAAGGTGACAAGCATGTAAAACGCGCATCCGTTAAAATGGCCGGTGAAACGAGCATTATTTCACCCCCCGTTGTTCCCATGCTGCCAGCGTCCGGCATATTGCTGCCATTTCTTCAGGGCGCGCTTCTGAAAAACCATTCACGATCCGGGAAAGCCGATTGTAGGAAAGCTTTGATTCGACCGCAAGGAGCTTAAGGGTTTTCCCCTGGGTAATCACGCGCCCCTTAATGTCATGCCTTGTTTCTAAAATCACCTTGCCACCCGCGAAAAGATTTATCAACTACCGGCCAAAAATTACCCCGTCCATCCGGGGTTTTGCCTTCATGATAATTTTCTTGGCTTTGAACCATCCCCTCAACGTAATACCGCCCGCATACATTGTACCCCAGTCTGCAATGCACCTAAAAATAAAAAAGCCCCGGTTTTAAGCAGGGCATTGCCATGGACCTCGAAAACAATGAAATTATTTTCTATTAAAGAACCGTTCGACTTTGACCCCCAGCGCATCCGCGAACCGCTGCGCCATGCGCTGGGACAGCCGCCGCCGTCCATTCTCGTAATCGCTTATCATGTTCTGCTTGACCCCCATAGTCTTTGCAGCCTGTTCCTGGGTGAACCCGGCCTTCAGGCGCGCCGCTTCAAGCAGGTTTCCAACACGGTTACGCTGCATCTCGGTCCAGAACTCCGTGTCATCAATGTTCACGGTTTCACTTTCGGGCGCGTCCGGGGAGATCACTTCAACATCAAATTTCTTGGAAAGCCAGGACACCGCCTCTTTTGCACCCGCGCCATTAAGGGAAATCTCAATATGGGGCGTTTTCACGACTGCCAGCATAGTACACCTCGATTTCTATGGTTCCTTTTTGCCAAATCCAGCAAGCCACATACTTATGGCTCAAATGGCAATGGTATTTCCCGCTGCCAAGGGGGGAATAATTGGGCCATGCCGGTTGATATGGTCCGTCCGCCTTTAAGTCCTCGACCAGCAAGAAAAGCAACTTTTTAACGCCAGGTGGAAGCCTTAATAGTTCCCTATCCAATTTCCGCTTGACCGTTACACTATATCCCATAAAAGTAATATATAACTATTAAAGGTAATAATCAAGTCTTTTCTGCGCCATGTGTTGAACTATAGGCGCGCAGGTGAAGCCGCACCCTGCCTTCACCTGCTCTGTCTGCGTACAGGGATAGGCCAGGGATTGAAGATAAGGCCGTCCGTATACAAAATTCCCAGCCCCAGCCTGCTAAAGCTCCTAAAAGGCCCCGTGCGCTTGCTTTTTCCATCATGCTTAACATTTTTTAAGGTGTCCACCAGGTGTCCATTGCCAATAAAAGTCCATCGAAATTAAACAAGATACGTTAAAATGATGGCAGACACGAGAACCCTTTTTTCAGAGAGAAGCCTTGTTTCAATCCGTTGATTTGTTTTATCTTATTCGTTCATTCGGGGCGTAGCGCAGCCTGGTAGCGTACTTGGTTCGGGACCAAGTGGCCGGTGGTTCAAATCCACTCGCCCCGATTTTTTTATCCCGCCGTTTAATAACCGATCACCAATGATATGCTGAGGCGTACTTTAGTGTCTTCATTGGGTATTAGCGCGCTGGAAAAGCTGATTTTTAGCCCCTCAACAAGGTCCCGCCTCAATACTGTGGCATTCCGCCGCATAAAAGCGCCGAGAGAGGCATAGAGAAAGTAGTGCACCTGATGGCCTTTGAAACCCTCCTGGGAAGAGTTGCTTATCACAATCCCATTGTCAAACCCAAGACCCGCAAAAGGTGAAAGTTCGAACGGCATTTTTTTGATATATACCGCCTTGCCCACGAGAAGCTCGTTAATCCCGGTAAGATAGACCCTCCCTTTTTCCCAGGGAGCGGCCGAACCATGCATAATGGCCCTGACACTGTACCAGCAAAGCGCATGTTGAATATATATGGGAAACAGTATCCCCATGGTGTATCCAAGGTTGTCGACAGTATCAGTGGTGAATAACGCAGGGGAGGGGAAAAAGAGGTTTATACCCAATTCCAACGCCAAGTTCCTTTCCCTGATGACCACGGTATCCGGCAGCCAAGTAAACCACGACTGGCCTGTTATGCCATATCGCAAATCATCTCGTTTGGCTTGGGTTTGTTGAGTCGTACGCTGGAATCCCGAAGGCATGGTCTGGGCGTTTACACTCGTCCACCCCAGGAATCCGATCTCACCTCCGGTTAACTGCACTGTATTACTGTCAAAAATCATGGTTGATTTCTCATTCTTTTTTATTAAAAGGACCGTATCGATCCCTTGTTCTCCCCATTGCCAGGTTCCGTCAATAAGGATGAGCGCACCGGCCTTTAAAGCGCCGCCTGAGACCAGTACCACGCCAGCGTTCATTTTCTTTATATTGGGAAACAGCAAGCCTGTTCTTGGAATAAACACCTGGGTGTCGGCCGGTGCGGAAAAACAGAGTGTGTCTCCTGTGCCAAGCGTCAGATTGTTCAATCCCCTGAGATCCGCGTTGCCCGATGTGATGTTCACGGTCACATTATCATCAAAGATCATTCCAGCGCTGTCGCTTATCGTCATGCCCCGGGAAATAATGTTCTGGCCAGTGCTCCATCTCCAGGCCCCGGAGAAAAGGGTCAATTCACCGCATTCAAACATTTCGCCAGCAATCTGCACTGTGCTTTGACCAATAACTGTTATACTGTTGAATCGCGCGTTTGGATTGGTTTTAAAAACCTGCACATTTTTTGCAGGTCCCTCAAAGATTATATTTGCGTCATCAGCAATGAGGGTTCCCATGGAAAAGTCGGCGTTTCCCGCGATCATCAGTGTACGGAACGACAAATCCAGGGAATATTCGAAACCAGGACGGCATTCCAGGTTCTGCAGGCTGATATCGCGTTTGAGTTCGCAGGGTCCCTTGGACAAAGAATCGAAGACAGCAGTATCAGCTATGGTATTGGGACAAGTCCCGTCATCGGGCGTGCTCCAATTCATGGGGTCGTCCCATACAGGGCTATAGTGGCCGCTCCAGATATACAGTTTAGCGTATATGTTTGGGACTGCCACAAGCAAAAAGAGAACAGTAAGCAGCAGGTAGAGGGTGTTTTCTCTGGTTTTCAAGGTTTATTTTCAGATTTGGAGAGGTCTTTGACCATTCTCTCCAGATGATCAAGTTTTTCAATGATTATCAGGTTCTCATTTATTGGGGCATCGTTGCTGAGTGCCATGCACACAGCTTTACCCAGTACTGCACATACCCCAACAAGACCAAGAACCCAGAATGTTTTGGCGATCCTTTGTTTTAACAGGGAATATCGTATGCGCCTCTTTAGTATGGACTTGGCCTGTAGTTGCCTGGGTGGGATGGTTTCAATTTTAAATGTATTGCTATCAGCGATTTTTTTATAGTCTTCATTGTTCTGTATTCGGAGAAGTTCGGGAATGGAGAAAAAAATATTTACCCTGATGAGCATTGATTTATCTTGATGCACGGTCTTTTTTTCAAATCGGTAGAAATTTTTTGAATAGCCATCATATTTTATGTCTTTTTTCCGTTCATAGCCATGGTTTTTCAGAAACAGGGTTAGCTGGAGGAATTGTTCAGGCTCGACAAAGATTAAATACCAATCGGGCTTGTTGGAGAAGACCATGCAGTAAGGAGCTGCCAATAAATCAGATACGATGTCTGTCTCCCTGTTATTTCCCCAATTGTTTCAAGTTTTACTGGCAAATTCATTATAAAAAGTATTTAAATAAAATAATAAAATAAAACTCTTTGTTCTATGATATATATCACATTTTTCTACAATTATTACAATTGGCATTTTATTTGCCTTATTTGTTGTCTTACAATGCTTTATGGGTATTTTCAGAGAGGTTGGGTACTTTGAGACTCTGCTTTTATCCCGCTGTTCCGGTAAATTCAAAACTGAGCTTTGTCTGAAGGTCCTCGAACTGGCTGAATATTTTTTTCAGCAAGGCCAATTCGATGGCAGTGAGGGCCGCTGGGCTGATGTTGTTATCCGGGGCCTCGTGGGCCTCAATAAGGGCTATCTGGTGTTTAAACCGTACATGCATGAGAAAATCGTATGCCTGTAAGACCTCTTTCAGCCGTGAATCATCAATACCCCCAGCCCGTGTGAATTCTTCAAGTCTGTTGGGTGTATTGGTCTGGGAGATTTTTTTTCTGAGCGACTGGATACGGGCGAAATCGACCAGGGGCATCATTGCTTTTTTTATATCAAAGGTTTCAGGATGTTCCCCTTTTAAGTCGAGACGGAGAGCGCCGAATATGCCCAGGGGCGGCTTAATTGCCAGGGCGTTTTTCGCAAGGTGCATGAAAAAGGCCGCTTTATTGCCACATTCACTATCGATATGCTCGTGCAGACCCGCGGGCAGGCGGATATCGCCGTAGACAAATCTGAAATCAAAGAAAACATTCACATCTATGAGATCCTGCGGATTTGCCGTATTGATCCATTGGGAAAAATAGGACTTCCATTGAGAAAGGGGCTGGCACCATTTTAGATTGCTCGCCATAATTTCTCCCGGACATGTATTGAAACCCACCCGGTTAAGGCTGGTGCAGACTGTTTCACCGAGTTTGAGGAAATAGCTCCGGGCGGTCTCAGTCGCATTTTCCTCGTATATTATGGCATTGTCCTGGTCTGTGGCAAGGGTCTGTTCCTCACGTCCCTCGCTGCCCAGGACCACAAAGGCGAAGGCGCAGGGAGGAACGCCCAATTCCTCTATGGCAAGGTCCAATACTTTATGGACAACCGTGTCAGAGACCTGGGAGACGATACGTGTGAGCGTGCGTGCATTGGCGCCGCTGTCCAGAAGCGCCTTTATCAGCATGGGCAGGCGGTCGCGGTTGCCTGCCATCTCCTGCACTGTCTCGGCAGCGCTGATTTCCCGGACAAGGAAGGTTGAGGAATACCGGTGCACCTGTAAAACCTCCCGGTGGCTTACGGTTTGAACGATTTTTCCACGGGCGTCTTTGACAGCCAGATGGTTTATTCCATGGTGCTGCATAAGCAGCATTGCTTCGTAGACCAGCGCGTTGTCCGAAATAGTGACCAGGGGCGAACTCATGATTTCAAACACCGGGATAGTGGCCTCTTTTTTCCGGGCAACACACCGGGCCCTGAGGTCCGCGTCAGTCACAATGCCGATAAAATCATTTGATGTTGAGGTGACCAGGACCGCGCCTGACCGATCCTGCGACATCAGTTCCGCTGCCTCGCGCACAGGTGTTGCCATGGGACAATGGCGTACGGGAGCGGCGATATCTTTCACCGGTTGGCTGAGGAAAAGCTGGGCTGCTTGAAGTTCCGCAATGAATTGTTCCCGTTCCTCGATCATCCGGCGTTGCACAGCATGCTGTTCGACGCTTATGTCCCGTATCAAAAGCGCCCTGCCTTTTTTTCCGGAAAAGGAGATGTCGGTCGCGGTGCAGACAATATCGACAAAACCTTCCTTTTTTTTCTTCAGACGCGCCTCGGCAGGTGAGGGGGCGTTGATGGGGAAGGGTGTATCGTTTTCCTTGGCAAAAAGCAGGGCATCCAGATTTTGGGAAACGATTTCATCCGGTCCATAGCCGGTCATGGCCAGAACCCGTCGATTTGCATAGGCACAGACCCCATCAATAGCCAGGATCAGACCGTCAGTATTCGCTTCGACCAGGGCCAGGTACCGTTCTTTGGATTCGCGCAACCGCTCTTCCGCTTGCCGGCGCCGCTGTTCTGAGGAAAGGCCCTGACGCATGATAATAAGCAGCAGAATTGCCATGAGCAGTGTAATGACACCGGAAATCCTTATAAGCCATGTGGTAAGCCGGTTGATTTCAGCGCGCACATCCTCGATGTAGATGCCGGTGCCTATGATCCATTTCCATGGGGCGAATTCCTCCACATACGAGAGTTTGGGAACGATACGCGCGGAGTCGTCTTTCCATTGCCACATATACTCGACATATCCCGCGCGGCTTTTGCGTACGGTGTTGACAAATTCAACGAAGAGTTTTTTTCCATGGGGGTCCGTGAAACCAGTGAGGTCCGTGTTGTTCAGATCTTTTCTGTACGGATGCATGATCATAAATGGATGCATGTCCGTGATCCAGAAGTAGTCCTTGCCTTCGTCGCCGTATCGGAGGGATTCTATGCAACGGATGGCGTTGCCCTGCGCTTCCTCAAGGGTCAGCCTGCCCGCACGGTGTTCACCTTCCAACTCCTTCAATACGCTGGCTGTCGATCGCGTAAGCTCCCGAATGGTTTCCCGTTTCCGGTCGAGCATGTTTGCCTTGAAGGCGGGAATAATGACCGCGAAAATGGAAACGACAAAAAGACAAATAGTTAGCAGCGTTGGAAGGGCCATGCGGCCGAAAAAACCGTTTGATATGCGTGTGATGCGTTTTTTCTCCGCAACCATGACTTTGTTAGAAGGCCCCCGCGTTTCAGCCAGGGGGCTTTCCACCATTAATTAGAAAACACGTGGCAGCTATTCGTTGCCGTGCACCGTATGATAAAGGAATTCCTTAATCTTTTCCGGCGTGTCCTTGCCCGTGGCGGTTGAGACAACGATGTTTACGATGATGGCAAGCGGCGCCCCAAACCAGGCGAAATACCACGCGTTTAGATAGTAATTGACAAATGCTTGCGCCGGAAGCGTACCGCCGAATTTGCCAACCACGAAATAGATCAGCGCAACCAGCGAAACTCCGATACCGGCAAGGAGGCCCGCCCATGCGCCCGCGCGGTTCGATCCGCCCCACCAGATACCAAGCAGGAACAGTGGGAAAATGGTGCAACCGGCAAGGGAAAAGGCCACGGCAACCAGCTGGGCAATGAGGCCCAGGTTCATGAGCGCGACAAGGGCCACGGCAGCGGCCATGAGAATGGTACAGACGCGTGCGATGAGCATTTGTGTCCGTTCCGAAGCGGCCGGGTTGATTGTTTTATAATACAGATCGTGCGAGAAGGCTGATGCGCCGGCAACCAGCAGGCCCGCGACTGTTGAAAAGGCGGCTGAGACCGCGCCTGCGGCAAGCAGGCCTACAATGAGGGGAAACACATTACCCAACTGCGCCGTATAGACGACAATCGCGTCCTTGGCGAGTACGCCGACTTCGGGACTTGCTGAAAGAACTTTGCCGAATGCTGAATATATGGGCGCGCTCCAGTAGAGCAGGCATATGAAAAAGAGGCCCCAGACCACTGACCAGCGCGCGTCGTTTGCGTTTGGCACAACGTAGAAGCGCTGAATGACGTGGGGAAGGCCGGCGGTGCCTATCATGAGTGAAAAGCAGATGGCGATCCATTGGAAGGAGCTCATGCCTGTGGAGGGATCCCAGGGCATGGCAAATTCAGGAGAGGGCAGAATGGCAAAATTGTGCCCCATAGCCGTGACACCCTTGACTTTGTCAAGGCCATCGACGATATCCGATACCAAATGCCCATAACCCAGCTGCGGTATAATAAAGTATCCGAATTTATGCATAAGAATAAAAAGCGGTAACATGAACGAAACGATGATGATCACGTATTGGATCTGCATGTTTTTTGTGACACCGAGCATGCCCGATATAAGCGTATAGGACAATACGACCGAGGCGCCAATGATAATGGACCAGGTATAGTTTATACCCAGGATCCATTTGAACATGAGGCCTATACCCGCGAATTGCCCGACACAATAGCTGAACGAAATGAAAATGGCCACAGCCGCGCCAACGCCCCTGAGACCCCGGGAATAATAACGATCGCCGATGAAGTCTGAGGCTGTATATTTGCCATATCGCCGTATCTGGCCCGCCATGAGGACCAGCAGCAGTACATAACCGCCGGTCCAGCCCACTACGTACGAGAGACCGTGGTAACCGGAGCCGTACATGATGGCCGCCATGCCCAGAAACGAGGCAGCGCTCATCCAGTTCGAGGCAATGGCCATGCCTGCGCCAACAGGCGATATTTTTCGCGCCGCAGCCCAGTAGGTCGATGTGTCTTTGGCCCGGTTCAACAGACCCACAATGACAAAGGTGCAGAGCATGATAATGAGGATGATTGCGGGTCCTAGCTTGAATTCGCCTTCGAGCTGCGTGGCCTTGGCCGCGGCATCGGCAAAGGCGGCTGATGCTGCGATGCCCAGAATGAATACCCAGAAGATATTAAGAATGCGAGACATGTGTTTCTCCTGATTTGGTGGTTTTGTCGCCTTATTCTTCGATGAATTTAAACTTCCGGTTTATCCGCCCGATCATGATCGCGTATATCAAGCAGAGACCCACAAAGAGAATGAGAAGGAACTGCGCAGTATACCAATAATGGAAAGGAAAACCCAAAAAGCGCATGGTGGTGAGACCGCACTGATTGTGCGTGCAGTAGAGCTTCATGATCGCGGGAAGCGCGGTCTTGTTTTCCGCTGAAATTTCCTCGGAAGCGACCGGGACAAGCGAAGAGGGGAGCAGGTTGGCCATGATTTTATCGAATCCTGTTCCCGAAAGGCCAATGACCTGAATTGCGGTTGTAACCGCAAGCGAAGGATTTTGAGCAAGGGTTTCCTGAAATGGCGCTTTTTGGTCCGCTGGCACAAGGGAGAGCACTGTTGCGGAAAGTGATTCTTTCAACACCTTTTTGTGATCCGCTGAAATAGCAATATTTTTTCCCAGTACGGCGAGAAAGGTGCGCGCCAGGGTTTTCTGCACGGTTTCGGTAGCTCCTGATTGGGCGGCGCCGGACCACGCTGTTTCAAAAGAAATGAGGTTTGCTTCGGGTGTTGGTTTCGCGAAAAGAATAAGCAGGGCCTGAAATCCGAAAACGCAGACGATCCAGATAATCACCAGCGCAATGATCAATTTTTTATTGGCCTTGCCGTGTTCTGAAGTTGGTTTAAAAAAACTCACTTCATGACTGTGTGTACCTCCCATGAACGCTCCTTTTGGAAATGTAGTTAAGTATGGTTTTTCGATATATAATACATTTTTACGGTGGTTAGCAAGTATTGGAATGGGCCAGCAATCGAATAGTATGTTTTATTTTTAAGGATATTGTTAATTTGTACCAAGCTTTGAAGCCCCTGCACCCTCGTCCATGATGTTATTGTATCGGCGTTGTTCAGGCAAACTGGGCAAGGGAAGAGGCGTTTTTTTCGGTCGTTAAGCCCAAGCTTTCGAGCCAATGCATGGCAGCGATCGAATCTTCAAATACTCTGATGCTCTCAGGGCATTTTCTCTTTAGGTAGAATTTGCACATTTCCGGCGGAAGTACATAGGCAATGGCAATGGTTTTTTTTTCACGTGCCAAATCATTGAACTGCTTGCTGATTTTTCCTTCAAGACCTTCGAGAATAGTAAGTGTTGCCTCATGAATATTGATCAAGGCAAAGAACGGGGCGCGGATCCGATCCAGTTGACGCATGACTTTGTAGGAAAAATTGATAAGATCGCCGGTTTCAAGGTCTCCAGTAATCGCAACGGAAAGGAGTGAACCCCTCATTTCACAACTTAAGCGATTAATACCCCGCATATATATAAAATATATTAAATTCAATGAAATGTCAACATATTAAAAAAAAACTACAATAACTGCAATAAACACAAAGACCTAGCCAGTTGCCTTGAATTGCGTTGCAACTTTGTCTGGAGGATTGTCTGAAGAAAACAAGAAATACCTAATAGCGTCTGCGTATGCCCCCGTATCAGAGCGCCTTCAGCAAACGGGCGTCAATTAAATTCTTCGCCATCTTCGTCGAGTTCGTCTTCTTCCAAATCATCGGATTCGCTGTCGATCTCCTCGATCTCGCTGATTTCGGCGATGTCGTTTTCACCGTCTTCATCATCGTCTTCGTTAAGATCCATCAGTATCTCGTTTAGATTGCTTTCATCCTCCAGATCGCCCGAAGGGGTGAAGGGACTTTTTTCGTTCTCGTAATTGGTACCGGACATGTGTTTTTCCTCCTTTCGCTGTCCTTTATTTATGAAATCTAATATTCTACATTTAATCTGGCAATAAAAATAATGAATCTTGATATGTTGAATTCACCCTGGCCCAAAAGGTATCTTATTTCTGGAAGGAGACCTCGCTCATGGCTATCGCCTATATTGGGTATGGTTCAAACCAGGGTGACCGGCTGGCTAATATCCAGAGCGCGCTTTCAGCGATTTTTGAGAGGGGAATAGGTACTGTGTTGCGTAAATCCCGCAACTACGAATCCGCTCCAGTCCAGGGCGGCGGTCCTGGAAAATTCATTAATGGCGCTGTTGAAGTCATGACCGACCTCGAACCAACTGATCTTCTCCACGCGTTGCAGCGCATCGAGGCTGACCTTGGGCGCACTTCGGGAAAGGGTGAGAAACTTCCCCGCCTCATTGATCTTGATATCCTCATCTATGATTCAAATATCCTGAAAGCTGGCGATCTCACCGTTCCACACCCCGAATTGCCAAACCGTCTTTTCGTGCTTAGACCCCTGAACGACATCAAACCCGACCTTTTTCACCCACTCCTTCAAAAGACCGTTTCAGAGCTTCTTGAGGCCGCGCCCGCGCACGTACGCAGCCAGGAGATCGGCGAACTATGAAACAGCAGGGCGATTTTCTCAAACAGATCCATTATCTTGCCGTTGAAGGGGCTATTGGAGCGGGAAAAACCTCATTCGCCTCACTGCTTGCAGCCCGTCTTACTGCCAAGCTTATTCTCGAGGAGGTGGAGGAAAACCCGTTCATACAGAAATTTTACAATGACCGTGGCCGCTATGCGTTCCAGACGCAGCTTTTCTTTCTGCTCTCACGATACCGGCAGCAACTAGAAATAGGCCAGAAAGACCTTTTTCATCAGATCGTGGTTTCGGACTACATGTTCGCAAAAGACCGGATTTTCGCCAACCTTAACCTCAATGAAAACGAGTTTTCACTCTACGATCGCGTCGCGGAGATCCTCGAGACCCATATTCCCAAGCCCGATTTCATTATATATCTCCAGGCAACCGGCAAGCGGCTGCTCAAAAATGTCAGGGAGCGCAACCGGACCTACGAATCATCGCTCGAACCCGAGTATATCGAATCGGTCAACGAAGCCTATAACCATTTCTTTTTCAATTACACTGACGCGCCCGTGCTCATTGTTGATGCCACGGAAATAGATTTTGTGCGCAATGCCGAAGAGTTTGATGAAATCCTTAAAGAGTTGAACAAGGGCGGCAAAGGTACGCGTTATTTCAAGCCACTTACCCATGTGAAGAAATGATTTCCACCGCTGTCTTCCGTGAAAAGAAAGAGAAGGCCCGAAAGATCGTCATGATCACGGCCTACGATTCGGCTTCAGCCGAGGCGGTCCACGCGGCCAGCGCTGATATTGTGCTGGTGGGCGATTCGCTCGGTGTCACGGTTCTCGGGTACCAGACCACCCGCGAGGTTACGCTCGCTGACATGGAACACCACCTCAAGGCGGTTGTCCGGGGAGCGCCCCAGGCCTTTATCGTGTGTGACATGCCTTTTCAAACATACGATACCCCGGAGAGCGCCATGCGGAACGCGCAAACGCTTATTGACACCGGTTGCGCCGCGGTCAAGATAGAAGGGTGTAACGTTCCTGTCATCAAATCGCTTGTTAACGCGGGAATTCCAGTCATGGGGCATGCTGGGGTCTTGCCGCAGACCGCGACGGAATACAAAGTCCGGGGAAAGGACAGTGTCGAGGCCGCCCGATTGCGGGAAGAGACGCGCCAGATACAGGACGCGGGGTGTTTTGCCATTGTGCTTGAATGCATGTCCGCGGCGCTTGCAAAAACCATTACCCAAGAGCTTTTCATACCTACTATTGGCATTGGCGCTGGAAAGGAATGCGATGGCCAGGTTT
This sequence comes from Candidatus Raymondbacteria bacterium RIFOXYA2_FULL_49_16, assembly GCA_001789205.1. Lineage (GTDB taxonomy): Bacteria > Fibrobacterota > OXYB2-FULL-49-7 > OXYB2-FULL-49-7 > XYB2-FULL-49-35 > XYB2-FULL-49-35. The sequence continues at coordinate 52,652 of MFYT01000109.1, read as the reverse complement.
TAGTCTTCAACGATCTTCTGGGAATTTTCACCAAATTCAAGCCGAAATTTGTCCGGCATTATAAAGGACTAAAAAAAGAGATGATAGACGGGTGTGCGACTTTTGCCTGCGATGTGCGTTCAGGCGCCTATCCTTTAAATGAAGAAAGCTACCGCTGAATGGGCAGGCTATTTACCTTGCCTTATTCTAGAATTTATCTGTATCTTTTTACTACATTTTCATGAGAATATATTACATGATCAAGGGGCGTCAATGCGATTGTTAGTCACTGGTGGATGCGGATTTATCGGTTCAAATTTTATTCTGCATGTCCTTGAAAAAGAAAAAGATATACAGATCGTCAATTTAGATTCCCTTACTTATGCGGGTAATGCCGAAAACCTGTCTTCTATCAGTGGCAATCAAAGATATACTTTCATTCAAGGTACCATTAACGACCCGGAGACGGTTGAAAACGCGATGACCGGCATTGGGGCGGTAGTACACTTTGCCGCCGAATCCCATGTGGATAAAAGTATCACTGGACCACTGATTTTTACCCAGACCAATGTTTTAGGCACTCATCTGCTGCTCGAAACCGCGCGAAAAAAGAAGATCCCCCGTTTTGTTCATGTGTCAACCGATGAGGTGTATGGTTCGCTCGAACGCAATGGCGGTTTGTTCACCGAACAAACCCCTCTTGCGCCCAATTCCCCTTACTCGGCAAGCAAGGCCGCCTCTGATATGTTGGTCAGATCGTATTTCCATACGTTTAAATTTCCGGGGACCATAACCCGGTGTTCAAATAATTATGGCCCGCTGCAATTTCCGGAAAAACTGATACCATTGCTCATCACCAATCTCATGGAAAATAAAAGAATCCCCATCTATGGCAAGGGAGAAAATATACGCGACTGGCTGCATGTGCGAGACCATTGCAGCGCCATATTCACGGTTCTGCAAAAGGGACGCGAGGGAGAGGTATATAACATCGGCGGCCTGAACGAATGGACAAACATCGACATCGCCCGGGAAATCCTGCGTCTCATGGGCAAAGACGAATCGTATATCGAATATGTCGTTGACCGGCCCGGCCACGATTTCAGGTACGCGATTGACGCTTCCAAGATCATGGGGCGATTGGGCTGGAAACCGGCATACACCTTTGAAAATGGACTCGCCGAGACTGTGGCGTGGTACCGGGAAAATGAAGCATGGTGGCGGCCGCTCAAGGAAAGGAACAGTTCGTGGAAAAGGTTGTAATCATCGGAAGCGGTCCGGCCGGACTCACCGCGGCAGTCTATTGCGCCCGCGCAAACCTGAACCCTGTTGTCTTTGAGGGTGTCATGGCGGGCGGCTCCGCGGGCGGACAACTCACTACCACCACGGAAGTGGAGAATTTTCCCGGATTTCCCGATGGTATAACAGGTCCCGAGCTTGTCGAACGCATGAAACAGCAAGCGGTCAAATACGGCGCACGCATGGTCCCTGAAGATGTGCTGGCGATTGATTGCGCCCATGCCCCGCTCATGGTCAAGGGTGACACCGAAGTGCAGGCGCACGCGGTCATTATCGCCACCGGCGCTGTGGCCAAGCGCATGCATGTGCCTGCGGAAGAGCGGTTGTGGAACCGGGGCATTTCAGCCTGCGCGGTCTGCGACGGCGCACTGCCTATTTTCCGCAACAAGGAACTCCTTGTTGTGGGTGGCGGCGATTCCGCCGTCGAAGAGGCGAGTTATCTTACGAATTTTGCCAGCATGGTCTATATTGTCCACCGCCGCGATGCTTTGCGGGCATCGCAGATCATGGTGAAGCGCGCCATGGAACACCCGAAAATAACGCTACTCTGGAACACCGTATTAGTCGATGCGCTCGGGACGCAGAAGGTTGAGGGGGCGGTCCTGAAGGACGTGGTTTCCGGCGCAACGCGGGAAATTCCGGTAAACGGCATCTTCTATGCCATTGGCCATACACCCAACACCGCGTTTATCGAAGGACAAATCAAATTGAACGAGACAGGATATATCGTGACCGTACCAAGCTCAACGGTAACAAGCGCCGAGGGTGTGTTCGCCTGCGGTGACGTGCAAGACAGCCGGTACCGGCAGGCGATTACCGCTGCGGGAAGCGGCTGCATGGCAGCGCTCGACGCGCAACGGTATCTTGAATCACACGAGGGATGAATGCTTGGTGACAGCGGGACGCTTAAAACAGGACAGCGGCCGGTAATACGGCAGGAAAAAGTCTATAAGGTGAACGAAGACCTTTTCAAGGAAGGCGAACGCGGCAACGAGATGTTCGTGGTCCAGGAAGGGGAGGTGTGTGTCCTGAAAAATACGGACGAGGGTGCCATCCAGCTGGCAAAGCTGGGGACCGGCGCCATGATCGGGGAGATGGCCCTACTCGACAATATGCCCCGTTCCGCGACGGTCCGCGCGGTCAAACCGACCAAGGTCATGGTCATCAACCGTCTTGTGTTCGACTCTATCATGGAAAAGGTGCCGCTTTGGCTCAGGTCCATTGTCAAGATCGTTACCTCGCGCCTGCGCGACGCCAATACGCGTGTGGGAAAGTCCCTGGTCCGAGACCGCGAGTGCGCCGCAGCGAGCATGGTGGCGCTTATGCTCCAACGGTACGGTAAAGGCGCCAAAGACAAGGTGTTTCTGCCGTTCAATCATCTGCTCAATTTCTCCATGTTTACCACGCGCATGTCGAACAAAGCGGTGCGCGCGGCTCTTGAAAGCCTCCAGAAGCGAACGCTGGCAGTCCTTGAAAAGGACACCGAAGGCGATACCCTGGTCACGGTCGCCGATGCCGAAGCGCTCAAGCTTTTTGTCGAATTCAGGAAGCTCAAGGCGCAGGGCAAGGAGATCATGGGCGCTGACCTCACTGATCCACAGCACGAATTCCTCGGCAATATCGCCTATGTGGCGCAGAAGCACGGCAAGCAGACCGCGGATGGATATTTTCTTCCTTTTTCCGCGCTTGATTTTGGCGATGAAAAGACCAACCGTAGCGCCATCAAGGAATTTGAGAAAAAGGGTATTCTTTCAGCCGCCCTGCCCGGTATGTACGGTGACGAAGAAGGCATACTCTACGACCGGCGCAGTCTGTACAGGATCAAAAAGGTGAAATCGTGGATCGGGAAATTCAGGCTTGAGACCGAAGGGGAGCAGAAAAAACCATGATGCGGTTCGATACCCCCTCGGGTAAACTTAAAACCGGCGCCCGTCCCGGGCTGATCCGGACCCAGCCGCAGCAGCCTCCCGCGGGCGGCGGGCAGGCGGCCCAGCCAGCCGGCACTGGTCTCCATTCACAAAGCGCTACCGCGGCAAAGCACCAGCGTTCTTTCAAACGCGGATCGCTCATTTTTATCGAAGGTGATACTACCACGGAAATGTTCATCATCAAAACCGGCAAGGTCAAAGTGCTCAAACAGGAAGGCGCAAAGACCATTGAACTTGCCATACTGGGACCTGGCAGCGTATTGGGTGAAATGTCCCTGCTCCTTGCCATGCCCCGGTCGGCGACCGCGCAGGTGATCGAAGACTGCACCGCACTTGCCATTGATCGCACTGTTCTCGATGACACGTATACAAAAATACCGTCGTGGCTGGTCTCGGTCATTGAAATGGTAGTCAAACGGCTGCGCGATACCCTGTACAAAAACAGTGAGAACCTGATTTCAGACAATATGGGCGGGGTGGTCAATCTTATCCTTCTCCTGGCCGATAACTATATCTCGGAAAGTTCCGGCTCTATTGCCATTCCTCTCGAGCTCATCAAAGAAGAATCGTTATACGCTATCGGCATTTCTGGCGGCGATGTCGATAAAATCCTCACCGAACTTATTCTCAAGGAACTGATCGTCATTGGCAAGAGCAGCAAGGGCAGAGACATGGTAGTGATCAAGAAACACGATATTCTCCAGCTTTTTTTCGAGTATCTGCTCGCACATTACAACGGGAAAACCCTTCCCGGCGAAACGCTGAGCGAGGAAGCGTGCGCTTTTTCCCGGCTGCTGCTTGCCGCTGGCAGGGAGCGGGGAATGCGTGGCAACACCGGGCATATCACCCTCACCAAGCCCGTGCTCGAAGTGGCCCTTGAAAAAGCCGGTATGGGCCGCCACATCAACCTTGACCATGTGGACGAACTGAAGAACAATGGTCTCATTGATGTTGACGAGAAAATAACCGCGACAACACACTTGTCGCACAAACAAATATCTATTGCTTATGCTGAAAAAAAACTTGAAAAGGCCCTTCTTACCCGGGAGTGGCTGGTTGCCTTTGTCGACGATGAAGAGGAATAATCTCGGGGTCATCCCCCTCGTCTGCGCCGTGGTCTGCGGTATCGCGGCATCGGCCTGCGCTTTTTCGAAACGGCCTCCCGGTGTGCTGGCTGAGAGCAAAGCGGGATACGTTACCCGCGCTGAAGTCGATACCGCGGTCAACCGTTATGAACGGCAGATCCGCAGGTTTTCACCGGACAAGACTTTTTCCCCGATTGAGCGGGAGACAGTGTGGAATAGCACGCTTTCTGATATGGTGGTGTCCGCGATATTTGTGAAAATGGCGCAGAAACGGAAAACCCTGGTTTTTGATAGCGAAGTTCGCGAACGCTTTCTCATCATCTGTTCAGGCATCTATAACGATGACGAAAAGGCCTTTGCCGATGCCTTGGCAGCGGACGGCTGGACTCTCGACGAGTACAACGCCCATCTCAGAGACATACTGCTCGCGGAGAAAATACGCGCCGAGTACATCGGCGAAATCACTGTCCCAGACTCCCTGGTGGCCCGCACCTATGAGCGGGACAGGGAAAAGTACCGTATTTGTGAGATTACAATCAGTCATATACTCATCAACGCTCCAGACCGCGACATGCCTGACCGGGGCCTTACCAGTATTAGGACTGAATGCGCACGGTCGGGCATTCCTCCTGAATCCCTGGACGCGGCAGTGGCGCGTGAATGCGAGGCGCGGAAGGCGAAACTCGTTGCTATCCGCGATTCAGTGCTCAATGGCGGCGATTTTGCCGCTTTTGCCAGGAAGTATTCGCAGGACGGAACAGCGGCAGAGGGCGGCCGGTTGGGTACTGTACGAAAAGGGGTCATGACCGCGCCGTTTGAGGCCGCGGCCTTTGCCCTGCGCAACGGTGAAGTGAGTGGCATCGTGACCACAGAATTCGGCTATCATATAATCAAGGCGCATTCCGATACGCTCTCGCGTATTCAGGCGCTCGACGAAGTCGCGTCCGCTATTGAGGCGCAGCTGCGCGCGGGTGTTGAGGCGTCGAAGATGGAGTCGCTCGAGAAAAAATGGAAGGTCAAACGATATACCATAAACAAATAAAGGAAGTCATTATGAATACAAGGGCACGGTCATTCCTGCTTGCCGCGGCCGCATGGTGCGCGTGCATGGTTTCCATGTGCGCAAAAAAGGAGCCTCCGGTAGCCGCTACCGTTGCTGGTGAAAAGGTGTATGTCCGCGATATAGAACAGATGATAGACCGGTATGTTTCCGTCTATCGCAAGGTGGATACCACGTTTGTCCGGCCCCAAGGAGCGGCGCTCGAGGACATGCGGCGCCAGTTTCTCGACGGCATCATCGACAAGATCATTATCCTGAAAAAGGCGGCTGCACTGGCCATAACCGTGTCTGACGAGGAATTGAACACCAAAATCGACTTATTGAAGAAGACGAATGGCATCATGGACGAGGAAACCTTTGGCCGTTATCTTACCGAGCAGAAGATTTCCGCTCAGGAATTCAGAAAAAATATCCGCGACATCATGGTGATGGAAAAGACCCGTGACAAGCTTTTCGAAGATATAGCCGTTCCGGACAGCGAGACGCAGGCCTACTATTCCGCCCATGCGTCTGAGTTCCAGGCGGAGAAGATGCGGGCCGCGCATATTCTCTTTATCGCGCCTGACCGCGACATTCCCGAGCAGAAGATGCTCTCCTTCGACAACTTGGTGAAGCGGAAGAACTCTTCGCTTGCCGGTGAGGCACTTATTGCCAAGGTCAAAAGTGAACGCGACCTGGTGCGGAAAAAGGCCGAGGATGTTGCCGAAAAGGCAAAGAAAGGGGCTGATTTCGCGGCGCTCGCCCGTAAATATTCTGAAGGGCCAACGGCCAAACAGGGAGGCGACCTTGGCGAATTCAACAAGGGAGACATGATTCCGGAGTTTGACGCGGTTGTTTTTTCGCTTAAAAAGGGGCAAATCGCCGGACCGGTGAAAACCATGTTTGGATACCAGATAATCAAAGCGTTGTCCGATCCGTACTTGGTTTCGCGATCCATTGAATCGGTCAAGGACAACATCAAAAAACGGCTGCTTGCCGAGAAAAAGATCCAGCAACTCAAATCCCTTCGTACGGGTGAAAATGTGACGGTGCTATGGAACTACAAGGACTAATCAAACGGGGCTTTTTTACGGCCGTGGGAGCGCTGCTGATATGCTCATGTTCGCAGAACCAACCGGTCAAACCCTCCGCCAATCCTGAGATTGATTCGGTTTCTGTCGCCCTTGCCCGCTTTGCCTCGTCCGGCGCCATTGGCGCGTTTGCCGCATGCATGGGCAGGGACACGGCGGCCGCAGATTCAGCGATCGTACAGCCTTTCTTCACCCTGCAGTTTATCCAGGCTATTGACTTTGGGAATCCTGACGATACGAGCAGTTTTTTTATTGCCGATACTGTTTCGTATGGCATCTTATATCCCTGGTACTGGAACCGCCATGCCAATCTCGAAACCTATTACGACACCATTGAAGTCGTCGCCGCATACGATTCACCCTATACTGTCATGGCGGCCGATCCTGCGCCGTTCAGGGAGTTTGACGCGCTCTCGCACGTTGAAATATATCACTATGGATATTTCAGCGTGCCCCATTCGTTTTATGCAGAGTATTACAAGGCGTTTAAATACCTGTATTACTATTATCCTGTTGAAAGCGCGTTCGACAGCGTCGTGGTTGTTGCGGCGGTCGACAATCAGAGCATGTGGAGCAAGGAAAACACGCTTCCCGATACAGGGTCGGTGAACAAAATTTATTATCTCAACCGTGCGGGCGCTGTGGCCCTGGGACTTGGCAGCGACGATGAGCGTATGAAGGAATACCTTACGAAGATATCTGAATATTACCATTTTTCGCGTGACAACGCCGGCGTTGCCGTCATGGACACAGTGCGGCGTCTGTACCAGTATGCGGGATATGCGAGCATCAAGACATGGATTGGCAGCCGCTATTCAGTGGTTGAGGATGGGGATACGCTGATGCGGGGTGAATTTTTGACCGACACGACATTTACCTATGTTTTCTCGTCCAACGGCAGGGTCGAAGGAATCGCCCCCCGCGCGTTTGCATATTCACGAACAGTGGCCATTGATTCGACTGGCGACACATTGTCCATTACCGTACCATCGGGAACAGCGGGGAATACATTCGTACATGCCTTGTTGTACCGTGATGGCGTTGCAGGCGATTCTGTCCTGTTTTCAGGGGACAATGCTGGTCTCTCGTGGACAGGGGCGTCGGGAACCTACCGGTTTGCAGGGGCGGTTTCGCGGGCGTATAACGGGATCTATCTTGCCTTTTCGTGCCGCGACAGCGCTACCGGCAAAAAACTCGCGGAAGGCGCCTGTGTTGTTGATCGGAACCTGGGCAGTGGACAAGGGTATGTTCGCAGCATTGTGCAGAACAACGCGTTTGACCTTTCCATCGATGTGCAGCGTTCCTCGTATATCGAAAATTGCCGGCTTCGCTGATCAGATGTCCAGGTTTTTGACGTTGGCCGCGTTTTCCTCAATGAATTTCTTGCGCGGCTCAACATCGTCGCCCATCAGGATCGTGAAGATCCGGTCCGCTTCAACCACGTCTTCAAGCGTCACCTGAAGCATTGAGCGCTTTTCAGGATTCATAGTGGTTTCGGCCAGCTGGTCGGGATTCATTTCGCCCAGGCCTTTATAGCGCTGGATGCTCAATTCGTCGCCCTCCGCGTTTCCGCCGAATTCTTTGATTATCCTGTCTTTTTCGGTCTCGTCAAAAGCGTATTTATGCGTCCGGTTTTTCCCTTTCTTTTTCTCGATACGGAAGAGCGGCGGCCGGGCAATATAGATGTTGCCATTTTCCACGAGTTTGGGCATGTGCCGGAAGAAAAAGGTTAGGAGCAGGGTACGGATATGCGACCCATCCACATCAGCATCGGTCATGATGATGATTTTGCTGTAGCGCAGTTCTTCGAGTTTGAATTCCTCTTCACTGATACCCGTGCCGATTGCCGTCACAATAGTTTGGATTTCTTCGTTGGCGAGTACTTTGTCGAGCCGCGCCTTTTCAATATTAAGGATTTTTCCCTTGAGGGGCAGGATGGCCTGAAAGGTACGGTCGCGACCGCTCTTGGCGCTACCACCCGCGGAATCGCCCTCAACCAGGAAAATCTCACACATGGCAGGGTCTTTTGATGAACAGTCGGCCAGTTTGCCGGGCAATCCGCCTCCTTCGAGAATGCTTTTGCGCCGTGCCAGCTGCTTTGCCCTCCGGGCAGCGTCGCGCGCCACCGCTGATTGAATGCATTTATCGACAATCTTACGGGCAATAGGCGGATTTTCCTCGAAATAGGTGCTCAACTCCTCGTTCACTATCGATTCCACGATGCCACGGACCTCGCTATTGCCCAATTTGTGCTTTGTCTGGCCTTCGAACTGGGGATCGCGCACTTTCACGCTGATGACACCGGTGAGCCCTTCACGCACGTCCTCGCCCGTAATGGCGACGTCCTTGGTTTTGCCTTTTGATTTCAGCAAGTTGCTTTTTGACGCATAATTGTTGATGGTACGGGTGAGGGCTGTCCTGAATCCCACCAAATGGGTGCCACCGTCGACCGTATTGATGTTGTTCACAAAGGAGAAGAGAATTTCCTGGTAAGCCTCGTTGTACTGGATGGCGATTTCCACGGGCACATCGCCTTCGGTCTTATTGATATAGATTGGCTTGGGATAGAGGGGGGTCTTGTTCTCGTTGAGGAACTTGACAAATGACTGGACTCCGCCCGGAAAGAGGTATTCATGGTCCCGTCCCTCTTCGCGTTCGTCTTTGAGCGTGATTTTGAGGCCCGCGTTGAGATAGGCGAGTTCCCTAAGACGCTGGGCCAGAATGTCGTAGTGAAAGACGGTTTCGGTGAAAATTTCAGTGTCGGGCAGAAAGCTGATTTCAGCGCCGCGTTTCTTCGATGTCCCTATTTTTTTGACATCGCCGTCCGGTACGCCTCGCTGATACGATTGATTGTAGGTTTCGCCGTTTCTGTGCACCGTGGCCTTGAGCCAGGAGGAGAGCGCGTTGACGCACGAGACGCCCACGCCATGCAGGCCTCCTGAAACCTTGTACAGTTTTCCCTCGAATTTGCCCCCTGCGTGCAGCATTGTCATTACCACTTCAAGGGCAGATTTTCCTTCGGCCTGGTGCGTTTCAACAGGAATGCCGCGTCCGTTGTCGATAACGGTGATGCTGTTGTTCTGGTGAATGAATACATTGATTTCGGTGCAGAATCCGGCAAGCGCCTCGTCCACACTATTGTCCACCACCTCGTACACCAGCTGGTGCAGACCAGCGGTGCTGGTGCTGCCGATATACATAGCAGGGCGTTTGCGGACAGCCGCAAGACCCTTGAGTACTTTTATGTCTTCTGCATTGTAGGCTTCGGTCATATAGTTCTCCTCCCGTTAGTCAGCGCTAGGCGCTGAAATGGATGCTTGTTACGATTTTCTTCCCCGCATATGCGTTGATTTTGTCCACCAGACTCTCCCTGAAAAATGAAAGCTGGGTCCGCCAGACACTATTTTTCACCTTGATGAAACAGACCATGTTCCGTATCTCCGTTGGTTGTGAATTTTTCGCTATCTCGGCTCCCGCGATCTCGCTCCAGGCAGTCAGCACCTGCTGTTCTTTGACCGCGTTCTCGTATCCCGCTTCCCTGAGCAGGTCAGCGACAATCTCCTTTATCTGCACCGGTTCGGCTGTCCTGCGCCTGGGCCGCGTCATTTTCATACAAGCGGCCTTATGGCGCCCGCTGCTATATTGAATTCGGCCCTGTCTTGCGGAAGGGCAAAGGCGGGACATTTTGGCAGCGCTAGAAAGACTTGGTTTTCAGGCAGGGCGCATTCGAGCAACCGTTCGCTTCGCTCATCGTCGAGTTCCGAGAAAATGTCGTCGAGCAGAAGAATGCCGCCGCTGTCCTGTTTTTCCCTGAGATACCGGACACCGGCAAGCTTGAGAGCGAGCGACACCGAACGTATCTGTCCGGCTGAAGCGAAACGCCGCACGTCGCGGCCATTGATGCTAATGCGCAGGTCGTCCCGGTGCGGACCGAACAGACTTTTTTTCAGCGCGGTTTCACGGGCTTGACATTGAAGCGATTCTTCCGCCATCCGTTTCCGATGCTCTCCGGCTGTGGCCAAGGCGGCGGCGGAATGTTCTATGTCAAGTTTTTCACCGCCGCTGATGCGCGTCAGCGCCGCACGCGCCTGCGGAATGAGATTTTCAATGAGCCCCTGCTGCTTAAACCGGATTTCCCCGCCCAGTTCGACTAAAAGGTCCCTTAAAACAGCCAGGTATCGAGCATTTGATCCGTTGTTTTTCAAATACGCGTTTCTCTGTTGTAACGTCTTGTTATATTGTCGGATACATAAAAAATAAATTTTATCAGACTGGGATAAAAGGATATTCATAAAGCGCCGCCGCTCAGCCGGCAAGCCTGCGGCAAGCAGCAGGTCTTCTGAGGCAAAACTGACTACCGGAAGCACCCCTACAAGGTCTGCCGCTGATGGCAGCCGGTTTTTGTCGAGAAAAAACGAGCGTTCTGTTTCAGAACAGGTTGCGGCCGCCTCATGAGCGGCACCCGAGGCGAAATACTCCGCCTTGATGGAAAACTGCGTCTTGGAATGCATGACCAGATCTTTCAGAGGTGAGTGTCTTTGCGATTTGCCCAGGGAAAGGAAATAGAGCGCTTCGAGGAGATTGGTTTTTCCCGCGCCGTTTTTCCCGCAAAAGACATTGCACCCAGGATGGAAGGACGCGGCCGTTCTTGTGAAGTTGCGGAACGCGTCAAGATTAATACCGGTGAAATATGCCATGCCCATGGATAAAAATAACTTTTTCTCATGTTGATTATATCAATAAAATTTGGCTATTTTAATCCCATGCTTAAGGAATTCCGTACCATTCTCCTGAAGGCCGAGGAACGGCTGAGTCCTTTTGCCATGCGCAGCGACCAGAGCAGGGGACGGGTGCGCCGCATGGAGCACGACCCTTTCAGACTCGATTTTGCCAGGGACGAAAACAGGATCATTCATTCACCGCCTTTCAGGCGTCTCAAGCATAAAACCCAGGTTTTCATGTCGCCCAACAACGACCATATATGCACACGCATGGAGCATGTGCTGCACGTGTCGTCCATTGCCATGGTCATTGGTCAGTGCCTGGGTCTTAATCTCGACCTTATTTCAGCAATTGCCAAGGCCCATGATTTGGGCCATGCCCCGTTTGGCCATGCGGGCGAACACGCGCTCAACAGGATCCTTAAATCATATAATAAAAAAGCCTCGTTCATGCACGAGGTCCATGGCCTTCGCGTTGTCGATTATCTCACCAATTATGGCAATGGCCTCAATCTGACCTACGAAGTACGCGATGGCATTATCTCGCATTGCGGGGAAAAGTTTGAGCGCGAGATTTTACCCGACCGCTCAAAAGACCTGACCCGCTTGAATAGTATCAAGGACCGCGGCGGATATCCGGCAACACTCGAAGGCTGCCTGGTGCGCATGGTCGACAAAGTCGCATATCTGGGTCGGGACCTTGAGGACGCCATTGAAGCGAGGCTTATCAAACGGGACGACATTCCTTCCAGTATCAGAGAGGGACTGGGCGATTCAAACGGAAAAATCATAGGTAAAATGGTCGAAGATATTATTCTGCAGAACAGGGGAGCCGATGCGATCCGGCTTTCGGCAAATGCGTATGCTCTTATGAAAGAATTGCGCGATTATAATTACACGACCATTTACAATACCCAGAACTACGGCGACAAAATTGCGAACATTATCGCGAGCCTGTTTAACGAATGTATCGACATCCTTATCCGGACTCATGGCGGCAGGGAAAAGGCGGAAAAGGAAAAACTTGTCACCATGGCCCCTACGCTCAGGATATTTTTTGATTTTATTAAAAACCTGAATTATAAAAATGCCGAAGATTACGAAATGGTCACTGATTATATTGCCGGCATGACCGATGCTTTTGCCTTGAGAAGCTATAACGAATTATTCATGCCAAGGGCCATGGTGTAGCGTGCCTAGGCCGGGACCAGCATATCCCTGTTCGATTGAGAATAATTGATCCTGATCCGCATATAGTGGACCCCGCGCCGGGCCAGACACTCCTCGCGGGCTTGGAAGAGTTTGTCCTTCATTGCCGCTCTCTGGCTGCCGCAGTAATTGAGGTAAAAACGGGTTTTATCCGGACAGCCTGCCAGTTGTGCGCACGAATAACAATCAGTCTTTTCCCAAACCATACGACCCTCCCAGGTACAATATGTAGTAGTCTCTTAATAGTATATCTACAATTATTTAAATTGAATGTCAATAGTTTTTATTTAACTCTCTCCTAAACAAATACTTGTCTGAATTTATTTATTTAATTATTTTGATATAAAATGGAAATTTTGAAAATTAGTTAAAGGAGGGAAAAAATATGAAAAAGGGAAGAATCGTAATTTCTGTGCTGGTAAGTATGGCGTTTATTTTTTCTGCATGCACGGTAAATCCCGCGAAAGATGAAGAAGAGCAGGATGTGACTAATCCTACTCTTACCGTTGACATGAACAATGTTTCTGATACGGTTTATGTGGACACTATCGCCCTTAACGGCACAGCCTCTGACATTGGAAGCGGTCTTGAGGGTGTCACACTTGTTCTCGACGGCAATTCTTTTCCCGCCGATATTCACGCAAGTGATGGCACCTGGGAAAGAACGATCGGTCTGGTTTCCGGTGCTAATGTGATTACCGTAAAGGCGAAAGACAATGATGGTAATCAGGCCACCCGTTCGCTCAATATTTATTACAAAACAAATTATCTGCCTGTTGATTCGGCCAGTAACTGGGTTTTCGACTTTCTCGGACGCCAGACATCAATTGTAGTTGATTCAAACTGGAAGTCGTTTAGATACCAGTTTTACCGGTTTATCTTTGATAACAAAATCGACAGTGTTGCTGATACAATTGTATTGGGAAAAGATACAGTAACCGGACTTTTTTATTCAAAAGATGAATCAGGCGTTGGGGTCGTTACGTTATCTGATACGGTCTTTCGTTCTCATTATGTCCCGGAGATTGTCAGCCAGACCAACGCTTCAGTGGTTTTCATCGGAGATACCACGTTCAACAGCGTTTCATACCGGAATTGCGTTAAGATTGTCATGTCGAATTCGGCAACACTCCAGGCCAATATAAAGGAATATTTTCTGGCGCCTTCCCAGGGGTTTGTCCGCCTGGCGGTCATCTCGGCGCAAACGAGCGGTTTGGCCTATTGTCGTTTAGTCTCTGCTACCTATCCAGGTATGTAACATTCGTGCGCGGAGGCAGGAAATGGTACGCCGGTCTTTCTTAGGAGAGAGACCGGTTTTTTTTTACAGATGTTTTCAGATGATGCTATAATTTAATATATTTTTCCCGATGAAAAAATTGCTGTTTGCCTTGGTTATTTTTACCTGTTCGCAGGGTTCAGAAGTACTCACGTTTACAGCTGTCCAGGGCGGTTTGCGTACTGGTGATACTGTTACCGCGCTCTTTCAGGCCAAGGTCGAACCTGGATGGCATACCTATGCCCATTCCCTCAGACAGGCATTTCTGATACCTACTGTCCTGACATTCGCAGAAAGCGCGTTTGTTCGGGTGTTGTCTGTCGATTATCCAAAAGGCGAGGAAAAGACTTTTTTCGGTTTTACCGACCTACTCTACGACGGTACCGTGACCTTTGGGGCCAAAGTGCTTCTATTGCCGGGGCATGGCGATACGCTCACTGCCATGCTGCGCTATCAGGCGTGCGACAGCATGCAATGCTTGCCGCCGGCAATCGAAGAGGTGTCTTTGCCAGTGCCGAAACCTGCTGCGTCCTCTACGGACGATTGGTTCAGCGGGCATGGCATGCTCTATGTACTTTTCTTCCTGTTTATCGGGGGAATTGCACTTAATCTCACACCCTGCGTGTATCCGGTCATTCCTATAACCATCAGTTTTTTCAGCACCCAGGCTGAGGGAAAAAAACGGGCCATCTCTCTGCTCGCGGCCCTCTATGTACTGGGTATTGCCCTTACCTATTCAGCATTGGGTACGGCGGCAGCCTTGTCGGGAAAAATCATGGGTTCAGCACTGCAGCACCCTACCGTTATCTGGGGTGTTGCGGGTATCTTTTTCCTTCTTTCCTTTTCTATGTTCGGGTTGTACGAGTTGCGTGCCCCCTTATTTCTTATGCGGTTCGGGATTGGAAAACAGGGATATGCAGGAGCCTTGATAATGGGCCTTGTCGTAGGTGTTATCGCAGCGCCCTGTGTGGGACCGGTAACCGCGGGACTGCTCATTCATGTGGCTGAGAAGAAAGATCCATTTTTGGGTTTTCTCTATTTTTTCACTCTGGCAACAGGTCTTGGCGCTCCCTACTTTGTTCTCGCGCTTTTCTCCGGATCTATAAAAAGCCTCCCGGGGTCAGGCGGCTGGATGGTCTGGGTAAAAAAGTTTTTTGGTTTTCTCCTTCTTGGCATGGCCTTGTACTATCTGAAACCTGTTGCGCCAGCAGTCGTGGTTACCGTATGTGCCGGAATCCTGCTTCTTGCAGCAGCCGTATATCTTGGATTCGTGGAAAAATCAGCGGGCGAACGTTTTTTACGATTCAGGCGTTTCCAAAGATTGTTTGGCGCTGCACTTATTATGATATTTGTGTATTTTTACAGCACAATTCTTATCGCACCGCCGCATGTCGGTCATGTGTCCGCGCACCGTACCTATGGTCTTCCCACGGGTGAACGGCTGCAGGAGCTTACAGAACAGGGCAAACCGTTTGTAATAGATTTCAGGGCCGACTGGTGCGCGCCCTGCCGTAAGTTCGAGGAACAGGTACTCACCGATTCCACTGTACAGGCAGCGCTCTCTCCCTATGTGTTTTTCTCAGTGGATGTTACCAATGCAGCTGACGGCGCGGCAAACAGCTATATAAAGAAATATGCTGTGGTAGGGGTGCCTACCATATTATTTTTTAACAGTCAAGGCTTGGAGACCAACAGGGTCACGGAATTTATTCCCCGCGACCGGTTTATCGAGCTGCTAAACAGCTTATCAGGAGGCAGGTGATGGAGAAGAACATCATGGAGATCAACGAGAAAATCAAAGAGGCGAGCGCTTTTGTAGATCTCATTTATGCTGAAATGGGCAAAGTCATTGTAGGGCAGCGCTATATGGTCGAGCGGCTGCTTATCGGTTTGCTTACACGCGGGCATGTTTTACTCGAGGGCGTGCCGGGTCTGGCAAAGACCATGACGGTGAACACCCTTGCAAAGGTCCTTGATACTGGTTTCAAGCGCATCCAGTTTACTCCCGACTTGCTGCCCGCCGACCTTATCGGCACTATGATTTACAACCAGAAACAGGGTGATTTTGTACCGCGCAAAGGCCCCATTTTCAGCAATATCATCCTTGCCGATGAAATAAACCGCGCGCCATCAAAGGTACAGAGCGCCCTGCTCGAGGTCATGCAGGAGCATCAGGTCACCATAGGCGATGCGACCTACCGGCTCGACGAACCCTTCCTTGTTCTTGCAACGCAGAATCCCATTGAACAGGAGGGAACCTATCCTCTACCCGAGGCGCAGATCGACCGTTTTATGCTGAAGCTCTTTGTCGATTATCCATCGCGTGAGGAAGAACTTCAAATAATCAACCGTATGGCTGTGGAGACCAATTTTAACGTGGGCAAAATAATCGGTCCCAAGGAGATACTCGAAGCGCGAAAACTGGTTGAAACCGTTTATATCGATGAAAAGATTAAGCAATACATTGTTAGCCTTGTTTTTGCCACGCGCGATCCCGCGGGAGCGGGTGTCAAAGAGGTGAAAGGCCTTATTGAATACGGCGCATCGCCGCGCGCTTCCATATACCTCACCATGGCCGCGAAGGCGCACGCTTTTGTCAAGAGACGCGGCTTTGTCACCCCGGAGGACGTAAAATCCGTGGGTTTCGACATCCTTCGCCACCGCATCATTCTCACCTACGAGGCGGAGGCCGAGGAAATGAGCGCTGACGAAATCATCAAACGGGTCTTCGACGCGGTCGAAGTTCCATAAAATTGGCAAGAGGGAAAGTCATGTTCCGTTCTCCATACAATTTTAGCCGTATTGCGCTGCTCGGTTTGGGTATCGTTTGCGCGCTTGCAACCACGCAGGCAGGAGCGAAAAAGGTGCTCAAATTTGACCAGCAGCAGGGCGTCATTTGGGTCGAGGAGGGCAAAGCGCCGCCTCCGCAGAAAGATTTCGCTCCCAAAGCGCCGGTCCAGGAAAAGGTGGTCGTGGAAACCACCATCACTGTCCGTGAGCACGTGAAAACCAAGAAGGTCACTTCTGAGTCTTATTTTGAAACGGGAAAGAAATTTTACAATAACGAGGACTATGCCGAGGCGCTCACCTATTTCCAAAAGGCGTGGATTGGGGAAAAGAATCCCCTCTACCTTTTCTGGCAGGGCATGTGCACACGGAAACTTAATGATTTTAAGGAAATGAGAGCGTTATACGAAATTATTATCCGCGATTTTCCCAAGAGCGAGGTCGCTGATGATGCGCTTTTTTATATTGCAGTTGTATACCAGACCGATCACTCCTATGATAAGGCCATTGAACTCTATCGTGATATTGTCGAGTTCTATCCGAACGGACAGTCTGAGGTGGGTGGTTTTGATCTCCGCGAGGAGGCGCGCAAACAGCTCAGGTTTATAAAGCTGGACATTATCAGCAGATTAAAGATACTTAATTATAATGACAAAAACGCGTTGACCCTTATCAAGGACTTCCAGGCGGACAACGACCTTCCGGTCACGGGTAAACCTGATCGTGAAACCATTGAACAACTGACTCAGAAATCGGATGCGCGCGAAAAGGGCCTGCTGAACAATTTGTCCGCATCCGACGCTATGGCGGCGAAAAAAAGAGTCTATTTTGGCATCGCGATAGGGCTTCTTCTTATCAACCTACTCTGGGGCTTGCGCAATGTGCGACGCCTGACCGCTGAGCGAAAGCATCTTGCCATGGTACTCAAAGAAAACCGATGATTCCCGCAGAAATACTAAAAAAGGTAAAGCAGATCGAGATCCGTACACGCCGGATCGTGAACGATATGCTTTCAGGCGAATATCACAGCGCCTTCAAGGGCCGGGGCATGGAGTTCTCCGAAGTGCGCGAGTACATTCCCGGCGATGAAATCCGCACCATTGACTGGAACGTTACCGCGCGCATGGGGCGGCCCTTTGTGAAAATATTCAAGGAAGAGCGCGAACTCACCGTGATGCTGGTGGTGGACGCGAGCGGTAGCGGCGAATTCGGCACCATCAACCGTATGAAGGGGGAGGTGGGTGTTGAATTGGCCGCTGTTCTGGCATTTTCAGCCATCAAAAACAATGACAAAGTCGGTCTTATTATTTTTTCCTCTCAGATAGAAAAGTTTATTCCCCCGAAAAAAGGCCGTAATCATGTGCTACGCGTGATTCGTGAACTGCTCTATTTCAGGCCCCGCCATACAGGTACGGATATTGCTGGTGCGCTTGCGTATCTCAACCGTATCCTCAAAAAACGGGGCGTGGTTTTTCTAATCTCTGATTTTTTTGCGTCGTCGTTTTCCCAACCCCTGCGAGTCACGGGTCAGAAGCATGACTGCATTGCTGTCACTATCACCGATCCCCGCGAACACGCCATTCCACCAGTCGGTCTTGTGGAACTCACGGACGCGGAAACAGGCGAAGAGATCCTGGTCGATACTTCGTTCCGCGGTTTTATGGACGAGTTCGCGGCCCGGACCGCGCGCAGGACAGAGGAACGCACCAGGCTTTTCAGACAGTCGGGCGTTGAATCGGTCGCTCTTACCACAGGTCAGGACTATGTCGAACCGCTTATCCGCTTTTTTAAAAAGCGGGAGCGCATGCGTTAAATGGAAACGCAGTTCACCATTCGTTCCTTCGACTCCCCCCTTTCATTCGAAGAGTACCAAGCACTGCCGAAAAACCCTGTGCAGGTCATTCTCGACAATCTCAGGTCCGCGTACAACGTGGGATCAATTTTTAGGACAGCGGACGCGGGTTGCATTGAAAAAGTGATACCATGCGGATATACCGCCAGTCCGCCTCACAAGAAACTGATTAAAACCGCCGTGGGTACCGATCGTTTTGTCGCCAGCCAGTATTTCAAGGACACTTCAGAGGCGGTTTGCGCTGTCCGCGCACAGGGCGTTCCTGTGATTGCACTTGAGACTGTTGAAGGCGCGTGCCCGTATACTGATTTTGTCTTCCCAAAGCCCGTATGCCTGGTTGTCGGTAATGAGGCGTTGGGCGTTTCACCAGAGGTGCTGGCTGTGTGCGATACGATTGTCTCGATTCCGCTTCGGGGATTCAAGAACAGCCTAAATGTGGTCTGCGCCTTTGCCGTTGTCTTGTTTGAGATACTGCGTCAGTGGCAGCACACGGGTGCAAAGGAATAACGCGTGGAAAATCTTCTCTTTTCATTTAAAGTTGTCGCCCCGGTATTTATAATCATTTATTTGGGCATATTTTTGAAGCGGCGCAATTTTATCAACGAGAATTTCATCGCGGTCTCCAGCTCAATGGTTTTCATGATCGCCCTGCCTTCGCTTAGTTTTCTCGAAATTTCACGCACTGATTTTACCCGGTCCTTCAACGCCCATGCAATTTTGTTCGCTTTTTTCCAGACATTGTGCATCACCGGCCTGGCGTGGGGTGTTTCGGGCCTGTTTGGCGCCCGCGGCGCAAGCAGAGGGGCCTTTGTGCAGGGATCGTTTAGAAGCAACTACGCCATAGTCGGGTTTGCTCTTGTGGTCAATCTTTTAGGCCAGCATGCCCTTGCAAAGGCCGCTCTGTTGCTGGCCTTTGTCATGCCCTTGTATAACGTCATCGCGGTCATACTCCTGACAGTCACGGGCAACACTGAGAAGAAAGCAGGGTCTGGGCAGATACTCAAGGGAATTTTTACCAACCCGCTGATTCTTTCAGTGATAGTAGCGCTTCCTTTTTCCTATTTTAAGATACCCATACCCGGCACTGCGGCAAAAACCATTAACTACCTGGCTTCGCTTACCCTGCCGCTCGCGCTTGTGGGTATTGGCGGATCGCTCAATTTCACTTCATTGAAAGCGCGTGCGCTCGCTGCTGCGGGGGCCACTGCCATAAAACTGGTGGTAACACCGTTGATTTTCACCTTTGCGGCGTATAAAATGGGGTTTGCCGGTGAAGACCTTGCGGTGCTTTTCCTTCTTTTTGCCTGTCCCACGGCCATTTCAAGTTTTATCATGGCTAAGGCCATGGAGAGCGACGCTGTTCTTGCCGCAGATATTGTCGTTTTTACAACACTTTTTTCGGTTGTCACTATTGCTTTAGGCGTTTTTATTCTCAAATCAACGGGTCTTATTTAATATGGCGTGCCTGAAAGTGCCTGATTGTTTTGGATTTTACGGTATTCTGACCAACCCGGTACGGGGATATGCATATCTTGCCCAGGTAATGGTCGATCTTGAAGTGCCATTTATCCAGCTGCGCATGAAAGACGCGTCTTTGGATGAGGTTGAGCGCACAGCAGAGGAGATCCGGAAGATCACTGCTGGAACAAAGAGCCTTTTTATTGTCAATGACCACCCGGAAATTGCCCGCAACGTTGATGCTGATGGCGTGCATCTGGGACAGGGTGATATGGCGTTCCCTGAAGCGTTGGCAATTGTGGGTCACGGCAAGATCATTGGCTTGTCGACCCATACCCCGGCCCAGACAGAAGCTGCCTGCAGGCTTGGGCCTTCATATGTCGGCATAGGGCCTGTGTATCCAACTCCCACAAAGAAAAACCCTGACCCGGCTATTGGCATTGAGGGCATGAGGAAGATGCTTTCGCTGACAACGGTTCCCGCTGTTGTCCTGGGCGCTATTGACCGGAATAACCTGGCTGATGTACTACAAGCAGGGGCGAGGAATTTTTGTTCAGTAAGGCTGGTGAATTCGTCAGAAGAGCCGGAAGAGGTGATACGTGATTTGGTAGGGAATTGTTCAGGCCCGGACGTCCCCTGATATTGGTTCCCTCCTTGCCAACTGAGCTTTTAATCTCCTGAAAAGAATTGAAAAATAACGGGTTATAAAATTATACTTTCATAGATTTTCGCTTATTTTTAGGGAGATGTATGGCAAAACCAACGCTGGTTATCATGGCCGCAGGCATTGGCAACAGATATGGAGGTCTCAAACAGATGGATCCTGTAGGCCCTTCTGGAGAATTAATAATCGACTATTCAGTCTACGATGCTCTTAAGGCTGGTTTTTCTAAGATAGTATTCATCATCCGAAAATCGTTCGAGGCTGATTTCCGGGACATTGTGGGGAAAAAAATCGAGAAGAAAACCGATGTGGATTATGTTTTTCAGGAACTCGATTCCCTGTTGCCCCCTGGCGTAACAGTACCAAAAGACCGGCAGAAACCCTGGGGTACTGGCCATGCTGTCCTAACCAGTAAACACTGCGTCTCAATACCATTCGCTGTAATTAACGCTGATGATTATTACGGATCGCACTCTTTCAAGGTTTTGGGCGATTATCTGAATACCGCGGCTGACGCAGATGGTGTATTTGATTATTCCATGGTGGGTTTTGTGCTTAAAAACACGCTTTCCGACCACGGATATGTGGCGCGCGGGGTTTGCACGGCAAACGAACAGGGATACCTTAAGGACATACACGAACGCACAAGGATCGAGAAGATCGACGCTGCGGTCAAGTATACCGAGGATGGTGAACGCTGGATCGAGCTTTCTCCGGAGAGTATTGTTTCAATGAACATGTGGGGCTTCACTCCAAGTCTCTTCGAAGCGTTGGAAAAAGGGTTCAAAGATTTTTATGCGGAAAATTTTGGCAAACCAAAGGCCGAGTTTTTTCTGCCCACAGTGGTCGATGCGCTGGTACAGGCCGGGAAAGCGCGGGTCAAAATATTGCCCTGCCCCGATAAGTGGTATGGAGTCACCTACAAACAAGACCATGTTTTGGTCAAAGCGGCCATGGCGCAGTTTGTCGCATCGGGTGTGTATCCTAAAAATATCTGGGAGCGGTCATGAGCGTGCCCACCCGCATTTTTGATCTCAAGGCGATTTCAGCGAATTTCGCCATTGACGGCTGTTTTACGGAAGCGATCCCATACGGCAATGGACACATACACGACACCTTCCTTGCCTCATTCATGTCTGGCACTACTGAACTGAAATATATTTTCCAGCGCATAAACACCAATATTTTCAAAACCCCTGAAAAGGTGATGGAAAACATCCAGAGGGTCACCAGCCACTTGAAAAAGCAGATTGTCGCCCAAGGCGGCGACCCGCTGCGCGAAACGCTCAACGTGGTCTTGTCACACGATAACCGTTCTTTTTTTGTGTCCCCCGAGGGTCATTATTGGCGGGCCTATCTTTTCATAGATAAGGCAAAGACCTATGATATTGTTTTGGACGGCAGGCACATCTACAACGCTTCAAGGGCATTCGGTTTTTTCCAGCGCAGGATAGCGGATTTGCCCGGCGACCGCCTTTTCGATGTTCTTCCTGATTTTCACAATACTGAAAAGCGGTTCGTGAATTTCACCAACGCACTTGCCAAAGACGCGAAAAATCGTGCGCAATCCGTGAAAACCGAGGTTGCGTTTGTCCTGGCGCGTGAAAAAGACGCGAAAATCCTCTGCGGTCTTTTACGCGATGGGAAAATCCCGGAACGGATAACGCACAACGACACAAAGTTCAATAATGTGATGATCGACGATGTAACGGGTGAGGGTATCTGCGTGATTGATCTGGATACAGTTATGCCCGGTCTGGTGCTCTACGATTTCGGCGATTCAGTGCGTATTGGCGCAAGCACCGCCGCTGAAGATGAAAAAGACCTGTCAAAGGTAGGCGTTGATCTTGGCCTTTTTGACCGTCTTGCCGCAGGATACCTTGATGCGGTGCGCGGTTTTCTTACACCCGTGGAATTGGAGTACCTGGCATTCTCGGCAAAACTTTTAACCTTTGAGTGCGGCATGCGTTTTCTTACCGATTATATCGAGGGCGATACGTATTTTAAAATCAAACATCCGGAGCATAATATTGACCGTTGCAGGACGCAGCTGAAGATGGTCGCTGATATGGAAGAGAAGATGGGGAAGATGGAAGAGATTGTGGAGAAATTCAAATGATCCCCCCAAAAGAACATTGACACTGGCCCGCCCCCCCTTGTTAAGGGGGGCAACACAATACAAGAGAAAAACATAGTATGAACTATTTTATTACCGGTGGTTGCGGGTTTATTGGTTCTCATATTGCAGAGGAACTGGTCAGCGAAGGGCATCAGGTCAAAATTTACGACAATCTCGCCTCAGGCCATTTAAAAAACATTGATCATCTCAAATCAAGGGTCTCTTTTATCCAGGCTGATATATGTGATTTTGACCGGCTCAAGGAAGAAATGAAGGGCATGGACTATGTGTTTCACGAAGCAGCCCTTGTTTCGGTTTTTGATTCCGTTGAACGGCCTTTTGATAACAATGCCATCAATATCACGGGTACGCTCAACGTATTGAGCGCTGCACGCGAGAACAAGATAAAACGGGCGGTTATGGCAAGTTCTGCGGCTATATACGGAAACGAGCCCACGCTTCCTAAGCGCGAGGAAATGAAGCCCGAACCCGAATCTCCCTATGCGCTGGCAAAGACCGTTGATGAATATTATATGAAGATATTCGCTTCACTCTATGGATTGGAGACGGTAACGCTCAGGTATTTTAATGTCTATGGCACACGGCAAGACCCCTCGTCCATGTATTCAGGAGTCATCTCCCGGTTCGTGAATATGGTTATCGCGGGAAAAACCCCGACCATCTTTGGTGATGGTCTGCAGTCCCGCGATTTTGTATTTGTTAAGGACATTGTGGCCGCAAATCTGCTTGCCATGCGGTGCGTCAAAGCAGGGAAGGGGGAGGTTTTCAACATTGCCTCCAGTTCACAGACAAATCTGCTCGATCTTCTTCGGATCCTTGGCGAAATAGAAGGCCGAGAGTTAAAGCCACAGTTCAGGGAGGCGCGCGCAGGCGATATCAAGCATTCGTTTGCTGACATATCACGGGCACGCGCTGTGCTCGGATACAATCCATCAACATCCATTACGGAAGGATTAAAGGTGCTGGTAGCGTATGAAAAAAATAAAACCTCCTGTTAAGGCCTACGACAACCAGGAATTCCTCCATGGTCATGCCGGACGCATGCTCCGGATCTTGTCCGAGTTCATGGAGCCTGCTGAGCGCTTCAAAGACCATTTCGTAAACAATACGATTGTTTTTTTTGGATCAGCGCGCTCCCTTCCCAGGGCCCAGTATTCGAAGAAAAAGCTGTTACCCGGTGAAAAGCGGGAAAAAGGCATGGTTATTGCCGAGGCGAATGAGAAGTGCGTGTTGCTCGCGAAGAAGATAGCCCAGTGGTCGAATCGGATCGAGGACCCTGCGAAGCGTTTTGCCATCTGCACCGGCGGCGGACCGGGCATGATGGGCGCGGCCAATCGTGGCGCTACGCTTGGCAAGGGAAAATCCATAGGGCTCAATATCAGCCTGCCTTTTGAGCAGCATCCTAACCCCAATGTCACGCCTGGCTTGAGCTTTGAGTTCCACTACTTTTTTATCCGCAAATTCTGGTTTCTCTATTTTGCCAAGGCGCTTATAGCGTTCCCCGGCGGTTTTGGCACATTTGACGAGATATTCGAACTACTCACCCTGATCCAGACCAGGAAACTGAACAAACGGGTCCCCATAGTGCTCTTTGGCAAGACATTCTGGGAGGAGATTTTTAATTTTAAGGCGCTTGTGCACTATGGCGTTATCAGCAAAGAAGATCTTGACTTATTTTTGGTCACAGATAGCGTTGATGAAGCATTCGCATATGTTACCACACGGATCTCAAAGCATTACCTGTAAGCGATTATGCGAATGTGCCGCCTCTTGTGTTTAGTTTTTCTGCCTTTCATATGCATGTCGTGCAGACAGAAGACACCGGAATTCCAGCCGATAACCTCGTTTGACCTAAACCGGTATCTGGGAACATGGTATGAGATAGCGCGGCTTCCCGCCTCTTTTGAAAATGGCCTGGTCAGCGTGACAGCGTACTATTCGCTCATGGAAAATGGGTTGGTTAAGGTCGTGAACAAAGGGATCAAGGACGGGAAAATCAAAACAGCCGTGGGCAAAGCGGTTGTTGCCGGAGCAGCGGGAGAGGGATATTTTCGTGTTTCATTTTTTGGCCCCTTTTATGGCGATTATGTAATTGTTGAGCTTGACGAGCGCTACACCTACGCAATGGTTGCGAGTTCAAAAAACTATCTCTGGATACTGTCACGAACCCCGGTACTTGAAGAGAGTATAAGGACAGCGCTGATCGAAAAGGCGAAAAATCTGGGGTTTGCCACGGAGAACTTGTACTTTACCCCGCAAAATTCTTCCGGGGAATAATTATAACATTGGCAGGGGATAAATTTCCGCTCAACTGCTCTATGTTGACAATAAAAAGGTCTTTCGAGCTGTTATAATATCCATCTACAATATCCAAGGCAAGTTGATCCAGCCCCTCGTCGATAAGCCGCTCCGTTCAGGACAACATACGGTTACCTGGTATGGCGTGGATCAGAATGGCGCAAGAGTTGCATCCGGACTATATATCTGCCAGTTTCAGTGCTGCGGCGTTGAACAGAGCAGAAGGATCATTCTGCTCAAGTAAGGTGGATCTATTGGGGCGTTGGCAGCGCGGTAGGCGCCACAGGAACACCTGCGCGAGGTGGCCAAACATATCTGCCTTGGTACGCCTCAGGCCCCCGATCAGCGTTGATTTGGTCAGGGTTCGCGTCAGGGAAAATGATCTGCCACTTGCGCATCTCCCGGTCCGCCATGTTTCGCGCTCTCTCTCCAATAGGATCATCGTCTGTGCGCTCAAGGGTGTTCGGCGACCACGCGGCGCAGGCGCCTCCGTACATGGTTATAAGTTTTCCCGCAATATCATTGGTCTCCCATATGCAGATCGTGACTCCCAATACGTTCGGATATTTGAGTCCTTCGCGGCACCAAAAGCGCGTGGCCTCGTACGTACCATTGTAGTGGACCGAACTTGCGCCGGCTCCCATCATGAGCGGCGTTTTGTCCTTGCCGCCGTATTGTTGCAATGCGGCGATTATTTTCGGCTCATCGGTCTGGCGGTATTTCCACGGCTCAATGACCACTTTCTTTCCTATCTCTTTTGGCAAAGGCCTGCCGCCATGGTCCGCCCACAGGTGCATAATAATCTGTTTCTTATGTTTTGCGCCCAGGGTCATGAGAATGTCGTAGATACGTTTCACCATGACGGTTGGCGTAAGCCCTTTGTTCTCCTCACCAGGAGCAAGGGTCCAGACCGCCTCATCAAGTCCAACATGGATTGCGGTCGTTTCCTCAAGGCAAGGGATTATCTCGTCATAGATTTTTCCAAGCAGATCAAAGGTCTTTTCGCCAATGGCAAATGACGAACCGCCGTACATGCCCGGCGCTCCGAGAAGTTTGGGATAGTGATAGATAATGCTCGCTACATGTCCCCAAGATTCAATCTCCGGCATGACCGAAACGTGGTATGAGCGGGCATAAGAAACGATTTCCTTGAGTTGTCCCGCGGTAATGGCTGCGGGGTTTTCAGAGCCGAGAGGAAGATTTTTGAATTTAAAACCCATGAGTTGGTCGTCGAATAAATGAAGGTGCAGGGTGTTGAGCTTCAGGTGCGCCATTATCCGTATAACACGTTTTATCAGGGGAATGGAAAAGGGCGCGCGACCCATGTCGATCATGACCGAGCGGACAGCGTAGGCTGGCGAGTCTTCGATGGTCAGCAAAGGAAAATATTTCTTTGTTGGCGCGCCTTCTTCAGCGGGTTCCTGGTTGAAGGCAAGAACATTTACGCCGGAATAGGAATATGCCAGGAGCTGATAAAGGGTTTGGGCAGCGTAATAAGCCCCTGCGTCCGTGCTGTACCGGATCGCGATCCCGTTTTCTTCGGAAACCAGCGAATATCCTTCCAAATGTTTTATGGATTTTTCCTTCTTAAAGGTGATTGTATATGGATAGGCATTTTGAAACGCGTATACTATCCCTTCCATTCTGCCAAGGATTCCCGCAAGTGTCTGCGCCAGGGCCTTCTGTCCCGCAACCGAAGAATCGATACCGATAATAGATATACGAGTTGGAAAAGCGATGTTTTTTATCGCGTAGACGATTTTTTGCGGCTGCGGGACCAGATGAATGCGGTCTATGAGACCTACCTTTTCCGCTGATCCTAAAGTCATGAATCCCAGTATCATGATTGCATATTTCATGATACCGAGTCCGTGGCCGGATATTTGGTTTTTTTCTTTCATTATTGCGTGATCACGAATCTTTTTATCACCACCGTGCCGTCATCCGTTTTCATCCGGGCCAGATACAGGCCCGAGGAGACCTTGCTGCCTGTCATGTCAATTGCGTCCCAGCGCAGTATTTCGCGACGGGGAGAAGCGCTTGTGTTTGCGAGTGAGACCTTCTTAAGCAGTTCGCCTTTCACTGAATACACAGAGACCTGGACTCGCGCTGAGGGCGCAAGAGTAACCGGAATGACCACGCCTGGATTGCCCGGATTAGGATAGGGCTGGCCAAGGGCGATACCCTGCGCCATTGCCATGTTCTCTTGGACGCCGCTGCCGGTATGGGTGAGCAGCAGCTTGGGACGCAGGCTCTTGAGAGGAAACTCCCGCGAGAAAAAACTAGTTGACAACCATGCTCCGTATCCGATTATGATTACGCCGTGGTTCGTTGATGTATCGGCGAGCCAGCCCTGGACGGTCGAGGTTATGTCGAATGAAACCCACGTCGGTTGTCTGTCTGTTGGCAGCGCGGTTGCGCCTATGGGTGAATGCTCAAAATCGCCGCCGGCAGTTGTCCATGCCTGCGTGCTATCGGCAAAACGGTAAGTCCAACTCACGCCTTTCTGCTGGTTCCATACGCTGTAACCCTCTCCCCAGCTTGCGGTCAGTTTGTAGAGCGCAACCGAATCGCCGTTTGCAGGACTGTCGGTAAAGATCTGCAGCTGCGCGCCTGTTACTGCAAGGCCTACAGCCGGTGCAAGACTGAACCTGTAGAGCTGACGGTCTCCAGACCCGCCGCTATTGTATTTCCGCATAATGGCGTCGGAACCATGGCTGGTTTCACCATAAATTGACGCATCCGCTGTACCGGAATAACCGTTCATGCCTTCCTGCAGGACCATCTGGTCAGCAGGCAGGATCCTGACAAGGTAATGGGTCACCGGGCCCCAACCGAGTGCGCTGTTAGCGCGGATGTGGAAATACCAATCGCCGGATGATGTCGCTGTCTCTGTCGCGGAGACGCCTGTTCCCTCGCTGGTTTGGTCGGGCATTGTTGTGTCGACCTGGTCAAATACGTAGCTGTAGCCCGTTGGCGTTGAACCGCCATCGAGTGTCCAGGAAAAGCTGACAGAACTGTTGTTCGTGTATTGACCCCAAAGATGTGTGGATGAAGAAACGTCGATAATGGGAAGATCCAGACCGTCCGGCGCATTATTATCGAACACAATCGCCTTGAGTCTTTGGGCATAATCGAGGGTCAGCTTGCCCCGTATGGCGTATCCATCGTTATAAATGGCCGGGGGATCGAAATTCGTGGTATTGCTGTGCCAGGAGGGATGCACGCCGTCATCGCCCAGTGTGCCGGTAGTACCGCCGCACCAGTCGGACGGGTGGTGTTCCACGCACGCATAATGAAAATCAACCAGGGGAATTTTCAACTCATTTGCCGCCGCGGTAATTTTATTATTACAGATGGTGACGCTTGGCGTATAGTCGTTTGAAACATTGCAGCCATCCATGCGCGGAGGAATGGTGCTTACGGCGGGCGGAATGCCCGCTTCAGCGCTTGCCAGGAGGAAATATTTAAGGCGGCGCTTGTATGTTTCACCCCGGGCGTCGTCCCAGTTGTTGCCGTTTATATCGTTGGTGCCGTACATAGTAAGAGACCAGGATGGATTGTCCTGCTCTATAACACGGGCTATTACATTGAGACCTGATTCGATTGTCCATCCTGATTCACAGCAGTGACCGCCGCCTTTTTCGGCAAGGGGAGAACTGCATCCGCCGCCGACAATGCCGCTGCCCGGTGAGGTCTCGCAGGCCTTCATCCAGATAAGAATTGGCTGGTAGGTTTCGCACGTTGTATTCCCGCTGCATCCATACCCTGCCAGGCTTCCCAGGTATGCCATTGAGTTTGTTATGGAGTCGCCCCACTGGCCCATTTTGCCGACAATGCGTCCGATCAGCCCGCCGCGCTTCTTAATGCTGCGAAGGTTGGCTTTAAGCTGAGCGTCGATGACGGGAATGGTATAGGCTATGGTTGACCCAATGAGACTAAAAAGGCATACAATGACGATAAATCGCTTCTTGAAAAAAACCATGTTTCCCCCCTTTGTTTTGTTATGCCTGTATTCTTTAGTAATATATCTCAGTGAAGGTTTGAAGTCAATAAGGAAGATTTTAGATTCCCGGATGTTTTGGGAACCCGCGTTAATCGCCGCAGAACCCGCAATCTCAGCAGGGATTATTCGTATCTCAGGGCATCGATGGGATTCATGCGTGAGGCTTTGACCGCGGGGTAGAGGCCAAAGATCACGCCCATGGAGGCGATCACCACCACCATGGCCAGGATGTATTGGGGCAGGAGCGTGGGATTTATGACCCCGCCGGTCGCTTTCTCAATGGCGTCGCCTATCAGCATGGGAACGCAGCCAAAAAGCGCACCGATTGTTCCGCCGATAAAGCAGAGAGTACTGGTTTCAGCTATAAACTGGACGAAAATCTGCACGGTGCTTGCGCCCAATGCCTTTCTGATGCCAATTTCCCTGATGCGCTCTGAAATGCTCGAGAGCATCACGTTCATTATGCCCAAGCCGCCGGCAAGCAATGAAATCGCGGCAATGATGCCCATGATGAGGCTCACGTTGCCCATCATGCTGATAAATTCCTTCAGGTTGTCGGGTTTGCGGTATTCAAAGTCTTCGACGCCGCGGTGCCGGGCAATGAGGTTCGAAACCACATCGTCGAGCTGCTTGTCCATAAGCAGAGGATCGTCCACCTGCAGCCAGAGGTGGCCCGGATCGGGATTGTAGCCCGACACATATTTCTGCATGGCCACCAGGGGAACATACACGTTGTTCCGCATCCACCACCGTTTCACATCCGCCTTTTTGGGACCAAAGACCCCTATAATTCTGAAACGCTGGTTTTTAAAATAAATACTGCTGCCGATGATATCACCAGCGGTCTTTCCGCTGGTTTCCAATTTTCGCGTAATATCCTCAGCGATAAACGACGAAACCATGCAGACCAGGCTGCCGTCGGAAAAATCCGACGCATCGAGCATGCGGCCTTCTTTGATATCAAGTTCAATATCCATGGTGAATTGTTTTGCCAGAGTCTGGGAATCGACGCCCATGAAGTGCGCGCGTGTTTGGCCTCCAATGGTCAACAATTGGTCGAACCTTTCAATGGATTTGTATACGGTGCGCACTGAGGGAACGCTATCCTGCAGGAAAATGCCGTCGCTGAAGGTGAGACCGCGCGATCGGCTGAATTCGGCCAGCTTTTCCTTTGGGGGCTCATTGATCTTTTCAATAAAAACCGAACCCATCCATTCACCCATGCGTTTGTTCAGGAAGGTGTTGAGTCCGCCAATGAGAGAGAGCATGGCGACCATGACGAAAACGCCGAAGAGAATGCCTATGGCGGAAAGGATTGACCGGAGCACATGGGAACGCATTTCAATGAAGCCCGTATGCACGCCAACATAGCTCCATCGGGCAAAGGTAAGCGCTGCCGCCGCGTAGCGCGCCATCCGTGTCTTAGGCATATTGGAGCGCCTCTATGGGCCGCATGTTGGCGGCCTTCCACGCGGGAAACACGCCAGCGCCAATACCGACAAAGATGGTGAACCCGATGCTGAGCAGGTAATCGGCCGCGGCGAGGGTAGGAGTCATGGGGAGCAGTTCCGTGGGCAAAAAGGTGGGAATTGACCCGAACACCATGCCCGGCATTGCACCCACAAAGCACAGTAGAACGGATTCGATGAGGAATTGGACAAAGAGATCGCTTTTGTGAGCACCGAGCGCTTTGCGCAGGCCGATCTCGCGTACGCGGTCGCCAATGGTGGCGAACATGATGTTCATAATGCTTATCCCGCCGATGAAAAGTGAGAGCACAGCGATCACCACGATAAGGATATTCAGCGCGCGCTGCGTGTCCTCCATTTCCTTGATTTTGTCCTCGTTGAGCACAACATCAAAGTCCTCGACACCGCGGTGCATGCTAATGAGCCGTGAGGTCATTTCCGCCTTTGTTTGGGCCAAACGGCTGATTGTTTTTACTTTTATTTTGATGCTGCCCAATACATTGTCCTGGCCTCCCACATACCGCTCGTATGTTGGGTAGGGATAGAGCATGGTACGCGAGCGCCAGTCCCACCGGTCTTCGGTGTAAATAAGGCCGACGACCTTGAACGACATGCCGTTGAATAGCAGGGATTTGCCCACCGGGTTCGGTACGCCGGGAAAGAGTCTCTCTTGTATGCGGCTGCCTATGACGCATACCTTTGCCGCCTGATCAAAATCGTCCTGGACAAACGCGCGGCCCGATCCGATCTGGTAATTGAACACGTCCGAGTAGGGAAGACTCACGGCAACAGGGTTGGCACGGGCTTCCTTGCCTGGTACTGAAAGCTCGGCATGGCCCGATGACGCCTCGGGCAGTACCATGGTGATCTCTGGTATCTCCCGCTGCAATGCCTCTGCCTGGGTGAGTTTGAGGCCCGGCGAGCGCCTGAACGCGAGCGCCTCCGCGTTTGTCTCAGGCGCGAGTTTGGTAATGGTTATAATATCGAGCCCGCCCATGGCCACAATGCTGTCGGTGACGTTTTTTCGCAGAGCGTGCATAAAAGAGAGCAGAATAAGCAGCGACGCCACGCCCAGGAAGATGCCGAATGAACTGATGAAGGAGCGGAGCTTGTTACTGAACACTTCTATAAGGCAGAGCTGGCCGTTGACGAAAAATAAATTTACGAGACGCGCTCGCACGTCAGTCATGATACAGGCGTCCGTCCCTGATATGGAACACTTTATTTGTTGTTCCCGCGACTTCACTTTCGTGGGTTATGACGAGAATGGTGTTTCCCCGCGCGTTCAATTCCTTGAACAGTTCGAGTATCTCGTGCGTGGTAACGGAATCGAGGTTGCCTGTGGGTTCATCCGCAAGAATGATGCAGGGTTTTTTGACCAGAGCGCGCGCAATGGCCGCGCGCTGTTTTTGGCCGCCTGATATTTCGTTGGGCCTGTGGTGCCTGCGTTCCCAGAGCCCCAGGCTTTTGAGCGATTCCTCGACCAGCGCGTGACGTTCCTTTTTGGACACATTTCCATAAATGAGCGGCAGTTCAACGTTGCTGAATACGTCGAGTTTTGGCAGCAGGTTAAAATTCTGGAAGACAAAACCGATTTCCCGGTTGCGGATATCGGCAAGACGCGACTGGCTCAGGGTCTTGACCGGCAGGCCGTTCAGGAGATATTCGCCCGATGTGGGTGTGTCGAGGCAACCCAGGATGTTGAGCAGGGTGGATTTGCCGCTTCCCGATGGACCCATGATTGCGGAAAAATCTCCCTTGCGGACGCAAAGGTTGACATCGAAAAGCACCTGGATTGCATCGTTACCCAGATAGTATGATTTGCAGAGGTCTTTTGTCTCCAGGACCGTGGCAATGTCCATAGCGCCTATCTTTCGGTAGATTCTCCGCCAATGATTTTGACAACAGTGTCACCCTCGGCAAGTCCATCGAGTACTTCGTAATATTTGTAATCGGTCTCGCCGATTGTGATGCGCTGTTTTACCAGGTTGAGTTTGGCTATGGCTGCTGTACGTTCTTCGCGTACCTTTGTCATCCGTTTGTCCATTTTATCGCCCATGCCGCGTCTGCCGCCCGCCCGCCCGCCCGGCTTTTGTTGCCCTTGATCAGGTCCTTTATCAAAACCTTGTGGTAGCGCGACCTTGCTTCCCGCGGGCCGTTGCACAAAAAAGATATCATTGTCGCCGCGTTTTTGTTTTTCGACCATGGTGTAAGGAACACCGAGCACGTGTTTCTTCTCCAGGGCGATAAAATCAGAATTGACGTTTACTCCAGGAATAAGGCCGGGGATAAGGGAATCGATGGCAACGCGCACTTCGAAATTACTGATGGTGCTGCCCGATTCTTTTTTTGCCGCAAGCGAGACCAGGGACACGGTGCCTATGCTCTGCGCCTTGGAGTCCGACTCGAGGCTGATGCGCACGCGCTGGCCAAGATGGATTTTTGCGTAGTCAACTTCACCGATCTGGGTGATGACTTCGAGCTTGGAAATGTCCGCCACGGTCCCGATGG
Source organism: Candidatus Raymondbacteria bacterium RIFOXYA2_FULL_49_16 (assembly GCA_001789205.1). Taxonomy (GTDB): domain Bacteria; phylum Fibrobacterota; class OXYB2-FULL-49-7; order OXYB2-FULL-49-7; family XYB2-FULL-49-35; genus XYB2-FULL-49-35. The sequence goes on along the minus strand of MFYT01000109.1, from coordinate 19,840 downwards.
TGGTGCCGCCCGAAAAGCCCGACGTGGCTGACACCGCTATCTCGCCCTCCTCAACATCAAGGGAAATGAGCACGCCGTCCATTGGGGAGACAATGAGACTCTTTGAAAGCTGGTAGAGGATATCGTCCAATTCGAGGGTGAGGTCTTTTACATCGATCTCGGCAAGTTCGTACTGGTTCTTCAGATCATCGAGCTTTTTTTGGGCAATGCTGCCTGTTTTAAAGAGCTCCTGGGCATTATCATAATCACGTTTGGCAAGAGTGACGTTGAGTCTGGCCTTTTCGAGGGACAAATCGAGCTTTTGTTTCTTGGTGATCAATTGGGTGGGATCAATTTTCAGGATGCGCTCGCCTTTTTTAAGCCGTACCCCTTCTTTTACATATACTGTATCAATTTTTCCGCTGGCCTCGGATTTGAGTTCAACTTTAACAACAGGATTTACTTCGCCTGTCTGCGCGATGACGTCGCGCAGGTCGACACGGGATACAACCTCCTTACGTACCAGATTTTCCTGCGTTTTATCAGAACCGCACGCTGAGAGCAGTAGTGACGCGCCGAGTAAGAGGTAAACGCGGATATTCATAGGAATAGGCCTTTCTGGTTTTTTACTGCGTGGCTATATTGAACCGCCGAAGCGTATTTCCCGTTGCCTTGTCCACGGCGATCTCGAGTTTTTTTAGGTTTATTCGAGAGGTAAGCAGGTTAAGGCGCGCGGTGATCAGGTCGTTTTTCGCCTTGATGAGGGAAAGGTTGTCGATGGTACCAAGTTTGAAACCTTCAGTGGCCTGCAGATACCCTTTGTCCGCAATTGCGACCTCAGCGGTTCGTATGATCATTTTTGTCGAATCCTGGTGCCAGGCATCGATAAAATTCCGGATATCAATTTGTAGTTGTTTTATCTCCTGTTCACGATCTATATCGTTGGAAGCCAGCGAGAGCGAAGCAGAGGCGCGTGCATGCCTGCGTTTACGGGCGAGAACATCGTACGAGAAGCGTATGCCTATATAGGGATCAAAGATGTTTTCACGCGCCGATGTGGCATTATCATCCTTGAAAAAGCTTGTTCCGTATGTGGTATTATTGAGGCCAGTCTCAATATTTACCTCGGGAAGCAGGCTGTTGGTCTCTTTTTTGTACTGAAGCATGAGCGAATTCTGCGTAAGATCGAGCACGCGAAGTTGCGAACTGTTTTCCCGCGCAATGGCGAACAGGGAGTCTGTGTTGGGAATAGGATCTAACCTAATTTCAGGTTCTTCCGCTGTCTGGAGTTGCAGGGGACCTGCGTTGAGTTCGAGGAGCAGGGATTCGCGGGAACTGCGTTCCTCGTATTCGGCATTCATAAGGTTTTCCTGGGCGCGAAGGTGTTCGAGCGCAGCGGAAAGAGTGTCCATTTCCGTGCCTTCGCCCACGCGGAAGCGGTTGCGCTGCATATCGAGCTGGTTGGCCGCGTATGCAAGTTCGGTTGAGCGGATGGCCGCGGTTTGCGCGGCAAGGACCCAGTCCCAATAGGCGGTCCGCACATTTGAGACAATATCAAGCACTTTTTGCCGGAACTGTTCCGCTGAGAGGGAGAGGGTGATGCGCCCAACTTTGATGGCATAATCGACGTTGCTGTTTCCCCAGGCATTTTTAAGCAGGGGCTGCGAGAGGGCGACCCGGGCTGTTGTAGTATAGGCGGCATCCGATGAATCGAAATTTTTATCAGAATTACCTGAAAGTGACGCACTCAGGGAACCGCCTCCCGGTATCTGGCGAGAGATTGTTCCGGTGATTGCCGTTTCCAGAGTTTTTTCCGTGCTTTCGACCTTTCCCGCGGCGCTGGTGTACGATGTTTGGGTCGCGGGATGGAGTTCAACCAGATTGGTCCCGGCGACCAACACCTGGAAGCCTGCGTCACTTTTTACGGATTGGAACTGAAGGCTGTCCTTTTGCAGGCTTATTTTTTCTATTTTGAGGCTGGGATTTTTGTCAACAGCGATCAGCACGGCCTCGTGTTCCGTGATGCCAAAGGACATTGTGCAGAATGCCAGGATGAAGAATGCGAAGATGTAGTTCATAAATCTATGTGCGGTTGAATTTTATTTGTTGAAAAATATACAAAAAAGGGCATGCCGGAAACATGAGGAGGGCATGCCCTCATTGCATAGTCTATTGTCCCTTCTTTTTCGGGCATTCGGCGCCTTTTTTCATCAGGGGGCATTCGTCACGACCGCCTCTTCCCATGCGGCCTTTACCCATGCCTTGCTCGTGGTCATTATCAAAAATGCGATTGAGCAGTTTTTTGTCGGCCATGATTTTTATCTGGTCGTCGGTGAATACATCGACCGCCTTGAGAAGGCCCTGCTGGCGCGCTGCCTGCATTTTCGCCTTTGCGTCGCTGGTTTTCCCCAGACTTTCCTTTATCTTCACCTTAGTCAATGTGCCTTTGATCGCCATCTCCTGGACTGTAAGCATTTCGGTCTTTATGTCATATTTGCATTTTTCAGCGGTTTTTTCAGTTTCAATTTTGATGGCTTCGAGTTTTTTCAGCTGATCATCGGAAAGGCCGATTTCCTCCTTGAGCATGGCCCGATGGTCCATTTTCATGGATTTTTCAGAATTGGGACCCTTGCCCGGGCCTGGCTGAGCATGGGAGCAGAGGGCGAGAGCAGCGACAACGAGCGCCGCGAAGGGGAGTGTTTTCAGGAATCGCATATGACCTCCTTTTTAGGATAAATGATTACATGGAAATGAGCTGGGTTGACTGGCTTTCGTAGTCGAACAGGTTTATCTCTTCGGAACCAGAGGTGCTGAAGAGAAAATATGACGTGTCGTTTGCCGTAACAGTGTCCGTGACTTCGAGAAACAGGTTATCGATGTATTCGCCAACCGCGGCAATGCGTTCGTCGCTCATTTGACCTCCCCGCAATGTTGGGGGAACCAGGACCAGGAGAAGGGCGGCGGCAATAGCGCCAATGGCCAAAGCATAGGAGAGCAAACGGCGTCTTTGCCTGCGGAGGCGCAGGCCGGCTTCAATGCTTTGCCGCAGGCCAGCGGGCGCATGCACAATGCCCTGACCGGAAAGCAGCGTTTCAATTGATTTGTCAATGTCCATGACGTTCCCCTTGCAAATACGTTTCCCTCATTTTCTCTTTTGCCCGTGAAAGCCGTGACCGCACAGTACCGATGTCGGTTTCGCAGGTGCGGGCGATCTCCTCGTACGAGCAGCCAATGATTTCTTTCAATATAATAGCGGTCTTTTGGTCAGGGTTGAGATCTGACAGAAGGAACGCGACCTCATCAGCTTCGTCAGTGTCGCGGTTTTCGGCAACACCGATTTCAGCGCCTTCGGGGAGGCGTTGAAGGGGCTTCATTTTCCGCAGCATGTCGATAGATCGGTTCATAGTCATCCTTAGAATATAGGCCTTTTGCTCGTTTCCCTTGGGCAGCTTTCCGAGATTTTCGTAGACCTTGATAAACACGTCCTGCGAAACATCGAAAGCTGCCTGCTTGTCGCCAAGATACCGATAAGCCATTGTAAATACACCATCTTTGAGCGATTCGTATATGGCTTCAAATTCCCGGTTCAAAGTTGTTCCTTGTATATAAAACGGGACAGGGGGTGGAAAAGTTCCCTAAAAGACGGTTTTTTGCATGCCCGGCTCAAGAAGTCGCAGTACTTCTTGCGGGACCTGGGACCGGATTTTCTCTGTGTCCCACGAACCATCCTTGTTCGCAAAAAGCTTTTTCATACTGAAAATGATGTTGAGGCAGCTTTTTCTTCTTCCGCAACGGGCGCCATTGGTACAGAAAAGGATGTCGGGTTCCCTGATCATGCGTTCCAGAAAATAGCGGGCCATTTCCTTGGCGTTATAATAGAAAAGGGGCGCATTGCCAAGGGAAGATTCGTGCATAAGCCCCGATTCGAACAATGCTCGTATGGATTTTGATTCCTCGCGTTTGTTATCATAAAATTCGCGGTGTAATGAGGGGTGCCATGTTTGCGCAAAGAGTCTTCTTTCTCCTTGCTGCTCAACCATGGCGACTGCCGGGAAATAGGGCGCTAATGCCGGCAAAAAGAGGGTCTCATAGGCGTGAAACATGGTGTTTGAGTTGAACACAGCGCCAATGAATATGATGGTCCCATCTAGACCAATGGCCTTGGAAAAGGCGTTCTGGATGCCTACGGGCTGAGAATCGGGTCCATGTCCGTTTGTCAGATACCGAGCTTCTTTGCCAATGGCAGCGGTTGAATGGGTTGGATGGAGGCTCCGGATGCCCTGATTGTGCGCAATAACACCCTGCGTAAAAGCGCCTACGTTTGACGGGCTTATCTCCGGATGATAAAAGCCGTTGTTCGGCGGCATTTGTTTGTTGTGCCCGTGGTAATACCACCAGGCGTCAAGTTCGGTGTTGTTCGAATGGGAAGGAACAAACAGAGTGCCTTCGGGGCCAAGGGCCTCGACAAAGGCATTGATCACTGTTTTCACAAAGGGACGCATGCCCTTGCGCGCCTCGTTTTCGGAAACCGGGGAGGGATCAATTTCGCCAATGGCGGAAAGCCGTGAATGGATACCCGCTACATTTCCCTGGAGGCTGATTTTTTTTAATTCAGTCGCAAGATTATGCGTTGTATAGGCTTCCATGTCGCACTAAAGATAACTATTTTAATGATATGAGATACAGGATGTTCGAGCTTGGCCCTATAGAGACAAATTCGTATGTTCTCTATACCAAGGAAAAAACCGCCTGCATTGTTGATCCTGTTCAGGTTTGCCGGGGCATGACGCAATTCATAGAAACAGAAGGTCTGGAAGTCCGGTCAATCGTTGCTACGCACTCCCATGCGGACCATGTGCATGCCGCCGCCCTCTTTGCACGCCAATTCAACGTTCCGGTGCGCATGCACGCGGCCGCTGAAGAATTGCGGGAGTTTTATCGCGATTCATGTTTTTTGCTGGGGTTTGAGCCCAATGAACTGATCACAGACTATAAAAAAATAGACGAAGGCGATACTCTTTCCCTTGGAAACGAAACAATGAAAGTGATGCATACGCCCGGCCATTCACACTGTTCCATTTCCCTTGTCGCGGACGATTTGGTTGTTACCGGTGATGTCCTGTTTCAGGGAAGCGTGGGCAGGTACGACCTTCCCGGAGGTTCTTTTAACCTGCTTTGCGGTTCGTTACAACGGCTGTGCGCGCTTGATGAACGCCTGGTTGTGCTTCCTGGCCATGGACCTGTCACTGATATTGGGACCCAGAAATATGACAACGCCTTTATTTCATCGATATGATAAGCAATGATCTACGCGATTAACATCATAGGCGCTCTTTCTGGACTATCAAATGAAAAGGGCGGGGAAATAAAGGCCGCGGTTTTTGCCGCCTTTGTCCTTTGTCTGTTGTTTGCCATACTTATCAGGCGGAACAAAAAGGAGCGCCATGCGGCGGCTGAATTTCCTGAATCATGGAAACGGATGGTCCAAGAAGCTGAAAAACTGCTTCTTGATAATTATAGCGACAGCGGCCTCAATGGTAATTCGGTCGCGGACAAGATCCAGTTGGGCAGGCAGAGATTGCATATTGTCTATAGACGTGTGAAAGGCAAGTCGATGTCACAGCATTTGCAGGAAATCAGGGTAGAAAAGGCTTCGGACATGCTGGAAAAGACCGTTACGCCGGTCACTGAGATCGGCCGCAAAGCTGGTTTTTCAGATCAGCATGATTTTATACGCGCTTTTGAGAAAATCAAAGGGCTAACTCCAAGCCAGTATCGCGACAGGCAGAGAGATGCCCTATGATGATCAGGGGACCGGAAGATTGTCAAAGGTCCGTGTCCCACGCTTTTCACCGCTCGTTACAATGAACTTCTTTACCGCCTCAGTCAGTTCCTTGGCTATCCTGATCGATTGTACCGCGATATAACCGCCGGGCGCCACAAGACGGCCTTTTGCATTGAGACAGTTCCAGACCGGCAGCCTAAAGGATGTTATCGTACGGGGTCCGCTTGTTTCCTTGAGGAACTCGTAGCCAAGAGTGAATGTTTCCGGGTATATGGGACGCAATGTGTCAGGATCGCCCCGATTGTCGCTCGGGTATATCCGGTAGTATCTCTCGATTTCCTGAAGCGACATTGTCGGGAGTTTGGGCTGTATGGAGTCGATGCCCGTACCGATCCGGATATCTTGTATGGTGAAATCCCCGTGCAGCAGCTTGTTTGTTTTTGGGGTGGCCACCGTGTTACCGAACAGATCGTAGATTGAGACATCGGTCTGGACAAAGGCCTCGAGTGTATCGAAATCGCAGATGATGTATGTCCGGTTGCCCAAGGTAAATTGGCCGACCACATTGTTCATGTTACCGCTGTTGGTAATGAGGTCGAGATTCACCGTAAATCCGAAGAAAGGGAATGCCGGCACATCCACATACCTGCCATCATCGCCTTTGACCGAGGTCCAGCTTAGTGACATGGCAGTCATGCGGTCCACGACCGTGTTTCCGGTCAGATTGCAGATTTTCGCGTTGTAGGCCGCATCGTTGACCAGAGTGACCGCCAGATTGTTGGAAGCCATGGCTTTGTTGCCCCACATATCGAGTACCTGGCCAGCGGAGGGATTTATTGAGAAGCGGATTTTGGTAAGGTTCGCCTTGAAGAACCTGTTTGCGGACGTATCAATGACGACCTGATACGCAAAGGTTTTGACGGTCTCGCCGCGGTAGTCCCAGGAAACAATGCTATGGTCCACATCGTTGACCGTGGTCCTATATCCATTTTTAATCAGCGTTCTCATGAAAAGACTGTCGGTGCTGTCGCCATTCACCAAGGCAAAGGCGATAACGGACGAAGCAATGGAGGGGATACTACTGGTTTGTACAGGTTCTGAGAAGAATATCGTGGCTGTGTTTTCCGGGTTATCGAGGTCGCAGGTGTGGTTCTGGAGCTTGAAATTCCAGATAACGGGCGGAGCTGAATCGGTGATGAGACTGTCGGGCGTGGCGTATAGAGGGGCGCCGCTGCCGATGAGCATGGGGAAGCGGGTGCCGGCAAGATTGCCGTCCTCGTAGACAGCGTCGTTGTTAAAGGCGACAATAGGCAGCAAACCGGTCTCGAGCGGCGACGCGCCTTTGGTGTTGACGGAATTGGGGAGCAGCCAGAGCCGGTATTTCGTATGTTCAACGCTGCCGGGCATGTCGAGCGCCTGGAGCCGTATTTTACGTGCAATGGTCTCAGTTTCGCTGATGGTGATGGAGTCCTCGGTTTTCCATATCACGGAATCCTGCAATCCGTCTACTTCAGCCTTGAACTTGATAGCGGAGACATATTTCTCCTTCAAAGTGAAGGGACGCGATAATGTGATGTCTAGATAGTCAAGGTATCCATCCCGCTTGTCGTTGTAACCGAATTCCCTGAGCTTTTTAACGTAGAGATATTCGAGCGAGTCTTCGGTGATGAGCAGTTTCAGATAATCGAGGTCGCGGCGCAACACGTTAACAATGACCGACTCGATTTCCGCGGTGCCCAGCGCGGTCGTGGTGTCACCGACCCATTCGTGCGTGGAGATGTCGAGAATGCGCACCAGCGGAATGACGACAATAGTGAAAGAATATTTCAGGGAATCGCCGTCGTTTTGTACATAGAAAGCGTTGATGGTCCCCATGCCGCCCATGCCTGTGTCGTCCGAGGCATTGTACTGCATAAGATCAGCGGCTGCCTGGATTTTATCGAATGAGATGCCATCGCCTTGGGTACTCCAGTCCACGCCCGCATAGACGGTTTTGTCGGTAATCAGGTTGCCCCATTCGTCAAAGAGCCGTACGATAAAGGTACGCGTGGAATTGTCATCGTTGAACGACGAGAGCGTATCAATGGTGACCGGAGTGGAGTCGCCATAGTTAATGACCACCAAGGAATCCGGCTCGCCGGGCCGTGTGGTGATATTGAACGTGTCAATGAATATCGCAATGCCGCCGTTGTAAGGATAGGGTATTTCAATGATCACCTGATTGGCGCCGGCACTATAGGTAACCACCGTATTATTGGACACTCCATTGGTAAAGGGGTCGGAGATAAAGGTGGTGCCGCCGTGCAGCACAGTGGTATCGAGGTTGTTGTAATGGACGATTAAATTGAGCGACGAGAGGTTGAATCCAGTGGGAAGACGCGATGGATCGGTGATGGTGTCGCCGTTTTTATCAAGGGCAATGATGGTAAAGGGGAAACCGCTGCCCGCGATGACCGCGGCGGGATTGTAGATGATTATGAAACTATCTATCCAGGCCTCTTCAATGGTGAATAGAATGCGTGCGCTCAGGCCATCGCCTGTGGAGGTGCCTACGAGGGTGTCGAGTGTGACAGCGCCAATGGCCGCAAGGGTTGCGCGCGAGGCCACGGTTGCCGGGAAAAGGGCGCTGGAAACAACGCCGGGCACAGAGAGCCTCCAGGACACACTTTGGGTTAGCCAGGCATTGGCGTCAGAAGCGGGAAGATCATTACGCCTCTTTTTCGTTTCCACGCGTATTGTGTCTTCGAAAGAAGTCATGGTGAGCACCGTGGTTTGCGGGATCCTGGCACCCACTGGATAGGCCACGCCCGTGGTGCTGATAATGTTGTTTGAGGCGGCAAAGATGCCCAATTCGACAAAGGAGTAGTTGGCAAGATCAATGGCAATGGTGTCGGCAATGGTCTTGGAAAGAGTGACGCCCTTGACCGGCGTTCCGGCCACGATGTTTGCAATAAGATGGTAGCTTCGTGTAGCTGGGGGGTTTGAATCGAGCTTGGTGACCACGCCCAGATTGGTGACCTGGCCTGTGGGATACCTGAGAAAGACGAAATAGTCGTCTTCACCCGAGGCATAGGTCCACCGTTCAAGCGGATCGTTGGTGACAAAGTTGTTGAATTCGTCACGTATTACCGCATAAACCGTGTCTGAACGACCGTTATCGACCGTGGTAAAGACCATGGTGCTTGCCAGTTGGGGTGTATTGGAACCCGCGGTTCCTGGCGCGCTTTCAATGTAGAGCACGCGTTGGTGACCCGCGGTCCAGGTGATGATAACAGTATCGCGGATGATTGCAGTGGCTGGCGTATTGCCGTAGAGCACCACGATGGTGTCCGCGCCGGGCACGGTACGTCCATAGACAAAGACCGAATCAACCGTGGTGGCGGGATTATCCCATGGCTTGCCGTTGAGATACCAGAAGGCGTGCGCATTGTTGTACCCTACTTCGTAGTTGGCCAGGAATTTTGGGTTGGCGTTGATGTCAAAGAGCAGGGCCGAGAACCTGATGGAATCGCCGGAGAACTGCGTGTAGTTGACATTGGAATATTGCGCATACAAGTCGTCTTTATTGTTCGCGGTACGGTACATGGAATCAGGAACAATGACCACTTTATCGACAGTATCGTAATCGGTATTATCGCGGATTATCAGTTTGATTGAGTCGGTATAGGTTATGTTTGATACAGGGTCGGTATAGGTAATGGCGATGTAACCGCTGTCGCTTTGGGGAGTGGTGTCGCTGGGCATGTCGAGAAAATTAATTATTTTGGTTGATTGCGCAGTGAGCCCCAGCTGTGTTGCAAAGCTGTTTGCCCAAACGATCCGGGTAAATCCGAGCGAATTCCATGCGGCATTGACGCCCGCGCTGTTTCCGCACTCGTCGGTACCCGTCACGGTAAAGGTAATGGACGTGTCGCGAATTGACGCTGAATCGCCGGAAACCACGATACGGCCGTTTGCGGGGTGGGGCAGAAGCTGGACACTGACAATGTTTGGCGCGGTTGTCTTAAAATGGATGTCAGCATGGAGCAAACCTGAAATAGCCCTGATGGTATCGAGGTTGACCTGGGTCACCGGTGAAACTGTGTACGATACAGCGTTACGCGACGTATCTGTTTTGTTGACCCATGTCACTACCTGGTCGGAAACCCAGCCATTGACGCCCATGGCAGGGTTGGTACTGTGGATTTGAGCCTTAAAAGTGGCGCTTTGGGCGCAGGTACGCATGAGCAAGAGGTCAAAGAAACTTACAATTGCGCCATCGCCGCTAATGGTTTTGTTCTCAGTGGTTGTGAAATCGTATGGATTGTTGTAGGTAACGATCCGCAAACTATCGAAAGTAAAATTACCAATAGTGATTGTGACTGTATCGTAGAGAGCGACAGAGCCTGAATAGTAGTTGTTTCCCAGGTTGGTGTTTGCCGGAAGGGTCGCAACCACACTGACTGTTATGGGTGCTGAGGGTTGGCTGGCCTTCACAATTTTACCATCGTAGGTTGTGCTTGTTGGCACGGTGATGTATGTGGCGTTGGAGGAACTCCATTGCACAGGGCCATTGGCAATGCGGTTGTTGAACTGGTCCACCACAATGGCGTAGACATGCACGGTATCGGTACCAGCCTGCATTGATATGCTGGTGATGTCGCTGGCGCCTGTTGTTGGCGCGTCCACTATGCGCAGGAACCTGCCAGTGCCCGCAGTCCAGGAAACAATAATGGTCTGTGTCATGCGGCCAGTGGGTTTGATTGGCTGGGTAAACGTTGCAGTGGGGGCTGGATACGAAACCACAATGGTGTCTTTTGTGCCAGCGCCTGTGCTGGTAAGATTGTATGTTGTGGCGTTTACCTGCTCTGACTGACCGGTTGCGCTGTGGCGGATTTGCCAGATGGCCTGGTCAGCGCCAATGCGTTTGGGGAACAAACCGACTGCGGCGTTGTTAAGGTCGTAGAGCGTGGCATACAGGGGAATGGTTGAGCCGGCTGGGGCTGAATATTGGAGCAGGGGGATATTTTTTCCCATAAATTCCGAGAAGGTGACAATGGCGCTGGCAGAGGTATCGACAATGAGGTATTCGAGCGTGTCATAGTCAGTGGTGTCGATAATATTGAACAGGATGTTGTCAGTCACATTGCCGAGAGTAGTGGTGTAGGAGATGCTGATTTGACCGCTGGCGCTGTGGCTGCCCTGCGTGTTTGGCATGTTGTTAAAATTGACAAAAACTGAGCAAACGTTGGTCTGATTGATCATGCTAGAGAACCATGTCTGCGAGAGAGTCGTGTTCCATGTTGCGGCAGCCGGGCTTCGAGGGGCTGCTGTGCAATTATAATTACCCATGGCATAGAGCCAAAACATGGTATTGCGCAACTGGGTCAAATTTCCTCTAACGGTTATTTCCTGGAGATTTGAGGTGATTGTTTTTGTGGAATCGAGCTGGATGCCAATGAAATAGGCTGGCGCCGCGGAAAAGAGCATGGTGTCGCGCAACGTGGTTGCGCCAGCATAGGTGGCAAAGAGGGTGTCGCGCGCGGTCCCTGCAACAGGATCAAGGGTTATACTGGGAGCTGACAGGGGAAAGGTATTGCTCAGGGCAGTTCCGTTTTTCACAGTCCAGGAAACAGTCACAATGTCCCAGAGAGTGGCATCATGGCGCGCCCTTGCCTGAAAACTACCGGTAAGTTCGCATGCAGCAAGACTTATGACTGTATTGCGTGGAATGGTGTCGCCAATACTGAAACCCTGGATTGGCGCGGCAGCGCATATGTCAAGTTTGTCGTACGAATAGGCCGCGATACGGACAAAGACCGTGTCGCGCTGGTTGCCCAGGCCATAGCTGGCTTGGCCAATGGCAATGACCATGGCGGTTGTTGCAGCCGCTGGGTTGCTGGTCTTGTAGATCCAGCCAGTGCTGGTGATTACTCCCGGAACAGTGATATAACTTGCGCCAGGTCCCGCATCGGTCCAGCTTTCGTAATCATTGTTGCAGTCGGACACGCAATATCCTAATCCGTCGCGCACCACGGCATAGAGACCGCCGACCGTGTCTGTCTGTGTGTTTAAAATGACCAGGGTATCGGTGACAAAATTGGTTACATTGCTGTAGGGCACGCCGGGTTGGGATTCAATTGACATATAGCGGTGCGGTTCATTGTTCCAGCCAACACGGACCGTGTCGCGCAGGAGAACGCCCCATTCATTGGTATATGAGGCAATAATGAGGTCTTGCGAACCTGGCGTAAAACCTCTGATGCCGAAATAAGCTCTGTTGGCCGCAAAACTGCCATTAAGGGTCCAGGAAACAGTCCCTGTGCTCAGGTATTTGTTTATGCTCCTGTTGTTGTCGAAAAACATGGGCCAGAAGGTGATTGAGTCACCGGCGTTTACGGTATAGACATCGTTTGACGTGTACACAGGATAGTTGGTTTCGATAGTGGTTTTATTGAAACTGTATGTATTGTTGTATAAAACGACCCTGTCTGTTGTATCATAATCAGTGGTATCGTATATAACAAGCTGGAATTGGGAAGTATATCCATTGTAGTCGATGCGAATTGTCCCTGAATCGTTCTGCGTAAAATTCACATGGGCAATATCAGTGAGGCTGAATGTTTTTTGTGTTGCAACACCGGTTATTGTTGGCAGCCCGAAGTTAGCAAAGCCGGATTTGCTCCAGGTTGCGCTAATGGGCATGTTGGAACTCCGGTTGGTGAGGCCGCGGGCAAATACTGTGTACGAAAAAGTCCGCAGATAGGCAGTATCGCCCCTGACAACAAATCTGGAGGTTATTTGTGTATGGCTTGCGGTATCGCGTTCTATCTGGGTTGAGATAACTTGTTCTGGCGCTGAGATGTCGGTAAAAGAGAAAAGTACGGTGTCGCCATAGGTCTGGTTGTTGAACATATAGCGTATACGGAGAGATGCGGTATCATGGTTATCGTAGGCGACCGTAACACCGACTGTTCTGTTGTTAGTAATGACACCATTGAGTGTGGTGGCTGTCCAGGTTGGGTTGGGATAAAAATACCATGTTGCGGGAACCAGGACATTTGCGATGGTATCTGTGGCAATATCGGTTCTTATGGCATAAAGCAAGGTATTGGGATAGGTTGCTGGCGTGGCAAAGGTATAGGTTTGCGCAATGGTTGATGGCATGGGGGTAACCGGAACACCTGCGCCGGTCGTGGAGAGGTATACTCCGCCGATCTCGCTTTTAACATATACATAGTTCCGGGGTACAGGCCTGGTGACAATTGAATCGTTTGCATCAACATATTGGACCAGCGAATAGTAGGTGGGGTTGTTGCCTGAGGCGTTGTTGGTCCGCATCTGTTTTGCAGTGGCTACGTCCGGCGTATACAATGCCGCGGTAATCTCGTATTTAAGGTCAATGAATTTGCCCACACGGACTGTGTCGATTAAAAATTTTAGCCTGGTAAACCCACTCACTGTGTCGACTTGAAAGGTGGGTACCTGGTAACCCATACCTGTAGTGGCCACAAATGAGCCGGGAACATAATGGATATCGGGGCCAAGAACGTCAATGATCATTGGCGTGCCGGGCATCAGGCTGACAGCGGCAATGTCGGAAATGCTTTGGCCAATTTCATAGAAAATGGCGTCGAGGTCTGCTCCTGAATTTGAATAAGACCATGTACCATGTCCTTGCCGTGCGATTCTTTTTAGATAAGTAGTGTCGCTGTAAGTCATCAGGTTGATGGTGAATATTTTAAAATTAATTCCGGAAGCAGTCAGTGAATCGATGATTTTTACAACAGAATCAACGGCCCTTGTCTTGGTTGTGCCAAGATTCGGTAGAATATAACCGCGGTCTCTGTTCAAGGTCCAGTACCACCCGTAGCTACCTGATGCGTTATCTTCACCATCGGTGAGCGCAATTAACACATTCAATCGACCCGGTTTGGCGTTTTTCCCCATATAGCGTACTGCTTCAAGGATGCCTGTATAGGAAGCGGTACCCTCGTATACGATACCGCCAACGGTTTGTTTGCCGTTGATATTTGTGTCCATTTTTGCTTTTGCAAGCGCAAAGTTGTTAGTGTAAGGTTGGGGAGTGTCGACCTTTGCGCAGAAACGCATATGGGCCACGCTATCATGAATGTTCAGTGTGCTGTCAACAAAATTGACGCATGCGTTATACGCCCCCTGGATGCGTGAGACTGGGGGTATCCAGTCACGAGTGCCGGGATTACGAGTGCCCATGGAACCACTGTTGTCGGTTAATAGGATAACATCGAGAGGAAGGCCCTGGGTGATTGAGTCATTGCTGGCCCATGCGCGGAGATTTACGGTTGAATGAGATCCGGAAGGAGCGCCTTCATAAAAAATGGAGTCTGGCGTAACCAAACGTTGAACCCAGATTTGAGGGATGGTATCCGTGGTCTGGGTGAATCCCAACACAGAAAACAGTGCAATGAATGAAATTGTTAAAATTTTATTCATTGGGCGCTCCTTAAATTTATTTTAATGGTTTTATACATATCATCTTACTTCTGTTCGCCTTACGCTAAAAATATATAATATATTTATTTATATTGCTATTATTTTAATATGTAAAATTAGTTGAAGAAAAAGCGTGAATAGTTCACATATTTTAAGCGATTAATCTTTGAAAAACCATCAAACATATAAAATAAACCTTTTCTATTGAATATACATCTAAAATTATACCAGAATTACATGTAAAATACATATAAAGTAGTTAAATAGAATAAAATAATAATATCGTTTATAATAGTTAATTTGAGAATAAATAGTTTAGATGTTTTTGACGTTTTTAGTTTATTTTATATATGAAAGATATTTGAAAATTATAGGGAGACGCTGATTATGTCAAAGACCGCAATGAGTAACTTTGTTCTTGTAACTGGCACCATTCTTTTTTTGTATTCACTGGGGTTTTCTCAGACCAAAATCTGTTACAGCGTTGGCCAGAACACCACGGACCATAAAACAGGTTCTCCGACAATTACCCTATCCGGCGGAATAGCCACTTTTTCAGTTGCGCAAACAGCTACAAACATGGGCGTTGGGGACCAGGTAACATACAATGCTTCGAGTATCGCTTATATTTCTTCAAAAATTTCCACGACCCAATGGAGGGTAATTACAGCGACCGGAGCAACGCCGCCAGACGTAACCGGGCAAACCGTGAATTCGATCGCGCATGCTTTCAGCGGCCTCGGAGGGGCGTTTCCCTATTGGGACAGCGGCCCTTTTGTCGGCGTCAGCAATGCGACGCATCTAAACACCCAGGATTTGATTGCCGGCAACTATCAGCTGGATATCGCCTGCTATTACGATACAGGCCCCGACGCCACAGCCCCCACTCTCAGCTGGATCCAGGGAGGGTCATCCAATTATCTCCGTTTATACACACCATATGACACGGTGAATGAAGTTAATGCGTCGCAAAGGCATAGCGGGAAGTGGTCGGCCACAAAATACATGGTAAACGGCCAGTTGGCCGTTCGAAGCTATACGCGCATAGAAGGCCTGCAGATAGACGCTGTAAATTCCAATGGAATTTTTTCAAATGCCCCGTACTCTGGCAGGGGCCAGATTGTAAATGGAAATATTATTCGCGGATCAGGGGCCACGGGAATAAGATACGGCATAGTCTGGACCGGAACAGCATCAGATGTTATGGTGATAAATAATATTATTTATGGTTTTGATTATTCCGGTTCGTATGGAATGAAACTTGACCAGGCTTTTGGAACTTATTTTCCTTGTGTATACAATAACACTGTGTATGGATGCGCCACTGGCATACAACAAGATGCTGACGCATATTATTCAAATAATATTTCGTATGGCAATACGACAGATTATACTTTAACATCCAAAGCGGGTTCGACAAATAATTTGTCAAAAGACGCGACCGCTACTGGCACAAACGCAAAAACAAATAAAACGCTCATTTTTGTTGATTCGGCCAACAAGGACTTCCATCTGTATGGAACGGATACTGACGCAATAACCGCTGGAGCAGATTTACACGCAGATGCAAATTACCCATTCAATACAGACATTGATGGAGAAACAAGAACAGTTGGGGCATGGGACATCGGCGCTGATAAGTTTCTCTATTCCCTGACCGCTGCCGCAGACCCCTGTACGCTGTATTATTCAGTTGGCACGAGCGCGTCGGATTTCAAGACAGGCAGCCCGACCATATCGGTCACCAGCGGCACTGCCACGTTCTCCATTGCCCAGACAGGCAATATTGGCGTGGGGGACATGATCACATTCAACACGAACTACACCCTGTATATCAAGAAGAAGAACACGATGTCCGAATGGGTGGTGACCGACCAAAAGGGCTGGACGCCCTCGGGCATATCGGGCGCAACGGTGAACTCCATCAAACGAGCGTTTAATTCTCTCAATGCTGCCATTAGCGGTTCTGCTCCGGGTTCTGCGAATTCCAGCCATTTGAATACAATGGCCCTGACCACTGCGAAAACTAAGCTATATATCTCCTGTTATGCGGATGGAAACGACGCTTCAATGGATACGCTGAGTTCCACCTGGACCACCAGCGCATCGTATTATATTACCATTTTTACGCCAACAAATACATCAACGGAGTGCAATCAGAACCAGAGGCATAATGGCGTGATAAACGGAGGGGGTTACACGCTGCTAAGCAGTTTTTCCGGGGGTTATGCGCGGAATATTGATATTGGCGCTAATTATACAAAAGTAATTGGATTGAAGATAATACGAACATCCTCTAACTGGTCATACGGAAGTTGCATAGGGACTTCCACTACCGCAGGCACCGGTTGTGGGAACAACTGTGAGTTCGCATATAATTTACTCTACCAGCAAAGTGGCGGAAACTATGGAAATCTAATTTATAATGGGAACGTATCAACCACAGACCACTATGCTTGCTCCATTCACGATAATATTTTAGTCAGCGGTTCCAGCACTTTGCTCTGGGGCCTATACTATGATGGGAACTATCAAACAACCGCAGCGAGGCAGAGTAAGATTTATAACAATACTGTATATGGAAGCTATACGTCTTCTGGAGGAGCAATACGTATTACCGTGAACAATAGCACCAGTTCATCATATTTGCCGCTTGTTAAGAACAATTATGCGGCAAACACGGGCACAGGACCGGATTATGTATTTAGCGGCGTTGACTACAGTAATACGACAATAAATTTTGTTTACAACGGGTCAGACGATGGGACAGCAGGCACCAGCAGTAATAACCAGACCATTTCGATTGCGAACGCATCATTTACTTCTACAACATCGGGCAGTGAAGACTTGCATATTGGGGCAGGCTCGCTGCTCAACGGCGCTGGCATAGGTCCCGGGAGTGACGCAAATGTAGCTTCTCTTGATTTTGATGGCGATAGCCGTTCGGGCAGCACGGCGGACATTGGTTTTGACGAGCAGGCGTCCTCCCCACCCACGCAATTGACGCTTGCGGACCATGATGCTGGCCAGGTTTCCGACGCTTTTGGACAGAACGGCGCGGAGGCTGATGTTAGGATATTACGCTTCAGACTGACGCCCTCTGGCGGTACTCCCTCGATAGCCAGCATTGCATTTGCGCTTTCAGGTATCAACGGTCTTGTGTCATCTGACGTACAGGGATGCTCTTTGTATGTTGACGCGAACAATGACGGCGTGGTTGATGTAACAGAGACAACTGTGGGCGGCGGGGGCGTTGTAAGCATAGGGGGAACAAATCGTATTTCTTTCTCCACAGGCTTTACTGTTTCATCCGGGACAAACTACATTCTTGTGGCGGATTTTCCATCGCTTGGCCACAATGATTCAATGCGCGTGAGCTTGTCAACCGGTGATGTTTCCACCACGTATCCGAAGACCGGCTCTGTGGCCAGCGTGTCGCACAAGGAAGTGTATGTCACAGTTCCCAACCGGTATGAATCAATCGGCAACAGGGCGAATTACACCACAGGAACCATTTCTACTACAGCTGGTTCAAAAGTGGTGATCGGATCAGGTACTGCGTGGACAACCGACAACCGGGGCCAGGGCGACAGTATATACATCGCTGCCTGCGGCAAAGGGTACATTATTGATTCAGTGACCTCTGAGACGCGTCTGGTTCTTGTCCGGAACGCCAATTCCACTAACGCGGGCGCGGCGTATACAATATTGCGCAAATACTCAACCTTTGCGAACTGGGAGAACCAGAACCGGAACATAGTGACGGACAATTGGAGCGAAGTTGCCCTGTTTTACAAGGACGGGGCTGAATTCACGTCCCAGTATATCTCAGGCTGGACTACTGACGCATCACATACCATAACAGTGACGGCTAACGCGGCAAACCGGCATACGGGAAAAGCAAATACGGGTGTTGTAGTCAACGGAGCCGGATCCGGATGGAACCTTAGCAGTGGATATACGAATATCCTTTGGTTGGACATACGCAATATAGGCGGCGATTACGGTATATACCTCAATGGTACCAATCTAACTATCATATATTGCATTATCCGGGACGGCGGTGCTAAAGGAGCGATAACCAATCCAGGCGGTTCAAATGCTGTAATTTCGAACAATTTTATCTACGGGTATGCACGTGGTTGGCAGGCCTGGGGTGGTTCTACCAGCTTCTTTAACAATACTATTACAAAATGCGATACTGGATTTGCTCAGGGAGGCAATAATAATATTTCCGTGGTAAACAACATTATCTGGGGCAACTATGTCACGGATGTCATTGACGATGCGGGCAGCGCTATCACAGCCGCGGACACGAACAACATAGTGAGCGACACGTCCTTTTCAGTGGCTCCGACAAAAAATTACCGCAACATCACTTACGCGCAGATTGCCTTTGTTGATACTGCCGCGGCCACGCGCGATTTGCGCCTTGGCGCAGCCAGTATTGCCCGTGACCGCGGTGCGAATCTCAGCAGCATGTTCACTTTGGACATTGAGGGTGCCACCCGGCCGCTTGGTAATGGCTGGGAGATCGGCGCTGACGAGATCACCGCATGTACTAATACACCATACACTTCCGGCACTATATGGGTTGATTCAGCGAGTGGGTATGATAATTTGTGCAACGAGTGTAATGATTCTCTGCATCCCTTCAAAACCATAGATACCACTGTTGCACACATCAGCAAGGTTTCAGACCTTTCCGGTATGGTCACGGTCAAAATCGGACCAGGGACATATTCGTGGGCCAGTACTGCGGGTATCAGCGCGTCCAATATCCATGCTACTTATGCCAACAATCTCATTTTTGAACCGCAGCGCTGGGCCGCGAAACCATCGGAAATGCCTTTGCTTACCAAAGTTGTTACCAATGGGGCAGGCGTTACAGCCCTTTTCACCGTCCCAAGTTATACATCTGTCCGCGGATTGCGGCTGGCGATTACCGGCGACGGCGGCGGTCAATTGAATAAAATAATCTACTGTGTAAAGCCCTCGTATTCCGGTGCGCCCAACCATTTTGACAGCATCTGGGTGGAAAGGAATATATTCGACATGTCGGGCACTACCGGAGGTACAAACAATAGCGCTATTTACGTTAAATACCATGAGGGCAGCAACAAGGGCCTTTTTGTGCGCAACAATATCTTCAATAAGTGTTACCGGCCTATGGTTTTTGGTGAAAACGATGGGTATAACGCAGGCAGCCGCGATTCTCTCTACTATGTCGTTAACAATACCGCATACGATTGCAGCAATAAATTTATCAGTATCAGCGACGATGCGAGCGGTAGCGGTGTCATGGCCAATATCACCATTGCCAACAACCTGATATCCAGCGGCAATGACACGGTCTTTTACGGTACTGCCGGATATGCGGTTGGCCCCTATACTGTGTACAACACGGTTTACGAGACCTCCCCCACTGCCCATATGTTCCAGGGCCAGGCAGCCACCTACTACACCAAAAGTATCTGCGACTCTTCCGCCTCAACCTTCCTGAGCACCACCATAACGGACACCAACTTTCTTCGTCCTGCCGGAGCTGATAAAGCGGTTGATTGGGCAAATGGATCATACGCACCATCAATCGATATCTGGGGCAATTCACGCAGCCAGGGC
>MFYT01000108.1 GCA_001789205.1 Candidatus Raymondbacteria bacterium RIFOXYA2_FULL_49_16 | reverse complement strand
GTCCGGTTCTGTGAGGGGCGTAAGGTGTCTCTCATGATAAATACACTTTATTGTAAGGAGATACTATGACGCCTACTCGACAACTCTGCGGAATACTGGCGCTGCTCGTTTTCGCGCTGCCCTGCGCTGCTATTACGGCTGAGGCGATTCTGGACAGTATGGAGGCCAATGAAAGTTCAAACACCGCGCGCACTGAAATGACCCAGGCTGTATACGCGGCTGACAACAGCGTCAATGAGTCGAAGCTGGTGAGCTGGTCAGCGGCAAAAGGGGAAAAGGGCCTCATGGAATATGTGTCGCCCGCGCGCATCAAGGGAATGAAAATCCTTATGCTCAACGATGGCGACGACATTTGGTTTTATTCCGCGCGCACCGCGCGTGTGCGCAAGATTGCCAGCCACCAGAAAAACCAGTCAGTCAACAACTCCGATTTTTCGTATGAAGATCTCTCGACCAAGGAGTGGCGCAAGGATTATACCTGTGCGCTTACGGGCCAGGGTGAGGTGGAGGGCGTTCCCTGTCATATCATAGAGCTGAAGTCTAAAAAGAAGAGTGGCTCCTATTCAAAAATTGTTTTCTGGGTCGATACGCAGAAATTTGTAGGCAGGGAAGCGCATTTCTACGATGAAAATAACACGCTGTGGAAGAAGCTCTTTCTACGGGGCGTTTCGCACATTGGCAAATACTGGACCGCAAAGGAGATCGAGATGAAGAACGTGGTCAAAGGCACCAGGACGGTGATGACCATGGACAGTATTGCCTATGATATTCCCCTGGACGAGGCAATGTTCACTGAGCGCAGTCTCAAACAGTAGGCGGACGCTTATTTGTAAAGGAATGGGTATGAAAGACGTTTTTGTTTTATTCGTCATACTGGCGTGCGCTGGCGTGTGCATGGCCGAGGCAACGTTTTCTGGGTATGCAAACACAGGCACAACTGTTATGTTTGATCAGGACAAGACTTTTTCCACCAGTGCCGAGGTGCGTCTCGAGGGGGCATGGAAATACGGTAAACACAGTGCCGTTGAAGCGCATGTGCTGGTCACCTCAGCGCTGCAGCCTCTGGATCCTTTTACCGCGTTTCGGAGCGGCTCTGTCATGGATCGGGCTGCTGGCGAACTTATGGGGGATGTCCTCTCGTATCTCGATTCGTCTACGCTTGCCATTTTCTCCTCATCATCGGATGAAATAGACCGGTTTGTCCGCCATTTGCCCTATTCCTCGTTTTACCCGCACGACAATGTCGCACTCGACCGCGCGTTGGTCAAACTTTTTACAAAGCGTTTTGACCTCTATATTGGCCGTCAGATGATGGGGTGGGGAACAGGGTATGCATTCAATCCCACTGATATTTGGAACGTGAAGAATCCGCTTGATCCCAAGGCGCCCAAGCTGGGCGTAAATGCGCTGCGGCTCGAAGCGCCGTTTGGAGCCATGAGCGGGATTTCGGCTATTGTGTCACCCGGCACAGACCCGCGCCATTCAAACGCGGGCATACGGGTCAAAACTAATGCGGGCCGGTTCGATCTTTCAGTATGCGGCATGTATGCCATGAGCGCTGATGCTGAACTGTTGGGGCTTCCGAAAAAGACCATGGCAGGCGCTGATTTTGCAGGCCAGATCTTTGATGTGGGTGTATGGGCCGAAGGCGTGTTGGTGAATCCTGTGTACTCGGGCATGGGATATAGTGATTTTGATTCGCTCTATGCGCAGATAGACGCTGGCATGGATTACACCTTTGAGACCGGTATATATGTGATGGCTGAATATTATTTCAATGGCCTGGGTCAGAAAAAGAGCGCTGATTATTCAGGTGCAGATCTTATCCGCATGTTTGGCGGGGAAATGGACGGGTTTGCACGGCATTATCTCATGCTTGGCACCAGCAAAGAAGTGGTGGCGCATATAACTCTTTCCCTGTTTGGGCTTGTCAATCTCAACGACGGTTCAGGTGTTATACTGCCTGGCATTGAATATCTATTTTCTGATAATATAACAGTCAAAGTGAATGGCCTGATAAGCGCTGGCTCCAGGAAAAACAGCGAGTATGGGTCAGCGTATCACAGTCTGAACCTGAAAGTGACAGGGTATTTTTAATACCCTGTATCAATGTGCATCGAGAGGATAGGTGTCCGAAAACAGAAGGGGGGAGGGGCTGTTTCGGACACCCCCCGTCAAGCATTCATTATTTGAGCAACGTAATCTGTTTGGTTATGGCCTGTTTCCCTTTGACAGCCCTGACAATATAGGTCCCTGAGGGCATTTTCCCAGCATCCCATACGCATGAATGCGCGGAAGATCCGGTATTGCTGAAAGACGGAGTCAGGTCTTTGACCATCTCCCCTTTGATAGTATAAATTTTGAGGGACACAGTAACAGCCCCGCCATGGTTCACGGTAATAGTAGTTGCCGGATTGAATGGATTGGGTCCCACGGTAACCACAAGCGGCTGCTGGTCATTGATAATATCCGCTTCAACACTGGTCTGCTGTGCAGGTACATCCCGTGGGATCGGCGTGGTCGCGCCGAAATAGGTTTGTTCAATCGCGCTGAGTCCTTCCCATAACAGCGTGGTCTCCATGTTCGAAAAATACCCTGCTGCCTGGTGCATGGGAGGCAATGAAGTGGGTATCGAGCTGGCATCGTACAGGTGGACAGTGAGTTTACCGTCGCCGGGAATGATGCCATTGAAAAGCGTGTCGCTGCCCCGCACCACTTTCACCGGCTGGCTTTTGTTTGAAACAAGGGAATCGTTAAGGAAAAAATCAAATCCGGATATATGGTTATCTGCATACTCTACCTCGATGGTATTTATGGTTTTGTGTGCGGTAACCTTGAACGAAACACCGAGCATATAAAGTTCCGTGCCTGATGCAGAATAATTCTTATTCAAAAGCGCGTTCACCCAATAAGCACGCGTATATTTGATGTTGTCAATAAGGTGGGTCACAGTCTGGGGATATGGATATAAACGGTACTTGTCAAAAAAATCGGTCATAATCTGAAACTCTATTTCTTCAGACAGAACACTTTGCTCATGATATCCGACCCATGAACGCCATTCAACAATACCGCCTGCCGCTGATATTTCCTGGTACACCGCCTGGTTGTTTGCGATAAAAGGATCGGTAGTTCCGCACATGATCAGGACAGGGATGTTTTGCAGGTACCGGATATATTGCCATGTATCAAACCTGATGGGTTCCCTGATGCCGGAAGAGAGCGGCACGTATGCGGCGAAGTTGTGAGGGATACGGGCGGCGTTTTGCACCCCACCGAGCGCGCCGTCTGAATGTGAAACAATATATGTACCGAACGGATCCATATGCAGGTCCTTGGCAATGTCCATAAAAGTCTCTTTCGAGGTTCCACTTTGCGCCCATACGAAAATATAAGACGAATGCGACACTGTCACCGGATTCGGCTCGGATTGAAAACAGACAACAGCCGGAAAGGCCTTTAAAGGCGAATAAGAAACGGGTATGGCGTACCGATAACCTACTGTATAATTACCGCTTGGCGAAATAAACGCGCCGCCAATATGGGAGCCGGGAAATGAACGCGCCGGGTCAACACCTCTTTCCAATGCACTCACATATAATTCCAAATACGGTAAAAGACTGGTGGCAGCCATGTAATGGTACAAATTTGAACCATATCTGTCAATGTTATTGAAGGATTTATAAATAAGCAGAACCTTTTCCTGCAACCGTGGAAGGTTTTTCTGCACCAAAAGATTGCTGCTGTCGAGCTGGTTTATCCTGGACGCATATTCTGATGCCAATTTCTTCCAGAGGGTGTCCGATGGGTATCGAGGAACTGTTGTGTCCATTTTAGCTATAAGCGTCTGCGGAATGGTCAGGTTTTCGGCCTGCACCGGAATCAGCGATAGCCCGGCGATAAAGAGAACGACAAACAAGCTGACGATGGTCGGATTTTTTATTGTATTCATGGTATACCTCACAATTATTTGATTACGATGCATTTTTTTATTGCCTTGAAATCGCCGGCAACAAGCCGGTAGTAGTAGATGCCCGAACCCAGGCCGCTCGCATCCCAGATCACGGAATGGCGCCCTGCCTGTTGGGAAGCATTGACCAGCGAGGCTACCAATCCGCCCTTGATATCATATATCTGCAAAGTCACATGGCGCGGCGATGTAATTGAGAAATTAATGCTTGTGGATGGGTTAAAAGGGTTTGGCGTGTTCTGCGAAAGCATATTGACCAGCGCATTCGAGCCGGAAACGGCCGTTACGTTGGTGCTGCTGCAGTCCTGGGTCACCTGATAACCACTTGTTTTTCCTCGTAACCAGTAGTCAAGGGTTGCATCCGCATTGCATATCCGGTTGTAGTTAAAATGAAATGTTGAGGTAAGGGAACGTACATTGGCCGGCAACCCGGCAACAGTCAAATGGTTAAAGGACATCTCCATCATGATGTTTGGACGCCAGGCTATCAGCGAATCGGGCAGCCAGCTAATATGGTTCGAGTCAGCATATATATTCAGGTAGTTGTTCGTCAGTTTCCCAAGAGAAGCCGGAAGGGTGGTCAGCATATTCCCGCGTACATCAAAAAACGTCAATTTGGTCATTTTGTATCCAATACTGTCGGGAAGTGCCGTCAGCTCATTGTGATGAAAATCCAGTGTTACCAGCTTGGTCAGACTCAGGAACGGGGAAGGAATGCTGGCAATCTTGTTTGCCGCACCATGAAATTCGGTCAAATTTGCAGCAAAGGAGATGGAGTCGGGAAGCGTGGTCAGTTCATTAAAGGAAACATCGAGAAAGTTCATCGATGACAGCATGATGGACCCAGGAAGGCTGGTCAGTTTGTTATTGCGCACTGATAGCTTGACAGCGTCGATGGCGGGCGACAGGGAGGTCAACTGATTATTGTTGACCTGAAGGTCGTAGGTACGCGAACCGATCTTTGAGGATAGGGAAGCAAGAAGATTGTCTGAAAGATAGGCACGTTTCATATATCCAAGGCGGGCACACGAAGCGGGAATGTCCGTCAATTTATTGTCCGTCGCTTCAAGAATGGTAAGGCTGGAGAGTCTGCCAAACGAGTCTGGGAGCGCGGTCAATTGATTGTGACTTATGTAGAGCTCAGCCAGCGTACTCAGATTACAGAATTCAGCCGGCAGGCTGGTAAGATTATTGTGCATTAACTGGAGGTTTTTGATTTTTGCAAGGCCGCCTATCTCCAGGGGCAGGCTGGCAAGGTTGTTCCATTCGAGAAATAAGGTGTCGAGCATATCAAGACCACCGATGGTGGAAGGCAGGCTGGCAATGCTGTTCACCTGCGCATCAAGCCGTGTAAGTCTTGCGCAATTACCAATAGTGGACGGCAGTGAGGTAATCAGGTTGTGGTCAACATTAAGCCGTTTGAGCAGGGTATAACTACCTATTGCCTGGGGCAGCGAGGCAATTTCGTTTACCGAGACATCGAGAAGATCGGACAGCGCCGTAAGGCCGCCCATGGTTTCCGGAAGGCTGGTAATCTCGTTACCACTCAGGTTGAGCGATGTAAGCTTGGTTAGCGCGTTTATTCCGGACGGCACTGTGGCAATAAAATTCCGGCTCAGGTTCAGGAGTTCCAGGTTAACCAAATTTAGCACCAGAGGGGGGAATTGGAACAGGCCAATGCACGCTGCCCAAAATTTCGTCATGTCAGTGCGATTACCTATATATGAAGGTATAGAATCAAGGGCATTGTTGCTTATGTCCAGTTCAACCAGATTGGCAAGGTTCACAAAGGTAGAGGGGAGCGCAGACAACCTCGCTCCGATCCGAAATTTTGAAAAGTCGTTTATCCGGCCCGTTGTACTGTAGCGCTTCGGCAGGGTATCGCTCCAAAAATAGTATTTATGGCGCAAACTATCGTCGTAGAAAACATCACCATCGCCGTCGTGTATATGGGCCTTTGTTGTATTGTCCCAATAGTGTTCTGGATCAAGATAGAGATATTTTAAATTGACCAGATTACCCATGGCGGAGGGAAGGCTGGTCATCTGGTGGCCGCCAAGGTCGAGTTTTTCCAGGGCTGTAAGGTTGCCAATTTCCGCGGACAACCGGGTAATGGAACGGTAGGAGAACCAGCCGGTATACACTCCGCTGCTTATTTGTTCCCTGGAATAGATAGCCTCTCCCCTGAGTTTGAGTTCGACGATTCTGTTGCCGCTCACGACGCTTACTTCCTGTACGGTGAAGCTGTTCCATCCATTTGAATCGAGTATTGCCTGCACAATAAGCGAGTCGCTGGAATAGTTTTGCGCAAAGACCAGCGAGGTAAAGGCCAGGAACAATAAGAAGGTTTTCATAATACTGGTGATCCTCCTGTTTAAGGGATATTTTTTCTACAATAACCCTGGTTTTAAGCCAAGCCTTGCATTGAATTGCATGGTCTTTATCTTTTCCCCAAGCTCTTCAAGCGTTTTCTGGTTTTTAAGATATGCGTTTTTGTCTGTGGCTTGAGAAGTGACCTCGAATATGGTTTTATATTCTTCTAAAAGGGTGTCCAGCTGGTTAATGGTGTGGTTGTTTTTTTTCATATTTTTGTTACAGCCTTTTGTATAGCATATCCAATGCAAAAAGCATGCTCATATTGAATATTCTGATTTTAAACAAGAAAAGGGAATGATATTATTATTTTAAAACACAATAGATTACATTTAACAATAAAAACATATACATTTAATCTAATAATATTTTATTTTATTCGTATGTCCAGGTATAATACCTCGCAGCTTGCTGCGATTCTAAATTTCCAGGTTTTTCACGATACCTCGGAGCTTGCTCCGGGGTTATTCATTTAAAATAAAAAACATGAATATTGAAGAGTTTGTAAACACACCTCTCAAGCCTTTGCTCAATGACTCGCACCAGGCATTGTTTGCGGTCGATCTGGAATCAAGGATACTCTGGATTTCCCAGAGTTTTACCCGGATGTTCGGGTATGCGCCTGATGAGCTTATCCAAAAGCCTTTCAGGTCCCTTCTGGATATCATTGAAGAGACCGAGACGGGTATACGCTGCCGCATAATGCCCGGGCCCGGCCTTACCATGAACATCGTGGAACGGTCGCGTAAAGAGGGTATTCATGCATTGATCAGGCGCATGCAACAGTATGGTGATTTTTCCGTCTGGTCCATCAATCTGCAACTTTTCGGCATTGAACGGATACACCAGCATTACGAGAAGGAGCTGTTCGCAGTGCTGGACAGCACGCTGCATTTCGAGGATTTTGGTGTCAGGCTCTATTATAAACTCCTTACTATGTTCGGGGACAGGCGGTTTCGGGGTACAGCCCTGAAGGAATGCCTGATCGGGGCTGATTTTCAGGAGTGGGAAAAGACGCGAAAGGCCTTTCTTGAATACGTTCTTGAATCGGAAGGGAAAAATGATGCGCGATGGGAACTGGCGTTCGATTCTCAAAAGCATGGGTTTCCGCAGCTTTTCAGCGCGCCGAACCGCTCATGGAACATACAAAGGAACAGCGTGCGCCTTGCGCAGCTGGATCCGGTCTTAAACGTAAATTTTCTTATGTCTTCGCAATCATTTGACTTCTTTCATATGGATTACCGCATAGAATACCGCGTGTCAGATGGAGCCGGGGGCGTCTTCATGTGCGGCATTGACAATCCCTTTCTTACGCCCGATGAAAACGGATACCTGGTGCATTTTCATGAGAACATGGCGATCATTAAAAGGAACGCCAACGCGGTAAATTTCGGGAGCATCCGGGAAGAGGCCCGCGATGTCGTGATTATTAAAACCGGGCCGGTGGTTACTGTTTCCGTCAATGGCCAAGAGGAGGTGCGCCATATAGACGAGATCCCGTTCTACAGCGATTACCAGGCCCTTAACCGGTTCGGCCTAATTACGGATCAGGACGAAACCTATTTATCGCTTGTCATCCGGACAAGGCCAAGCGTCTATGATTATGATAAGATGAAAGAATTCCGAAGGCTGGTACGCTTTAAAAACGATGAAAAAAATTACTATGAAATGCAGATTATGCCGGGCTTTTTCATAAACACCATTAAGAACATGCTCCTGATGCGCGAACTGAGTGAAGTCGCGCGGGCAGAGGAGCGCATGGCAGCATACAAAAAAGAGCGGGACAGGGCGCTGATACGGCTGGCGAACACGGAAAAAGGCTTCTACGGATTTATCGGCAGTTCCCCGGCAATCGAGAATATCATCAGCACCATCAAGACCGTGGCGTCGTCGGGCGCCTCGGTCCTGATCACCGGCGAGACAGGCACGGGCAAGGACCTTGTTGCCAAGGCGATCCATCTGGAAAGCGGCCGTAAGGGGCCCTTTGTGAAAATCGATTGCGCGTCGCTGCCGCCAACGCTCATCGAAAGCGAGCTGTTCGGGTACGAAAAAGGCGCTTTTACTGGCGCGGACCGCAGGCAGATTGGCAAGTTCGAACTTGCCCACCGCGGCACCGTGTTTCTCGATGAGATCGGCAACCTGACCGTTGAGATACAAACCAAGCTGCTCCGTTTTCTGCAGGACCACCAATTCGAGCGGATCGGCGGCAAGACAACACTGAAGGTCGACGTGCGCATTGTTTCAGCGACGAACGCCGACCTTGAGGAGGCGGTCGCGCAGGGACGGTTCAGACCGGACCTGTATTACCGGATCAAGGTGGTGGGCATCCATATGCCGCCGCTGCGCGAACGGCTGATGGATATTTATCCCATTGTGAATCATCTGATCGCCACTCTTGCCAGCCAGAATGATGTCCCAATCCCCGCCATCAGCAACATGGTGTTTCCCGCGCTCATGAATTATAGCTGGCCCGGCAATGTGCGCGAGTTGAAGAACGCCATTGAGAACGCGCTGGTTGTGCACCGCGAAGGCATCCTGACTCCCGACCATTTTCCCATGTTCATGAAAAAAAACATGGCTATTCCCGAAACCGCGGCAGAGACCAGGGATGCCATTGCCCTGCAAAAGGGCCGGGAAAGGATTGCAGGGAGCGGTGCGGAAAAGAAAACATACCGCGACAAGGACGCGTTCCTATCCATATATAACGAGTTACACGGAAAACCGCATAAAATGGCTGTCTATTTCGGGTGTTCCTACAATACCATAAAACGGTACATGGCTTGCCATGGGCTGATCGCGCCTCTGGATGAAAAAATAGACGAAGTGATCGCCTCGTTTCAGAAGAACGATTTTTCCATGCAGGAGTTTGTTGACAGGTTGAATATCTCGAAGGTGACGGGGTGGAAATATCTTGGCGTATTGTGCGGGCAGGGAAAGATAGTTAAACAGCGTTTGGGCCGCACGGTGTATTTCCGGCAGACAGGGCAATGACCGCTTTTGGCAGACACGGAAATTTATTGAATACTAAGTTGGATCATTGCAAGAATGTTACCGTACGCGACACGGTAGCGTTTCCCGCAAGAGCCCGTATGACATACACACCGCTCGGAAGACCCGAAGCATCCCAGGTGATGCCTGTTCGCTCATCAGCGGAACCACCGGCAGTTAGTAGCTTCTGAACAAGCTTGCCGTGCAGGTTATATATCTCAAATAGTACCTTTTCGCAGCCCGCTGCTTGTCCGTCATACGGCGGACTGACCGCTATCCGCGTCCGTGGATTGAACGGGTTTGGGAAAACGCTTAGTGCCAGACCGTTATTCCGCCCTTTATTAGACGCTTCCGTGGCAATGGGCGGCTGGTTGCATACACCGAACACAGCGCATCTGATGGAGTCCAGTTTTTGCCACAGTACCTTTTCTTCGCTGTTGCACACATACTGCGCCGGATAGGAGCCGCCCTTTGACGATCCCGAGGGCGGCTCAACGTATGTGGTATAAAGGGTGACCGGCACTTTGCCATCCGGCGGTATGGCGCCAAGAAATATACTCTGGCCGCCTTTGACCACGTTCACCGGCTTGGTGATGTCGACTAAGTGGCTGTCGAGGTAAAAATCAAAACCTGAGATCATGGGATCAGCGCTGTCAATGGTTATGAGATTATTCGCGGAGTCGGCCGTCACCTGAAACACGGGATTCACGCCGAACAGTCCGCCGGGATAGGACTTTGCCAATTTGCCATTGACCCAGAACGCGCGTGAATACGATGCGGCCTGGCAGAATTCAATGCAATGGTACACGGTCTTTGGAAAAGGATCAAGCACATTGGCGTCAAAAAAGGTCCGGATATAGCGGTTGAACTCCGGAAGCGCGGTAAAAAGCATATAGCTGTGTCCGGCATGGAAGGTCATCATCTCGACCGGGCAACTTGCGGCAAGCATGGTTTCATACACTTGCAGCGTGCCGTCTATATAATCGTCCATGTCGCCCTGGACAATGCGCACCGGCACATTCCGCAGCTGTTGGATGTTATTGAAATAAAACCACTGGTTGGGCAGACGCAGGTCGGGCGAACTGGGTACGACTGCCGCGAAATTATGCGGATACTGCCATGCTGACTGCAGGGAGATGTGACCGCCTTGCGAAAAACCGGTCTGATATACACGGTATGGGTCTATGTTGATGTCCTTTGCGATATCAAGTATGTCCTCCATGTCGTTGTAGCAGTTGGGCAGTGTAATGTACGGAACCTGAAGCGCTACTTTACAGTAATCCGTGAGAAACTCGGACTGCATCTGGTTGGCGCTGATGAGCGGCCATGATTTTGACGGATCAAAACAATACGGGACGGTTACCTTGTAGGTATGAACCTGGCCGTGCGCGGTATAGGTCCTATCGGTGACGCTTCCCGCAGGCGGAGGGGTCGGCGCCGCGGATACAAGAACCGCGAAGACGGTTGACATGATCATCAGGCAAAGCGCTGGGACATAGCAGGTGCTGGATTTCATGGTATGGTCCTCCTCAAGCTAATTATTTAACCAAAAGACACTTCTTCACAGCTGTGTATTTTCCAGAGGAAAGCCGGTAATAATACACCCCTGAATGAAGAGTTCGCGCATCCCACGAGGTCAAATGATGTCCGGCCGCTCTTTGCGCGTCAATCAGCACATCGACAAGAGTGCCATCTATCGAAAACACTTCCAATTTCACGTGCATGGGCGCGGGAAGCGTAAAGCCCATGGATGTGACCGGATTGAAAGGGTTGGGCGTGTTTTGGAGCAGCGCGAACTCCGGAACGCCGCGCGCCGCATCCTGTTCAGCATGGGTAACACCGCAGTCCTGGGTCTGGCTCCATGTCCGGCCCCATTTATCATCAATGGAATTGAGCCATAGTGTTTTGGCAGGAGTGATATCACATAGCATATTGCAGTCAAAAGAGGACATGGGACTGCTCAGCGTCAGTTTTGTGATACTGTCCGGCAGGTCGGTGAGTTGATTGTAGTCAACCCGGAACCACTTCAAGGTATCCAGGCCGCAGATTGTATCCGGAAGGCTTGTCAGCCTGTTGCCCGTAAGATACAGGTAACCTGTATGAACCAGGTTCCCCGTTGATTGCGGAAGGCTTGTCAGCAGATTATTGCTCAGATCTATTGTTCCTGCCCGTATATTGCCGAAAGATTCTGGCAGATCACTGAGCCTGTTCTGCTGGAGATAGAGCGCATGGACCGACATGTTGCCGAATGAATCGGGCAAGCTTGCGATCTGATTGTTGAACGCGAAAAAATCATAGAAACCGCACCTGCCGATCGACGGCGGCAAGGTGGTCAGCTGGTTGTCCTGGATCCAGAAATAAAAGAAGCTGCCCCCCATGGAATCGGGCAGGCTTGTCAGCTGATTGTGCTGCAGTTCGAATATCAGGTTGCTGTTGCCAGTCTGATTTACAATTGCCCCGGGCAGGCTTGTGATAAGGTTGTGGTTGAGTCTGAGACCCCGAAGGGCGGAAATTTTTCCAAGCGATGCGGGGACCGAAGTAAGCTGATTGTGGTCCAGATACAGCAGCGTCGGGTACGACCACCAGTCATAGCGATGAACGGTTCTCATTTTACTGGCTATGTTGCCAAGCGTGTCAGGAACAGCTGAAAGCTGGTTGAACGAGGCCTGAAATTCGTACAAAACCCCGAGATTCCCGATACCGAGCGGAAGACTGGTCAGACTGTTGTGCTGAAGGAACAGCTTGTGCAGGCTGTCGCAGTTGCCGATTGCCTCGGGAAGCGCAGCTATCTGGTTGTACGAGAGGTTCAGGTAGATCAGGTTCCGCAAATGCCCGATCATCGGCACCCCGGTCAGACGGTTGTAACTCGCGTCAAGAAATGTTAGGCCGGTCAGCCGGCCAAGGGAATCAGGGAACACCGTAAGCAGGTTTGTGGCAAGGTTGAGAGACGTCAGGTTGCCCAGCCTGCCGATGGAGGCTGGCAATGAGGTAAGGATATTGTTGCTGACATCAAGGACCTCAAGATTGCCCAGATTACCCATTTCCTCGGGCAGCGAGGACATCTGATTGCTGCCTGCTTTAAGCGTGCGCAGATTGCTCAGACTGCCAATAGAAGGCGGCAGACTTGTCAAACTGTTACTTGCCACGTACAGCGTCTCGAGCGCCGTCAGATTGGAGACTGACGCGGGCAGGGTTTCTAAATAAAAGTAGCGGCCTCGCACTCCCAAAAAGGGTTCCACGTGCAGGGATGTTATCCTGCCCCCGGACGCCACCGTGACACTGCTGACTGTGATGAACGGCAAGGCATTAGAATCAAGTATGCCTCTGACGATAAGCGAATCATCGGAATAGGTCTGGCTAAAAAGAAGCGAGGCATACAGGAGGATTGCGGCAATGGTTTTCATACTATTTTTCCTTTCAATAAAGACCGCGTGTCCTTTTTTTATTTCATGAGTGTCACAGTACGTTCGAGCACATACGTGCCTGCCTTCAGCCGCACCACATACGCGCCCGAAGCTACCTTATGTCCTGACGCGTCAATGCCGTTCCATACAATATGGCCGCGCTGGCCGGCTGCCAGACCATTGTATGTCCTGACGCGTTTGCCAAGGCTATTGAATATTGAAAGTGAAATGTCCCTTGCCGCAACAGCCGAAGGCACGCTGAAATTGATGGTCAGGTCCGGATTGAACGGGTTTGGCCGCACGCCAAGCAGAGGTGACAATTCCTCAAAATTCACCATGCGGCCGGACACACCGAGTGTTGCAAAAAGAGAATCGATACTGTCCTTATGAACATTGAAAGACCCGCCATTGTTGCTGAACGTGACCGATGTGCTGATCACATTGGATATGCCCGAACTGTTATTGTTCTCATCATATGCCTCAACAGCCATGTAATACGTGCCGCTTGCAAGAAAATAGGTGCCAAAGGTGAACTCAACACTCTGGTCTGCGGCAGCGGGCGCAGGAAGCGTGCGTACAATAACAGGGCTTGTCGCCACATCGCCCTCATTGCCCGCTATTCTCAGGATATACCGTGTGCAGGTACCTGTGCTGCCGTCGTCGCCGGGAGCGACAAAACGCAGGGTAATGTTGTTAAAGTCCCTTTTTACAACTGAGATGAAATTGTTGTCAGCCCAGTATCTTCCCAGACCATAAAATTCAGTCGTTGGTTCGTTTGAAACCAGCTCAAGACCAGTGACAGGCCCTGGCGCAACAATATCTTCGGGTATGGAACCTGCCCCTGCCTTAATCGTGAGCGTAGTGAGTGTCGCTGTATTTGTGCACGAGGCAGATCCCTGATGGAAGTCATAATTGGGTATGGTTACGATGCCGTCGGGAGAGCCGGGCCAAACCGCCTTGGCGGTGACCGTGCCCATTTCAACGCCGTTGCGGTACCAGTGGTATTGGTTTCCCGGAGTGACGGAAAAGTTCTGTACGCGGCGCGGGGTAATGTCGACCGCAAACACGCCGGGAAAGCCCTGATACGGACATTGGTTGGTTGTGTTGTTCTGGGCATCAGGCAGGCAGTAAAATTCAAAGGGATACATTACAGGTACGTACCTGATCTGTACGTGCAGCGACTCAGCCGCGTCCGCAATGGTGTTCGCGTCCCATTTCACGCGATAGTTCATGCCGCCCTTGGGAAAGCGGTAGTCCCTGCTTGCCTGTATTTCGTCCACAGTGCAATTGTGCATGGCAAAAATGGCCTTATTTTTAGCATAGATATCGCCGTCCGTGACCACACCCCATCCGTCAGCTGAATTATGGCCGCCGAATTCATTGAACTCCGCGTGGTGGAGCAGGCCTTCCCATAACGGAGAATTTTCAAGATTGAAGGGATAGCCGTTCTCTGGCCAGCCCACGTTCATATCATTGGAATTGTGCTTGGCCCGGTAATAGAGCGTCTGCGTTTTTTCAACAAGGTTTGGCCGGTACACGCTGTCGATCCAATAGTCGTTCATCGAAAGCCGTTTCCAGATGTTGGACCCATGCCAATATGCGGGTATCGCGGTGTCTCCTTTTTCCCTGCGGTACATATCGACCCAGCAGATCTGGTTTGACGCAAACTCTCCCCAGAGCCTTCGGCCTGCAAGGTCGCGATAATTGGCACCGCCCGAATCGCCCACGGACCGCCAGTTGGTAATACCGATGCTGTTGTAACCGGCTGCAAAGATGTCCGGGTATTGGAACATCATTTCTATGCAGCCTGTGCCGCCCATGGACCCGCCAAAGACGTATATATTGTTTGAATCCGGAACAAGCCAGTGGATGCCCGAACGTATGTACTCAAGCATTTTCAGGTAGCGGTATTGGGTATAGTTGTAGACAGTGTCGCCGGGCGCTATAGAAGCGCCGCCTGTGGCGCTGTTTTTGTTTGAGAATCCGTAGTGCCAGGTGCTGCGGCCATCGCTTGCATCATCAACACAACGCAGTTCAAGATACCCGGCGTTTCCAGGGCCAGTCAGCTGGTTATAGGCAGTACCCGCGGAAAGACCGTGCATGCTCATGGAAAAACGCCACTTTTTTGTCGCATCGGGATTGCCGGACACATCGTAGTAGTCGCTTGGTATTACCAGGCTGTAGGGATAGGCATAACTCTGCCAGCGCGGGTTCCATATGGAAAAATCAACATATTGCAGAAGATAGGCGCCCACGACCTTTCCGCTGCTCAGCTTGAGGTCAACAAAAATGGGAACAGTGATCGCGTTTTTCTGTTCGGCTATCGACGCTGACCCGAGAAAGCTGTCCGCGCCCGTGGAGACGCGTACAACACCGTAGTAGAACGTACCAATGTCCTTTGATGTATTGACAAAGAGTCCAGTGTCAGCGGCAAGCGGTACGCCCATTGAATCAATGACATAGTTGGTGATGGGTTTTGCCACATACTGTTTAACCATGCAGAGGTTAAAATAACAGGCATAGGGCAGACTCGCGAGCAGGGTTGCGGCCGCATAGTTGCCCGCGTCAATGGTTCCCGCTGACCGGTAGATTCTAAACGAGTCGGTTGTGTCAGTGCCGCGGGGAAAGACCACAAAGGTCTGGCCATAGTGGTGCTTCAGCCTGATGGCGCCGTTTGCCTGGGCAAGCAACGCCATCAGCACAACGAGTACTGTAAAAATATTTAGCATGATAGACCCCTTTTTTAATACTATTTGAGTAATGTAATCTGTTTGGTTATGGCCTGTTTCCCTTTGACTGCCCTGATAATGTAGGTCCCTGAAGGCATTTTCCCAGCATCCCATATAAAACCAGCGGGTGGCTGGCCTGTTTCGCCCGCGATGCGAGGCGAGCAGCTGGTAGCCGGCAGTTTTTGGACCAGTTTTCCACGTATATTATAAATGTTGATTTCGATTTTTTCGCTGCCCGCGACCTGCCCGCTAACCGCTATTTTAATAGCCGGATTAAACGGGTTTGGTCCCGCGGTAATGGCAAAAACCTGGTGATCGATATTATCCGTTTCAACGCTGGTCTGAGGGGCGGGTAACTCGAACGGCATGGGCGTGGTTACACCAAAATAGTTCTGTTCAATTGTATTGAGCTCTTCCCACAACAGCGTGTCCTCCATGTTTGAAAAATACCCTGCTGCCTTGTGCTGGGGAGGCAATGAGGCGGGGATTGAGCTGGAATCATACAGATGTACCGTGAGCGTGCCGCTTACGGGAACAATGGCGTTAAAAAGCGTGTCGCTACCGTACACCACTTTGACCGGCTGGGTGATATCGGAAACGATGGAATCGTTCAGGAGAAAATCAAATCCTGATATATGGTCATCCGCATACTCTATCTCAATAGTGTTCGCTGCTTTGTGCGCCGTGATCTTGAACGAAACACCGAGCATAAAGAGGTCGTTTGTTGCAGTATAATTCTTGTTTAAGAGCCCGTTGACCCAGAAGGCGCGTGTAAATTTTATGTTTTCAATAAGGTGGGTCACGGTCTGAGGATAGGGATAAAGACGGTACTTATCGAAGAAATCAGTCATAATCTGGAATCTTTCTGGTTCAGCCAGAACGCTCTGTTCATGATAGCCGACCCACGAACGCCATTCAACAATGCCGCCTGCCGCTGATATCTCTTGATACACCGCCTGATTGTTCGCGATAAAGGGGTCGCCTGTTCCGCACATGACCAGGACAGGGACATTCTGCAGGTACCGGACATACTGCCAGGTATCGTACCTGATGGGCTCCCGGATACCGGAAGAGAGCGGCACATATCCGGCGCAGCCGTGGGGAATATTGGCGACTATTCTTGCCGCGGCGAGAGCGCCGTCCGAATGTGAAGCAAGGTAGGTCCCGAAGGGGTCTACATGCAGGTCTTTTGCTATGTCCATGAAGCCCTCTTTTGGGTCTTCCAGCCCCCATGCGAAAATATACGACGAATGCGACACTGTGGCTGGATCGGGATTGGATTGGTAGCACCCTACAATCGGCATGGCCTGTGAAGGCGAATACGAAGCGGGTATGGAGAATTGATAGGGGACCACATAATTACCCGCGCGCGAAATGTACGCGCCGCCAATATAAGAACCGCGAAGATACAACACCGGGTCAACACCGTGTTCCAGCGCATGCACATAGAGTTCGAAATTCGATGATAGTTCGGTGGCCGCCCGGTAATGGTATAGTTTTGAATTATATCTATCAGCGTTATTGAAAGATTGGTAGACGATCAGGATCTTTTCTTGCAGACGCGGAAGGTATTTCTGCACAAGAAGATCGTTGCTGTCGAGCAGGTTAATTCTGGGCGTATATTCGTATGCCAATTCCTTCCAAAGGGTGTCTGAAAGGTATCGGGGGACCGCGGTGTCCATCTTGGTTATGAGCGTCTGGGGAATGGTCAGGTTTTCAGCCTGCACCGGAACCAGCGATATTCCGACAACAAAAAGTACAACTAACAAGCTGACGATGACAGGGGTTTTCATTGTATTCATGGTAGACCTCATGGTTATTTGATTACGATGCATTTTTTTATTGCCTTGAAATCACCGGCAACAAGCCGGTAGTAGTAGATGCCCGAACCCAGGCCTCGGGCGTCCCAGGTCACTGAGTGGCGCCCTGCCTGTCGTGGAGCATTGACCAGCGAGGTCACCAGCCCGCCTTTGACATCATAGATTTGCAAAGACACATGGCGCGGCGAGGTGATGGAGAAGGTGATGCTGGTGGATGGGTTGAACGGGTTTGGCGTGTTTTGCGAAAGCGTATTGACCAGGACGTTTGCACCAGGCGCGGCCGTTATGTTGGTACCGCTGCAGTCTTGGGTTTGCTGATAGTTCGATGTTCTCCCGCGTAACCAATAGTCAAGGGTGGGGTCGGCATCACATAGCCAATTGTAGTTAATCTGAAACACTGAAGTCTGGGACCGTATGTTGGAGGGCAACCCGGCAACGGTCAAATGGTTGAAGTTGAGAAACAGCCAGATATCATGACGCCAGGCAATCAGTGAGTCGGGGAGCCAGCTAATGCGGTTTGAGTCGGCATATACTTCCATATAGGAGTTGGTCAGTTTTCCCAGAGAGGCTGGAAGCGTGGAGAGGCTGTTTCCGCGCACATCGAGGAATGTCAATCTGGTCATTTTGTATCCAATGCTGTCCGGAAGCTCGGTCAGTTCGTTGTGATGAAAGTCAACGGTCGACAGGTTGGTCAAATTCAGGAACGGGGCGGGGATGGCGGTAATCCTGTTGCCGGCAGCGTGAAACTCCCCCAAATTGGTGGCACGGGAGATTGAATCGGGAAGCGCGGTCAGTTCGTTGAAGGAAACATCGAGAAAGCCCAGCGAGGACTTCAAAATGGCCCCGGAAAGGCTGGTGAGCTTGTTGTTGCGCATGGACAACTTTGACGCGGTGAGAGTGGCAGGCAGGGAGGTCAATAGATTATTGTTGAGCTGAAGGTCGCTGGGGCGGGACCCGACCCTTGCCGGCAGGGAGGTGATCAGATTGTTTGAAAGATAGACCCTGTTCAGGAGGCTCATGCTTGCGCACGAGGCGGGCATTGTTGTCAGTTTGTTGTTCGTCGCCTCAAGAACCACAAGGTTGAAAAGCATGCCGAACGCATCCGGGAGCGAAGCCAGTTGGTTGTGGTCGATGCGGAGTTCGGCCAGTGTGGCCAGGTTGCAGAATTCATCCGGCAGACTGGTGAGATTGTTGTGCATTACCTGGAGGTTCTTGATCTTTGCCAGGCCGCCGATCTCCGGGGGCAGGCAGGCAAGGTTGTTCCACTCGAGATAGAGGGTGTCGAGCATGTCCAAACCGCCAATAGTGGATGGCAGGCTGGCAATACAATTCACCTCCGCATCGAGCCGCGTGAGGCTTGCGCAATTGCCAATGGAAGTCGGCAGCGCGGCAATCATGTTGTGGTCAATATTGAGCCGTTTGAGCAGGGTGAAATTGCCTATTGCCTGGGGCAGCGAGGTAAGTTCGTTTATTGAAACGTCGAGCAGATCGGACAACGCGGTAAGGTTTCCCATGGTTTCCGGAAGGCTCGCAATCTCATTACCGCTCAGGTTGAGCGACTTCAGCTTGGTCAATGCGCTGATTCCGGATGGCACCGTGGTAATAATATTCCTGCCCAGGTCAAGAAGTTCCAAATTCACCAGGTTTAACGCCTGAGAAGGGAACTGGGACAGGTCGATCCCAGCTGCCCAGAGTTTTGTCATACCCGTACGATTGCCTATATATGAGGGTATGGAATCGAGGATATTGTTGCTTATGTCCAATTCAACCAGATTGGCAAGGTTTGTAAATGTGGCGGGAAGCGCGGATAGCTTGAATCCGAGCCGGTGTTTGTCAAAGTCATTCATTCTGCCGCTCGCGGCATAGGTTCTCAGCAAGGTATCGTTCCAAAAATAATATTTATGGCGCAAGCTGTCGCCGTAATAGACATCGCCGTTATTGTCGTTGATATGGGCCTGTATTGTATTGTTCCAAAAGTGCTCCGGATCAAGGTAGAGATACTTCAAATTGACCAAATTGCCCATGGTGGAGGGAAGGCTTGACAGCTGGTGGCCGCCAAGGTCGAGTTTTTCCAGTGCTGTCAGGTTGCCGATCTCCGCAGGCAGCCAGGTAATGGAACGGTAAAAGAACCAGCTGGAATATACCCCTGCGCTCGCTTCTTCACTGGTATAGATGGATTCGCCCCTGAGATTGAGCCCGGTAATTCTATTGCCGCTCACCTCGCTTATTTCTTCAACAGTGAAGCTGTTCCACCCGTTGGAATC
Source organism: Candidatus Raymondbacteria bacterium RIFOXYA2_FULL_49_16 (assembly GCA_001789205.1). Classification (GTDB taxonomy): domain Bacteria; phylum Fibrobacterota; class OXYB2-FULL-49-7; order OXYB2-FULL-49-7; family XYB2-FULL-49-35; genus XYB2-FULL-49-35. The sequence goes on along the minus strand of MFYT01000108.1, from coordinate 8,315 downwards.
GAGCAGTGCCTGCACAATAAGCGAATCGCTGGTATAGTTCTGCGCAAAAACCAGTGATGAAAATGTCAGGAACAGTAAGAAGATTTTCATAATATTTAGTGGTCCTTCTGTTTAAGGGATGTATAGTTTTATGTTCTTCCAAAAGGGCGTCCAACTGAATAATGGTGTCCTTTTTATTTTTCATTTTTTACATACTTGAGGCGGTCTACTTTATTTGTGCAAAAAACGTGCTCGTAATGAATGTTCTGATTTTAAACAAGAAAGGTAAATACTATTATTATCTTAAAGCATAATAAATGACATTTAATAATAAAAATACATACAATTAATTGTTAAGTCCCCCCTGTTGCGACTAAAATGTGTTTCTACAGGTTTCTTGTCATGGCAATTCCTTTTCAATGTTGATCGTACCATACTCGTCCGCACCAATGTCGCACTGTCCGTTTGCGCGCGCATGGTGGTCCCAGTCGTCAATGACCAGGCCCGCTGTTCCTGTATTAATGGCTTGTGCTGCGGCGGCAGTCAGGTGGAGGTCTGCTGTGGTGATATTGGCGAACCAATTGGCGCTGGTATCTGGTACAAGAGTCTTGTTTATATTATTGGCCATGGATTGCACGTTTCCCTTGATCATGCCGAAAATGATGTTATTGCGGAATTCATTACCTGATGGGTTGGCATCAAAATACACGGAGCGGAAATATGCCGCGTCAGAACTGTAGAGCGTGTTGTTGAGGACCTTCACGTTTGTGCAGTGCTCCATCTCAATGCCAATACCGCATCCCCGCACAATGAAATTGTTCCGTATGACGCCTCCGTTTATATCGCTTGTTCCCGATGGATTACCGAACGAGATGGCCCTGTCGCAGCCGATGAAGGTATTCCGCTCAACGGTTACATTGGTGTTGGCATGTCCCGCCTTGCCGCCCCAGAAGAAAATACCCCCCCTGGCATCGCCAGCGGGTCCCCTGATGTTCCGGAATACGCAGTCATGGATGACCCACGAATCGCTGTTCATAATGTCCATACCGGCGATATAATCACCTGAGGAATCCGTGGCGCTCTCGCCGCAGCGGACCGCGGGGGCGACCTTTGTGTCCTCAAAATGGCAATACCGTATCTCCCAATTGCGCGAAACCGCCACTCCCGGCCCCTTGATCATGCGCTCGCCTATATTGAGGAACCGCATGTTATACAGGAGACAATTATGGTTGTTTCCTGTCTGGAGCTTGAGGCCGTTGCCGCGTACTTCGGAAATGGTGAAGCTGGCAAGGGTTGCGTCAGCAGCCTTCAGAATGATCATCTCTTCCATGCCGCAATAATTGAATCCCTTGCCGGTCAGGATGACTTTCGCGGGATCTCCTGGCATACCGCGTATAGTGACATGGTTTGAATCTATGGTGAGAGGCTCGAAGGGCGAAACATCGTATGCTCCGTCTTTGATCACGATTGTTGTCCCTGACCGCTGGGTGCGCAGCGCCCTATGCAACTGGGTCGCCGTGGAACAGACCACGGACAAACCGCTTAATGGCAGGGGCGGCACCTCCTTGCGGTCCCATGTGGTGTATGCTTGGGGGATTTGCAACAGGCACACCAACGCAAGCAGCATGGTTTTTCCTGCGCACCCCTTATTTAAATAAAATCGCGCGTCTTGACAAAACAGTTCCACCCACCTTTAATTTTATTATATAGACTCCGCTTGGATGCCTGGATGCGTCCCAGTTTATTGAGGACCGTTGACTGTTGTTCGCGGTCCTGACTTGGTCAAACGATTGAACAAGCCTGCCATGGAGATCGAATATTCGCACCTCAAGGTTTGGGCTCTGGTTACCCGTATTCGGTAAACCCGCCGTGATAAGAGCGCCCATGCTGAATGGATTCGGCCACACGGAAAGCTCAATTTCGTCCTGTTTGGGAGCGCGATGCGGAGCGGCCTGGGCCGTGCCTGGCGCCACCTTCCATACCTGGACCATGCTGCGACCGTATTGGTATCCCGGATCACCGTTGGTGATGATCGCATAGAGATGGTTGTTTGCGCGGTCATAGGTCACATCTCCTACCAATCCCTGGAAAATATGGGGCATAAAATCAAAAATCAGGTAGGGCTGGATTTCATGGCTCTGTTTTTCGTTGTCCGTGACCCTTTCAAGGTCCCTGGGGTTATACATCATCAGCCCGCTCTTCCATTGGGTGGTACAGTAGCCCTTGTTTCCTCCGGTCCATGCGGGAAGATCGTTTCGGTAGTTATAGTGGCCCGCGGGTTGGCCATACCAGGCTTCGCCGGTTGTACGGCGGTGCGAAATTCCAATGGCGGCCCTGCTGTTGGCTGACAACCAGGCGCCCCCGTCACTCATTTCGCCGCCTGAGTAATTCAGCACCTGCGACCCCTCGACACTGTACCGTACAAGCTCAACAGCGGTCACCGAGTCGCCGTTTGCAGGCAGACTCCCCCGCTCCCATGGCGCCATGGCAAATAGCGCGGGCCCATACGAGCGGCTGCGGCTTGCGCTGATATAGGAATTGCTGACTATTAAAGAACGGCCGCCGGTCACCGAATCCGCCCACTTAGAGGGCGCGTCAAAAACGCATTTGGCGGTTAGTCCCGCGTATATATTGTTAGGCGGCATTCCTCCCACAAACCAGGCGCCTGTGGCCTGAGTTAAATCAAGATCAAAGGCGCCGTGTCCCGGTGCATCCAGCAAACCGCTGTAGGCGCCGCACAGACCGTAATAGAGCATGGCCCCAACCCCGTTTGCGGCTGGATGAAAACCCAGGCCTGTGGCAATGCCATCGCCGCTTGAGGGGTAGATGTTGCCGTTGTAGACCGCGGGCCAAAGATTCACAAAGGGCTGAAGGGTCCTGGCATAAGACATGTCAGCGACATTGTCTGAAACAACGGGTTTGGGAATGGTGATTTCAGAGATATGGGCCACAGTATTCTTACCGAAACCGTAAAGAGACCCTGGCCACTCCGATGCAGCGTCATATCCGGGATTGCCATCCGGGTAATACGCAAGGCCCGACCCTGCATACGCCCATTCCGAAGTGCCGTTCGCGTTGGGCAGGCGGAACCCGCCAAGATATTCCAGGTCCTGGTAGGGATTGATCAAGGTCTCGGAAGACCAGGCTGGTGTGGTGATTATTGCCTGCGCTGTTTTGGCGCTTTCATTACCCTGCCGGATGTTTAATATCCCCAGTACGCTAGGATAACTTCCGAATGGGGCCTTGTCCATGGTCGTGACTGTATAGGTGTATTCCCTATTCGGCGCCAAACAGATATCGATCCATTCCAGATGGCCCCCCTGGGCCAGGACTTGGTCTGCAGGCAGCAGGTCAAGGAGCGAATCATTCTTGTAGATTAAATAGCGCGATACGCCCATGGCATATGCGCCTGTATCCGAGGCTGGTTCCCATGTCAGCCTGATTGCGCTGTTTCCAGCTTCCTGTGACACTATATAATTCTGCGCCTGCAGGTTGACCGGAGGAGTTGGCGGCGTGATATCGACCTCGTCCGAAATTTCAATTTTCGTGAGTATCAGAAGGTTCCGGTTGACGCCCTCGGCTATATTAATGTTGATCAGGCTGTGCTGGCCCTGTGCGGGTATCGCGTCCTTGTGGGCGATCATCGTGGAGTCCGTACTATAGAATTCCAGGGCGCCCATGGACTGCCCTGCTATGGTGATCTCGTAGTATCCATCTGGACCACCATACATGGTATACCAGGATGGCAGGGTATCGGCAGGACTGTCTTCATCATCCAGACTGACACGGGCTGAGAAAGTAATGGCTGATGATGAACTGTTGTAAAAGGTGGCCACAATCTTTTGGCCAACCTGGAAATTAATGGGTGTGGCGCCTTTGATGCCGAAAAACGCGGTCATGGCATCGGGTATCGAAGCGGTTTCAGAGAGGCCCTGGTGATCGGGATTGCCGTCGGGATCAACGAACTGCGTGTATGCGGCATGGCGAAGGACCTGGTTCCAGTCCGGATAATCGCTCCCGAACGTGGTGGAGCCAGAGTCGCTTCCAAAATCAACCAGCAACTGAGAGGCGCAATAGCATTGAATGGCCAGAATGAATAATAATAGAAAAAATAAAGAAATTCTTTTCATTGTCCCCCCTTTTTTTTCTTTATTGTTTTCGTCATACACCTCAACAGCCATATAAACAGGCCCGTCTTTTTGGAATAATTACATCTAGTATCCTGCTGGATTCCAAGCTGAATTAGAAAATGGCTTTTAATTCCTGGTCGGTTTTTCCTTTTTGGGATGTAAGCCCTTTAAAGCACTTTGTCTTTTTTCCGTGTTCACCCACAATAACCGTATATTTTCCAGGAGAATGAACTCTCGGCTCAAAGCTGTTTCCATTTGTGCGTACGGCCAGAACGGTTTCGTTTGTATTTTCGTCTATTACCGTTATTACAGGGTTCTTTATTCCTTTACTGATAATCCTTGGCAAACCATGGGAAACATTACTGCCGTAGTTATCATACATTGAGATTGAGACTGGCCAGTCCTTGAACTGTTCCGGGTTTTCTTTTTTTCCGGATTCCCATGGCCAGGCTTCTATAACGATTTTTCTATCAGGTTTGATCAGCCTCACAATTCCATAGCCGTCGGCTCCAAGTTCTCGATCAGCAAAGTTGTGAAAGTTTTTTCTACCGTTCTTTTCCATGGATTTCTGGTACACATCCATTGCACCAAGCTTTGGATTGGCAACTGCCTTGACCGTCATTTTGTTTCCATGTTTATCAGTAAAATCACCGGTATATTCCGGAGAACCCGGCAAACGGTTTTTTCCCGGTTCTGCAGGATCCCACCACCTGCGGAACTTGGATGCCACGGCAGGAACACTGAACTGATAACCAGCATCTCCCCAACCGTTAATTCCATATTGCTGCACGGAACCCAGATGCTGGTCGCCGCCGATAATAAACGCGCACCCTTTTCTAAAAACAGAGAGCGCCCTGTTGCGTCCGCTGACCGGCCATCCTCCCTGATCAATTGAAAGTCCCATCTCTCCGTTATTGTCGGTTATCAATGAATTAAATATCCCCTGGGTTAAAACAACTTTCATGTCCGCATTCGCCCAGTCTTTCACCCATTTTTCAAGAAAAGCGATCTGTCTGTCCCCTAGCAGTACAGCATCATCCGGTTGCAAAGGAGCCAGGTCCTTTAACGTGTTAATGGTAAAGCCCCTGGCTTCCAATATTCTTCTTGCCATTCTTGAGGATGACTTGAACTTTCTGTCTTCTATAAATGCAAAGCTCACCCCGCCGTATTTGAATCCGCCATAATATACCGGTATTCCGTTCTCAATAGGAGCGGGATCATAGGGATCAGGATTGTGTGAAACCTGTGTCTCCTCGATCATCTTTACGAATTCAGGGTCTGTGGTAAAACCTCCTGAATCATGGTTGCTGATATAATTAAGGACCCCGCCCTCTCCGAAAATATTTCCCTGCCAGTAATCGTGGTCATCCATCAGCACGATACTCGGAATGTTTGCCGTGATCTCCCTGTGCGCCCAGCACCATATAAACCACTTATACAGATAATCTATTGTGTTGTTCCTTCCAACCGTCTTATATGTTGGGTTCCCCCCTTCATATATCTGATCGCCGGTATATACGAGCAGGTCAGGTTGCTGAGAAACCACATGTGATATCATTGATGAATGGGGGAACCATATATTATCGGCAGTCCACCTGCCTTTTGTCCCATAAGCCTCTTCTCCGGAAGAAGCGTCAGGAGGTTTGCCGCAGTTCATATTGCCGGTAAATGCGGCAATAATTATGGAGTCCTTTTTTACAGGATCATTTTTAAGCACACCGGAAAGAGTTGACAGTTCTCCAAAATAAATGTATTGTAAAGTATATCTGACAGGTTTTTTTGATTTCCAATTCTCAATTCTGAATTTTGCAGTATATGAAGGCTCTGATATTAATGATTTGTATTCTTTCTTTTTATTATTTCTATTTTCTGGATCTACGTTAAGTATTACCTCCCTTGAATCATTAAATCCAAGAGGAGGGAACTGGACGGTCATTTTTACCGTTGTTTCGGATATGGAGTAGAGTGAATTGACTATAGGACTGAATTCGCGTTCAGGATGATAACTGATATCAGCCCCGGACAACTCCAGGTTTTTATACCAGTAATTTGCGGCAAACCCTCTGGCTCCGCCGTGAGAGACAAGGGCAATAGTGCCAGCCAGTGATTCTGCTGTAATATTGTCTAATACTACTGAGCTTACCGGCTCTTTTTTTTCAGGATGCCAGACAGAGAAGGTAAGCGAATAGGCCCCTCCTCCCTGTGGCGCGCCTGTCAATGTAAGTGTGTAAACCTTATACGGGTCAAATTCTATACCTAATCTCCTGTCCGGCTTTTGGTCATCAATATATTGATAGAGGCTATCAATATTATTTTCTGAATTTGACAAAAACTGGATCCCGCCCGTATCATTAAGAGCGCAAATAATACCGCCTCCCTGGCCTGGAAGACAATGGATAAGAGAAGACGCCCTGTAATCGAGCTTACCCGCGCCAGCTCCAATAAGGACTCCGGTAAAGCTTTTTCCTTCTCTGAATTCCCCTTCTCTTCTTATGCCGGTACGGAACGAAATGGTGAATCCTGCGTTCTTAGCAATCAATTCAGATGTAACAACATGAAGCGTTCTCAGATGATGATGGATTCCCGTATAAGGGCATACGCATTCCACCCTTCCGTTTCTGAGTCTCCAGTCCTGCAATCTGTTGGCCCAAAAGTCCTTTCCAATCCAGATGCGGGAGATTTTTTCCATTATTTGGGGTTTGCGGATATTTTGTTTTGAATCCTGTTTGTTGGAAAAAACAGGAAAAAAAGTTAATACAATAATTATAATTGTGTAAATTTTAAGCATTTTGCTCCTTAAATTTTGTTTCTGCAGTACCGCTTTTCGGACCAAAGTCCCGTCGCCGAAATGCGGCGTTTTTCCCGTTAATATCCCGTACATCCCATACAGGCTTTCCATTAAGCGTGGTGTATGCTTGGGGGATTTGCATAGACACAGGAATGCAAGCAACATGTTTTTTCCGCGCCCCCCTTATTTCATCAGTGTTACCTTGCGTTCAAGCACGGTTTTACCTGCTTTCAGCCGTACCACATATATACCCGATGAGACCTTGCGCCCTGATCTGTCATTTCCATTCCACACAACACAGCCGTGCTGGCTTGCCCGCCTTGCCGCGAGGCAGGTTGTCAGGCCGTTGTAGATCATGACGCGTTTTCCCAGGGCATCGAATATTGAAAGGGAAATATACTTTTCCGCACTAGACGCGGGTATGCTGAAATTGATGGTCAGATCAGGATTAAAGGGATTGGGCCGTACGCTCAGCAGGGGTGTCAATTCCTCAAAATTCACCAGGCGGTCACCCACTCCGAGCGTCGCGAAAAGAGAATCAATATTGTCTTTATAAATACGAAATTCCCCGCCATTATCGCTGAACGTGACTGATGCGCTGATCACATTGGATATGCCCGAACTGTTGTTGTTTTCGTCATACGCCTCAACAGCCATATAATACGTGCCACTGGAAAGGAAATAGGTGCCAAAGGTGAATTCAACGCTCTGGCCAGCCGGAACCGGCGCAGGCAAAGTGCGTACAATAGTCGGACTTGTTGCAACATCACCTGAATTACCCGATATCCTCAGGATATAGCGTGTGCAGGTCCCTGTGTTACCATCGTCGCCAGGAGCAACAAACCGCAGGGTAATGGTGTTAAAATCTCTTTTAACAATTACAATCGAATCATTATCCGCCCAGAATCTGCCAAGACCGTAGAATTCGGTCGTTGGTTCGTTTGTAACCAACTCAAGACCAGTGACAGACCCTGGCGCAACAACATCCTCAGGAACAGATCCTGCCCCTGCCTTAATCGTGAGCGTGGTGAGTGTCGCGGTCTTTGTGCACAAAGCAGAACCCTGATGGAAGTCATAATTGGGTATGGTTACTATGCCGTCGGAAGAACCGGGCCATATTGGTTTTGCTGTAATGGTTCCCATCTCAACGCCATTGCGGTACCAGTGATACTGGTTTCCCGGAATGACGGAAAAGTTCTGAACGCGGCGCGGGGTCATGTCCACAGCGAAAACACCGGGAAACCCTTGATAGGGGCACTGATCGGAAGTGCTGTTCCTGGGATCAGGCAAATAATAGAATTCAAAGGGGAACGTGACAGGAGTATATTGTATGCGCACACTCAGGGATTCAGCGTGATCAACAGTGGTTACGGGGTCCCATGTTACACGCTGGTTCATGCCGCCCTTTGGAAAGCGGT
>MFYT01000107.1 GCA_001789205.1 Candidatus Raymondbacteria bacterium RIFOXYA2_FULL_49_16 | reverse complement strand
AGCATCGACCTCATCCAGCTTTGCTACGACCATTATCAACCAGGGGGGGATCGCAGAGACCTCTTTTGACGCAAACGGACTGTTGAACAATACGGCCTATTATTGGCGCGTCAGCGCTGCCAATGCGACCGGTACGGGCAGCTGGTCCTCAACCGGGAATTTCACTACAACCGCAACGCAAAACAACGCCTTTCTCCAGAATTCGGGTAAAAACGGCATTGTCTCGATAGACGCGGAACATTTTATGGACGCTATCGTGCAGGGCGGTCATACCTGGGAAAGAGTATCAAGCACCGGATATTCCGGTGATGGCGCCATGCAAGCACTTCCAAATAATGGCGCGAGCATTAATACCGGATATGCGGCCAACAGCCCCCGCATGGATTATATGGTCACCTTTGTTAAAACCGGCAGGCATTATATCTGGGTCAGAGGCATCGGGCCCTCGGGCAGCGACGACTCGTATCATGCCGGTCTCGATAACAAAGAAATCGGGACCTGCGACCAAATCACCAATTTTACGACCGCCTGGAAATGGTCCAGAACCGATGGGACCGGTACCAAGGCCTATTTCAAGGTTCCTGCGGCTGGAAACCATACGGTGAATATCTGGATGCGCGAAGACGGCTTTATCATTGACAAAATCGTGATAACGATAAATCGCAACTACGTTCCGTCCGGAACAGGCCCCGCTGAAAGCCAGCGCAGCGTTCTGGCGCGGGAAGCGGTCCAGGTCCCCGCTGAAAAAACCCAGATCGTCCCGTATGTTCTGGACATTTACTCGTTCCAGAACGGGTCCGTGCGCTTTTCGATTCCCTTCTCCGGAAGGTTCGAATTGTCCATCTATGCTGTAAATGGACAAAAGGTGGGGCATATCGTCGAAAGCGCCGGATCAGCCGGGCTGAATACGGTCCCCATCGGGAAATCAAGAATGCCGCAGGGAGTATATGTGATGCGGCTGACATCGCACGGCGCCAGCATTCACAGGAAGATAGTCGTCATGAAATAACGCTCCATTTTGAAAGGGAACACAAAATGCGCATTTCCAATGTATCCGGTGCCTTTCACTAATCCGCTGAAGGCTGCCATTGAAAAAACCAAGGCGGTGCTTCACAAGGCTTCACGCCTGGTCCACTCTGTAGCGATAGTACTGCCTGCGGCGTGCTGGGTGACCGGACGGTCACTCTTTCCGGAACATTCCCGCCCAGCGCTCTGTATTATCAAGGCTTGCGAATATAATGAGCAGCCGTTCCAGGCCTTGAATATCCTTTTCCTCACGGATGATTTCCGCGAGCCCCGGATTGTCGAAAAAAGCCCCAATCGTCTCCGACGCCTTCAACCGGGCCAGTAGATCATTCTTCAGCGCCTCCCCCGCGTCAGGTGTTCCCTGTCCCTGGCCGCTAAAAAGCCGCTTCCATCTTTTTCCCGCATTCGCGCATCGCCGGGCAGCGCCTTTTATCCATGCGCATCTCATCATTCTCTCTATTACGCCAAAGCCCCGCAGAAGCAAGGGGGCATTCAATGGCAGGTTATAATTATAATAGGGGACCGCGCACGCGGCCGGGTCGATGGAAAAGAGAAAATCCCTGAACAACCGTGTGTTCTTCATGTTCTCGTCCATGGCGCTAAGATACCTGAACAAAGAATTCGCGTAATAGGGCGTTATTGTCCAGAAATAAAATCTGTTTCTGTCTTCCGCTTCACCCGCGAAACGCCGGTTGCTTTCGTGCCTAAACCGCAGATATTTCCGGTATACGTTTCTTTCCGGAAAAGTGCCAAGATGCGCGGCAAGCCGGGTCTCTATCTCCCATTCCTCCAGATTGAATATGCGGGCCGTCCGCTCCATCGAATACCTGCACCGGTCCTGCGAATGCAAAAGGTAATGCACCAGTGAATCAAACGATCCCAATCCGCTGGTCAAATGGCTGTGCCGCGTGATTTCACCGCCATAAATACCCGTGTAATAAACGGCGGTGCTCCCAAAACGGTCGTGCAGGTCCTGAAGGTTATAATACAGTTGGGCAAGGTCGGGATGGCAGTCCAATCCGTCTTTCAAATGGACGATGTCATCGAACCCCAGGGCGCCTCTCGCTATCCCCTGTTCAATGGGATAAAGGTCAACGCCAAAGGCCCTGGCCACAGCGCGGGAGGATTCCTCTTCATGGCTCCGTGCGGTAACAGCAGTGGATAAACAACCCAGGTGTTTGAGACCAGCCAATGTGCCGCGCGAGTCCAATCCTCCGCTGAGCGAGACAATCAGCGTATTGTTCCTTGTCCAGCGCGCACGATTCTCAAGAACTTCCAGAAATATCCGGCGCATCCCGGCAAGGGCCGCCGCGCGGGGCTGCGCGATCCCGCACTCCCCGATGTTCAGAACATGGTATGGCTCCTTTATGGATGTCCCTGCAATCAGATCAAAGGCCAGGCAGGTGCCCCCTGGAAAAAAATCGACGCCCTCGATAAAGGTATTTTCTCCCAAGGGATGGCCGAACATAAGGTATTCAAAGAGGGCTGTTTTATGAAATGAACGCCTGGGTAAGAAGGGTACAATAAACTTCAACTCCCGGGCAAAAACGAGCAGGTCCCGGTCCTGGTACACATAGAGCGGCAGTCTGCCGATAAGATCGTTCGCGAACAGGATCCGTCTGCGCTGTTTATCATAGACGCATATAACAAATTCGCCGTCAGCTTCCAAAAAAAACTTCTTTACCGGTCCCGTGGCAAGCGCTTCGGAACTGGTGAATGCGGCGCCGAGGTCACGGAGTTTTTTCTCAAGGGAATGTTCATTCTCATTATAGATCATTCCCTCGAGAAGGACAAAAGACTCCGGAGTCTCAATAACCAGCTTTGGATAACCATTGTACCCGGTAAAACCTATGTCAACATATCCATCCGAGATCACTGTCTGACAGGTGTAGTCCGAAAAATGAAGCATCTGTTTTCTGACAGAGACGCCCAGAGCGGAAAAGAGAGACCCAAGGCCGCCGCGGCGGGCAATCACGCTGATTCCAGGCATGCAACGCCCCTTTCCTCCGGTTTACGATGCCCCTAAGAGATATACGGGGACGACCGGTAATATTTAAATCGCTGATCCCTGCGGGCTTGGTTTAAAACAATGCCCACTATCTTATTCCGTATAGGCGGATATTCTTTCAGTTTCTCGTTCAGATCGTTGATATCGGTAACGCCCGCCTTCACGACAATCATACATTTTGAGAATTTTTCGTGAATGACCGCCGCGTCAGCGACAACGCCCAGAGGAGGGGTATCGATGACAACGGCATCGTAGAGTAAAAAAGCCGTGGTCAGGAATTGGCCCATTCTGAAGGGTGTGATAAGCTCCGACACATCTGAAACAAGTTGGCCGGAGGCCATGACATCGAGCCCTGAAATTGCAGTGTGCTGTATTGATTCGGGTAAAGGACCCTCGCTGTTGTCTCCAAGATATTCGGATAAGCCGGGCGATTGTTTAAGCCCAAACACGCTATGCAGCGTTCCACGTCTCAAATCGCTGTCTACAATGAGCGTCTTCAATCCATGCTGGGCCAGGGTAATGCCATGATTGGCCGCTACAATTGTTTTTCCCGCACCTGAATCAAGGCTGGTAATCAGGATGCTTCTCTGGTTTATTCCAAGAAAGGAAAGCAGTATTTTTGTCCTCAGCGAGCGAAAGACCTCCTTGGCATACACAGGGAGCACGCCTTCAGTAATTAATAGAGGGCTTGGTTTCGGCTTACCGGCTGCTTCGCGCCTCTCCCGGGCCGTCCGCTGGGCCTGCGGTGCAGGCCGCAGTACGGGAATGCTTTCCAGAATAGGTATGTCTATCAGCTTAAAAAGGTCTATCTCAGAAAACGCGGTGCGCCGGTATTGATCAAAAAACACGATGGGAGCAATGGACGTGATGAGACCGGCAAGCAGGCTCAGAACAAGGGTTATAAGCAATTTTTGCATGGGCGGCATTGGCAGGGGTTCCACAGCGTAATCCATGACAAAGGCGTCCGACACTTCCACCGCGTCCTCCACCTTGGCTTCGTTAAAACGACTCATGAGCATAGAATAGGACTCGGAATTTATCTGTTGCACACGCTGTAATTCGGCAAGCTGCATGCCTTTCTGGGGAAGGCTCCGGAGCCTGGTTGAAAGCTGGGAAATATTGTCCTTTTTCTCAGAGACCTTCCGCGAAATGTCCTGGTAAAAGTCATTGAGCGCCTGGGACGCCTGGAGAGCCAGTCCGTCGATTTTCTGTTGGTTTGCCTGGACAAGGGGGTGTCCCTTGGAATAGGTCCGTTCAAGGGCATCCTTTTCAAGCAGCAGGCGGGACAATTCGGATTGGAGCACTGAAGCGCGGATAACGTTTTTCGATGACAGCAATATCAGAATTTCGCGGACAATGTCGATCCGGCCTTCCCCGGGGGCCAAAGCAAACTCCTTCTGCAGGGTCGCAGCGTCGTTCAAGAAGCTTTCCAGTTCAAGGCCCCTGGATTCCTGCTGCACCAGGCTGCCAAGGGTCCGTTCGGCCTGCTTGTCCAAAGCGGAGGCGGGATTTGCGGTAAGGAAATCGCGCAGGGCATAATCCGAGGTTGCCAATTGTTTCCTGGCCAATTCCAGTTGTTTGCCAAGGGTCTCGATCCTCTCATGCACGCGCCGCTTTTCAAAACTCAGGTTCTGCAGTACAAACAGATCAGCGATAGCGTTCACTATCTTTGTCGTCAGCGCATAATCGCGGCCCGAGAGGGTTATGGTGAAATAATTCTCCTTCCTGCTGGTGGGACCCTCTATGGTCATGTTATCCAGAATATTGTCCGTGGCCCTGCGGGTCGAAACAATGGAGAAGGTGAACGTCCCGGGATTCCTGATAAAACGTTCGTTTAGTCGCAGGAAGGTACCGGGAATTTCCAGGATAGCGGACTTCGAAAGGTCGCTCCGGAACACGGCCTCTCCGCGATATACAGGCGGCGCCTTGGACAAATACACGGTTAGGGCCTGCTTCGAAGCGGGATCCCATCGCACGCGGTATGTACCGTAAACAGCGGTTGGCCCGAGCGCTATTGAATCAAAGAATTCCTCCCTCATCCCCTTCTCAAGCCGGAGACAGAGAGAAAGGTCCGCCACCACGCGCTGCAACAGGGCCCTGCTGCGTATCAACTCGATCTTTTTCGGTCCCATGCTTTCTTGCCCGATGGTTCCGTTTCCCACCAATGGCCGGTCTATGCCTATGAGGACGGTTGCTGGCTGCGCATGTTTCAGCAGGTCAAACGCAATGATACAATACCCGGCAAGGCCCGTCGCGATAAGACACATGATGAGCAGCAGCCACTTCTTTCTTCTGAAGAGTTCTGCGTAGTGCCGGACAATCTCTGGTAAACCTGCGCTGCGGGACGGATCGACGGAGGGTGTTTGCATAGGTCTTCCCTTCTTTACCGGTAAAAATAACGATAGGTGAAATACAGTGTGACCGAAGCTGTCAGGGTAGAAACCAGGAAGGTCAAACCCGGCAGAACCTTTGTATTGAAGGTATCCCATCCCTGCTGCCTGGGCCGTGCGGTCACCCAGATCTGGTCGCCTGATTTGAAACCAAGATCCCTTAGTGAGCGGCCGGATTCCAGACCCGGTCCCAACTGTTCGCTGAGAATTTCCCCATGGCGTTCCCATCTCATGAGGTGGAGACCATCTTCACGTACCGGTCCCCCCGCGGTCCCGACCGCCGCCCAAAGCGACGCCCCAGGATCAAGGTAATAAAAACCCGGCTGATGAAAACCGCCGATAAACGCTATGCGTATCAACGGCTGTATCTGCACGTTGGGATACCGCAACTGGTCCACAAACGCCTTGTTCAGAAAGCCCACTATTTCCCTCTCGTCCATTGCGCTGATATTGGTCTTTCCAAGCAGCGGCAGCACAATATTTCCCTCGTTGTCAATTGGATACCTTCCGTTTAAAAACGACCCGCTGTCCGGGTAAAAAATAATACGGATAGCGTCGCCCTGGCCCAGTGAATCGAACCGGATTGTCTGCGCCCAGGCACTGTCCGCCAGAAAGATAAAAGACAACAGCGCCAGCAGGCGGATGAACGGGTAAAGTAATTTCATGTGTCAACCTCGTTAAAAAAGTCTGTATTGAAAAGTTCCAGCACGCTTTTCTTCACACTGGGAATCATTTTTTCAAGAGCCTCCCTAATCTGCGCCCGATTGTCCATGGCGTCCCGTATACGGCGCAGTATCTCGCCCGGGTTTTGTGAACGCGGGTCCACACACAGGCCTTCCATGCCGATGGATTTCATGACTCCCCAGAATTTCCTGCTGTAGGCGATGCCGATTGTGGGAACGGCCTGCGACAACGCGGCAATGCACGCGTGCATGCGCGAACCAATAAAAAAATCGCACATGCCAATGATGTATTTGATCCCATTTTGGTCGTACGCGCCCGATACGGAGTATAGCCTTTCGGCATGGGTCGTGCGCATTTCCGCCAATACGGAGACAATGGCCGTTTCGTCGGATTCGGCGCTCTTGCCAAGCACATGCGGCACAAGCAGGACCGCACCGGTTTTATGGGAGAGGATAAAATTGACCACATCGAACACAATGTCCCGATAATCAGTCTCCAGTTCGAACATGTTCTTGTGCGTGTATCCACCCATCATGAGAAGCCCGCTGATATTGATCCCGCAGACGCTTCCATGGTCCTTGCGGAGCTTTTCAATGTCCGTGGGTGTTTTGCTGGCTGGCCTGACCGGGTCAAGGATAAATCCCAGATCATAACAAAATGCGGGCCGTGGTTCTCCTTGGTCAGCAGGCGCCATAAGGGCCAGGTCACTGATGCTCTCCTGGTCGCGGGACAGTATGCGGTACGAATGACGCACTATCTGTTTCGCGATGGTCCGGGCAAACCGCCTTTGAAACGGCCCGATTGTCTGCGGCATTTGGACCAGTTTCCTGCCTATCAGGAGCGCAAGGAACTGCGGCAGAATCACGTAGATAAACCTGCCAAAACCATAGATATCGCTGAAACTGTCGCCACCCGCTAACGAAGCGACCAGATCCGTCTCACGCAACTGCCGCAAGCACCTATTGTGCCGGATGATAAAACGCCCAAGCCGTTCTCCGGGCGCAATCCTTGCCAAAAACGCGAGAGCAAGCAGTGTGACGATATTGTTTGGAAGAAAGAGCTTCCACGAATACCGAATGTTCACAAGCGGCACATCAACGACCCGGTCGTTGACCCGGCAATGGTACATATCCCCGCGGACGGAATAATCCATAATGAATATTCTGGCCTTGGGATGCGCGTAATTGACGCATTTGATTGTTCCCATGGCAAGCGCGCCCACGCCCAGGTTTCCGGTCGCGAAATTCGCCCCTAAAATACAAACGTTGTTTATCATGTGCGTATCAATCTATCCTTCCACTGCCGCCCGCGCCCATTCCATGGTCAAAGCAGGGCGAATCGGACTGGAGACGGAAATCAACGGGCGATAGTGAACTCTTAGAGGAAAAAATGCCGGAAAGATCGTTCCCCAGGGCCCGCCAGGCTTGCGCGTCCTTGCCTTCACCATTCCAATACCCGATGACTCGGCTGGTTGTAACACAGCAATTATGATCAATTTTTACCGCGGGGGAAGCGTCTGCATAGATATAATAAGCGCTTTGGCAGTTGTCTATGATATTGTTCGTTATCACAGTGCGCTGCCTGCCGCGGCCCTGTCCGACTATGATACCGATGCCGCCGATCTCCGGCTTCTGGACCAGGGTATTGTTGTATATCTTGACCTCATCGAAATTCCGGACCCAGATCAAAGACGCAAATGAGGTGGCCTTGCTGTAGGTGAGTACATTCTCGCTTATAGTCGCATACATTCCCGGATCAGTAAGATAAATGAGCGAGGTCATTGCCCCTTCCCCCGGGCCAATGCGGGAAAAATCCCCGTCAAAAACATTGGCGGTTATGGTCAGGTCTGTGATATATTGCGAGAGGTCGGAATCCGGCGAGTTCCAGGTGTGAATGCCGTCACCGTGCGTGGGGCCGGCGATCTGCGACGAAAGATCGTGGATCCTGTTGTTCCTGATGAGCACACCTTTGAAAATAGTGTTCGCGGCCTCCGTGGCAATAACAATGGCCTGTCCTGCCGCGCTGATGTCGCACCCTTCAATAATGATCTGCTCGGCCATAATGCCTCTGTAAGAATGCAGGTAGAGACCAAGCCAGGCGTTCGGTGTAATGGTGCAGTTTTGGATCGTGTACCGGCTGCACCCGTTGCATTCCAGCCCTTTGCCGCCATTGTACTCGCCGGCAACGCCGTAATCCATAAACGCAAGGCCGTTTAAAACAAAGCATGATTCGTTCTCCGCAAACACCAGGGCGACTTTCCTGTGTTCTCCGGTAAACACCGGCCGTGTAAAGAAATTGCCCTGGTACCAGGTGCTGTCGGCCGTATACGCATCATACTTCTCCCAAGTCCCGCTATGACGTATATGAAGGGGAAGCGTGGAAGAAGGCCAGATTGTCCCCCCTTTGAAGACAAACCGGTCTCCGGCCGCATGCGTGTACCGGCCGCCAAACCCCGTCTGCGCCGGGGAGTGTTTCCAGGCGTTTACCTTTGATGTCCCCTGTGCCCCGTCTTTTCCATTGTTGAAGTCAATGTAATACACCGCCCCCCGGGAGGCGCCTGCCATCAAAAGAATGACGATAACGCTCAATACGTGGTTCACAATTACACCTCCTTATACCTGTGTGGCCTTAAGGTTTTGTTTCTTTCCAAGGCGCATTCTCCATTTCTTTTTAATCATGCGGACTATCGTGCTCGATACGGCCGCGTTTATGCAGATGGTCAGAGAGAGGGTCAGGTGCCGGGCCAGATTCAGGGCCAGCCCCTTGAGACTCCCCTCAAAAAGCATGACCGATACTTCGTCCCAGCGGGTATCGCCGAACCTGCGCTTGTAATCCGCGTCCCCAAAGCCAAAATCCATACTGGTCGCGGCCGTGTTACTGCACAAATCTTCCACCATTTTAAGGAACAGATAGATACCGGGCGCATGGGCGTGATACTGCGCGTCGTATCCGGTAAAGTCCAGGTAAAACACGCCCTTGTACAGGGTCCCGATCCAGAAGGCGCAGGGAACCCCTTCGATAGAGAGGACATATCCCCGCAGGCTTGATGCGCGCGCATGGACATGGAGCCGGTCCTCCATCTCAGGAGAATGCGTAAAACCAGCGCCTATGCCCCGCTGATACGTCTTTTGCGCGATACGCTCCACATCCGTGCAGAGAACAGACACCTGCTCATCCCGGGTATAGACGCGAATGGCGAGTTTGTCCGCAAATGTGGTTTCGAACAGCCGTACCTGGCGGCGCAGGGTATAACGGTGGTTCCGGGATATTTTTTTAAGGAAATCATCGGGAGACCGCGATATTACCGCGGTCCAATGCGGGTTCAAAAGCGCCGCATGATCCCTGTTTAAAACACCGATGTTCCTGCGTATCGCCTGGTGGAGGGCTGAACCAGCGCGTAAGTTATTGAACAGAACCGCCTCGAAGGCGTGGTCCTTGAGAAGCGATCCAATTGACTTAAGGAATATATCCGCTTCCGGCGCCCCGATGGCCCCCGCGCCGCCTCCATACACCATGGTCAGCTGACAAAGACGCGGCTGCGCAACGGCAAAATATCCCAGTTTTATCTCCATGGGCGCTTCTTCAATCCGGCCGATCAACATGCAGGAGGGCTTGTTGTCCTGGAACAGGACAAAGACATGCGGAGACTTGATTTCCGCCCTGGCTTTTACCACTGTTGAGTAAAAATCGAAATCACCGTTTGGATGACGGACCATGGCCTGCCATAAGTCGCGGATGGTCTCGAGTTCCTCGAAGGTCCGGAAGACCTTCACCTGTATGTTATGGTCCATAGGCTCTTCCTCATCTTCGTACAGATACGGCCGCAGCTGGCGTGCGCGCGCCAAAACCGATCGCCAGGCCGCTGGCGACCAATGCCCACATCAGGTAGTTGACCTGGGCGGAAAACATTTTGACATTTGTCATCATGAAAATCTGGGCCAAAATGGCCCCGACAATTCCGGCCAGAAGGTTTCGATTGTCGGGCGCTGCAACGGTCCACGCCCGGATCAGGTTCACGATAATCCTAAAATGGAGCACCAGGACCATGGCAAGACCCAAAAACCCGGTTTCGAGAAGGGTCGCGGCAAATTCATTGTCCCAGCTTTCGACCATGATTACTTCGTTCGATCCGGCCAGAACGGCTGTATAGACCTTGATCTCGCCGGTCCCCACGCCGGTCCCCACCGCCATTGTTTTTAACGATCTTTTTATGCCGTTAAACGCCACGCGCCAGAGGTCCCAGCGGTATTGATAGGTCTGTCCCTTGAACGAATCCTTGTCCCTGGTCTCCTGCAGCTTCGCGTTGAGTGTGTCCCTGACCCCTGCCTTCAAGCCCAACGCACATATCCCGGCAACCAAACAGAGTACTATTTTTCTTTTCATCGCGACAGACCCAAAAAGCAGCATCGAACCCACTGCCACCGCGGCAGCCGCCCACGGCCCCCTGCTGTCCGAGAAATAGCACGCAAGTATCACCAGAGGCAGCGAAACCAGATAGAGGTTCCGTTTCCACGGCGCAGATTCGATGCTTGACAACCCCAGGGCCAGGGGAATGGCCATTGCCATGCCCGTGCCGAAAAGAATGCGGTGGGGAAAGGTGGAAAGCACGTCCATGACCATGATGTCCCTGCGGACATATCCGGGCAAAAACGCGTCAACCGGATTAAAACCGGTTTTCTTCTCTATGATCCCGATTACAGCGGCCAACAGCAGTCCGGCGTACATAAATTTCACGAGCGTCAGACCGGTTTCAGCCTGCTTCAAACCGGCCGACATCACGACGAAAAACAGGAACATCTCAAGGGTGAACGAAAGGTATGTCTTGAAACTGAACATGACATCGATTGACAGGGCCATTGAAATAAAGTTGACAATCGCCACAGCCGCCAGGGGCGCTATAAGCGTCTTTCTCTCCAGAATAAAACCGCGTTTCCGTTTTTCGATAAGCCATACCGCGACCAGGCAGATGAGGATTAAACGGTGAATGGTTAAATTCGGCAGATTTCCCGGTGTTTTTATGGAAAGATACGTGGTCAAGGCGACCAGCAGAAAACCGGAAAAAAAGAGTCCGTATTCGAACCTGCGGTGTAACAGGACAATGAGCGGAACAATAAGCAGGCCGATATACAGGTAATTCATACGGGTAACACCTGTTTTTTATTACTAAACCTGTGGAAAAAGACGAACACTATGCCATAGGTAAGAAGACAAGCGCCCGCTGCCATGGAAAGGTGTAAAAAAACCGGCAAAGAGGTGGAGGGCAGAAGGCCCCAGACAACAGCAACGGGCGCTGCAAGCAGGGCTCCCCTGCCGAAAAGCGCAAAATACCCGGTCACATCCAGTCCGCTGATACGCCGGCACTGGAATACCTGGAAAAAATAAGCGATCGCCATTGCCAGGAGGCCTGCCAGCGCAGCGCCCGCAAGCCCAAGCGCCACGGTGAGGGGGTAGATCAATGCCACCATCAATGCCGCCCGGATAATGACAAAACGTCGCTGCAGTCTGGGCCGTCCAGAGGCGAAATACAGGGTTGTCAGAGGTGCGCTGCAGGTCCGCAAAATAGTGGACATAAATATCAATGCAAAAGGAAGCGCCACCACGCCATAGGGGGCCCCATACACCAGGGACAATATGTCTTTCGCATAGAGCGCGCAGAAAACGAGCGCGGGAAAACAGGCATAGCAGAGCCCCCTGGTGATCTGAAACAGCATCCGGTTAATGCGGTCGTACTGGCCGTTTATTTCAGAGAACACGGGCATCATGATGGGATTGATGAACACGGAAATGAGCAGGGCCGGCGCCTGCGCCAGGACCGCTGCCATGCTATAAACACCCAGCTCCGCCTTGGAACAGAGCCTGCCCAACACAAAGATATCTGTCTGCATAAAAATGAAATAAAACACAGGCAGGCCCAACATACCCAGCGAAAAGGTCTTAAGGGCCTTTGTATGTTCCGCGTTGAATGAGAGGCGGGGTAAATACGGGCACAATATGTACGAAATCAGGCACCGCATGGCCGCCTCGACGACAAACCCGATGACAAGGGCCCAAACATTTCTGATGAAAAAGACAAGGACTATCGTTGTCAGTGTCCCGATAATGCCGCCTCCCTGATATATAAAGACCCATTTTTTATAATCCATTTTTTTCAAGGCAACATATGCCCTGGCGCTTATCAGGCCGTTGAACAAAATACCCAGAAGCGCAATTCTGACGAGTATCACCGGATATTCTATATGGTAAAATGTGATTACATACGGTGAAATGGCCATACCCACGGCCAACAGGCCTACGGCCCTGATCAGGGACAAAAACCACGCGCTATTCAGATAGGTGTCCTTGTCGCCTGCCGGGTTCTGGACAATGGCTTCCCGGATACCCAGTTCAGCAAAGGCTTCAAGGGCTGCGGTGACCGAGGAAATGATGGCCATGAGCCCCAGGGCCTCGGGCGCCAGAATGCGCGTCAACACCATATTTCTGACAAACCGCAGCGCATGCTCCACGCCATTGCCCCCGCCCATCCACAATCCGCCGCGGGCCATGCGCGCTTTCAGCCCTGCGCCGTTAATAAGAGACTGCAAAGCAGTAATCGGTCCCATGTTATTCGCGTGTCCTGGAGTGAAGGTTTACAGCCCAGGGTTCTAGCCCCAGGGACCAGCGGAAGATTCCAAACCATTTTCGCAGCCTGGCAAAGCCCGAGACAGGGAGCGCAAAGGTCAGCAGGACCATGCGGAACGCGGCAGTCATGGCCATGATTGCGCGATAGGCCAGGGCATAACCTGCGGAATGGTATTTCTGAAAAAACAAATAGTTCGATTCACGCATCATGACCGAGGCGAAATTCCCCTGGCGGTTTTTCTCGCTGCTCCCTCCCCCAAAATGCACAACTCGCGCGTTGCCGATATAGGCCGTCATCCATCCGTTCCGGCGGGCTTTGAAGCAGAGGTCAACGTCCTCAACGTACATAAAATACTCCTGGCTGAAAAGTCCCACCGCTTTAAACACTTCCCGCCTCACCATCATGCATGCCCCGGAAATTGCTTCTACTTCGACCGGACCATGCGGATGATCCAAAGAAGAAGGCGCATCCCAAGAGTGATACGACGGGAATATGCGTTTAATCCACTCGCTGTCGCACACCTGGCCCATTATGGTCGGAAAAGGAAGAACGCAGGTTGTCTGCATGGTCAGGTCCGGGTTTAATAGTTTACCGCCTACGATCCCGATGGCCGGCGAGGCCATGAGAATGGCATACAGTATCCTGATAGCGTGTCCGTATACCTCCGTATCCGGATTTAAAAACAGCAGGGCTTTGCCGTGCGCGCACGTGTATCCCAGATTATTGGCCCGGGAAAAACCAAGATTAGTGCTGCTTTCAATACACCGCACGCGGGGGTATTTTTCAGCAAGCATTCCACAGCACCCGTCGTCCGAGGCATTGTCAACCACAATCACTTCATACTCCAGGTCCTTCGTGTGCGCGAAAATGCTCGCGACGCATTTTTCAAGGTATGCAACTGATTTCCAGTTGATGATGATGATGGAGAGGTCCATGGTGGCATCCTGTATCATACGGGCGACCGCTGAATGAATTTCCTGTGCCATAGTTCAAACGATATCAACAGATACAGGTGCCGCATATAGTCCTCATTGCCCGAGACGTGGCTGTGTATAAGGGCTTTAACATAGTCTTTTTGAAAATACCGGCCAATTGACGAATCCTGGCTTAGAAGGCATTCATCCACATACCCGGCCATGCTCTCTCTGAGCCATCGGGTGATGGGATTGGCGAAGCCTTTCTTCTTCCGGAAAACCACCTCCCGGGGAAGCCATTTCAGCATCGCTTTTTTGTGCAAATATTTTCCCTGAAACCCCCTGAGTTTGAGCCGGGACGGGAGGGATTCGATGAATTCCACAAGCCGGTAGTCAAGAAACGGGACCCGGGCCTCAAGCGAATTGGCCATGGAGGTCTTATCGCCCACCATAAGCAGGTCGTCAGGAAGGTTCATCCGCGTATCAATGTAGAGCATCTGTGAAAGCGGATCGAGGTGGGTTACGTCGCCTTGGAACCGGCGAAGGACGGCCCCGGCGCTTGAATCGCCGTTATGGAGAATGTCCTGGATCCAGGGCATAAAAAGCCTCTTCTTCATGGCCGCGGAATAGAAGGAATAAATCCGTGTAAAACGGGAAAGCAGGTCGCTTTCCGAGAGAGCGTCAACGCCGCGTTTCAGCCGTTCGTTCCGGGGCAACATCTGGACAAGGGGGCGTATGATCCCCTCTGTCAGAAATCGCGGCAATCCTGCGTACAACGAAGACAGTTTGACGCCAATATGCCGGTGATACCCGGCCCAGGGCTCGTCCGCGCCCTGTCCCGTCAGCGCTACTTTGACCTTCCGGCTGGCAAGCAGGCTGACAAAGTGAAAGGCGGCCGCGGTCTCATTGCCCACAGGTTCTTCAATGTCCCAGAGATAACGGGCATAGTAGTCTTCATAATCGCGTGAGGAAACGGTCATCTCGTCGTGCTCCGCCCCGAACTGGCGCGCCATGACCCGCGCATCCGCGGTTTCATTGGTTTTTTCCCCATCTTCAAAACCAATGGTAAAGGTATGGATGGGGCCTGATGTGCTTTTCCGCATACAGGCAAGGAGCGCGCCCGAATCAACACCGGAACTTAAAAACAGTCCCACGGGCACGTCGCTCCGGAGCTGCAGCCGCACCGCGTCTTCGAACAGGGCCTGATACTGCTCAATGAGCGTTCCCTCATTGTACTCTGTCAGGTGCTGGGGCGTCCGGTCCCAGTACCGGGTGACGCGGCATTCCCTGGCGTCCACGACCATGGAGCAGCCTGGCGGCAGTTTTTTTATGCCCAAAAACATGGTATCGGGTGACGGCACATACCGGTAGGTAAAAAGACTGCCCAGGGCCGCGATGTCCACTTCCCGGCGGCACCGGGGATTTACAAGCAGTGATTTTATCTCAGACGCGAAATAAAATACGTCCTCGGACACCGTGTAATAGAGCGGTTTAACGCCCAGGTGGTCGCGCGCCAGAAAGAGTTGTCCGAGTTTGGCATCCCATAGCGCAAAGGCAAAAATACCGTTGAATTGCCGGACGCAATCGATGCCGCTTTCCTCATACGCGTGCACAATCACCTCAGTGTCGGAGAATGTCCTGAAGACGTGGCCTTTTTTCTTCAGCGTTTCGCCCAACTCGATATAATTATAAATCTCGCCGTTGAATACCATCTGCAGCGTGTTGTCTTCATTGGTCATGGGCTGGCCGCCTCCCTCGATATCTATAATGCTCAGGCGGCGGTGGCCCAGCCCCACCGGGCCGTGGGAATAAAAACCCGAGCCATCGGGTCCCCGGTGTCTCATTATTTCCGTCATACCGCCCAGCAGGTCACGGTCAATGGCACGGTCTTTGAAATTATATATGCCGCATATCCCGCACATGGCCAATCCTCATGCCCGTTTAAAGGCGTGTAAAGTGATCCGGTGAAACCCTTCAAACAAGCGCTGGTTCAATATCCCCCGGTACAACAAAGCCGCTTTCGGAGAAACCAGCAGGGATGGCCGGGCAATCATGGTCTTAAGGTATCCAAACAGCAACGCAACGCCTCCCAGGAAAAACGGCTTGTCCGCCACAATCCTGGCCAACGATTTAAGAAGCATGAATAAAAAGACCCCGCCCGTGGTCCGGTACATTATTTCGCCGTGCATGATACCAGTGAATAACAACCCCATTCCCGACCCTTCATTCTTCAGATGGTAGAATTTCAATTCGGGAAAATGCCTCGTTTCCCATCCTAGTGAAAGGGCTGTGATCTCGTCCGCAGTGTCCCAGCCGCGATGAGGCACAAATCCTCCCATCTCCTTGAAACACGCGGCCCGCACGGCCTTGCTTGCGCCTGCCGCGTGGTACGCCGGCATGGGAACAGGCGTCCAGCGTTGCTTTTTCCGCTCAAGATAGACGCCCGAGGCAATGCCCAGTTTTTCATTGCGTGCGAACCGGGAAACAAGTTCCGCAAAATAATCTTTACTTATCGATACGTCAGCGTCGAGTTTCACAAGTATATCGTAGGGGACGCCATCCAAAAAATCCAACCCGTAATTGAAAGCGAGTATCTCGGCCGACCCGGTCTGGCGCGGGGAAGCCCTTTGTATCTGGCGGTACTGTATCCAGGCATGGTGCGCCGCATATTTGCGGACCAGGTTCGGGGTATTGTCCGTTGAACTGTCATCCACAATAATCCATAGTGTAGGGAGATGGGTTTGTCTGACCATGGATTTGAGCGTCCAGGTGATATACCGCTCCTCGTCCCTGACCGGGGTTATCACCGCATACACCGGCAAAGTGTTTTTCATACATCGACCATCCTGCGCACTTTTTTAAACGCGTATTGCACTCCATGGAGCCAGTCATACGACCCAGTGAGTTTTGCCGTAAAAAGGGCCTCGTCATCGGATGAATTGACCGGTATCCGGTGCAGAAAAAACCTGTCCTGTGAGGCTGAGGCGGTACCTATCATCGTGGTGACTCCACAGGTGTATTTGTTATGCTCAAGACATTGCCGGATAAACAAGATAAGGCGTTTCTCCGTTTCCGGAAAGGCGAACGGGTATGAAAAGGACTGGACCGTTATACCAAGGTGGTCTTCAATAATCACCTTGGAGCGTGCAATCTCGTTTGCAAGGACCGCCCGGGGAAGTATTCTCAGGTTTCTGTGGGTCAGCGTATGGGAACCAAATGCCATGCCATTTTGTGCCATTTCAATCACATTTTGCCAGGTAAGATGTTCCTGCCCCCGTAATCGCATGGTGCGGTCTGTTATAAAATTAACCGGGAGAAAAACGGTCGCTGGAGCGCCATGCCGCAGCAACAAGGGAAACGCATTTTCATACGTGTCCAGCAGGCCATCGTCAAATGTTATGACCACATTTCCACCTGTGAGCGTCCCGTTATGAAGTTGTTCCACGGCCTCGGCCAATCCCAGAATGCCATACCCTTTTTCCCGGATAATCTGCAGGTGGCGTTCGAACAGGGCTGGCGGTGTGCAGAGACGATAGTAGGGAGCGACAGCGCTTTCATCCGCATCCGAAATGCTGTGATACATCAGGACGCTCAGCATGTTGTCGCCCTGTACACCCAGCAACCGACGCAGGGGCTGGACCGCATAGAGGCTGACCAGCCGCTCAAACGGCGGATAACGGTTCACGCCCGGACCACCAGTGAATCCACCAGATTGAAATACATCTCCTGTTTCCGGTCCCAGGAATGTTCCCTGATGAATGGCGCCGCATTGTGCGCACGCTGAAGCGCCAACCCGCGGTCCCGTATGCAGGAAGATATCTTCTCCGCGCAATCATCCACGCTTCCCGGTTCAAAAAACATGACGAGCGAATCGTCGAAATAATACTGGTCTATCTTGGTCCTTGACACAATCACCGGCACATCCAACGCCATGAATTCAAATATTTTCGTGCTGAAGGCCTCGTTTCCGAATCCATCCGCCCGTTTGGGTACCAATCCCGCGTCCGCTGCCTCCATCCGTTTTGCCATCTCCTCAAGCGACAATAGTCCGTGGAATTTAACAATATCATTGAGGTTGAGGTGTTCGACAATGGCCCGCAGGGTAGACTCCTCGGGACCCCTGCCATATACATGAAATTCCACCGCCAGGGGCTCTTTCCGGACCTGGGCCACGGCCCGTATCGCAATATCCAGCCCCTGATGCCAATTGAGGGACCCTGGATAGATAAGAGTGAAGGGGTGCCACGTAAGACGGGCCGCGTTGCGCCTGTGGAAAATAGCGGGGTCCGGGTAATTCAGGATGGTCATGCATTTGTTTCTGTTGACCGACCGTCCGACCACTTTTTCCGCCCATAAATCGTTGGAAATAATGACATGATCTGAGAAGGAACAGCACAACCGTTCGATAAAAAGTAACGCCCTGTAAAGCGGCGTGGCTGCGCCGTTGCTGAATTTGGCCGCGTAAAACTCCGGTACCAGGTCGTGCATGTCCAATATGACCTTGGCGCCCAGAAGTTTGACGATAGTCGCCGCAAACACCTCATAATCCGGTACCGAGTGTACATGCACAAGCTGATATGGTTTTCTGATGTGCCGCAGAGTCAGGGCAATACATGAGCGTATCAGAAATAACGTGGTGCGAAAGAGATACGTGAGCTTTCCCTTTTCATCCGGTTTTCGCTTCTGGACGTTGTAGACGCGCACGCCGTTTATTTCGCGCCGGTCGGGCCGTTCAGGGTGCGACAGCGCAATAACGTCAACGGAATCGCCCCTGCGCACAAGCGCCTCGGCATACCGCCTGACGCGGTTGTCTGATTCGTAGAATGTATAGGCCACCATGCAGGCTCTCATCCCTGCTCCTTGTGATTGTAATTATACCGGAGACTGATAAAATTCCTTTATATGCTCGATCACCCGCTCCTGCCGGGATTCGGAAAGCGACGGGAACATGGGAAGGGAAAGAATTTCCAGAGCCGCCTTTTCAGTCACGGGAAAACTTTTTGGAGGATATCCCAGCTTTTCGTACGCGGCCTGAAGATGCAGCGGCAGCGGGTAATGCAGTCCTGTTTCAATCCCGTGATCCAGAAGATATTTCTTCAGCGGATCACGGCGTTGGGTGCGCACCACGTACAGGTGATAGATTGACCTGGCCCAGACCGGTGTGAACGGTGTGACGATATCTCCCACGTTCGCCAGCAGGTTGTCGTAGCGCCGGGCGATCTGCTGCCGAAGTTCGTTCCACTCGTTAAGCTTGCTCAGTTTGATGGTAAGAAAATCGGCCTGGAGTGCGTCCAGTCTGCCGTTGTATCCCTCAATCTCGTGGATATATTTTTTGGATTGGCCATGGTCGCGGAGACGCCGGATTTTTTCCGCGATACCGGAATCATGGGTCGTTACGGCGCCTCCCTCTCCCAGCGCACCCAGGTTCTTTCCCGGATAAAAACTGAAGGCCGCGGCATTACCCATTGAACCCGCCTTGCACCACCGGTTCTGTTTCTTTGAAAAATATTCGGCCCCATGCGCCTGGCACGCGTCCTCGATCACGATAAGTCCATGAGCATTGGCAAGTTCGATGATAGGATCCATGTCCGCCATCTGACCGTACAAATGGACCGGGACTACCGCGGCCACGCGCTTGCCGCTTTTTATCTCGCGGGTTTGTCCCGACGCCGTCTCTTTGGCACATTCCTGTTCCAGATAGTGCGTCAGCCGTTCGGCGCTCATAGTGAAAGTTCGTTCATCGACATCGATGAGCACCGGATGGGCGTTGCTCTGCGTAATCGCCTCTGTCGTCGCAATGAAGGTATTGGGCACGGTTATAACGCGGTCGTCTGACGCAATGCCGGCCGCAATCAACGCGAACCGGAGGGCGTCAGTGCCGCTGCCGACACCCACGCAATATGGGACCTCGCAAAAGCTGGCAAAGGCCGCTTCAAACCCCTCAACTTTGGGACCGCCGATAAACCGGCCGCTTTTAAGGGTCTGCCTGAACACCGCGACCATTTCATCTTCGAGCCCTGCATGGACAGCCTCCATGTCAAGAAATGGGACATTTTCCATACTCATGAGATCCTCCTGATGGTCCGTGCCGGATTCCCCGCGACCACGGTATTGGCGGGCACGTCCCTGGTAACAACGCTTCCAGCGCCGACAACGGCCTTCTCGCCAATGGTCAGACCGCACAGAATGGTGGCATTGGAACCTATGGAAGCCCCTTTTTTGACCAGGGTTTGGCACACGTTCCAATCCGCCTCTGTCTGCGGTTCACCCGCGCCGGTTGTGGCCCGGGGATATTTGTCATTTATGAAGACCACGCTGTGTCCGATAAAAACATCGTCCTCGATTGTGACGCCCTCGCAAATGAAGGTGTGGCTCGAAATCTTGCAATGCCTGCCGATGGTCGCGTTTTTCTGGATTTCCACAAACGCCCCGATCCTGGTCCCATCGCCTATTATACACCCGTACAAATTAATGAATGTTCCAAGATACACACCCTCGCCTAGGACAACATTGGCTCCAATGGAACGCAGATGTCCGTCAGTTTCATCGGGTGCGTCAGTCGCAGCGCCGCCGTATCGATTCATTTCCATAAAACCGCCTCCATTTTATTTGTACTTATCCGCTGTGCACCCGGACCATCCTGCCGCGGTCCCGCATGGACCTATCGCACGCTTCAAGCATGCGCACCACTTCGAGGCCTGAATATCCGTCGTTGATAGGTTTTTTGTCGTTCACGATACAGTCCACGAAATGCTCGCATTCCAATTTCAACGCCTCTATCTGGCTTACATGGGGCGCCAGCACGTCGCCGGTATGGTAGCTGACAAGCATATCGTATATCCCTTGCTTAGTGGTGACCACCACGCCTTTGTCATACACTTTTATTTTTTCATCCGGGTTAATATCGTCCCAAACCAGCATCTTCTTTTCCCCGCCAATAAGTACGTGCCGGATTTTGACCGGCGACATCCAATTAACGCTGAAATGGGCGAGGATGTTGCTGTTGAAATGGGCCGTGATATAGGCGATGTCCTCGAGATGGTTGATATGCGACTTGCCGCATGCCGCGATGTACATGGGCTTTTCATTAATCAGGTAATTCATTATCGCAAAATCGTGGGGCGCTAGGTCCCACACCACGTTCACGTCGTGCTGGAAGAGTCCGAGGTTGACCCGCACCGAATCATAATAAAAAATGTCGCCGAGGGTCTTATTGTCTATCAATTCCTTGATGGTCCGTACCGCCCCGGTGAACAGGAAGGTATGGTCAACCATTATCTTGAGCTTGCGGTTCTCCGCAAGCTCAATGAGCGACGCCGCCTCCGCGGCCGTGGCAGTAAAGGGCTTTTCGATAAAAACGTGCTTCCCGTTCTCCAGCGCCTTCCGGGCCAGTTCATAGTGCGAAGAGACCGATGTCACTATCGCCACCACATCAATGTTCTTGGACGCCGTAATATCATCGACCGAAGCCACGGCAAGGACCCCGGGGTTTGCCTTCATCACCTTTTTTAAAATTTCCTGATCCTTGTCGCACACCGCGACAACCCGGGCGCCTTCCGCGTTGTTGAAGTTCCGTACAACATTTGGACCCCAGTAACCGTACCCAATAACGCCGATGTTAATCAATTGTTTTCTCCCCGCGCTCAGCCCGCGCCGCGCGTTGTAAGAATGGCCCAGGGCGTCTTTACCAGCAGTTTGAGGTCAAGCCAGAATGACCGCTCCTGACAATAGTGAATATCCATACGGACCATATTATCGAACGTCGTTTCACCGCGGCATTCCACCTGCCAATACCCGGTGATTCCCGGTTTGCATTCAAGCACACGGCGCTTGTGCCAGGACTCGTAGTGGTCAAATTCATACGGAATCGGTGGCCGCGGACCCACGAGGGTCATGTCACCCTTAAGCACGTTGAAAAATTGCGGGAGTTCGTCCAGACTCGTCTTTCGTAAAAACCTGCCAAACGGCGTGACCCGGGAATCGTCCTTCAGTTTTTTCCAGACCTGTTTATTCTCGTCCGCCCCGTGGTTCTCGCGTTGAATCAGAAACCGCACATACCGCTCATGCAGGGAACTATCAGCGTCCGCGTGCATGGACCGGAATTTATAAAACGTAAATTTTCTGCCACCTTGCCCAAGCCGGATCTGCTTATGGATCACCGGCCCTTTCGATGATATTTTGATCAAGACCGCGATGACCCCCAGAAGCACCGAGAGCGCAGTCAGGATAAAAAGGCTGCCGGAAACATCCATCGCCCGTCTCAGTGAAAAGAGATCAGCTGTTTTTTTTTTATTCTCGGATCTGGAATAAAATAATTCTCCCGTGTCCCCGATGTCCGCCTGGCCGCCGCCGGCGTCCGGAAAGCAGGAAAGTATGATACGGACCAGTTTCACTTCGCTTGGTTCCAAGTACTTTTCAAGGTTCGCATTGATTTTGCTGAGGACGGACTCCTGGCCCGCGGCATCAAGTTCCGTAAAGATTATCCCGAACACCCTTGCTTCATGATACCATCCCTTGATGTCGATTTCCCGTGTCGACGATTGAACGGCGTAAAACACGTTCATGATCCTGCTCTTCTGTCCATTTTTAGGGAAAAGCGCGGAAATATCGATAAGCATCAGGAGAAAAGGCCTCTTGGACCGTTCGCTCCGCTTCCGTTCAATGGTCAGTAGTTCGCGAAATAATTCCTCCGGAAACAATTCTGATTTGTCCGGCACGTTTTCAGCGGGTTTTGAAAACAATCCTCTCAGTGCAGGTATCATGGTCTCCTCTGCGATAATGGAAGGTGTCGTGTATCTATCAACTACCCCTACCGCAAAAGGTATGCCAAAAACCAAAGGGGGAAAATACCCTCTAAAGTGAATGATCCGGCGCACCATGCGCCAATAATTTGCATTTCCAGCAATTGAGTCTCAATAGTGTAAATTTCGAACAATGCCCGTGGAATGGCAGTATCCACGGCGCCTTAAGCGTCATTCTTATGATTTGAACACAAAACTTCAATAATAAGAACGTGTTGCCTTGACCGGGATGCAAACCCTAGTACCAACAAGCGATTCCCAGACACTGGGGCATGGCATCGTTTTTGCATTAATAAACCGACAGACAGGCAAAGAACCATTATACCACTATTCGGGAGAACCATATGTCACAGCATATCGTAAGCGATGATTCAATCACAATTAAAACGGATGAGAGGGACGGATACTATATAATGGATCTGGCCGGAGAAATCATCGGTAATTCCGCCGAACGTCTCATTAACCTCATCGACGAGGCGTCTCTGAAGAAAAAGTCCCTCCAGCCGCTCCTCGACCTGACCAAGGTGACGTACATAAACAGTTATAGCTTCGGTATCATTGCCTATCTCTGGAAAATCGTGAAGGAAAGCGGCCGCAAGCTGCACATAGTGGCAAACGCCGGCATAAACGCTAAATTCTACCATCTGGGCCTTGCTGGCAAGGCCGGATTGAAAATTATCAGCCCCAATAAATCAGCACGCAATGTGTCGCTGTATCAGAACAACAACATGCGCATGCTTGCGCTTACCGGAGAGTAATATGCATTCTCTTCAGCCAGAGACGGTCATGGATATTGGAACAAAACACAGCGTTCCGTGCAAAGGTGATCTGCCGCCGTTAACGGCCGCGCAAGAGGATGTGTACATAAATGAAGCGCCGTTGTGGGAACTGAGGCGCGACGGCATCCATCGGATACAAAGGCAATTCGCCTTCAAAACATACCTGGAAGGGGTCCTTTTTATTTTACCAATCGCCCAGCTCTCGGACAAGGAAAACCACCATCCCGACATCCATGTCTATTATAAAAAGGTAGTCGTGGAATTTCACACCAGCGCGATCCTCGGGCTCTCGGAAAACGACTTTATCATGGCGGCAAAGATTGACGCTCTCTATGAAAAAAGGGAGTCATTCGCGGCCTAATGGGCGTCTGGAAACCGGTCTATTGCGATTTTAAAAACAAAAATAAAACGTGGCGCCCCTGTGCTTTTCGCCTTCGGCCCAAACCATTCCCCCCATAAGGTTTGGATTGCAATCGATCACTCTGGACATGGTGTCTGACATAGTTCTCTCCTATGGTAAAGTATCGCTCGAAAAGCAAAAACCGTTCCAAACTCCCGCCTCAAGGAATGCATCAGAAACCCCGGCACTCAGCGTGCTATCAATTTGTGGCGAGAACAGTTGCGTCCCTCTTGTTTGGCATCGTACAGCGCCTGTTCCGCGGCAACAATCAACGAAAGATGGGAATCGTCCTTCCCCGGATTGGCCGTGGCAGCCCCAATGGTTACTGTCACGAATTGGCTGAGGGAGGATTCCGGATGCTTAATAGCCAGCATTAAAACCGCCAGACGCAACAATTCGGCCATAGTGGCCGCCCCCTTTGAATCAGTGTGCGTAAGCGCTGCGGCTAACATGCCGCCGTTGAATCGCGCCGCCAGGTCTCCCGGTCTTTTCAAACTCAGATCCAGGACCCCGGCCACTGTTATGAAGCACTCATCCCCTTGTTCGTGTCCCAGCTTGCTGTTGAAAACAGTAAAACGATCGATATCGATAAGTAAAAAAGAAATCGGCGTTGATTCACGAATTGCGCATTTCCATTCACGGTCCAGGAATTGGTCCAACCTGGAGCGGTTGGCGATCCCAGTAAGTACGTCGGTCGAAGAAAGCCTGCTAAGGGTATAGTTGATCTCGGAGAGGTTGCTGGAGAGTTTCAGGAGTTCTTTTTCACGCTTCACCCGCGCGTCCATCTCCTGTTTAAGTCTCAGGACAGACCGTACGCGCACCAGTAGTTCTGTCGTATTGAACGGCTGGGTGATGAAATCCGCGACCCCGGCGTCAAAGGCCTCCTGCAGTTTTCCAGCATGGCGGTTTGCAGTTAATAGAATGACCGGGATGGCTCGGAGCCGGGGCACAGATTTTAACCGCAAACAAACCTGAATTCCGTTCACACCAGAGGCCTGATCATCAGCGAGAAAGAGATCTATTGCGGGTGCTGACTCTGCCGGAAAATCCACGCCAAGCAGATTGATTGCCTCGGCCACGGATTTCACGGTCCTGAGCACGTGTGTCGCCGCACCTTTTAAAAGGTCCTGAAGCTGCGCACCCAGCTCAGGCGAATCACTGATGAGCATTATGTTCATACTTCATCCGCTCTAAAAAGATGTCTTTGTTTGAAGGAACCCGCAAAAAGAGGGCCTGTTTATTTAATTCCTTAATTTGACAGAATATGAGACACCAGGCCACTAAAAACGCGAATAAAACATTCTCAATGCTGAGAATTTAGATTAAAATTTGACGAATTTCTAAAAAAACCAAGGTGATCTGAGTGTTTTAACTATATGGCATATCGTTTGCTTTAATTCTATTCCGGACCATAAAAAAGGATGATGACATATGGTAAAAATGTTGTGGGCAACGGCAATAGACCTGGCTTTTCGAGGTCTGGGTCTGTTAAAAAATGAATGCAGACTATTTTATAACAGCTACTACAGGTCGAATTAGAAAGAAGCAACGACAGGCTTCTTATATTTCTTCAGCTACGACCCTTTTGAAACGCTAAGGCCGATCCAATAATGTCCCGGATGTCCGGATAATCAGTCTTCCACCCAAGGACCCGCTTTGCCTTCTCAGCATTGGCAATAAGACGCGACACATCCCCGGCCCGACGCGCCTCGTACTTGCAGGGGACCTTTTTCCCAGTAATTTTTTCAACCGTTGCGACGATCTCCTTTACCGAAAATCCATTGCCATTGCCCAGATTAAACACATCGCTCGGACGCCCGGCAAAAAGATGCTCGAGTCCAAGAATATGTGCTGAACAGAGATCGTTCACATGGATATAATCCCTGACGCACGTGCCGTCAGGCGTATCATAATCGGTCCCAAAGATTGAAAGCGGTTTGCCCGCACCCAGCGCAGCGCGAATGACCAAAGGCGCCAGATGCGTCTCCGGGTCGTGCCGCTCGCCCAATTCACCCTCAGAATCGGCCCCCGCGGCATTGAAATACCTGAAAACGACCGATTGCAGCCCCTGGGAAGCCTCCCGTTCGCGCAACGTCTGCTCAACCTGCGCTTTGCTCCGTGAATATGGGTTTACTGGATTGAGAGGATGGTTCTCGTCTATGGGTACATACTGGGGATCGCCATAGAGGGCGCTTGTTGATGAAAAAATGAACTTCCCTACCCCATGGGCGGCCATGGCGTCTAATAGCACAAGCGTTTTTTCATAATTATTGGTGAGATACAGGTCTGGTTTCTCGACTGATTCGCCCACGGCAATGAATGCGGCAAAATGCATCACCGCGTCTATTGGATACGATGTAAAAAGCGCGTCGAGTGACGCACGGTCGCCGATATCACCCTGAAAAAACTCACCGTACTTGACCGCATCACGGTATCCGCGCACCAGACTGTCGTACACGACCACCCGGAACCTTTTCTTCGAGAGCAATTTGGCGCAATGGGACCCGATATATCCTGCGCCGCCGGTTACAAGAATTGTTTTTTGCATGAGCAGGACCTAAAATCTACACGATCTTTTCAAAATAGTCAATGGTCCGCTGCAACCCTTCACGGAGGTTGACCGCTGGTTTCCATTTCAGCTTTTTTGAGGCAAGGGAAATATCGGGTTTGCGCTGGCGCGGATCGTCAGCAGGCATGGGTTTGTAGCTGATCTTTGATTGTGTTGCGACCCGTTCGAGCACCAGTTTTGCCAATTCCATGATAGTGAATTCATCAGGATTGCCCAGGTTTACCGGGCCGTGAAAACCGGCTGTATTCATCATACGCACCAGGCCCTCAACCAAGTCGTCGACATAGCAAAAAGAACGCGTCTGCTGGCCTTTGCCGTATACGGTGAGAGGTTTTCCCTTGAGCGCCTGTACGATAAAATTAGACACAACCCTGCCGTCGTCTGGAAGCATATACGGCCCATACGTGTTGAAAATCCGGACAACACGGACATCGACCTTGTTCTGCCGAAGGTAATCGAAAAAGAGGGTCTCTGCCACGCGCTTGCCCTCATCATAGCAGCTCCTGATGCCGATAGGGTTCACATGACCCCAATAGCCCTCGGTCTGAGGATGAATTTTAGGATCGCCGTACACTTCCGATGTGGAGGCCTGCAGAATGCGCGCCTTGACCCGTTTTGCAAGGCCCAGCATATTAATGGCGCCCATGACATTGGTCTTAACGGTCTTGACAGGGTTGTATTGATAATGCACGGGAGAGGCGGGACAGGCCAGGTTATAAATCTGGTCCACTTCAAGCAACACGGGCTGGGTAACATCGTGGCGGATCAGCTCGAAATTCTTGTAATCAAGCAAATCGACGATGTTTGCCTTGCGGCCGGTAAAAAAATTATCCAGGCAGATAACATCGTGGTTTTCGTTTGTCAGCCTGCGGCAAAGGTGCGAGCCGATGAACCCGGCCCCGCCTGTGACAAGAATCCTCATATGTTCTCCTTCAATACGTTTGAAACAGTTTTCCCCACTCGGTACCGGTCAGCCATGCCTTGACCGTTCTTTTTCCTATGATAGGGTACCAGAAACGATCGTGGTACAAGGCCGAGGCCATTATGAATGCATATACGATGGGCGTATGAAAAACAAGGCGCTGGAGATACGCAAGCGGTCCAAACCAGAAAAGGTCGCCCGCCCTGCTCGCCATATTGTCACCGCTCTTGAAACCGAAATTAACGTTATCGATCTGTTCCCCCCGGACATCAATAGCGGCGAAATCACCGCACCCCAACCCTTCCTCGTGGGCGAGCCTGATGCATTTGATTTGTTCCAGAGGATCGAAACCAAGCATGCGGGCACTGACCGCGTCAACCGCGACCTGGTCCGCGCCCGCCAGAATGTAATTCTTTACAACAGGCCGCATAGTCCTGGGTCCTGGTCCATCACCGGCGGTGGTGCCGTCGACAACCGCGAAAATGCCGGTATGAATCTCCTTCTGTATCGCCAGAAGGTCGGTTAACACTTCGTGAATGCGCGAATGGCAATAATGACGCCTGCGGTCGAGTAAACCGCCAAAAGCGTTCTTCATCGCACCCGTCATTTCCGTGTAAATATGGCACTTCATTGTGGGAAGGTGGACAATGTTTTTCCCGAAAAAATATCCCGGCACTTTGATCCCGCTGGGAAATATCCGGTTGAGCGCGAGCATATCGGCCTTGGGCGTATAGGTTTCCCACCGCATGTCGCTTTCACGGAAATTGTACAATACCTTGACCCCGTATTTCTGGTACAAGCCCGTATACCTGTTCAATTTCTCGCCAATAAACGCGTTAGTGACTACAGTCTCGTTTTGCACGACCGAAACATCATGAAAGCCAAGGTCAAAAAGGTATTGAATAACCGCCT
Organism: Candidatus Raymondbacteria bacterium RIFOXYA2_FULL_49_16; assembly: GCA_001789205.1. Classification (GTDB taxonomy): domain Bacteria; phylum Fibrobacterota; class OXYB2-FULL-49-7; order OXYB2-FULL-49-7; family XYB2-FULL-49-35; genus XYB2-FULL-49-35. Next base: position 55,682 of record MFYT01000107.1, on the reverse strand, counting down.
CAAGCTGCCAAGGGGTGGTGTTTGCAGCAGGATAGAACAGGTGCCACGATATGTTGTTTTTCAGTATGACAGGAGATGAACGGTCAAGCGCTTTCTCGAGACCAGCCATCTGCATAAGTCTCTTATAATCGTCAATGACAGTTTCCGGCCTTGTCTTGAGGACCGCGACAATCGGTTTCTCGATCACAAGGTCCCCTGGGCCCGATAAATGAGGGCCAGCACGGTGAGCAGCCAAAGAAAAACATTGACTATAAGTGATTTATCGGACAGGAAAATCTGCGACGTATTTTTGTGTATCGAAAACACCGTTATATGGTATTTGTACCTGAACACGCCGTATAAGACGAACGGTAATGAAAAAACAAGGTTGCTGGTGCCAAATTTAAGCACGGTCTCATCCGCGACCGTGTACAGCGCGTAAGACATGACCGTGCACGCGGACACAACAGCGATCATATGGTCGCAAAAATCAACGGTATAACTGCTAAGGGATATCCGGTGCTCTGTCTCGTTGCCCGCAAGCACCACAAGTTCCTGCCTCCTTTTACAGAAACCAAGGTACAGAGAGACCAGGAAGGTGCACAGCATGAGCCAGACCGACGCTTCTACCTCAATGACATACGCGCCGCCAAGAACACGGAGTACAAAACCGGCCGCAATGAGCATGACATCGAGTATTGCGACCCTTTTCAGGAAAAGTGAATAGAGTATATTGTTTACAATATACAGCACGAGAACAAACCCCGCTGATCTAGAAAGCAGAAAGCTTGCCGCAAGTCCGCCCGCGCCCATGACAAAAGCCGTGAATAGCGCCAGGACGACAGGCAGGTCTCCCGCGGCGAGGGGCCTGTCCTTCTTGCCAGGATGCAGCCTGTCCCGCTCCCTGTCTATAAAATCGTTGAAAACATAGATCGCGGACGACACAAAACAGAACAGAAGGGCGTACACAACCGCGGGAACCGCATACCCGGGATTGAAAAGATGCTTTGAAAAAGCGAGCGGCGCCAGTACAAAGACGTTCTTGAGCCACTGGTCAATGCGAAAAGATGCTAAGAGGCTGCGGATAGATTTCATCTATTTATAAAATGAAAGGATAGTGGCGGCAACATATTCCTTCTGCTCCTGGGAGAGCTCGGGATAGATGGGCAGCGCGCATGTATGGTCCGCCGCTTCTTCAGCAATGGGAAAATCACCTTTCCCGTGTCCCAGATAGGCGAAACACTCCTGCAGGTGCATGGGCACCGGGTAATACACCTCTGACCCAACGCCCTTTTCCTTGAGAAAGGCCAGGAGCTCATCGCGCTTTTCGACACGGACGCAGTACTGGTTGTAAATTGAGGTATTAGAGGCATGGATGACCGGTGTGACAACAAGCGAGCCGGAAAAAGCCCGGTCGTAGAAGCGCGCATTGTTCCGCCGCGCCTCGCTCCATCTATCAAGATAGGGAAGTTTGACCTTGAGCCCCGCGGCCTGCAGCGCATCGAGACGGAAATTGCCGCCGATTATCTTATGATAATATTTCGGATGCGCGCCGTGGTTGCGGAGCATTTTCAGTTTGTTGTATAGTTCGTCTGAATTGGTGGTCGCCATGCCGCCATCACCCAATCCGCCGAGGTTTTTTGATGGAAAAAACGACAATGTGCCTATCTGGCCAAAAGTGCAGGCGCATTGCCCCTTGTACTTGGCGCCTATGGCCTGGGCGCCGTCTTCAATGACCGCAAGCCCGTGTTTTTTCGCCAATGCGAGTATGGGATCCATGTCCGCCGGCTGCCCAAAAAGATGGACCGGGATAATGGCTTTTGTCTTTGGGGAAATCTTTGCCTCAATCTGAGTTGGGTCGATATTAAAAGTATCATGGCAAATATCGACAAATACCGGTTTTGCGCCAAGCCGCGCAATGGAACCCGCTGTCGCAAAAAATGTATACGTGGTGGTAATAACTTCGTCACCAGGCTTGATATCAAGGGCCATGAGCGCGATAACAAGCGCATCAGTGCCGCTGGAGAGGCCTACCGCGTACTTTGCGTTCAAGTATTGGGCAATGGCCCGTTCAAACTCCTCGACAACCGGTCCATTGATAAACACCTGCGATTCAACAACAGCCAAGAGAGCCCTATCAAGGTCCGTTTTAATGGAGTTGTACTGGGCCTTCAGATCGAGCAAAGGTACTTTCATAATTGTAAAAAAAATAATTATTATAAACCAAACAAGTAAAGAATTGCCCCTAAAAAAACCCTTATTTATCGATTAAACAAATTATTTGACTTTACTTCGACCTTTATATATATTAAATAAATATAATTTGAAAAAATTATCATAAACCATACCAAAACATTTAAAAAGGAGGGATAGGTATGAAAAAGATTCTGAGTACGGTATTTGTCTTGTGCGTGGTTTTTCTCGCATTCGGACAGAAAGACACGGTCAAGGTGTATGCCATTGACAATGCAAACGCTCCCACTATCGACGGCAGTCTTGCGGACTGGGACGAAGCCTATGTTGTTCGAGCCAACGCGTTCACCTCTGAGAACCAGATTTACTATATTTCAGGAACAGACATGAGCGCCTTCTCCGGCATTGGCGTGGACTACGATGCAAAAGTGTATATGTCTCACGACCAGGATAACCTTTATATAGGCTGGCAGGTACTCGCGGACGATTACCCGCTTTCAAACGCCTATGGATGGCAAAACGTTGATAATATGAGAATAAGTTTCGGCGCAAAAGACGACTGGATGTACATTTATAACGCCCCCATTCTGGCTGACTCAAATCCGCGCACCCTGGCTTATGATTATCTTACCGATGGCGCTCTTGTAGCGGTCACGGTCCAGGACCTGCCCATTTACGAGGTCAAGATTCCCCTACTTTCCATTCCCCGCTTTTACCCCACCAATCCTCCCTTCGCGCTCATGAGCGTTGGTACAGAAGACCAGGATCTCACTGATGGTGGTCATGTTTATTGGGGCCTTGGCGCAACCTATACTGGCGATAAGCACGACGCTGTCACCAACCCCTGGGACAATTCCGCCTACTATCCCATTGTTCAAATCCGTCCCGAGAATCCCACCAAGGTGGAAAATGCCGCGGTTGCACAGGCCGAAGCTGCCATTGCCGCTTCTCCAAATCCTTTTAATCCCGCAACCACCATCAGCTACACAATGAAAAGCACGGGTTCCATCAATATCTATACCTCCGAAGGGAAACTGATCAAGTCGTTCACAGGACTCAACAACAGCGGCGCTGTTGCCTGGAATGGCACCGATGCTTGTGGAAACACGGTTGCCGCTGGCATCTACATTGCCCAGCTTGTCTCCAAAGGCAACGTATTCAATACAAAATTGGCGTATACCAAGTAATATTGTTGTAGCCAACAAGTTTTTATAAAAAGCCGTGAAATTTTCACGGCTTTTTTATTTTCGGATTAAAACTAAGGCTTGATATTATCTGCTTTATAATATAATTTTACATGTTAGGGGTGGATATAAACGCTTAATGCGTATAGGGGGGGGATGTGTTTAGTAAAAAGATTCACTGCGGTATTTTTTTTTATTTTCATTATCATAACCTACCTGTTTTCTTCGTTTTCTTACGCGGCTTTTTATAGTGCAGAAATATATGATGAAACAGCTAAACATGACTCTTATTAAATAAGCATTCACCGAGAAGGAGGTATTTCGTGTATCATATTCTCATTATCACGATGCTCTGCTGCGCCTGTTGCGTCCAAGGTTATGCAAACTACGATGGTAAAACCGTTCCGCCGCTTCCAACGCCATCAAACGTTGTCTATTGCACCACAGCCATCCAATTCCGTATGGCGCTCCTCACACAAACCGCCAACAGGTCCATAGTACTCATGAATGGCGTCTATAATGTCGCGAATTACGAACCATTGTCCATTTCAGCGAGCGGCCTTTCAATACGTGGCATTACCGACGACCCGAATGGCGCGGTCATCGTGGGAAAGGGCATGAACAACTGCGTCGATGTTGAGGAGGACATGTTCCGCATGGTAGGCGGCAGCAATGTTACGTTTGCTAACCTGACTATCACCGAATCACGCTGCCATGGGGTCAAATTCCAAAGCGGCGCCACATCGCATACGGTCTTCCACAATGTCCACTTCCTGAACATAGGTGAACGCATGATAAAAGGTCCGGCAACGCTCAACGCGCCCGGCTGCACTGTGCGGTATTGTCTCTTCGAGGACACCATTATTCCGCCCTCAATCAGGTGCGGCAGCAGTGCCACAGACAGCAGCGGCGACTATATCGCGGCAATGGACATTATGGCAGCCGACTCCTGGGTTATTCATGACAATGTCTTTCTGAACATCAAGGGGCCAAATGGCCAAGGCCGCGCCGCTGTATTTCTCTGGAACGGGAACGTAAACATGGTCACTGAAAGAAATACGTTCATCGGTTGTGATAAAAGTATCTCGTATGGCAACCTTTCAGGCGCCACAGCATCGGTCACCGGCGGTATTATACGCAACAATTTCATCATTCCCGGCACTGCGTGCGGTATAGAATTGATTGACGCGGTCAATATCAAGGCCTATAACAACACTTCGTTCACCGCGCTGACGCTGGGTAATGGCCCCATTATCTGCGCACGCACACAAGGGTGCGAGATAAAAAACAACATCATTTTCGGGGGTTTTGCTTTCCTTGAAGGGCCCACGCCAGACACCTCAAGAAATATCGCGGTTACCCGGACATTGAAAACAGTGGTGTCGCGCTGGTTCGCCGATGAAGCCCAGGGTAAACTCCATCTAAAGACGGACACGGCCTCAGCGGTAAACACCGGGCTTGCCTTGGCTGAGATCACTTCAGACTGGGACAACCTGCCCCGTAGCGACGGGCACACGGACATTGGCGCCGATGAATTATCGAACAATGCTACGGCAGTGAACTTCGCTGCCATTGCCAATGGCGAACCATTTCTCGCGGTCCCGCAGCCCAATCCCTTCAACCCATCAACAACGGTATGGTATGGCATTCCCACACGGGGCATTGGCAAAGAACTGCTGCTCACGGTCACCACGCCTGACGGTAAACTTGTGAAAACGCTGAAACAGGGCCAGACTTCTGCTGGAACCCACTCAGCCGTCTGGGATGGTACAACCAATACGGGAAAAAAAGCCTCGAGCGGAACCTATCTGTTCAACCTTAATGCCGGCGAATATCATAAAACGGTTAAAGCAATTTTAGCGAAATAACAGCAAAGGAGTTGCGTGTGAAAACAATTCTAAGTGTCGCCTGCGTGCTTGGTTCCTTTCTCTTCACCCAGGCATATACCACGGCTGATGGAAAAGAAGTGCCCCCCTACCCCATTCCAACGACAAACGTGGTCAGGTGTTCCAGTTTTGTGAGTCTCTATCTGGCATTGCGGAGCCAGGCATCGAATCGGACCTATCTGATTACTAAAGACACCCTCTACAACTTCAACACAGCGACAATATCCATCGACTCACCGGGTATTAAGATCATCGGCGCATCAGGCGACCCCACAAACTGCATTATTAAGGGCAATGGCTTTGAAAACAATAATAGTGTCGATTTTGACCTTATCCGGCTGCAGGGCGGCGCCCATCATGTGGTCTTTGCGAACATCACCATCGCCGAATCGCGCTGCCATGGTGTAAAATACAATGGTGCTGGCAATGCCGGGACCGTCTTTCACAACGTCAGATTCATAAACTGCGGCGAACGCGACATCAAAGGCCCGGTCACTGTCGATGCGCCGAATTGCACCCTCAGATATTGCCATCTGGAAAACACTAAAATACCAGAGGCGACACGCTGTGTCGGCACGCCCTGCGACGGGCAGGACGACATGGGAAACTATATTGCCGGTATTGATATCATGAGCGCGGACAGCTGGGTTATTCACGACAGCTATTTTAAAAACATCCTGGGTGTTTCGGGTGGAGGACGGGCCGGTATCTTCATGTGGAACGGCTGCCGGAATGTATGGGCCATGCGCAATACATTCATTAATTGCGATCGCAGCATTGCTTTTGGCAACTATTCCAGCTCAAGCGTTTCGCACGATACGTCGTATATCCTGAACAATTTTATTGTGCCAGGAGTGGGCAATGCCGTTGAGCTCTATTGGACAAGAAAAGTGCGCGTCTTTAACAATACGCTCTACAGCCCGTACAACAATGGGTCGATAATCTACGGAACAACGCCGACGGGAAACAATGCGGATGGGGACATACGCAACAACATCCTGTTTAGCGGCACAATCTCGAATACCAATTCCACCCCCCCCGACACGTCGAACAACATCATTCTAACCAGATCGTTGGCCACTGTTGTTTCCCGGTGGTTCCCGAACAATGCGACCGGCAATTTGCACCTCTCGTCAGATACATGCAGACCGGTAAACAGAGGTGTTTCTCTTCCCCAGGTAACCGATGATTGGGACAACACCGCCCGGACCGGGACAATAGACATAGGGGCCGATGAATTCGGCAATACAAGCGCTATCAGCTATCTTCCAAGTGAGACCGGACCTATTAAGCAGGGCTACCTCTCCCCGGCCACGCCCAATCCCTTCAATCCCTCCACTGTGGTCAGGTACGGCGTTGCAAACAGCGACTGGGGAAAAAGATTCACCATTACGGTGATTTCAGCGGACGGTTCAACAGTGCGTACTCTAAAGGCTGGAACGGCCTTTCCCGGAAGTTATGCGGTTGCGTGGGACGCCAGGGACAATACTGGTAAAATAGTCTCGTCGGGCGCCTATGCCGTCCGCCTCTCTGTGGGCGAAAAGAGCATGTCCACACGCGTGGTCTTCATGAAATAAAAAGGAGACAGTGTATGAAACGTATCGTCCTCTTCTTCTTGTGTTTCACTATTTTAATAAACGCACAGGGCCTGCGCGGCGGTTCCAGCACAGACATTGATGATTATTGCGCGGTCTTTAACCAGACAATTATTGATACTCTTAAAGGACTCTACGCAAAGTGGCAGCTCAATCCGGGGTGGAATACCTACCGGGTCGCATTGCTCGGTAACAGCAATACCTATGGTAACAGGACCTGGGAGCCCTTTTCCCACACGCCAACCGGGGTTTCCAACCAGGCGGCGATACGGTTTTTTAAAGATTCAACCTTTGCAAAAAACAACTGGGTTGCACCGGAGAATTGCAAAGGCAGCGCGCATGGCAATCAGGGTGGCGCAAAAATCTTTGAGATTAACGGATGGGTTTATCCTATGCTGGCCGCGGACAAGCCAATGGTGGCAACCCTCATGGCGGGCACTAACAACGTGAATGTTTGCGGCGGATGGTGCGCTTGGCCCGATACAATGGAGATAAACGTCATTCTGAATAAACTCCTCGCGGTAGGTGTCATGCCCATCATCTTATCCATACCGCCCATCAACGATGACGACCCTTCATGGACAGCGGGCCATGACGCGGACACGATACTTATCCCCTTTAATAACAAGCTCAAAATCCTCGCGGAACAACGGGGACTCCCTTTTATTGACCTCTACACATGGTGCATGAACCATGGCGGAACAGGACTGCTCTCTGACTGGGCCCATTCCAACAACTGCGGAGCAAACGGCGCGGTTTTTTCTGATTCCTGCCTGCAGGGAGGTGAGGGAGGATCTTTCTATAACGCGTGGAACTATATGATGCTCATCGCAATCAATGATATTTTCCGCTATGTGGTATGGGGAGAGCCGCTCGAATCGGGGCTGCAGGACCGGATGCGGGCTGAACAGAGTGGAATACACGTACGCCCAAACCCGTTCAATCCCAGTACCATGATAACGGTGTATGGGACTGTTGATGATCAGAGCGTTGTTGCTGCTGAGCTATATAGTTTAAAGGGAAATCTTTTACATACAGTGAATGGCCGCCGGGATAACGCGTACTACAGCTTTGTTTTTAATGGCGCTGGACTGCCATCGGGGGTCTATATTGCCAGGGTCAAAATAGGCGGCAAACAGTATTTCAGGAAAATTATTTTGCAAAAATAAGCATGCGCATAAATACAAAGCCCTGCGGAGGTTTTTCCCCGCAGGGCTTTTTTATTGTAGGTTGATAGGACGGTCTATTTCGTTTTCCTCTGTTTCCACATCTCGGCGATGTCGTGCAGATCGACCTTCTGCACCAAAGCGGCCGCCTTGTTCTCGGCCTGGATGCGCTCGTATACTTCCTCGCGGTGCACAATGACCTGCTTTGGCGCTTCAACCCCCAGTTTTGCGTGCCTGCCGTCTAGTTCAACGACCGTTATTTTTATATCGTCGCCGATGCGTATGGATTCGCCTAACTTCCGTGTTAGTACCAGCATTGTTACCTCGAATTTTTTATGACCGGTTCCTGCACCGAGTATTTTTCCGAATCGACCACGATCTGCCTGCCCACCATCTTTTTCTTGTTGATAAACAAGGGACCGACAAAATTCGCCGTGGATTCGAGCAGGTTGGTCCGCAGCGTCACGATAACGTAGATAAGGACGTCATCGGCGCTGTTGAAACCAAGTCCTTCGAGCTGTGTCTTGGTGATGTCGGGATTATAACCAGGGTCGATAGCCAGGGGGTTGATGATGACAAACCTGAGCGAGGTGTCCTCGGTGCATACGAGCCATTCAAATGGCGCGTGTTCGGTAAGGGTGACAACGACAAATGAATGGAATTTCTCGAACCCGGGAATGCCATCTTTAAAAGAGATGATGTCTTCTTGTTTAAAAACAAGTTTTTCAAACATGTCGGCCATAATCAATAGATGGGTTCCGAGGGTTTGTCGCCCGAAGACTTCACGTCATCGCCGCCGGTGACGCGGGACTGCGAACTGCGGCGTTTCTCGTTGATCTTGATCTTGAGTTCCTTGCTCGCCTCGAAAATAGGTTTGAGCCCTTCCTTGACGTTGACCGAAGCGCCGGTACGCGGATTGCGGGCCACACGCTCCTTCTTCTTTTTTATCTTGAACCGGCCAAAGCCCCTGATTTCAATATTATTACCCTCTTGAAGGGAACGGGCGACCGACTCGAACAGGGTCTCGACTATAACCTTTGTGTCAACCTGCGTGAGCCCGGTTTTCCCGGCAATCAGTTCAACCAGATCTTTTTTTGTTACGTTTGCCATTGTCTATTCCTTTGTGACAGCCCGTCTTAAAACGTTCTAACTTATTAAATTATATACAAATAACGAGCCGAAATCAAGGAATTTTTTCAAGAAATAGGCCTAGACCTGCAATTACCCGTTTCTGGAGAGAAGCTGCAGCTTGTGGCGGGCAATCTGATTGAGGGGGTCCTCCTTGATCGCTGCGCGCAGTTTTTCCTTTGCGTCATCGATCCGTCCCAGCGCCTCAAGCGCGGTGGCGTTCAAGATAAGAACATCAACAAGCTCGGTATCGAAAGAAAGTGAATCAGGTTGGAAAACGCGCTCCCGATCACGGATATTCGCGGCGCGGTCCAACAACCTGCACGCCTCTTTGTAATTCCTGTTGTTCAGGGCTATGACCCCCATCTTCTTAACAGCGAGAAAATGGTTGGGAGAGAGTTCCTGGGTCCTGTTGAAGCAAATATAGGCGTTGGCCGGGTCGTTCATGGCGGAAAAATAGAGCTCGCCTAGATTGTACATGGTGTTATAGTCGGAGGGATTTATCGAAAGCGCCAGTTCGTACCGTTCCTTGGCTTTGGCATATTCGTGCAAGTAGTAGTATACGATACCCATGTGCGCGATCGAGGGGGAATGAAAGGGGTTTATCTTGAGCGCCCGGGAAAAGTTTTCAATGGCGTGCGCATAGTCGCCCCGGTTACTCTGATACACGCCAAAATAATAGTACGCTGGGATGGAACCAGAATCCGCCGCAATCGCCTTGTGGAACAGCTGGGGTATGTCAGGACGGGTATGATCAATATCGGAATAGACCCGCGCAAGCAAAACAAGGCACGCCACGTGGTGTGGGTTTATCTTCAGCCCTTTCCTGAAAATTTCCGCTGCCTTGGGCTTATCTCCGGCATAATACCATGCCTTGCCGAGCCGGGAAAGTACATCAGGCGACTCCTTCAGCACTTCTTCCAGCTGATTAAGGTACGCAATGGCTTTATCGGTCTGACGGGTTTCTATATAACAATCAGCAAGCATGAAACAAAGGTCTTTGTTCTCTTCAACAAAAATGACGTCCTTGGGATCTACAACCAGCTCAAAATGGCGGATTGCCTGGGCGTACTGTTTCTGGTCAAAAAACGAGAGGGCCATGCGACGGTGAGTATCAAGATTAAAGACCGCCTCGTTCATACGCTCTTCCACGGCAGCGGGTGCCGCAGGTTCACGAGATTGCCTATTCATGTATTCGATATAATTCATCTTCTCTTTTTCGCGCGCATGCTTGTTATATAGATACAAACCAATACCAGAACCAAGTAGCGAAAGAAAGAGCACCAGGGCAATGATCCTTGCCCCAGGTACATTCTTGATAGCGGAAACTATTTTTTCATCCATAGCTATACCTACTTTATCGGCAACTCGTTACATTATCTTTAGTTACGAAAAAAGCGCCCTGATACCATGTCCATTTCCCATACTTAAAAATACAAACTTAAAGAAAAGCCTAAAGGAATTTTTTAATATTACCGATAGTCTTTACTGAAACAAAAGAAAAAAGGAGATTACCATGGAAACCGCCCTTGTACAGAATTCCTCTTCAATCTCACCTTCCGTATCTTATTATAAAACAATGAATTACAAAAACGAATCAGCGACATTGAACGTAACTACCAAAGAGGGGGACTCTTTGGAAATCAGCTATTCCAAAAGCGAAATGACGCTGGCCGCTGCGGCCGAACCGAATGCGGAAAAAAAGACCATGATCCTCTCGCCCGATGAAGCGGAAAAACTTCGCACATCTCTTAACCAGGAATTAATGGATTACAAAGAACAGATCATCCGGGCGTTTATTAAGTCCCAGGGTGGCGAGGTTACGCCTGAAGAAGATCCTGAAGTGGCGGCACTCGAGGCAAAAATGCCCGAATACTGGAACGCCGACAATACGTCCCAGCGTATCGTTGACTTCGCAACATCTTTTCTCTCCTCTTTTTCCGGAGAGAACTCCGAGTTCTTTAAGACCATTAAAGGCGCGATTGAAGAGGGTTTCAAACAGGCAAAGGACATACTGGGCAATCTTCCCGGTCCTGTGGGAAAACTCATCCAGAAGACCTATGATCTCACTATGCAGAAACTGGACAAATATGAACAGGACCTGGCGGCGCAGAATACCCAGCAAAGCGTTCAGCCGGCAATAGACATCGCGGCCTGATGGCCGTTGGCTATCGGCGTTTGAAATAGGCGTCAAAATTGAAACAACACCTGAACCCGGTATTACCGTTCGCGTTGCCGGGCAATTCCCATTGGCGGTGTGAGCAGGATGAATAGACCTCGCCCAAATGGTAATTTCCGCCGCGCATAGAACGGTATCTGATTGACGCAACCCGCTTCTTCTCTTCATCGTTCTTCTTTTCGGCAAAAGCGTCTTCTTCATACCAGTCCGCCACCCATTCAAACACATTGCCCGACAGATCGTACACGGCATATTGACTGATGCACGTAATATCATCGCCTATCAGATTGATGGAATCTCCCATGGTATTGCATTTAGTCACAGAATAATCCCTGCCATAGGGATAGACGCTCCTGCGCAGTCCCGCGCATGCGGCCTCCCACTGCGCTTCGCTGCACAAAATCTTTCCCAGCGCCCGGCACGAGTCAACCGCCTCGTCGTACGTGACAAAGACCTCGGGGTATGCGCCGCGGATATTGGGATATTCCCATTTATCGATGCAAAACTCCCGCAGACGCACCTCCTTGCCATTGACCATATAAGTTCCTTCGGGAATATACGCCATTCCCTCATCGCCCGTGGGGGGGCAAATGCGGTCACGGGCCTGCACTTTCACCCTGAAAGCCGTACTGTATTGATTGGGCCAGTCTTTTCCAACGCGCCACAAGACGTGTTTTTTCCGGCCGGTGGTTATAATCCCCGTATCACCTTCGACCGAGACAATGGGTATGTTCCAGGAAACGCCGTTATCTGACGACCCCAGAAAGGTTACATGCACGATCCTGCTGTCAGGATCAATGACGTCAAAGTAGATATCCACGACCTCCTGCAACCTGCGCTGTTCAGCCTTGACATTGCTGATTTCAGGGGGCTGGGAGGCGGCCGCGCCCCCGGCGAGCAAACCGCATATAATCAACGGCAATACTGACAACAGAGTCATGGTTTTTCAACCCGCTATTTTTCAACTTTTATCTTGAAAGCCTGGACCTTCTCGTTCTGGTTCGACAGCATCGTGGTTATCCTGCATTCAAATTCACCGAATACCTTGGCGCCCCGTTCGTCAACGCCGTCCCAATAGACTCCGTACGATCCTGGACGCTGGGTTTCCTCGGTAAGTTTCCGCACGGCACTGTCGCCCGCGACAATAGTCACCGAAACACGGCCCTCGTATTTCATGAAATACCGTTCCGACCAGACCGGCGGCAAGGTCCCGCAATTTGGCTTGGGCGGAAACTTCATTTCCCTGATGTTGATGGTATTGAGGCCGAACACGGGGCTCATGGAAGAATCCTTTTTTTCCTTCTGTATAAACCCCTCTCCCAGAACCTTCATGCGCATACCCGCGGTGGAATCGACCGAATAGATCATGGTATTGGCCGGACCGTCCTTGAATCCTGCGGCAGGCGCAATGGCGCGCTTTGCCCGGGCGGTATCCTTGCGCGCAGTGTCCCTTTGCACGGTCGCGGGAGCGCTTTTTTTTCCGTCCTGCATATCAAGAAGAATCCTGAGGTCTTCCTGTTGCTGGGTATCTCCATCCTGGGCGCAGGTGAAACACACCGCCCCGGCAATGCACATCACCAATAGCGTGTAAATCATATGTTTCATAAATAAATTACTATCTTTATAGTGCATGCATATATATCGGACACTTATGCGACCTTCTTGTATTAAAAATAGTTTAATTAAAGCCAAATATAACATTTCCCTTCAACAGGAGGTTCAACAATGAACAGTATCCTCTGTGCTTGTATCGTTGCTTGCCTGCTTGCCGGAAACGCATTGTCAACGGAACGGCCGGCCAAAGGAAGCATTACCTTTGGTTCGTCCAAGACGCTCTCCACGCAGGCGCCCAATGCCAAGGCCGCAAGTATCGCGTTTGTCGAGGTGGCGAAATTCGTGAAATCGTCCGTGGTCAGCGTAACCAGCCAGAAGATACTTAAGCGCCAGGCGTACCCGAATATGTACGGCAATCCATTCGACTTCTTCTTCGGCACTCCCTTTGACCAGCAAAATCCCGGTCGCCGTCCCCAGCAGCAGGCGCCTGAACAGGAATTCAAGCAGCAAGGACTTGGCTCAGGCGTCATCGTCAGCAAAGATGGCTATATCCTCACCAACAACCATGTTGTTGAAGGCGCGGATGAAATAACCATTTCCTTGCCCGGCAACAAGGACATTGAAGCGGACATAATTGGTACCGATACCCTTGCTGATGTGGCTGTTCTAAAATTGAAAGAGAGCGTCAAGGACCTTCCCGTAGCTGCCTTGGGAAATTCCGATTCAGTGGAAGTTGGCGAATGGGTCCTGGCCATTGGCAACCCTTTTTCCAAACAGCTTTCGCAGACCGTGACCGCGGGCATTGTCTCGGCAAAAGGCCGGAACGCAGGCATTAATCGGTACGAAAATTTCATTCAGACCGACGCCTCAATAAACCCAGGCAACAGCGGCGGCGCATTAGTGAACCTGAAAGGCGAAGTCATCGGCATCAATACGGCCATTATGTCCCGTTCGGGAGGCAATGTGGGCATTGGATTCGCCATTCCCATAAACATGGCCCGCAAGGTCATGGAAGACCTCATCTATGTCGGCAAGGTATCGCGCGGCTGGCTGGGTGTTGTCATGCAGCCCATTGACAATACCATGGCCGAGGCCCTTGGACTAAAAGATAACTCTGGTATTCTTGTACAGAAAGTGCTCGCGGGTTCTCCGGCTGACAAAGCAGGGATCAAAAACGGCGACGCCCTTATTGCCGTGGATGGAACAAAAATCCAGGACAAAGACCATCTGAAAGACCTGATTGGAAACACAGCGCCCAATACTAAAATAGACGTCACCGTTGTACGTGAAAAAAAGGAAAAACACCTGAAGGTGGTCCTTGCCGAACTGCCATCCGGCGCGGAACAAGGCGCAGTATCGGATGAGGCAGGCGCAGAGGACCTCATTGGTCTGGCTGTGCGCGACATGACCCCTGACCTTGCCCAGCAATATGGCCTTGAAGGGGACGACAAAGGCGCGCTTATAACCGGCATCTCAATGAAGAGCTCCGCCGGCAACACCGACCTGCGCGTTGGGGACCTAATCCAAAAAATTAACAATGCTGACATTAAAAACGCTTCTGATTACCACTCAGCTGTTAAAAAAGCCTCTGTTGGACAGTCGCTTCTCATGTATGTGAAACGGGGAAAAGACAATTTCTTTGTTGGGATCAAAATCAGGGAAAAGAAGAAAGATTAAGAGGCGTAGGTCAGCCGAACATTGCGGCGCGTATCTGGGCTGGAAGGGCGATCGCAGTGCCCACTTCCCGTATCACAATGCCCGCAGCATGGTTGGCAATGACCGCGGCCTCGTGGAGCGTGGCGCCTCCGGCAACCGCGGCTGTAAAAACGCTGATGACCGTGTCGCCCGCGCCCGTGACATCGAATACTTCGCGCGCAACCGTGGGTATTTTTACCAGCGGGTCTTTTTCCGAGAAGAGCGCCATGCCATTTTCGCCAAGGGTGATAAGGCAGGCAGGCAATGAGAGGTCCTTTACAAGCTTTGCCCCGGCCCTGCGCAGTGTTGCATCGTCAATAATCGGAATGCCGGTTGCGTTTCCCGCCTCCTTGTGGTTCGGCGTGATAATTGAGACCCCCGCATAGGCGTCAATGTGCTTTTCCTTGGGATCAACGGCTATAAAAAGCCCCTTTTTCCTGGCATAGGATACTATGGCGCGTATAAATCCCCTGGTCACCACTCCTTTTGCATAATCGGAAATGATAAGACCGCGCGCGCCTGCAAGGTTTTTTATCACCATGCGCGTCAGGATGTTTTCCATTGTCAAGGAGAGTTCCCGGGTCGCTTCACTGTCTATCCGGATCATCTGTTGGTTGTGGGCGATAATACGGGTTTTTACCGTTGTGGGGCGGGACCGATCAACCGCGATTCCCCGGATATCGATATCCTGTTTCTTGAGCAACAGCTTGAATTCCCTGCCCGCATGGTCGTTTCCTACCACGCCAACGCACACAGGCCGTGCGCCAAGGGCGCGCAGGTTGTTGGCGACATTTGAACCGCCGCCCGGACGGAGCGTCTCTTTCCTGACCCCCACAACCGGGACAGGAGCTTCCTGGGAAATACGATCAACGTCTCCCCATACATAGCGGTCAACGATAATATCACCGGCCACGACAATCTTTGCGCCCTGTATTTTGTTAAAAATTGCGTCAAATCGTTTTGGGGTCAGTTTCATGGCAGCTCCTGATTATTGTTTCTATAACCCTAAAAATAGCGCCTTTACCCCATAGATATCCAGCAGGAAATTGCGATAGGGGGTCCAGAGGGGTTCCAAAACAAACGAGAGAACCGGCACATTAAGCAACCATTCGGCTGATATCATGACAATGAAGATGAAAGGGACAAAACGCATGGCATGCATGTACCGCACTTCAGTCGCATGTTTCATAAAACCCCGGACAATATTTGATCCATCGAGCGGGTATATGGGAAGCAGGTTGAAAAAAGAAATGCCCACGTTAAAATATATCAGGTACAGAAAAAGCAGCCTGGAACGTCCCGCGATATATCCGGCAAAAAAATGCGTGTAGAGAAACGCGACCAGGAACCCAAGAACAACATTGGAGAGCGGGCCTGCAAGCGCGACCCATATCATATCTTTTTTCGGATTGCGCAGATTCACCGGGTTGACAGGGACCGGTTTTGCCCAGCCAAAGGGGCCGAAAAAAAGCATGACCGTACCCAGAAGATCGAGATGCGCCAGCGGGTTGAACGACAGCCGCCCCATGCGCTCCGCCGTGTGGTCGCCAAGCTGCCGCGCTGTCCATCCATGGGCAAGTTCATGGACGACCAGGGCGATTATGATCGCTGGGACCTTGAAAAAGAAAAGAGAAATAAAATCCATGGCAAATTTACTCCCAGGTATAATCTTTGGTCATATCGTTTATAGTAACAAGTTCGTATCCCGAAGCGCGCAGCGTATCGATAAGCGCACCCAGCCGTGTATACATTTTCTGTCCTTGTCTGATAGTGCCAATATGCATGAGAATGATGCCGCCATTGAGCCCATACGCTGTCCCAACGCCAAAATGGGTTATTTTCTCAATAACCTGGTCCGGGGAAAAATACCCGCGATCTCCCGGATGCACAATCCAATCGTTTGTGTCCAGGTTGGTGCGCCACGAAGTCCCCATTGTCCAGCCAATATGCCGGTATCCCGCGCTCTCGGCCCACGCGTTAATGGTCCTGTTTTGTTCGCCATAGGGCGCGCGCCAGAGCCGGGGAATATCGATCCCCAGCCTTTTATATTTTTGTTCTACCGCATGCAGTTGGCCAACAAGGAACTCCCTGGTCACCTGAGGCAGCGTGTTTTGCAGGCCATCGGTCTCAAGGGTTGTCAGGTGAGAGTGCCTATCTGTATGGTTTCCCAGCACATGGCCTTCAGCGGCAATGCGATGGACCAAAGCAGGGAACTTGTCGATAAAAGTCCCGGCAAGAAAAAAAGTAGCCAGCACTCCACGGTTTTTCAATGTATCGAGAATATATGCCGCCTCGACCGCATGCGCACCGCCATCAAAGGTGAGGGCCGCCCATTTCCTGGTCTCGGAACCGCGGGTAAAATTCAGGCCCCGTGGATAGTCGTTGGGAACAAAGTTCTGCGGTTTTTCGTAGTCAATCGCCTTGCCCAAAAGCACGGGCGTGCCTTCTACGAAATCAGCAGCGCGCCGCCGCTGTTTGTCACGATAATAATAAACAGTCAGTTTCTTTTCGTATATTTTATTCTCTTCGTCAACGCCCTTAAGCAGTATCAGATTTTCGCCCGTATCGAGCCGGATATTGTGGAAAAAAAACTTGCTCGCCCGCACCTTCTTGTGCGCGGCGACCGTATTATTGACAACAAGGGTAAGTTCAAGTCCGTCCCTGCCCGTACCAAGGACCGAAAGAAAAGGCGTTGCCTGGGTTGTCCTGTCACCAGGATAGCCAACAGCGAGCTGGCTGGTGTCGAGTTCAACGGTCCGGGACTTGAGGGAATCGATCTGGGTGGCATGCCTCTGGGCAAGCGTTTTGACCTGGACACTCTTTGTTTTAACCGCCGCGTTAAAGCGCCTGGTTTGCCGCACGTTCAGGACCGCGAACAGGACCAGCAAAACCGAAAGCGCACCCAAAGCCGCAAAATATACCCTTTGCATCCGGCGCTGCGTGCGCACAGTCCCAAGCTGCAAAGCAAGTTGTTCGATTTCCGCATCGCTGCGGCCATTCAGAAATTCCGCGACGGTAAGGCCTTTGACAAGGTCGACCCGGGAGACTGGCTGCGGCCGCTCCTCAATAGTCGCAGGGCCAATTGCGACAACGGTAATGCCGCTCCCCTGGACAACGCTCTTTTGCCCTTCAAGTTCCTTGCGAACAATGGTATTGCGTGTTTGCCATTCGGAAAGACAGGTTTGGCCGCAGAAGTATTCGCGCTCGTGTTTGATGCCGTCGCCGGCTTTAATGAGGTGTTTCTTGCACCAGGAGCATTGCCTGAAAAGGCCCTGCCGGCCTGTCTTTTTGGCGCTCTTTTTCCCTTTTGCCATGGGAAAGGCTAAGACCCTATGCCACACTCAGGCCTTTTTGGCCTTCCGAAGCGTTTCAGGGTTCCAGACGGCCACAAGGCTGGCGCTAATGCCAAAGGAGGAGTAGGTGCCGATGATAACGCCGATGATCATGGCAAAGGCGAAATCACGGATACTGCTGACGCCAATAAAATAGAGGGTGGTAACCGCCACCAGCGTTGTGCATGAGGTGATGATTGTACGGCCCAGTGTCTGGTTTATGCTGCGGTTGAAAAGGTCGAGGATATGCATCCGTTGCTCTACAAAAAGATTTTCGCGGATCCGGTCGAACACAACGATGGTATCGTTGAGCGAATAGCCAACAATAGTGAGGAATGCGGCAACAACGGGCATGGAAAGTTCGATATTAAAAATGGAACACGCGCCAAACACGATGAGAATATCGTGAATGAGGCCAACAATGGCGGCAAGGCTGAATTTGAGCTGGAAACGCACCCAGAGATATATGATAATGGCAACCCAAGAAAGCATGATGGAAAAAAGCGCCTTCCATTTTAATTCATTGCCAATACGCGGCCCCACCACCTCTTCTCTCCGTATCTCGAAATTACCGGGAAATTCAGCGTTGAGTATCTCGGTCACCTTCACAACAACCGAGGCCGCCTCAATCTTGGTCTCAACGCCGATAATGATCTCGTTGTCCTCCTTTTGACCATACCGTTTTATCTCAACGGTACCAATGTCGCGATATTTGTTGAAAACATCACGGAGGTCAGAGATTTCAGGCATGGCCTGGAATTTTACCTGAAGCAGGGTGCCACCCTTGAAATCGATGCCATATTTGGGCCCCCCCTTGGCGACAAGGGACACCAAGCCCGCCAAAATAAACAGGACCGAGAACGTGAAGTATATTTTCCGGTGGTGAACAAACCGAAAATTAGCGTTTGCGAAGATTCTCATATGGCGTGTTCCTTTGCCTTAAATGGACAACTTTTGCATGTTAAATTTCAGTACCGCGTAATTGAATATTTGGCGGGTGACCCAGATCGCAGTGAACATGGAGATCATGAGGCCAATGGTAAGGGTAACCGCAAACCCCTTGATGGGACCAGTACCATAGTAATATAAAATGACGCCGGTGATGATGGTGGTGATATTGGAATCGAAGATAGCCCTGAATGCACGGGAATAACCCGCGTCAATGGCCGCCCTGATGGTTTTTCCCAGCGCCATCTCTTCCCTGATGCGTTCGTTGATGAGCACGTTGGCGTCAACAGCCATGCCCACGGTGAGGATCATGCCCGCGATACCGGGAAGTGTTAGGGTAAAACCGAGTCCGGCAAGCGAGGCGAGCAGGTAGATGACGTTGAGGACAAGAGCGGTAATGGCGATTAAGCCGCTCCATCGATAATAAAGTACCATGAAAAGGAGAATAAACAGCATGGCGATTACTGTCGCCTTTTTGCTCTGCGTAATGGAATCCTGGCCAAGCGTGGGTCCCACGGTGCGTTCCTCGATGATTTCCATGGGAGCTGGTAACGCACCAGCCCTGAGTACAATGGAAAGGTCCCGCGCTTCGGCAAGGTCCTTCATGCCCGTGATTTCAGCTTTTCCATTGGGTATTTTTGACCTTATGACCGGCGCTGAATACACACGGCTGTCGAGCACAATAGCCAGACGCTTGTCGATGTTTGCGCCGGTGAGCCGGGAAAAGCGGCCAGCGCCTTCGCTTGAAAGCTCCATATTGACAACAGCCTGTCCAGCGCTCATACCGCCGGAAGAGGTGGATGCCCGCGCGTCTTCGAGATACGAACCCGTAAGTTCAGGCTTTTTCTTGAGAAGATAGAGTCTGCGGAATTCGTTTCCCGGTTCGCCTTCGAGCTCAGCAGACCAGGCAAATTCTATCGAATTCGACAGGGCTTGCTGGGCGCCTGGATCATCGAGAATGGCCCGCACCTTTGCCTCGTTTTTCTTGGGCACCGCGATGTCGTACGCGGCCTTTACCAGCAAGGAGGTAAAAGGTTTGTCGCGGAAAATATCAGCTTCCATCTGCTGTGCTGTTTTCTGCTCCTCCGTGAGTCCTGAATCAGCGGCCTGGCCTGCCTGGGCAAATACGTCGAGTGCTGAATCAACCGTGGCCGTATCGCTTTTGGCCGGAGCAGCGGCAGCCTCTGATTGGCTTGCGGCCGACGTATCAGCGCCGGCCCTTTTCTTCTTCGTGTACCTATCGAGGACTTCGAGCGCGGGTCCTACCTCATCGGCCTCACGGACCATGCGGAACTCGAGCAAGGCGGTGGAACCAATAAGGTTTTTAGCGCGTTCCACATCGAAAAATCCGGGCATTTCAACAATAATGCGGTCGTCGCCCTGCTTCTGGATGCTGGGTTCAGCAACGCCGAACTGGTCAACGCGGTTGCGAATGACTTCAAGCGCCCGGTTAATGGCATCCTTCTTCTCGTTGTCGGTTAGTTTCGATCTGTCGATCTCCAGCACCAGACGAATGCCGCCTTTGAGATCAAGGCCAAGCTTGATGGCCCCCTTGAACGCCTCGGGATTATCGAGTTCCAAGGCTTTTATCTGTTGCTGCTCAGTGGTGTAAAACTTGATTGTGGGATACAGTTTATACAGGGCGAAAAATACAAGCAGCAACACGAAGAGAAGCTTGAGATTGGTGTTTTTCATCATACGATTGGTTCCTTAATTTCCAGAATAAATATATCTTTGGGACAGTCAAAAAAGATAAACGATTGTCCGATATAGTGTCAATCCGAATGTGCACGTTTCTCCACCGCGGGTTACACGGGGTTGATCTCCCTGATTTTGACCAGAATGTCGTTCAAACCAACCGGTTTAATAAGATAGAGGTCGGCCCCGGCCTGTTCTGCCGCTTTAATATCGCCCTGGGCTGAAACTTCGGTAAAAAAAACAACAACGATTTTCCGGGTTGCGGGATCTTTTTTTATCCGTTCGCAGAGAACTACTCCCTCCCGGCCATCGAGCAGAAGATCCAGAATAATTATATGGGGGTTCTCGCTGGCAAGGACCGCCTGAGCCTCGACCGCGGTCGCTGCTTCGCACACAACAATGTCCTCTTGTTCCAGAAAAACACGCAGTATCCGCCGCATGTTCGCGTCCTGGTCAGCAATAAGCGCTTTTTTACCGGAAAGGTCCATATATAAAATAGTGATTAAAGGAAGACACCGTCGACCAGATAGCACCCGATAAGTATGAGCACTGACGAAGCCACCACTGACTTTTTCGTGGATTCACCCACGCCCACGGCCCCGCCGCTGGTAAAATATCCGTAATAGCACCCAATGGTCGCGATGATTCCGCCAAAGATAAAGGCCTTGAACATGCCGATAAAAACATCCTTGAGCGAGAAAAAGAGCTTTACTCCGCTGAAGAATATTTTGGAATCGAGATCAAAAAAACCCGCCGCAACGATGAGCGCTCCCATAATGCCGACAAACGAGGAAAAAATGACCAGTACCGGAAGCATGACCAGAGAGGCGACAAAGCGCGGCATAAAAAGGTATCTAAAAGGATTGAGCGACAGGCATTCCATGGCGTCGATCTGTTCGGTAACACGCATGGTGCCTATTTCAGCGGCCATGGCAGCCCCTACCCGGCCCGCCACCACCAGGGCGGTAAGTACCGGACCAAGCGATAACATGATCGATTTTCCCACAGCTGTACCCAGGTAGGTCAGGGGAATATAATCGGAAAACTGGTAGGCTGCCTGATAAGCGGTGACCGCGCCGGTGAAAATTGAGGTGAGAAAAACAAGCGGCAGAGAGGTGATGCCGATTTTGGCCATCTGCTCCACCGTGGCCCGCGAATCCTTGAAAAACTTCGGAATCTCCACTGTCATATTCCAAATAAAAATAATAACGTTGCCAATAAGCGAAAAAGCTGAAACAACACCCTCTCCTACCCATCCTGCAAGCTGGTCTAACCGGGTCGTTTCGCCGGCGGCATTGGGCCGGGCCTGCGCCTGTTCCATGGCTACCGGTTCTCCATTTCCTTGAGTTCTTGCAAAAATTCCTCTTTGCTTTTAAAATGGCGGTAGACTGACGCAAAGCGCACATAGGCCACTTCATCGAGTTTTTTCAATTCAGTCATGACCTTCTCGCCAACCACTTCGCTCTTCACCTCTGTCTGCGATAGGTTCTGGATTTCGTTCTCAATTTTATCGACAATGGAATCGATCTTTTTCATGGAAACCGGACGTTTTTTGCAGGCAGTGATGATGCCATTGCGCAATTTCTGACGGTCGTATTCCTCGACCCTGCTGTCCCGCTTAATCACCGAGAGGGCGACATTCTCAATATATTCGTAGGTAGTGTATCGTTTCTCGCATTTCAAGCATTCCCTGCGGCGTCTGATGGCGCGGCCTTCTTTGCTCGAACGGGAATCAATGACTTTGTCTTCTTCAAATCCGCAGAAAGGACACTTCATGATCTTCTCCTTTTGCCTTTGCTAATAAAAATAGCCTGTAAGAACAGGGCAAGTCAAAGAAAATCAAAACGTTAGAAATGAAGTAAAAATGAGACAACCGGCGCACCGCCGCGGTCAAAAGAGAAACGGGGATGAAATAATTCAGAGACGATCTGCGTCTCTTCAATATTCGATTTTTTCAAGAGGTAGCGCGCATGTATAAAACTAACAGCCCGTGACACCAGCGCTCCGGCGAGAAAATAGTAACCAATCACCTTTGCCTGGCTCGCGTTTTTCCACAGATCGTAATATTCCTGGTGCGCCTCTTCTGACTCCCACTGCCAGTAGAAGTCGATCTTTGACATGGATTCGTCTCTGCTCGGTTTGAATATTCGCTCATCGTAAATAAACGAGGAGTCGATATATAACGGCAATTCGAGCTCCCATTCATTGAGATCCCATGCCGTGCGCCTGCTCTCTCCATGGCGGCCGTCGCAGCCTGCGTACGCATAGAGATACGCCTTTAGGTCCTGCTGGGTAAGATAGCGCGAAAACAGCGCGCTCCCGAGTCCAATCCAGAAAAGACCGTCAAGGACCATGAGGGATTTGCCCAGCTTTTGGCTGCCTGCCGCATATTCTCCCCAGCCAGGAACAAGAACAGAAAGAAAAGCCGCGTTCAGATTGCGCGTGCGTTTGATCTCATCGCCGCTCTTGAATACCAGTGTTTCGTGCGCAACGCCCGGACTAACACTCGGGCCCTCTTCACTTTCTTCGTTCTCGGGTCTGTCAACCTCGTATTCAGACGCGGCCGCAGTGTCCACATAATTTGGCTGTGCAAGACATACCTGGGTACATACGATAGAGGCGATAAAAACAATCGGGATCACAGGTAATCCATTTACTTAAACCGGTAGCACACTGCAACGCCATTGGTGAAAAGCCGCGAAGAACCAACCTTTGCTGGCCGCAAATGCAGGCGCTGGAGCGCGGCAAGGTTGCTTCCTGTCAGGTTTTTATTAAAAGAGGTCGCGGCAAGGGCCGCGTCAACCGCGCTCACGATCCGGTTGATGAGCATGGCATACAGCGCGTATTTCGCGTTCGAAGCCATAAGATTCGCGTCATCGCGCATAGACATATACTTTACCTGATTTGCTGAATACCCGAAATACCGGGGCCGCTTTTTCTCCGCGTCATGATAATACATATAGACCAGCGTGGTATCATCACCCTCTATCCGTACGCCATCCATTGATTCAAGGGCGTATCCCCGATACCGTTCATCGATGCCCGTGCCCCAATTCTGGGCAATAATGTAAGCAAAGCTGTCTTTTACCATGTCAGGGCTCACGTCTTTCCAGCCTTGGACAAACATGTCGTATTTACCGATCATTTCATAATAATCGCTTGATTTATTCTTGTAATCCTCAATATACGCGCTATCGTGGGTAAAGGGATTGCTTGGCCAATGGATCAGGTCGCTGTTGGTCGAATCGATGATGAACTGATACCATGACCAAAACCGGTCGTGGCTGTAATTCCTATCGGCAAACGCCTCGTAGGCATCGGTCAGATTGACATATTCGCTGCGGAAATAAAAAATGGTCGCATAGCTCCCCAGTTCAACTAAAAAAGGCGCACCTATGCGATACCATGGGGCCTTTGCGTAAAACTCACCCAAACCCGGGATAATAAATGAAAGAAAAAAGGCCTTTTTCGGCGACTTGAGCACATTGACATCACCTTTGTATGTCTGAATGATATCAACCTCTTTTTCAAGGGTGACGCTCTTCTCCTCCTGCTCGTAGGAGCGCGTCTGCCGGCGTTTTGGCACCAAGGATGAGTCCGCTGCCGGAGGCGCGGCTTCCTGGACCACGGACGATTCGGCAAGCATTGGCTCGGGCGCTGGCATGGCGCTGTTGGTGTCGGGTTGTTGCGCTGATCCAAATGAAATAATCGCGCAAATAAAGGCGGTGAATACGATTTGTTTTATCATATGCGTCACTTCTTAAAAAAGGAAATGATTTGTTTTACCTGCAAAGTATGCAATGCCGCACGGACAATTGCTCCGGACGTACTCATCCGTTTCTGGTGCGTCCCGAGATATCCCAGACAGGGAACCCGGGTCATTCGGGTGATTTCTTGTACTATCATATCAAATACAACGCTTGTCACCGCGACCTTGTTAAAGACCACTCCAGCTATGGGAACCTTTCTATTCCTGAGCGCCTCGATGGTAAGGCAGGTGTGGTTGATGGTCCCCAATTGGGGAGATGCCACAACCACGGCAAAAAGTCCGGTTCTCTTGATCAGGTCAGCAACAGTGACCTTTTGAGTCAGCGGAACCAGCACGCCGCCAATACCTTCAACGAGCACATTAACGTGTTGCTGTCTCAAAATATACAAAGATGTATCAATAGTTTCAATCATAACAGGGCTCTTTTCAAGGGCAGACGCAATAGTGGGCGCTTGGGGGGCCTTGAGCCGCACAGGACAGACAAGCGCGTCTGGATCAGAGAGCGAAAAAAAACGTTTGTACTCTTCCAAGTCAGGACATGTTCTTCCTTTAACGCCTGTATGCACTGGTTTGCTCACGCCAAAATCGATTCCCTGCTTGCGCAGGAGAGCGCCGATTATTGCTGTGACACGCGTTTTGCCCACGCCAGTATGCGTTCCTGTGATAAAAAGTCCTTTAGCGCGCATGGGCCAATTCCTCACATAAGTGCGCAACATGTTCATCCGTGTGGTCTGACGAAAGCGCTATACGAAGTCGCGCGCTCCCTTTTTTTACCGCAGGATAGCGTATGGCAGGCACAAAAAGCCCTGCCGCAAGAAGCCGCGTACTTATATCCACAACTTTTTTCTCGTTGCCGATAATTACAGGAATTATCTGTGTTTCACTTTTTCCAAAGGCCTTGCCCTGGTTTTGGAGGGCTTCGCGTACCTGTTGTGAGTGCGCAACCAGCCGTAGGCGCTGTGTATCGGCCTGAGCGGCCAGGTCCAGCGCTTTGATGTTTGCCGCAAGCACTGCCGGCGGCAAACCAGTGGTAAAAATAAACCCGCGAGCTTTGTTGATGATATAATCGCGCATGACCGTACTGCAGGCAAGAAAGGCGCCCATGCTTCCCAATGCCTTTGAGAATGTTCCCATGACAAGGGGCACTCTTTGCGTAAGGCCAAGCGCGTTGACCATGCCCCTGCCCTCTTTGCCGAATACGCCGGTAGCATGCGCTTCATCGACCATCAGAAGCGCGTCATAGCGTTCGCACAGCGCGCAGATATCCTTGAGCGGTGCAATGTCTCCATCCATGCTGAAAACCGTATCCGTGACCACAAGGCACCGTTTGAAGCCATGCGCCTTTTTCAGCGCTTCTTCAAGCCGGTTCATATCGCAATGGGCATAGACCATCAGTTTTGCTCCCGAAAGTCTGGCGCCGTCGATTATGCTTGCATGGTTGAGTTTGTCCACGATAACACAATCACCCTGTTTTACCAGCGCAGGAATGACAGAAACATTGAGCGCGTAGCCGCTGGTAAAAACAAGCCCTGCCTCTGTCTCCTTGAAACGGGCAACAGAAGACTCAAGTTCCTGGTACAATTCATAATTTCCGGAAATAAGGCGCGACGCGCCAGCTCCTGTGCCATGGGTTTCAAGGGCTGTCCTGGAAGCTGCGATTATTTCTGAATGGTTGCGAAGGCCAAGGTAATCGTTGCTGGCAAAATCAATCGCCTCTATGCCATTGACCAGAAGTCTTCTTCCAGGCAGGAAACTCCCCTGACGGAGCGACCGGTAGAGGCCCAGCGCCTTTAATTCCTGAATTTCCTGAATAATGGATTCGATCATGGATAAAAAATATAGTCAATATGGCATGAAGCCAGTCAAACTTCTTCCACGTATACTGGCCGATTCATCGAGTTGCAGAGCATGAAAAACATATCGGGGTCTATAGGATTTCCCGTGCTAGATCGGATTGTGCAGCTGGCAGCATACGCGCAAAATTTGTGGTTGCCATTCCTTCCTGTTTGTGGTGGTTTTTTCAGTAGGTGCGACCCAAATCATTGATTTCCTTTTTGTTATGGATAAAATGCATTTTTACACCGGAAGAATCAAGAATTACGGCTCCCAGCCAAACCCGGCAAGCCTAAATACATTTTGACTTTCTGACTTTCCAGAACTATATTATTATTATACTCCCATGAACTATTCCAAGCATATTTTATACATTTTTATGCTTTGCATCCCATGCATTGCCCAGACAATATCGGATAATGATTGGATCATTCATACAAATGGAAACAGTGTCAGGGCCTTTGAAGAAGACGGCAATTACATGTGGATCGGAACTAACGACGGCCTGGTTAAACACAACATGCGCACCGGAAAACAGCAACATTTTACAAGGTATAATTCTCCATTACCATCGAACCATATCTTTTGTTTGGAAAAGGACAAATCCGGCAATATATGGGCAGGCACCGGAAAAGGCCTGGTAAAATTCGACGGGCAAAATTGGATCGTATATACATCCGCCAATTCAGGCTTGGTGGATGGCGCATTATGTGAGCACATCCTTGCGGACCGGAACAACGTCATTTGGATATGCCAGTCCTTGGAAGGAGTTGTCAGTTTCGACGGAAAAACCTGGAAATGGTACAATTATAAGAATATCGGCATTACAAGCGACAACTTTTTCTCAATGGCCATTGACAGCCTCAACCGGAAGTGGTTTGGTTCGTGGTACAGTCTTCTCTGCTACAATGATACTGTATGGACCGAATATAGCCAGGAACACGGTATTCCGGTCCAATACAACACGGGCATAGCTGTTGATAAAGACAATCTCCTTTGGGTCACATCATTTCCGACTGGGATGGATTACAACTCCACGGGTGGAGGTTTGGGTACATTCGACGGTTCAGTCTGGCAGGAGATTAATTCACGCTATTATTACTGCGATGTGGTCGTTGATTCCAAAGGAAACAAATGGATCAATTCGGGCGATCTTCTTCTGTATAATAACCAGGGTCTAACCATCTTCGATTCCACCAATTCGATCAATTTTGATGGCAATTTAGACTATTTATTCCTCGGCAGCAAAAACAGGCTTTTCATGGGCACTGACTCTGGTTTTTTGGTACTAGGCCAACATGGCAGAACTAGGTATACAACTACACAGTCCGGAATCCCGTACAACACGATTCTCTCTATAGCCATCGATTCGTTTGACAACGCATGGATTCTGTTTGAAAATAAATCCCATAACTATCTGTATATGTATAACGGCTATTCCTGGACCGCTCAGGCTGAAGATCTTTTAAACTGGAATACCAGGCCCCACACGGTTGTCGTGGCGCCTGATTCTCATGTCTGGATGCTTTGCGATTCCTTTGCCGCCGAATACGATAACTCCGCATGGCGGCAAATATACTGCCGCCCGTCCCCCGATACCCATCTTGCCTTCAGGTCTGTTACCTTTGATACCGGAGGAGTTTATTGGTTTGGCACATCAAACGGTTTCTGCAAATACAATGGATACTGGTCGCACTATCGCCTTCCAGGATTCGCATCCCCGGTAAACACCATGATATTTGATCCCAAAGACCACGGATTGTGGATCGGCAGCGATTACTATGGTCTCTACCATAGTAACGATACCGGCATCGTACACTGCTACAATCCTGATATGATCGAGGATATCAGGGACATCCTTATAGATAGCTCCGGGACCAAATGGATAAGCTCAACAGGGAGAAAATCCCATGGAATCGGAAAATATGAGCAATCTGGTTCTTCGGTAGTATTTTCCCCAGGGTCTTCAGGCATGCCTGACTACACGGCAACATCAATGGTATTTGATGAACAGCACCAGCTTTGGTTTGGGACTAAAACCAAAGGACTCTGCATGTATGACGGGACATCATGGACCAGTCTCAACGATACAAATTCCTGGCTTCCAAGCTCACGGATGAATGATATCGTAATAGACCGTCATGGCAACAAATGGCTTGGAACCTCGAATGGACTTGCAATCATCCGCGCCGCTGACAGCAACCTTGCGGTTGAAACAGCGATAGCCCCTGCCACCCCTGAGCTTGTTGTATATCCGAATCCATTTAACCCAATAGTAACTATCAAATACTCCATTAAGCCAAAGGAACAGGCAACCCTCGAAATTCTGGATACACACGGCCGGACGGTGAAACACCTGAAGCTTTCAAAAACTGGTGATTCCCAGAATTCAGTGCAATGGGACGGGAGAGACAATAACTGCAATATAGTATCAAACGGTGTTTATTTCATTCGCCTAAAATCCTTGGATCGCGTATCAACCAGCAAAGCCATCCTTCTGCGATAGAACTCCCTGCGCGAGATAAGATGCCTTTTAGTATTTCTCCACGCACACAGCGCCCACATGGCCGCCAAAACCAAAGTTCAATGACAGGATCTGGTTTAATGCAATGTTCCCTGAAAAAACATTCAGTGCGCATGCAGGATCAGGCGTTCCATTGCCTAGCGTGGGCGGCAATGCATTGTGCTGGAGCGCAAGCAGGCACACAGCCATTTCAACAGCAGCTGAAGCGCCCAATACATGACCGATCGAGGGTTTGACGCCAAAACAGGGGACCTCCCTTCCCCGCTTGCCAAATGCAGCCAGGATGCCGTTTGTTTCGCACACATCATTGTTTCTTGTGCCAGTGCCATGCACACAAATAGCGTCTATATCGCTTGCCGCAAGTCCGGTTTTTTCAAACAACTGAAGGATGGCGCGGGTAATGGCCGCGCCTGTGGGATCAAAACGCACCGCATGCTCATTGTCTGAAACCGTGGCAATGCCCGCGATTTTTCCCCATATTCTGGCATTGCGCTGAAGCGCCGCCTCTTTTGTTTCAATGGCAAAAACAGCCGCACCTTCGGCTGGCGCAAAACCATCGCGTTCCCTGGTAAAAGGCCGCGGAGGGCATTTTGCCAGCACACCCATATTGCTGAATCCCGAAAGCACCAGGTCTGTAAGCGCGGACTCGGACGCACCAACAAGCGCACGTTGACATTCACCCGCCTGTATAGACCTCATGGCCGATTGCAACGCAAAGATCCCCGTGGCGCAGGCTGCCACAACATTGAAAACAGGACCAGTAATGTCCAAGTCGCGGGCAATGGCGCGGCCAGCAGCGTCAGCTGGAACATTCTCTATAAAACCCGCTCCACTCGGTATGCCCACGGAATTCATGCCCCCTTTGGTTGAACTGATAAAAATCCCGGTTTCCGCATCCAAGGCAAAACCCTTGCCCGCGTTTTCCAATGCCAAACCAGTACAGGCAAGCGCCAATTCAATGGAGCGGTCATAGGTGCTGGGCAATGGCAGATTCACCGGCGCAGTATATGGCGCTGTCCGCGATTCGCGCCACTTGACGCCGCTTTTGCCTGCCATAAGATTGCGCCAGAGCAGGTCTGGGTCATGCGCCAGGGAGGTTATGGTTCCAAAACCGCTTATTACAAATGCCATCCGTTATATACCCTTGAATCAAAGTCGTAGATTGCTCCGGTACTCCATTCTGACTGAGCAAGCATAAGAATAAACCGCGCTGCAGCGTGAACATCAGAAACAGAACCAAAAAGCGATTCACCCTTCTGCCTCGCAATGGCCTTTTCAGTCACCATGCCAGTGATTATAAAGCCAGGGTTGACGCCATATATTCGGACATTGTCCTGCGCAAGTTCGGCCGCAATTGTCTGAGTATATCCAATGAGCATTCCCTTGGAAACACCATAGGCGCACAGGCCATGCCTACCTTCGTAGCCCACCCGCGAAACAATATTGATAACCACGCCTCCTTGCAACAACGGTCGCAACCCTTCGATAAGCAACCGAGCAGCGGAAAAATTCACCTGCATGGTGGCGTCAAAATCCTGTTCTGAAAAATCCTGGACGCGGCCCGCGGGCGATATTCCCGCATTGTTGACAAGTATATCTATTTTATCGCCTTTGGACCTTAGGCGTGCGGCCATAGCGTCTATTTCACGAGAATTCGACAGATCAAGAGGCAGACAGGCAACACCCGGGGCCGAGGTATTTCTGCGCGACAACGAAGTGACCTGATATCCGGCTGATCCAATGACTTCAGCGCACGCATAACCAAGGCCCGATGACCCGCCGGTCACAATGGCCCGCTTCATCCCGAATAGGCCCTGATCCGGTAATAGATGAACCCCAGGTGCCGGAAAAAACAAATTTTTGCCCACATGAGCGCGCGAATTGGATGTTTGAAAAACATGCCCGGATTTTTTAGAACATTGTGGAAAAAATAGTTTCTGGAAAGCCGCGCAATTGTTGCCAAGGCATTTGGCTCGAATTTTACCATCCGGTATGCTTCGGGATGGTTTTTGTTAAGCAGATATTCGGCTGATATGGTTTGACGGGCAAAGGCGAATGAGGATAAAAGCGTTTTGAAAAAAGGCCGTGGATACACAGGATGAAAAACAACCATCCCAGGCACATACGTTACAGGAGCGCGCTTTTTTAGCCTGAGGAAAAAATCAAAATCCTCGTTCATGGGATACTTGAAGAAAACGTCAAAACCCCCTGTTTTTTCAAAGGTCTCCTTGGTAATGGCAAAGTTACAGCTCAGATATCCGCCTGGGCCCTGGTGCAAAACAGTATGAGACAGAGGCACTGGCTCTCCCTTACTTACCACGTCGCCTTCAATAGCCCCATGAAGCCCCCCTTCCTGATAGGCCAGATATATGATTTTAAGCCAGTCGCGGTCAGGATACACATCATCGTCGAGAAAGGCAAGCACTGGAGTTTGCGCGGCCGCAGCGCCTGCATTGCGGGCGCCAGCAGGCCCTGCGTGAGGAATGGTGATACAGGCAATCCCAAGGTCTTTGAGAACACGCTCAGTATTGTCCATTGACCCATCGTTCACAAACAATAGATCGACATGCACCTGATCGATCGATTGCCGTCGCAAAGAATCGACCAGCCTTTCGAGAAGAGAGGCGCGATTGTAGGTGGGAACAATAACGGTAATGGTTTTTGGCATGCCCGCTGCCGGCTACTTTAACCCCAGCACGTCCTGCATATCGAACAGGCCGCTCTTTTTTTCGCACAGAAATTCAGCGGCCCGCACTGCGCCCTGGGCAAGCACATCGCGGGTGACCACAGAATGGGATATCTCGATTTTTTCCCCAGATCCGGCAAACATGACCGTATGCTCTCCGATAATATCGCCTCCGCGTATGGCATGAATGCCGATTTCGTTCTGTTTGCGCGCTCCCACATTCCCCTGCCTTCCATACACCGCATGGTCCTTCAGGCTGATCTTGAGACCCGCGGCTGCTGCCTCTGCCAGGCCAAGGGCCGTACCGCTGGGAGCGTCCTTTTTTTTATTGTGGTGCGCTTCAATGACTTCAATATCGAAAGAGCTGCCAACAACACTGGCCACGCGTTTTACCACATTGAGCAGAACATTGATGCCCACGCCAAAATTGGGGGCAAATACAATGGCAATGTCGCGGGCAGCCTGGGAAATGGCCTGCTTCTGGGCTTCGGAAAAGCCCGTGGTGCCAATGACCATGTTAATCCCCTGCTTCCGGGCAAAGGCCACATTCGCTTCAGTAGCGTCAGCAGCAGTGAAATCAATGATAGCGCCGCATCCAGTAGCAACATTCACTGAATCGCCTATGGTAATCTTCTTCTCCTCAATACCAGCCACAAAACCAATATCTTTTCCAACAGCCCCATGGCCTTTTTTCTCGAACCCCGCGCCAAGACCCACGATGGCGCTTTGGTCCACGGCGCATACAATGCGCTGCCCCATTCGGCCAGCACAGCCGGCAACAGCGACCTTGACCATATAATTACCCCTTCATCTTTAAACCAAAGCCCTTGAGCGCAGCAACAAGCTTTGTCCTCGCTTCGCGTCCAATGGGCGTAAGCGGCAGGCGCGCAGCGCCAACCTTCCATCCAAGCATGTTCATGGCCTCGCGCACGGGAATGGGGTTGGTCTCGACAAACATGGCCTGGCACACAGGAAAAAGCCGCTGGTGCATGGCAATGGCCTTCTTCATGTTTCCCTTGAAAAAGGCGTCGACCAGGATCTTGAGCTCGGTTGGAATAAAATTAGCTATAACGGAAATGACGCCCTTGCCTCCCACGGCAAGCAGGGGCAGTGTGAGACTGTCGTCTCCGGACAAAAAGTTGATGCTCTTTGCACAGGTGCGGATTTGGTCTGACATCTGGTTGAGATCACCCGACGCTTCCTTGCATCCCACTATGTTCCTGACACTGCTGAGCCGTTGCATGGTGGAAGTGGCAATATTGACCCCGCACCTTCCGGGAATATTGTAGACCACCACCGGAATATTGCACACCGTGGCAATGGTCTTGAAATGCTGATACAACCCCTCCTGCGTTGGCTTGTTGTAGTATGGGCTGACAATAAGGACCGCGTCAGCGCCCACTTTGCGCGCAAAAAGGGTGGCTTCGATGGCCTCAGCCGTGTTATTGGACCCTGTGCCGGGAATGACTTTCACACGCCTGCGCGCTGCCTTGACGACAATCTCTATGACCCGCTTGTGCTCGTCCCAGGTAAGCGTGGGCGATTCGCCCGTTGTGCCGCATGGCACAAGGCCCGCGGTCCCCTTTTCAATCTGAAATTCCACCATTTCACGCAGCTTGTCTTCGTTTATCTCGTCCTTGTCCGTAAACGGTGTGAGCAAGGCGGTGTACGTACCCTTAAGTTCCATATATGACTCCTTCATGTGTTTTTTCCATTAGTTCTGAACAGAGTGATGACACGAGACCGGCTTCAAAAACAGGCAGCGCCTCTCCCGCCTTTTCACACGATTTTTTCATGAGTTCGCGGGCAAGCTCGCACGCGTACTCGATTGAGCCGGTGCTGATAAGGGCGGCAACGATTCCCGTGTGCGCCCCGCTTTCCGCGAGCAATTGTAACTCCTTGAGCGACCCTCCAGCGCGGAGGTGGTGGATGACCGGAATAGTCATAAGACCATTATAAATGTCCTGGTGCGGCTCTTTCCCTGTCCGGTCAACAGAGGCAGTGAGATCGAGAATGTCGTCGAGTATCTGAAATGCCGTACCAAATACCTGTCCGCATTCCAGAGCGCAAGCAACACCCTTTTCCGGAGAACCGGACAGGCGGGCGCCGGTTGTAGTAGCAAGGGAAAAGAGCGACCCGGTCTTTTTTCCGGCAACCAAAAGATACTCTTCTTCTGTGCATTGGGGCCGGGAGCCGTTGAGCAGCTGGTCAATTTCACCTTCGACCATGGCGCTGGTCATGGTGAAAAAATCAGAAGCAATGGCCGGGACTGCACGGCCGTTGATACCGGACAGCACCCGCATGCAGATGAAATCGCCTGCCAAAACGGCCATCTTCCGTCCCTGGGCGCGATGCATGGCCGGCCGCTGTCTGCGCAGCTGCGCATTGTCGATGATATCGTCGTGGACAAGGCTTGCCAGATGCAGAAGTTCGATCCCGGCTGCATAGAACGGCGCCTCGGAATGGACCATGCTCTGTCTTCGTGAGAAGATGATGAGCAGGAGGCCGCGAAGGTTTTTGCCCCCGGACATGAGCGCGCCCGCCATCACAGGGGAAAGCCCTGTCACGGTGCTGCGCACAAGCGCGTCAGCTTGGCTGCGCATGCGCGCCAGTTCCTCATGGAACAAATCGTTCATTTCCGATAAAAACATTGTGCAATAAAATACATAGTTTCCTTCTCTCAGGACAACTTAGTATTTTAACCTCCCATGCAGGAGTATGTCAGGTTCTTGTTTTCCTGCGCGCCCGAGGAGATGGAAATTCTTTCGGCCGCGCTTTTTTCCCTTGATTGCGCGGGTATTACCGAGACCGCGCTTGGCGCATACGAGGCCTTTTTTGCGCATGAGGAACTGACCATAGCCGCGGTCAGGGAGTTCCTACACGAACGCGCCGTACGCTACACCGCCGAACCCGTGGAAAACAGGGACTGGAACGCTGAATGGAAAAAAAGCTTTGCCCCCTTCTATTTCACAATTGAAACCGTTGTGCGGCCTGGATGGACGCCCAACACCCTTTCGTGCAAACGCGAAATAATCATTGAACCCAAAATGACCTTTGGCACTGGTACGCACGAATCCACGCAGATTTGCGGGGCACTCCTCGAACGGCACGCACATGGGGCGCGCAGTCTCCTCGACATAGGCACGGGCACGGGCATTCTCCCCATCCTTGCGCACAAACTGGGCATGCGCGATATTACCGCGTTTGACACCGACCCGTTGAGCGCGGACAATGCTCCTGAAAACTTTCAACTAAACCATTGCGCTGATATCAAACTTTTCATTGGCGACATTGATGCGCTACGCGCGGGTTTTTTCGCGGACTTGGTTTCAATAAACATTATTTTTTCAGTGACCGCGCCCCTGCTGCCGCTTTTAAAAACCATGGCAACACAGGGCATTATCTTTTCAGGCATCCTTGCCGAGGAACGGGAAACGTTCGTTGCGCTCCTTGAGAAACAGGGGATGAAACTCAAAGAAGAAATTACTCTGCACGAATGGTTCGGAGGCATTGCGGTGCACGCATGATGGAAAAAAATGTCTTTATAGCCGCCCTTGCCAGTCTCTTCTTCTGCACTGGCCCTGCCAACGCCCAATCCCTGCAGGACAACTATCCGTGGGGCCACCAGGTACTCCACCTCTTCTGTACGCTCTGGCAGGCAGGGCCGTTTGACCGCGATCTCACGCTTTCCGCTGGCGCCAGCTACAGGACAGACCCAAACCTGCCGCTGAACAATGAAAAAAGGTCTCTGGTACAGATGCCAATGACCTTTGCTAAGAATTTTGGGACGCATGTCTCTTTTTTTACAGCATGGGAAGCGCTCTATCATGTTGAACCCGGAAGCAATGGCCAATTTGACCCAGGTGATATTCGCATAGCAACACTGCTGCACGTAATGCAAAAGCCGGCCCTTTCATTGCGATTCACAACGAAACTGCCCAATGCGCCAAATACCTGGGAATTCGTCGAGACAAGACATCATGGCGGACTCAGCGGCGCGGGAACAGACATGACTGATTTTGAACTGGCAGCCCTTGCCTCGCACGCTATTGGTGCGTATCACGTGCATGTAAATACCGGCTTTCTAATCATCGGAGATCCCACTGGATTGTCGCGGCAGCTTGATGTGTTTACCTTTGCAGCAGGAATTGGCAGGAAGTACGGGCCAATAAAAATTCTGGTTGAAGCGGACGGGTCTCATGGTCCAAGAAATTTTGACGACTTTGGCATGGTAAAAACCACGCTTTCGCTCCCTGAACAGGATCATTCCTTTAATGTGTTTTTTGGCAAGGGGCTAACGGAAAGCACGG
Organism: Candidatus Raymondbacteria bacterium RIFOXYA2_FULL_49_16; assembly: GCA_001789205.1. Classification (GTDB taxonomy): domain Bacteria; phylum Fibrobacterota; class OXYB2-FULL-49-7; order OXYB2-FULL-49-7; family XYB2-FULL-49-35; genus XYB2-FULL-49-35. Next base: position 20,023 of record MFYT01000107.1, on the reverse strand, counting down.
ATGCGTGGACAACAGGATTTGTCTATGCGCTTTCCTGGTGACCGCTGTTTCTGATCATTCCATGCTTGCATTGCTCTGGAAAAAAAAACTACTTTTTATACCCACTTGAAGAATGCCGCAGTGGTGGAATTGGCAGACACACTACTTTGAGGTGGTAGCGGGGTCACTCCCGTGGGGGTTCAAGTCCCTCCTGCGGCATTTTATTTTCCCCGTAAAAACCATTGTATAGTATTGGAAAAAACTATATTATAAATAACACTTCCATGCAAAAAAATCACGCTAAAAACCAACGGTGGGTCGTTTTTTCCCTTCAGAAAAACCTTTTCGCCCTGCCGGCCCATTCTGTCCAAACCATGGTGGAAATGCCCATGGTTACCCAGCTGCCTCACATGCCATCGTATGGACGGGGAGCGATAAATCTCCGGGGCCAGATTATTCCGGTCCTCGATCTTCGACTCAGGCTGGGTTTGCCCACCCTGGCAGATGAAATGAACGGCCTTCTTGCCCAGCGCGAGCAGGACCATAGAAACTGGCTGAGCGCGCTTGAACAATCGGCAAGAGATGGCACCGAATTCAAGCTGACAACTGACCCGCACAAATGCGCCTTTGGTAAATGGTACGATACCTATACCCACGAAAACCTGGTCATTGCGTCCCTTTTGCTGAAATTCGACAAGCCCCATAAAGCGATCCATGCTGTTGCCGAGAAGGTCAAACATTTGGAGCATAGCGGGGATACAGCAGGGGCGCAAGCGCTCATCAGCGCCACCAAAAACCGGGAGCTGTCTGAATTAATCGCTCTCTTCGCTGAGTTGAAAAAATGCTTTGCCGAGGAAAAGCGTGAGATCGCCATTGTTGTCACAGGTTCTGAAAAACTGTATGCCCTTGCCGTGGATTCGATAGAATCCGTTGGCCAGCTTGCCGAGGAAAGCACGCAGGATATTGAGCAAATAGCGATTGAATTGCGCGAAAAAGAATTGGTTACCAGCATTGCCAAACATGAAAAATCAGAAAAACTGATACTAGTTCTTGAGCCTGTAAAAATTTTCAAAAACACGTATTAGACCTTGCAGACGGAACTATGCCAGTAAAATAACTTTAATAGATATTGTTAACTGCTTTAAAATCAGTGATATCAATAACAAATACAGGGCATTTTACAAGCGCATCCATTCCCGCACTTCGTGCGGCAAGTATGGCCTTTATATTCTCAAGGCACTGCCGGGTCTGCGCCTGAATATCGCCGCCAACAAGGGAGCCGTCGGGTAATATCGGGATTTGACCTGAGGTAAAAATAAAATTTCCCGCAGCAATTCCCTGCGAATAGGGGCCAATGGTTTTGGCGGTCTTATCAGACTCAATAGCTTCTTTTTGACGCACTCATCTACTCCTCCCTTTAGGCGTGTCCCACCACATAATCAATTCTTTCTGGTGGCGCGTATCGCTGAGCTTATAAGAGACCTCAACTTTTTCTTTTGTAAAAGGGTCTTCACCGGTATAATACATGGAAGCCGAAACAGTCATAGGAAATGGTATGAATTCCTGGACCTGCCGTACACGCAGATTGTTTCGCTTCAAATAATCCCTCAACTCTCCTGCCTCGGCCTGGGTACTTCCGGGATGGCCGGCAATAAGATATGGTGACAGATACTGTTTTTTGCCAGCACGCTTGCTTGCTTTGGCAAAGAGTTCGTCAAATTCCTTCCATCCTGTGTTCTCGGGCTTACCCATATTTCTAAGTGTCTTGGGGGAAACGTGTTCAGGAGCAACAGATAAATGCCCGCCCACAGCGCAACGCGCAAGAACGTCGATTATGCCGGGCCACAGCAGGGCAAGGTCCATTCGTATGCCCGAATTAATTGCAAGGTGTTTCACCTGTTTCAAGGCCCCTACCCGGCGAATTAATTCCGCAAAATCTGATTGTAAGGTACAAAGAAATTTGCATGGCCGTGGCGAAAGGCAGCTCCTCCGCTTGCACGCTGGGTCAGCGTCACTCCGCTTGCAGTACAGTCCGTACATATTGGCCGTAGGTCCTCCGAGGTCTGAAACAACGCCTTTCCAACCCGTACTCGCTGCGCGGCGGGTTATTTCCATCTCCACAGATTGGAATGAACGGCTTTGAATCGCTTTTCCCTGGTGGACCCCGAGTCCGCAAAAGTTACAGCCTCCCAGGCATCCCCGGACAACAGTGACCGAATCTTTAATTTGTTCACATGCCGGTATTATGTCTTTATAGGAAGGATGCGGTTTGAATAAAAAAGGCAAGCCATATATGCCGTCAAATTCTTTCTGCAATAACGGAGGCGGAGCAGGATTGATCAGCACTGCGCAGGTACCCGATTGCTGGAGCATTCTGGCGGAGATGTTCTCGTAAAAAATCCTGGTCATTTCGGAAAACACCTGTTTTGATTGTTTCACTTCTTCATAGGAAGGCAGACGAACAATGTTTTTTTCCGTAGAAGTCACAGCGCTCAGTTCGTTTTTTCCAAGCCGTATGACCGTGCCGGGAATATCGGTCATAGCGCCAATCATTTTGCCGGCCTTTAGCCCGGCAACAATGGCACCAAGGGGTTTTTCCGCCATGCCGTAGACAAGCATATCGGCCTTGGCGTCTAAAAGAACAGGCTGTCTTATCGAATCAGACCAGTAATCATAGTGCACAATCCGTCGCAAAGAGGCCTCAACACCGCCAATAATAATGGGAACATTTTTATATACGCGTTTTAATCCATTGCAATAGGCGATGATCGCCCGTTCAGGACGCGATCCGGCTTTGCCTCCAGGCAGATAGGGATCGTCGCTTCTTTTTTTCTTCTGCGCAGTAAACAGCGACACCATTGAATCCACGTTTCCCGAGGTAACTCCAAAAAAATACCGCGGCGCGCCCAGTTTTGTAAAAGCACCCGGATCTTTAACATCAGGCATTGCGATAATCCCCACGATCAGACCGAGTGACTGCAGATACCGGCCTACCAGGCCCGCGCCAAAAGCGGGATGATCGACATAGGCGTCTCCGGTCACAAGAAGGACGTCGAGTTGGTCGATTGAAAGCGCACGCATTTCTTCACGCGTTGTTGGAAGAAACACAGCCGTCTCCATTGATTGCGTATCGCCTGACAGGTCAGTTTTTTTTACGGATCGCATAGCTCTCCTAGTCAAGAAAATAACCCTTCAAGAGCATTAAAACAAGGAAATAAGAGACCGTTTTCGTTGGACCGGGTGGTTTTTTAAACCATCGGTCTCGAAATTTATTATAGGGGCGGGTTGATGTCTCGCACCATGGATGCCGGTTTTCTTCGTAGGGGCGGGTTTCGTTGGATCGGATGGGGTTTTTAAACATCGATTTTGGGGGTTGGCGTAGGGGCGGGTTTGAAACCCGCCCCTACATACCATAACAACAACCTCGCACCGACATTATATATTTCACCCGCCCCTGCAATATCATACCACCGGTCCGACAACATACACCCCTCCGGCCCGACAACGTACATCCCTCCGGCCTTGGGGATTATTCTTTCCGTTCTAGATTATTTCTGTCATATTCCCATTGCTGGGCATTCTCAAGAATATATTTCCGAATACGCTGTAGATCGACATCATTCCGAATAATGTGTTCGAAATATCCCCTCTGCCAAAAGGCATTACCATAAAGATTACGTGGCTCATTAATACGCCTGGCTGAAAACGTCTTCAATGCCCTGATTATTTCCGGGAATCCATGCCGTTCCGGAGGGGTGGTTTTGTTTTCCTTCGTACCAGGAGAGGTTTCTTCATGGTCAATTTCGGTTTCCGTTGTTTCTGTAGAGGTGGTTGAAATTTCTGCACGGCCAATTTTGGTTTTTGTAGGGGCGGGTTTCAAACCCGCCCCTACAACACGCATCTCACCCGCCCCTACATCATGCATCCCCCGCGCCCCCATAACAGGTATCCTGCCCCTCCCTGCATTCTTCATATTATTTGATAATATCACCACACCATGCACGTGGTTTGGGAGAATTGAAAACGCATCCAGGCAAACGTACGGATAGTGATTCGGCAGATCGTACCAACATGCATTAACAATAGCGCCTTTGTTATTTAAATGTATGGCCCCGTTCTCAATGTGGCCAAGTTGTTTGACCCTGCCAAGAGTACATATCGTGAAATAATATGCCCCTGGCCGGGAATAATCATATCCCTTTAACCGGATAGATTGCCGGTGAAACAGGCCAGGGATAAATTTCCTGATATGCTCGTGATATTGGTGCCAAACCATAAGGGTTCAAAAATACATTTGACACCGTGAAAAGGGCAAATACCATGCACGAAAAGACAATGTCGATTTTCTTCGAAGGGGCAGGTTTCGTTGAACCGGATGGGATTTTTAAACATCGGTTTTGGGGGTTGGCGTAGGGGCGGGTTTGAAACCCGCCCCTACATACCATAACAACAACCTCGCCCCTACATCCGGGTAATCGACCTGGAATTGAGTATAAAAAACAACGACACCACCTCAGACAAAAACATAGCCCAGGAAGTGTTTGCTAAAGACAGCGAACTCCTCGAAGCACTCACCCCAAGCAATTACGCACAGCTCAAACCATGGGTTGCCGAACCGGAAATTCTCTTTCCCAAACCATCGCTTGTGCCCGGCAGCGTCCCCAACGCCATAGCATTCCTCCGGAAGTACGCTGAGAAGTAAAACCAATAAAATTTGATTATAACTCGAAGAAAAGCTATATTATGACTATGGTCATATGACTATAGTCATACGGAGGATACCATGATAGTAGCCGCAGGAAAATTTAAATCACACTGCTTGAGGTATATTGATGAGATCAATGAAACTCATGAAGAATTGATAATTACAAAACGTGGCATCCCAACAGCCAAGCTGGTACCCGTCAGTCAAAAGCCTGCTGAGCTTTTCGGCATGATGAAAGGAACAGCGGAAATAACGGGTGACATTATATCTCCTGTTGCCGAAGCATGGGATGCGGCACATGAATAAAGACCATTGTGTCATTCTGGACACACATACCTGGTTATGGTATGTGCTGGGAGATGATAATTTAAACAAAAAACATCAGGCTTTGATTACAGATGCGGCAAAGCATTCCTCGCTCTATCTGTCTTCCATTTCACTCTGGGAAGTGGCCATGCTCGAGGCAAAAAACCGGATTGTACTATCAAAGGACTGTCACACGTGGATAAAAGAGGCCGTCACTATACCCGGCCTCTCTCTCGCACCTATTTCGATCGAGATTGCGGTGGACAGCACCCGACTTCCAGAGAATTTTCATGGAGATCCTGCTGATAGAATTATTGTCGCGACCGCCAGACAAAAGAACGCTATACTGATCACCAAAGACGCTAAAATAATGGAATATGCCAAAGCTGGACATTTGAGATGCGTTGAAGCCTGACCCCCTTCCGCAATAAAATCTATTTCTTCCCACAGCAAGGCTTATGTATTTTTCCCACCATGCATCCCTGCCTTCGCACAACCTTCACGGTCTGTGTTCTCGCACTTGGCATGCTGGTTTTTCCCTCGTGTAAAAAAAATGACAAAAGCGGTCTAATCATCGTCTCCCCGCACCCGCCCGAGATCCGCGAGGAATTCGGCAACGGCTTTGAACAATGGTACGCCCGCACAACCGGGAAATCCGTTTCAGTCACCTGGCTCGATGTGGGCGGCACTGGCGAAGCCATTGAATACGTAAAATCGCGCAATACAGGACCCAACCCATCGGGCGGGGTCGATATTTTCTTTGGCGGCGGCGTGGTGCCGTTTCTGAAACTGCAGGGTCTGGGTCTTCTCGCCCCGTGCAGCGTACCAGACTCGATCCTTGCCCGCATACCAATGTCGCTGAACAATGTACAGATCAGGGACACCAGCGGTCTCTGGTTTGGAGCAGCACTCTCGGGATTTGGCATTATTTATAACAAAAAAATCATTAAAAACAACCACATGCCCCTGCCAAATTCCTGGGCCGACCTTGCACGGCCCGAATTCACCGGCTGGGTGGCATCTGGCGATCCCCGGTACAGCGGTACCATCCACATGATGTATGAAATCATTCTCCAGGCATTTGGCTGGGAAAAAGGCTGGGACATTCTTCTGCGCATGGGGGCAAACATCCAGACCTTTACCAAGGGTGCAAGCCAGGCGGCAAAAGACGTTTCCATGGGACAAGCCGCATTGGGTCTTTCGGTAGATTTCTACGCATACGCGGAAATTGACCGGTATGGCGCAGGCCGGCTGGGTTTTATTCTTCCGGGAAAAGAAACCGTGGTAACACCCGACGGTATTGGCGTGCTGAAAAACTGCGCCAATCCCGCATACGCCAACGCCTTTGTCACCTATGTGCTTTCCGAGGGACAAAAGCTCTGGCTGTACAAAAAAGGCGTTGATGGCGGGCCAGTCAATGCCGCACTGTGCAGGCTGCCGGTCGATTCCGCGCTCTACAATATCCACAAGGAAAAACACGCCGTAATGATCAACCCCTTTACTATGCCGGCCGCGCTTGTCTACGACGGCGCGCTCACAGGCAAACGATGGGATATTTTAGGCGACCTTATAGCAGCACGCATCATATATCCCCATGCTGCGCTGAAAAAAGCAGTCTGCTTTACCATGGATATCAGCGAAGAGGAAATACTGGATCTTGCGACAACCTGGAACAAGCCTGAACACGCGGAAAAAAAGATACGGCAGATGAACCAGTGGACCACAGAAGCACAACGGTCGTATGACCTACCCTGCACTGTGAAGGGAGAACAATGAGCGCTATTGAAATATCAGGTATTTCAAAGAAATTCGGCGACACAATCGCCCTGGACAGTGTTTCGCTTAATATTGGACAGGGTGAACTCTTTTTTCTTTTAGGACCCTCGGGCTGTGGAAAAACAACGCTGCTCAGGATACTCGCTGGGCTCTACCAGGCTGACACTGGTTCAATTATGGTAAATGGCAGCGACCTGTTGAAAAAACCCGTTGAGGAACGAAACATAGGCATGGTCTTTCAGAACTACTCGCTCTGGCCGCACATGACTGTTAAGGAGAATATCGCCTATGGCCTGAAACTACGGAACAAAGACAAAGAGGCTGTGCGCGTCAAGACCCAGGAGGCCCTGGCCATGGTTGCCATGGACAAATACGCCGCACGCATGCCCTCGACCCTATCGGGCGGCCAGCAGCAACGCGTTGCACTGGCGCGCGCCCTTGCCTACGATGCTGACATTATTCTCCTCGACGAGCCGCTTTCAAACCTTGACGCAAAGCTGCGCAAAGAGATGCGGTCCGAGATACAGCGGTTGCACGCTGCCACAAAAAAAACCATGATCTATGTGACGCACGACCAGGAAGAGGCAGTGGCCCTGGCAAGCCGCATGGCACTGCTGAACGAAGGCAAAGTGGTCCAGATTGGCACGCCCGAAGAACTCTACTCAAAACCAATCAATGCCTTTGCCGCAAGCTTTTTTGCAAACACCACGGTACTCAAGGGAAAGATTTCTAACATAACCGGGAAAACCGCGACAATTACCCTGAACACCAGCGGCTTTTCCACGGAAATTCCCGAAAATTCACCATTGCGGCAAGGCGCACACATTACTGCAATGGTCCACCTGCTGGAGAATGGTGCATGAAACGCACGCCCAGCCTGCTCTTTTACGGGACCATTGGTCTCTTTATGGCAGCCTTTCTGGCATATCCCCTGTGGGGTGTGTTTGAACGCGCCTTTTTCTTTACCGGCTCATTTTCACCCGGACTCTTTCTTGCCACGCTTTCAGGCAGCCATACTCAGCAGATACTAATAAACAGTTGTGTATTGGGTTTCGCCGCAGTGCTTCTAAGCGCATGCATTGCAGTGCCCCTCGCCTTTTTTATAGCCCGGTACGACTTCACGTTGAAAAGAGTGGTTTCAGGCTTGGTGCTGGTGCCCATGATCCTTCCGCCCTTTGTAGGCGCCATTGGCATTCAGAGGATTTTTGCCCGCCATGGTCTTGTCAATATGGTTTTTGACATTGCGCCTTTTGACTGGTTTTCATGGAGCGGCTTCTGGGGAGTTGCCTTTCTGCAGGCGCTCCACCTTTTCCCCATAATGTATCTGAATATGACCGCTGCCCTGGCAAACATTGACCAGGGACTTGAGGAGGCGGCAAAAACAGCAGGGGCAAAACCCTTTGCCGTGTTCAAGGATATTACGCTCCCGCTTGCACTCCCCGGTTTTTTCTCGGGCGCGGTCATTGTCTTTCTGTGGAGTTTCACTGATCTGGGGACACCCCTGGTACTCGGTTTTCGTCAGGTTGTGGCGGTTGAAATTTTTGACCGGAGCACCGCAATAAACAATGATCCCTCTGGTCCGGCCCTGGTGGTCTGCGTTATTCTGGTGACCGCGCTCTTCATGGGAATAATGAGACGGTTTTCCGCAAAAGAGGTATTGGGCGGTTCTAAAGGAAGCCGGGGCGCCCTGGTACAAAAGCCTTCAAAAACCATGCTCGCGTGCATCTATGGCTTTTTCCTGTTCGTACTTTGCCTCTCACTCCTGCCGCACTTTGGCCTGGTACTCACCTCTTTGGCCAAAGACTGGTTTATGACCGCATTGCCAGCGGAATATACCCTCGACTACTTTGAAACAGCGCTCTCGTACAAAGGCATTGTGCTTTCAGTGAAAAACTCGCTGGTATACAGTTCGTGCAGCACGCTGATTGACGTGGTCTTTGGCCTGGGTCTTGCCTGGTTTCTGGTGCGTAAAAAAGTCCGGGGCGCCTGGCTCATTGACGCAGTTGTCATGCTTCCCATTGCCCTGCCCGGCATTATCCTCGCCTTTGGTTATTTGGCGGCTTTTTCAGGCACAATTCTCGATCCGCTCCAGAATCCTGCCCCACTTCTTATCATTGGATACGCGGTGCGACGCCTGCCCTACAGTTTCCGTGCAGCCTATGCCGGACTCCAGCAGGTAAGCCCTGAATTTGAAGAAGCGGCCCAGGTGTCGGGCGCAGGATCGGTACGTACCATTACGACTATTACTGTGCCGCTGATTGGCGCAAATATAGTCGCAGGCGCAATTCTGGCCTTCATTTTCGCCCTGCTCGAAGTATCGGAGAGTATGATCCTTGCGGTAAAGGAACAGTTCTTTCCCCTTACTCGCGAAATTTATCATCTGCTGGGAAAAATTCCCGACGGCGATTATATTGCAAGCGCCCTGGGTGTATTGTGCATGTTTCTGCTTGCCGCTGGCCTGGCCGGTGCCTCGGCCATCATGGGCAAACACCTGGGAAAAATGTTCCGGGTGTAGGTTTACAACGACCGCAGCCTGAGCAACGTCGAAGGCTGCGGGTAACACCGTGGCCTTCGGCTACGCTCAGGCCACGGCTCTTCGATTATCCCTTTTTCGACGCGGCCACGTACAGAACCGGAATAAAAAACAACGTCATAAGCATGGACACAGCCACGCCGCCAATTGCCGTAACGGCAAAGGGCGCCTGAATACTGGCCGCCTGCAAAGTCTGGGGCAGGGCTGATAGAATAATGGCAAGGTTCATCATGATAATGGCGTGGAATTTGACGTCGCACGCCTCGTAAATGGCGTCCCTGACCGAGAGCCCCTCCTTTATCCTGCCCATGGCGTAATCAATAAGCAATATGGCGTTGTTGACCACAACACCGATAAGCATGATCATGGACATGATAGAGATCATGGAGAGCGATTTTCCCGTTATAAAAAGCGCGAGTATGACGCCGATAAGACCGAGCGGAATGGTCAGCATGATAAAAATGGGCAGCAACAAGGATTCGAGAATTGCAGCCAGCACCATGTAGGTGAGAATAATGGCAAGCAGCGTTGCCTGAATGAGACTGCCGAACGATTCCTGGGTGCGCTCCTGCTGACCTCCATAGTAAATTTTGTATCCCGATGCGACAGGGATTTTATCTGTCAGCTGTTTGAGTTCCTTGGCCTTTGTTCCCACAGCGCCCTGGGCCACATTCGCGGTCACGGTCACCAGGCGCTGCCTGTTTTTTCTGTTGATGTTTGCCGCGCCACCCTGGTGCACCACAGTACACAACACCTTTATGGGGACCAACCCTTTGGGCGTGGGTATGGTCACGTTTTCAACAGCGTCAATATCGCTGCGATCGCTCTCAGTGTACTGGACGCGGATTTTGTACTCGTCATTCTCTTCACGGTACACGGTCTGGTCGTTGCCCGTAAGGCTGTAGCGCAGAAAAAGACCCAACTGCGCCACGCTAATGCCGTATTCGTCCAGTTTAAGCCTGTTGGGAATGAATTTTATCTCGGGCTTTGCCTCTTTCCATGAACTTTTTACGTCAACAAGGCCTGAAATGGCATGCGCCTTGGCCGTGACCGAATCGGTAAGGGCGAGAATTGTGCCCATGTCATCGCCGGTTATTTCAACCTGAATGTCCGCGTTATTACCGCCGCCGCCAAATGCCGAAGCCTCTTTGAGCACAATGTTAGCGTCCGGGATGTCAGCAAGCATTGGCCGCATTGCACCCACAACATCGCGCGTGGTCCTGCTCCGCTCCTTACGGTCCACCAGCCGTATGGTAATTGAACCGTAATTGACGCCCGTATTTGAGCCAGTGCCGCCCAGCGAAGCATAGACGCTAAGCACCTCTGGAACAGTGGCCGCACGTTCTTCAATGGTCTTGAGCGCCTTGTCGGTCGCGGTTATGGAGGTGCCTGAAGGCATTTCAAGCTCTATATCGATGAGTCCCTGGTCGGTAACTGGAAAAAATTCACTGCCCAGCCGCGATCCAATGACAATGAGCGTGCCGAAAAAGAGGCCTATGACGCCAAAAACCACCTTTTTTCTGTGCGCCAATCCCCACGACAATGCCGCCAGATAATACACGCGCAGGCTGTCCAGAGCGCGCGTAATAAGACTTTTTGTTTCCACAGCGCGTGACGTACGGGTCCTGAGCACACGCGATGCCATGAGCGGTGCCAGGGTAAACGAAAGAAAGAGCGAGCCCACGGTCGCGGCCGTGATGGTAAGGCCCAGCTGTTTGAAAAACTGGCCGGTCATGCCTTCCATGGTGGCAATGGGCACAAAAACCGCGATATTGGTCATGGCCGAAGCTGCAACCGCGACCACGACTTCCGAAGCGCCCTTTTCCGAGGCCTCCATGATACCCATGCCTGTGTCGCGCAGACGCACGATATTTTCGAGCACAATAATGGCATTGGTGACCAGGGTGCCCACGGCAATGGCAATGGCCATAAGGGTGATGATATTGAGCGTGAATCCAAGCGCGCGCATTGCCATAAAGGTGACGATAATTGAGGCGGGAATGGTCACAGTTGAAATAAGGGTAACGCGCCAGTCGCCCAGAAAGAACAGAAGCATGAGAGAGGTAAGCATGATGCCGATGATGACGTTCCGGTACATGTCGCCCACGGAATCCTTGATGAATTTTGACCGGTCATTCGCAATAGCAATAGTACATCCGGAGGGCAGCTCCTTCTGAATAGCGTCAAGGGCATTAAAAATCGCGTCAGCAACCTGAACAGTATTGGCATCGGGTCGTTTCTGAATGGCCAGGCCCACTGAATTCTGCTTATTATAACGTGCAGCCTGCCGTACTTCCTTGTACGTGTCCTCGATATCAGCAATGGACGAAAGCAGCACAGTGCCGCCCCTGATGGGTATGCGCACATTGGCAATCTGATCGATACTCTGGAACTGGCCCTGCACGCGCACCGTGTATTCCTTGCGGTCGCCGGAAACATGGCCGCCGGGAATATCAGCCGTCTGCGCGGAAAGAATGCTGGCAACCGTAAGCACGGACAACCCGAGTCCGTCGAGCTTCTCCCGCTTCAGATTTACCTGTATTTCACGTTCGCGGCCGCCGGTAATGGCAATTGAAGCCACGCCATTGATACGCACCAGCCGCTCTTTGACCAGTTTGTCCGCCATGTGGCGAAGCGCCTCAGGGGTCTGCGGACCCAGCAGAGCAATATTCAGGATAGGCTGGGCATTGATATCGAACTTGGAAATGACCGGCTTTTGCAAGTCGCTGGGCAGATTGAACAGAATAGCGTCGATTTTGTCCTTCACATCGATTGAAGCAAGGTCAGGGTCCACGCCCAGGTTGAATTCAAGGAGCATGAAACCAACGCCCTCCATGCAATAGGAGGTGATGTTCTTGATCCCGCTCACAGTGGTCATCTGCTCTTCAACAGGCTTCATGACCGAGGTTTCTATCTCCTCGGGACCCGCACCCACATAAATGGTCTGGACCGTGACATAGGGAAACTCAATATCAGGCATAAGGTCGATAGGAAGATTTATGAATCCCACAATGCCAAAGGTGACAAGCGCCATGATGACCATGATCATGAAGATCGGCCGGCGCACGCTGAGACTGATAAGCGACATACACTCTTCCTTTTTAGTTGACGATCTTGACCAGCGTTGCTTCGGTTAGCAGTGAGGAACCAGTGGTGACCACGGACTCCCCTTCCTGCACGCCGCTTATGATCTCGTATTCGTTTCCTCCACGTATGCCCAGAACCACCTGGCGTTTGGATGCGAGTTTATCGGCACTCACCACAAAGACCGAGTTGCTTTTTCCTTCGGAGATCACGGTTTCCATTGGAAGAACCAGCGCGTTTGCGCGTTCGTCAACAGCCACCTGGACCGTGACAAACATGCCGGGTTTCAGTATGCGATCCGGATTGGCAAAGAGCGCCTCAACAGGAAACACATGGGTCATCTCCTGGCCTGCGAGCGAGACAAGGGTCACTGTTCCCGAAAGCGTATCGCTGCCTAAAATAGCTCGGGCTTTCTGTCCTTTTTTAAATTTGTTGATCAGCGCGTCTGACACCTGCATTTTAACTTTGACCTTTGAATACACAGCCAGTTCGAGAAGCGCAATGTTGCGATCAGCCCGGTCTCTGACAGGCTTGTAGATATTGGCCACAATCCCGGCAAAGGGCGCAAAGAGCGTTTCACTCCGTTTTGCAGCGGAATAGGTGGCCTTTGCAGCAGCATATCCGGTCTTTACCTGATCAAGCGCCTCCTGCGACACCCCGCCCTCTTCAGCCAGTGTAGTCATGCGCTCAAGCGATTTCTGCGCCTGTTCGTACTGTGCCTGGGTAATATCGAGTGACGAAGGACCGTCGGGTTCAATGCGCATGAGCTGCGCGCCTGCTGCAACAGACTGGCCAACGGAAACATATATCTCGGCAATAACACCGGGCGTGGGACAAACCATGGTGGTCTGGGAAATGCCTTCAACAGTGCCGCCCGCGGTCTCAAAGTCCTGAATCGCGGTGCGCTGTACCTTGACCACTGTCACGGGAACGCCTTCGCGTTTCTGGATGTCGGTAATGCTTTCAGGTTTCTGTTTGCTGCCTTTTGAACATCCTACGTTCACTAAAAGCAGCAGGCAGGCAGGGATCAGGATAACGCTGTGTTTCATATATATCTCCGAGTTCCTTGGATTAAAGTTCGTTTATAAGCAGTTTAACGTCTATGACCGCACTGTAATAGGCGAATTGCGCCCGGTGCAGGCCCAGTTTCGCGTTTTTGAGGCCCAATTCAGCGTTCTGGTATTCGGTCATTGTCTGCAAACCGTTTTCATAGCCTTTTTTAGCCACTGTATAGGCGCGCTCCGCAAAATTGACCATGGCCTGGGCCGAAACCACATTGTCGCGCGAATTTGCCAGGGCTTCGCACGCGTTTCGTAAGCCTATTTCAAGGCCGTCAGTGACTATACGCTGTGTGTTCTTGAAATTATCGCGGTCTGACTTTGCCTGGACAATCTTCTGCGAGTTTTGAAACCCGTTGAAGAGGTTCCACGACACACCCGCATAGACCTTTTTATCGTCGTACCAGGTAATATCGTCGTCAGCGTTGAATTGCGACATCTTTCCAATCGAAGCACCGCAAAAGGCCACGGGCAGAAAATCAGTGTACGCGAATTTTACCAGATAGTCCTGAATAGAGCCCAGTCTTTTAAGCTGAACAAGCATGCTGTTTTTATCGAGAAGTTTGGGCTGGGCTTGGTCAAACGAAAGAAAATAATTTTCTATGGGAAATTCACCCTCAATATCAAAGGTCTCAAAGGTCTCGGGAATTTCAGTCTGCTTGATAAGGACAAGATACTGCACCTTTTTGGCAGTCTCAAGGTTTTTGTGGTCCATGACCGAGCGTTCATAGTTCATGCACGCCATGAGCGTATCGAGTTCATTGGTCTTTCCAACCTGAAACCTGAGCACTGAAAATTTATAGATGTCTTTGTTGAGCGCAACGCTTTCACCCAGCACAACCTCGCTCTTTTTGGTGAGCAGAGCAGCGTAAAACATCTTTGCAATGGTCGCCCTGGTGGAATCCGTAACTGACTGCCGCCTGGTCTCAAGGTTTTCGCGGCCGAGTTTTGCAATTTTAAGACCAATTGAAACCTTGCCCTGGGCAAAAAGGGTTTGTTTGAGCGAAAGAGAGACAGTGGCAGTCTGGTCTTTTATGTATTTGGAAAAATCAGCAAACTGGGCAAATGCCATGTCAACGCCCTGGGCAAGCGCATATGCGCCTGGTTCAGTACCCTGATACTGCGAGACTATGCCGGAAAATGACGCGCCGCCCGATCCCCCGCTGCCGCCCGAGGTGAAAGCGCTGTATTGGGCAAAGGCGTACTGATAATTGGCTGAAAGATCAATGCTGGGAAGCGCCTTGCCATAATATTCGCGGATCTGCGCGTTGAGTTTGGTGCGCTCCTCTTCCACGGCCTTTATCTGCTTGGAATTCTTCAGGCCTATTTCCATCAATTCGTTGAGGGAATAGGTTTTTGCCAGACAAGGCGCTGCCATAAAGAGGCCTGCAAACGCGATGACAATCAATCGTATCATATAATATCGTCTCCTTGAACCACGCGTATTATGCGGTTTGAGCGGGCCCTGTGGCGCCGTGACAGACAAACTCAAGTATCTCGTTCACTTCCACGGTGATATCGCCCATTTTGCCCTTTATTTTCCATTCGTACATGATGCCCCTGATGATTGAACTGATATATTTGGTAATGGCCTGTTCCGAAAGCGGGCTGCGGATTTCTCCGCTGCTTTTTGCCTGCGATACCAGGCGCAGTATCTGTTCCTGTATGCGCGCAACAGCTGTCTGGAACTGTTTTATCAGGGTCTCACGGTGCTTGCCGAATGTTTCATGGCCGCAGAACACGCCTGTCTGGAAATTGGAGACTGCTGCGATAAAGGCAAAGCGCGCCCCCATTTCATGCACCAGCACGGTCAAAAATGTGCGCAATGCTGATTGGAAGGAGTCCTTGGGCAAATCAAGGGTTTCGAACTTATCGCACAGGCGTTCGTGTTCGCGTATGGCCAGATGCAGGAAAATGGATTCTTTGTCCTCGTAGTAGTTGTAGAGAGAGGCCTTAGAGAAGCCGGCCTGGGCTGCAATGTCCTCCAAACGGGTTTCGTGAAAGCCTTTTTCGCCAAAGACTTTTACTGACGCGTCGAGGATGAGGTTGCGCTTGGCATCGCGCACTGCTTTTTCCCGGGTTTCTTTTAATTCTTCCATTCTGACTCCAAAGTCACTTTTCTGTACAGCCATTCAAAATACAATTCCTACAAATCAAAGTCAACCCCTTGGCGTCATTCATGCAATTACATAGGAATATCCTAAAATACAGCTGTAATCCCCCAACATCGTACTTCAAGGAGAACCAATGGTCCCAGAAATTTCAACTGACATTTTATCACACATTAAAATCTCGGGTTCCATTTGCTTTGTTACTCATAAAAGGATATATTTATTGACATGAATAGGGTATATATCGAATCCACGGTGATCAGTTATTTTACCGCAAGACCCAGCTCACTAATAGAAGTGCGGGCGCATCAGCTAATCACAAAACGGTGGTGGAAGAAAGCCATAATCAAGCTTGTACCTTGCGTTTCTGCATTTGTGCTAACTGAGATATCCAAAGGAGACCCTGCGGCAGCCCAAAAGAGACTTGCATCTGTCAAAACCTTTACGATTCTTGGCGCTAATTCCGTTACGGACAACCTTGCCAAAACTTATTTCAAAAAATTAAATTTACCTTCAAAGGCATGGTACGATGCACTTCATTTGGCATGTGCAACCCTTAACGGGGTTGAATACCTGGTTACTTGGAACTTTACCCACCTGGCAAATGCCCATCTTCGACATATGGTTGAAGACATCAACGCATCACGAGATCTTGAGACTCCTGTCATTTGTACTCCAGAAGAATTAGTGGAGGTTTAGTTATGAGCGATCCAATTGTAGCTGAAATACGGAATATCCGTCGCAAACTGGATGATAAATTGCAGACGAGAGCGGAAAGGCTTTTTCATATTCAGGCGATACAAGAGCCGCTGAAGGACCGTCTGGTATTTTTTAAACCTCGTCGTTTGCGCAGGCACAAAGCGGCATAATTCCGATAAAAAGTCGGGCAAAACAGTCGCCCATACCAAACACCACAGCACGCGATCTGTCCAGACCAAGTACTTGATATTTGCACAGAATAAGCACTATCTTACTGATATAGGGGTGGCTATCAGGCGCCATAGAAATACTATGAAATATCTTGACGCTGGAATGGAATAGCTCCGAAGAACTCCAGCGCAAGGCACGGCCAAGTCGAGAAGACTGCTGGTGATGAAGATCATCCCCGCGGTCAAAGCGTTCCTTGCAAAACGCGGCCTTACAATCTCAGAGGAGAAAAGTAGGATAACCTATATCAGGGATGGTTTCAAGTTCCTCGGCCAGTCTTTTCGCAAGTTCGGCAGTGTGCTTCGCATAACGCCCTCGATAGAGGCGGTCCGGACAATCATTGAAAAGGCGGGAACCATCATCCGTACGTATAGGAACGACCTGATGGAAAAGCTCATTGGGAAGCTGAATGAAACGCTTCGTGGATGGGCCAATTACCACCGTCATGTTGTGGCGTCAGGGGCGTTTAACCGGGTTGACCAGTATGTCTACGGGCAGCTATGGAGAATGATACGCCGGAACCATCCTGGAAAGTCCAAAGGCTGGTTGATACAACAGTATTGGCAAGCGGCTGGGCAGAAATGGATATTCTCGGTAAGGCGTAAACGCAAGAAAGGGGTACAACTGTATTGCGTGGTTCGCGTCAGCTCCATAGGCATCAGGCGGCATCTCAAGATAAAGGCGGACGCAAACCCGTATGATCCTGCGTATGCGGGATATTTCTCGTACAGGCGGGAGAAGAAGGAGGCGCGTCTGTGGAAAGAGTTGTCGGCCCGTGCGATTCTGAGGTACAATCACCGGACTGTTCCACAAGGGCGGTCTTAAGGAATGCTTTAGCCGTATGATGGGAAACTATCAAGTACGGTTCTTAGGGGGGAAAGGGCCCGCAAGGGCCCTGCCCTACCCGGTTTTGATGGTCTTCGCATAGCCTGAAAATGTGTAAATATGCTGGCTGATTAAATATGGTTAATAAAGTTGTACTGACTATTACATTAAGTATGTGTTTCCTGAGCTGTTCAAGGCTACTTGATGACGATAAAAAAGAACCAGACGAAATTATTATTTCTGGAACTATTTTTGATAATTCAAACAAGCGTACATTAGATAGCGTTCAAATAACTTTATTTTGTAATAATTTATTTAGTTGGGATGGAGAAGTATTTTATTCTATGTATGATGAAAAGACTGATTCCACCGGGATTTATAACATTAACTATACAGTTCCGGAGAAATATAGTGGAGTAAATTCCTATAAAATTCAATTTCGACATCAAAGTTATGATATTATTGATATTATGATTAAGGAGAACATCAAAATTGACACCAACATATACTTAGAATTAAAACAATAATGATCAGCCAGCATAATCAAACAACTACGAATATGCGAAAGACACAAAGCAACAAGGCCGCTCAACCTGGCGCCATATTATAGGGAACCATGGTTCCAGAAAGGGTTTTTGAATTGGTTGTCACGCGCAGGTTAGCGGCCCAACGTTGCGCGTATTAAACCGCGGTTATCACATCAACCTTCTAATCATGGCAACTCTAACAGAAAAGGTATAGTCATGACCCATATGCTTCTTACCCTTTTATGTATCATCCCAATTTTCTTCTGTGCCTGTAACAAAGCCATAGAGCCAGTGCCAGAACCATCATCTCCCCCACCCTCGGCAGCATGGGAAATCTGCCACCAGATCGATTCTTCTACTTACGGTCATGAAGGAATCTTTTTTCTCGACCAGCTCAATGGGTGGATAGTGGGCAACGCTGGAAAGATCGTTCACACACACGATGGTGGTATCTCATGGACTCCCCAATTGAGCGGCACATCCGGCAGTCTTAGATGTGTATTCTTTACTGATTCCTTGCATGGTTGGATAGGCGGACACGGTAATTGGATTGGAAAAACGACTGATGGCGGTGACACCTGGGCTTGGCAGCAACCTGCCGGCGAAAGCCGCAGGCTTTACATGGGATTGTCTTTTGTTAATGAGCGAATCGGCTGGATTGTGGATAATTTTGGCGGCATTCATCATACCACTGACGGTGGAATCACATGGACGCCTCAAACGAGTAATACGATCTATGCCATCACATCAGTTCAATTCCTGGATTCTCTTGAAGGGTGGGCCACAGCCACAAACAGACTCGTCCTCCATACGGTCGACGGCGGAAATAATTGGAATATCATAAATCTCAATTCGCTTGACTATGGCGCCATGGTTATCTTTATGGACCTGTTTTTTATTAACCATGCAAAGGGTTGGATTGCAACTGTTGCCCCAGACGACTCTACGAACGGAACTATTGTAGCCACAACCGATTCTGGAAAAACCTGGACATGTCAGCACTTGAACATACCATTCATATGGTCAGTTCATTTCGTAACCGAAACTATTGGCTGGGCTGCTACTGAAACCAATAATTTGGCTCCTAACCCTATGCAGGGGATCTGGCAGACATATGATGGCGGCATCACCTGGGAGCATCAATTCGAGGCAGCCCATCTGAATGATATGTTTTTCGTGGATCAAACGCATGGATGGGCGACCAGCTCTTCGGGGAACATATACAGGTTTGGATTATGACCTATCGGAAGAACCGATGACCTGGTATGGCGCCTTCTTAATTTAACCAAAAAGGATAACAAAATGAATAAACTTCAAAAGTATAACAACATTATTTTTGCCATATTTGGCACCTTGGGTATCATTCTTGCATCATTTGGAATCTACCAGTTAATTAAAGATTTTATCCCGAGATCGCATAATCAAAACGCTGTGATATCTTCTGATAAAGTCGCTGCACTTTCTGCAGATAATAAATTTCAGAAGATATTGGATTTTAATTTACCGATAGAACTTGATTCAACAAAAGGTTATTATCTCTTTTCCATTGATCAAAAAACATTGCATGAGCCCAAACAATTCAAAAGGGGCGAAACCGTGTCTGACTATTATGAATCAATGCCCTTAGGAGGAGGCGTGGGTTCACGGGCCGCATTATCAAAAAAGATATATTTTGGCAATTTTAACAATTTTATTTTTTCAGAGAACTGTAATTCAAACTTTCGTCTTCTTTTTCAATTCCGGGTCAGCGCAAACCGTGTTGAATATTTTACCCTCCCTTCAAGCCCTCTCCTAATCATGCGTGGCGCATCCATTGATACTGACAAGGACGGTGTCTTAACTCAAAGAGATATGCAAGAACTTTATATTTACAATATATTGAAAGACACGTTGGTTATGGTTCAAAATGCCAATAGTACAATCATTGATTTTAAGTATCTTCACCATATTAATAAGTTTATCATCAAATATGGCGTTGATGACAACAATGACGGCACGTTTAACTATTTGTCTGAACCGTCAGTGTTAAAATCATATGATTTTACCTCTAATAAATTAGAATCAATCCTTGATTCGTCAACAGTTAACCATGCCTTTGAAATATTGGCAGGGAAAAATGGGACAAAATAACCCTAGGGCACCTCTAAAAATTGAGGTTTTTGAAGAAAAGACTTGACAAGAGGCGAGACGTA
>MFYT01000106.1 GCA_001789205.1 Candidatus Raymondbacteria bacterium RIFOXYA2_FULL_49_16 | reverse complement strand
GGTACTACCGTGTTCTGTGGTCTGGCAGGGATGGCTTCAACAAGGACGTGGCATCAGGCCTGTACATATACCGGCTGGCAATCACCGACGACAGCGGCAAAGAACGGTTTGTGCAAACCAAGAAAATGATGATGCTCAAATAGCGGGTAGCCAAGCAAGCAGGTAGCGGGTAGTAAGCAGGGGAGGGGAACTAGGTTATCAAAAGGCCTCGCACCCCAATCTTTAATTGTAATTAATTTATGTATACTCATAGGGAGATACTGATTATGCCAAAGACCGTAATGAGAAACTTTGCCCTGGTCATGGGTTTTATTTTATCGATTTTCGCTGTTGGAAGCGCAACTACCCGCCATGTTGGCTCAGGCCAGACATACACAACTATTGCCGCCGGTATTGCCGCAACCGTAAACGGCGATACAGTGTATATCCACAACGGGACCTACAGCGAAAACAATCTTTCCGTCTCGGCCAAGACAGGCGTTGTGATAAAGGGCGAATCCATGAAGGGCGTTATCATGAACTGCACAAATACAAGCAGGGCTTTTAACGTATATGACGGTTGCGACTCAATTTATTTTATGAATTTTACGATACAGAACACAAGCGCGTCAGCCATTCGTGGTGGTGGAAGTCCTGCTGGCAATAGGCATATCAATTTTTCCAACATGACCTTCCAGAACTGTGTCTCTTCAACCAGAGGCGGGGCCATGGATGCGTATTATTTCCTGAATCAGTGGCGTATTGATACCTGTTTTTTCTATGCTTGTTCAGCAAAAAGCGGCGATGGCGGGGCCATATACCATGCCTCCACTTTATCAGATACACTTACCATAACAAACACCGTGTTTGAGAATTGCTATGCGAGTGGGGTGGCTGGCGCGGTACATGAATATGGGTGTTGCGGGCCGGTCACGGTGGGATATGTTTATCGGTGTAAATTTATAAACAACCGTGCAGGCGATAGAGGCGCTGGTATTGGCAATAACAGCGGCAATGGAAGTAGTTGGTGGATACATAGCGGTTCAGCAGCAGGGCAATGCGATTTTATCGGCAATACCGCAGCAAACAATGCCCAGCACCTCAATTTTTTGCTTGCCGGCGGACAAAACGCGGAATATTGTTTTTGGGACGATGGTACAGCCCCTGCGAATCCCGCTGATGCGAATTTTGCCATTACTAATTATGCAACGTCAATGCTTCCCATGAACTATTTTCCGCAATACCAATACGACACACTGACCAGATCAGATCCGTGCAGTGTGTATTATTCCGTGGGCACCTCAACGTCCAATCTTATGACTGGCACTCCCACTGTGTCTGTTTCTAACGGCATTGCTACCTTTTCAACTGCCCAAACCGGCAATATTGGCGCAGGCGACATGGTTACCCTCGATAATGGCTGGGTCTTTTATCTCAAGCAAAAAACCTCGACCACTGTATGGACTGTTTCCTCGCCTGCAGGTCCAAGCCCCACAAACATTTCCAGCCGCAAAGTGGTCTTTATCAAGCGCGCGTTTAATTCGCTGAATGCTGCCGTGAACGGTAATACTTGCGGCATTATTAATTCCACCCATTTGAACCAAACCTACCCGGTAAATCTGGTGACCAATAAGTGGCAGGTCAATGTCGCCTGTTATGCCGATGGCAATGATAATGGAGGCTCGGTGGCTATTGGTGCATTCGGTCAATGGTCTCCGGTAGTTAAATCTGACTCAATGTACTATTTAAGGGTGTTCACTCCCGCAAATATCTCCACCGAATGCAACCAGTCCCAGCGGCATAATGGCACCATAAGCTCCGGCTATCAACTGCTCATCTCATCAGGCAATGGCATCAGCGTTTCTGTCAATAACGACTATACCCGTATTGAAGGCCTGGTCATTAAGGGGCCTGGCGCTGCTGGGGATGGAGTATATACCGACCTTGCAATCGCCCTTATTAAAAATTGTATTATTACCGGGTTCAATAGAGGCGTTGCCCACTATAGGCATGATGGCTTTGTTTATACATTAAACACCATTATTTATGATTGCGCAACATATGGCGTCTATGGCGGTTCTGAAGGATTCGGTTCCGGCGACTATGTTTTTAACAGCACAATAATTAATTGCGGTACCGGTGTCTACTGTCGAACAACAGGCAATCCCATTGTTGTACGTAATTCCATATTCCAGAACAATACGAATGATGCTGATACGGTGAGTGGCGCAGGCAGCGGACTGAGCATGTATACCTCAATTCTTGAGACCTCGGTAAAGAAATTCGGTGGGACAGACAGCGCAAACCAGATCAGCATCACATTGCAGTTCTGGGATTCCACCAACGACAACTGGCAGTTGAATGTCAATGATGCGCCGGCCATTGACGCAGGCACCACCCTTTCCGGCATTGCCACCTACCCGTTCAGCGATGACATTGTGGACATAACCCGCCCCACCAACAGCAGTTGGGATATTGGCGCGTACGAATATCCCTTCAACACCTTGATTCTCGCCGCCAATACAGCCG
Organism: Candidatus Raymondbacteria bacterium RIFOXYA2_FULL_49_16; assembly: GCA_001789205.1. GTDB lineage: Bacteria > Fibrobacterota > OXYB2-FULL-49-7 > OXYB2-FULL-49-7 > XYB2-FULL-49-35 > XYB2-FULL-49-35. The sequence goes on along the minus strand of MFYT01000106.1, from coordinate 2,602 downwards.
GACAGGTATCGGACGCTTTTAATCAGGCGGGCAAGCAGCTTGACACTGTTATTTACAGGTTCAAGCTGACCGCCACCTCCGGAACCGCATCTGTTGCCCGCCTTGCCTTCAGACTGTGGAATATTCGTGGCATTGTACAGAATGATATTTCAAATTGTAACTTGTATGTCGATGCGGACAACGACGGCATCCATGATGCTGGCGAGTCCTCGGTTGGTGGCGGCGGAGTTGTAGCCATCAGTACCTCGACGGGCAGCATTGTCTTTTCAACCAGTTTCAATACCACCGGGGTGACAAACTATATATTAAGTGCGGATTTTCCATCGTTGTATCATAATGATTCGCTCAGAATTGGGCTGTACACGGACAGTATCAGCACTGCGTACACCAAGACAGGTACTGTGACAGACGTGGGACACAAGGAAGTGTACGTCGCGGTTCCCAACCGATATGAATCAGTCGGCAGCAGGGTGAATTATTCCACAGGGACTGTTTCAACGACAGCTGGATCTAAGGTTGTGACAGGTTCCGGTACCGCTTGGGTGACAAATAACCGGGGTCAGGGTGACAGTATTTACATTGCAGCGTGCGGCAAAGGATATATTATTGATTCAGTGACCTCTGAGACACGTCTTGTGCTTGTCCGGAATGCCAATTCTACAAACACGGGTGCGGCATACACTATTCTTCGCAAATATAGTACTTTTGCAGCGTTTGAAAATCAGAACCGCAATTTGGTAACGGACAATTGGAGGGAAGTGGCTGTTTTATACAATGACGGCGCGGAGTTTCTTTGTCAGGCTATTTCCGGCTGGACAACGAACGTCAGCCATCCTATTACAATAACAGTAAACCCTGTCGACCGCCACACAGGTAAAGCCGGGACAGGCGTGGTGATGAACTGCAATGCCGGCGGATGGAATGTGTACGACAATGCGAAGCTCCTATGGCTGGATGTGCGGAATTTAAGCGGTCAATATGGAATTTATATGGGCAGTAATGTGGCAATAAGAAATTGCATTATCCGCGATGGGACAGCAACCGCTAATGCTGTATTTTCGGGCGGGGGCACTTATGACACCCTCTCCAATAATATTCTTTATGGCTTCCAATGCGGTTACAAAGGCTGGGGCACCTATATTTATTTATTTAATAACACTATTAGCAAATGTGATACCGGGTATGGACATGGCGGTAATGTTTCTATTTCTGTGATAAACAATATTTTTTGGGGCAACAGGATTCTTGATGTGGTTGTTTCTGGTTCTTCGATAGGCGCAGGAGATACCAGCAATGTTTGCAGCGACAATTCACTTGGCGCTATATCGGGAAATTATAGCAATGTCTCGTATGCCCAGATAGCATTTATTGACACTGCCGCGGTAACGCGCGATTTGCGCCTTGGCGCGGCCAGTATTGCCCGTGACCGCGGTGCGAATCTCAGCAGCATGTTCACTTCGGACATTGAGGGTGCCACCCGGCCGCTTGGTAATGGCTGGGAGATCGGCGCTGACGAGATCACCGCATGTACTAATACACCATACACTTCCGGCACTATATGGGTCGATTCAGCGAGTGGGTATGATAATTTGTGCAACGAGTGTAATGATTCCTTGCACCCTTTTAGGAGTGTTGACACTGCCATGTCGCGTATTAGCAGGGTATCGGCCCTTACCGGCAACCTGACAGTCAAGATAGGGCGTGGCACCTATGTTATTCCCAGCAATGGCGGCATAGGTCTTGGCAATGTCCAGGCTTCATACTCAGCGCGTCTTATTATTCAGCCCCAGGTCTTTGCCAAAAAAGTGTCAGAGATGCCCCATCTGACGCGGGTGGCTGTTGGGAGCGGTTCCAATACGAATATATTTGGTATAAGCAGTTATATGACAGTCCAGGGCCTTAGATTCAGCCAGACCGGCAATGGTGGCGGACAGAGCAATTATTGCATTAGCGCTGGCCGGCCTACGACCGGTTCGAACCATATAGACAGCATGATTGTTGAGCGGAACGTGTTCAACGATTCCGGTATTACCGGCGGGTCGTTGATATACGAGTTTCAGATTACCAGTACTGGCGAAGGCAGTTCGAAGGATGTGTATATCCGTAACAACATATTTTACCGTGGTAAAAACCCTATACGGATCAATGAGAATAATTGTTGTAACGCGGGGCAGCGCGATTCTGCGTACTATATCGTGAACAACACGGCCTATGATTGCGATGGCAAGTTTTTGAATATTTCTGATGCTGGCGGGACTGGCGTCATGGCGCACCTTGTTGCCGCGAACAATGTCATCAGCAGCGCGAACGACACGATTTTTAAAGCGACCTCGCCCTATGGCGCTGGGCCGTACACGGTATATAATACGGTGTACGAGGTATCGCCCACAGCGCGACCATTCCAGAACGCGACGTATTTCACCAAGAGCCACTGCGATTCTGTTGCCAGCGTGTTCCAGAGTACGGTCATGGCTGATTCTCTTTTTCTCTATCCCGCAAACACAGACAGCGCTGTTGACATGGCAAACAGCGCTTATGCTCCATCAATCGATATCTGGGGCAATTCACGCAGCCAGGGCACAGGTCCTGACGCAGGCGCCAT
>MFYT01000105.1 GCA_001789205.1 Candidatus Raymondbacteria bacterium RIFOXYA2_FULL_49_16 | reverse complement strand
CGCCTGAATTCCGCCGGATGCGCCTGCGCGCCGTTCATCATGGCCTGGAAAAAGGACGTGCCGTCTCCGCCCGGAAAAAAAGGAACGACGCGCGGGCGGGAATACACATAATATGCGGATGCATTATTGTGCCAGTCGTCAAGTGATGCGATGGTATCAGGACTGTTCTGCAATATGGCCCCCTTGACCTGGAAATCCAGATATGCCCAGTCGCCATCCACCCAAACCTCGCTGGTAACGTGACCCCCGGAAATTTCGCTTGCATCCATGACGCGATTTTTAGTGAAACCAAGGTTATGGAGAAACCCGGGCCCAACGCTGCTTAATATTCCGCAAAAACCAAAGCCGCGAACATTGATGTTTTTTACCGGGTCGCGCATGGCTAAAATGTCATAATTATGATGTGCCAAGTCGGTCTGCCATGAATAGGGAACCTTTTGAGGGACATCGTAGGTCCCGCCCCAATGACATACGCCGGTAAGCGTGTCCGCAAGGTACTGCCATACGGCATACGCCAGCCTGGTATTCTGGAGCTGGGCGCCGGTACTGTCGCGGAATTTCTTATGGCGCAAAAAGTTCTGCCAGTCGCCGGAAACATCGGCCACTTCCTCGGAAACGACTTTGGGCGAATAAACGATCGCCCACAGGGATGCTGTCATGACTGTTAGAAAAATAATGGTCAAACGCCGGAATGAAAGACAGCCAATAAAAGGCCTGAATCGCGCGAATAGAAAAGATCGCATACGCCCCCCCTCTGATGAAACAGCCGCTATTTTAGAAGAATCGCCTTTTGAGTAATCACTCTCTTCCCGGAATTAAGATAAAATACATATATTCCGGTGGAGCACCCTTTACCATGTCTGTCCCTGCCATCCCAAACAACATTCACACTCCCAGACACAATGCCGGACTTCAAACTCCGGACCAATTGTCCGCGCAAATCGTATACGGCAAGCCTGACCTGCTGTTTTCCATCACAAGTAAAGGAAATACTGGTCGAAGGATTGAACGGATTCGGAACAATGGAAAATAAAGACACCGGGATATAACCACCGATCCTGGATTCGCCTCCGGTAACGCAGTTGTCGCATGATATTTTAATTGTCCTTTGCGTCTTTGATATCTGTAAACCTGTTATCGTAATGATCCCGTTGCTGCCGGCAACTGCATTACCGTTTGCAAGCTCGGTAGCCCCTTCCAAATACTGCCATGAATAAGTCGAACCCGGACCGTGCATGAGTTGCTGCAATCTCCTCGGCGTCAGATCCGCCGTACAGGTCGCCGCCGGAGCGCTCCCGATGAGCCACATCGTCATCTCCCATTGCAATGGCTCATCAACAACCGTATTGATGTCCCACTTGAAATAACGGTTTGTCTGGCCCGATGAATCCGCCGCATCCGGCGTAGCTCCCAGATTACGGTCCAGCGTACAACTGGTAAAAACCGGCAGGGACTGGTTGAGCCTGAAATCCAGGCCGCTCACGCGGTCGGTTCCGTCGATCAGCTGGGCACGCTCGCCGTGTCCGCCCTGGCCCCAGCTAAAATTATAGGGACATTTTGTGTCTATCAGGGACCGTGTGTTTTTCCATGCCTGGGGCCAGCCAATACCGCCGTCATTCTTGCCATTGGCGTGAGACATCCAGGGTGTTTCCACTTTTGGATTATCGCGCAGCCACTTCTCATTGTCCCAATAATCCCACACATCCACATTGTCTTCGGGGCGGATCGCTGGATAGCCGAAACGAATAAGCCCCTCGTTAGAATAACCGCAGTGCCATGATGTGTCACCAAACATGCTGCTGTAAGAGCCGTAATAACCCGGCGTCTCCCGGGCGATATGCACGCCAACCCAGGAAATGATATGAGAGAAAATATGACCGCTGCGCAGGCCCCACATGGAGGCGCCGGAGCCGCCCATGGAAAGACCGGCCAAAAGGATTCTATTTGTATCTATGCTGTAATGTTCCTTAACAAAATCATGAAGAAAAGAGAGCGTCCTTATCTGCGTAAAAGGCTGTACTGTGCCATCATTCCAGGATTTGAATGTTCCGTGGTTTTCATGATAAGCCGTCCACCAGTCATAAGGATTTTGGATTGTTGACACAAGCATGGAGCCTTCGTCAGCGCGATACCACCAGCCATACCCACTGGTCATGGATCCGCCCCAGCAGTGGAGCATAAGCGCCACGGGGAAGTTTGAGCTTCTTATTGAAGAAGGCGGCAAGGCCACTAAATAATTATGGGGTGTGCCGGGTAGATTGGCATTTGGAGAACTTTCCCAGCGTACATAATAATACCCTGTTGAATTGCCCTGCGCCCCTGAAATGCCGATGCTGTTCTGGACAGCCCTGAGCAGGACCATTCCCTTGCCCGGCGCCTCTTCAACTGAACCTGTTGCATTTGCCCCTTGATTCAGCGAGGAAAAATCTTCCGCGCCGTTTATAGTATGGCTGACTAAATAGTAAGCTGTCTCCGCGCCCGCGCTTTTGAACCGGTTCACATATATTCCGGTTCCGGCCGGCGGAAGCATAAGATTATTCACGGGATAGCGGATCGCAGGAACGGGAAAGTTCTTGCATCCATGATACCCCTCATTGATGCCGTAAAAATCATGGTCCCACATGGAAAGAGGCAATATCTCGTCAACAAATTCAGCCGATTGCACTGCTGCCTCGGAAGTTAACGGAAGAGTCGAGCGATAAATTCTGTAACGTATGATGTCCCCGGCATCAAGATTTAAAAATGCCGCATGCATAAGCGAACATTGCATTGCCGTATCTGTCAAAGGAGGGTTGACCTCCATGAACGTGATCATGGCATCGCCGTCTTGAAATCTTGCGGCTGCGCCCGTGACTTGCCCAATGGCTGCCGGAGCGGCGCGATTGCACGTCACGTCCAGGCGGATGGCCTTGTTTCCGCTGCCGAGTCCTGCAGCATTGCGCACGTTCAAGGTAAGCGTCCCAGAACCCACAGCAGCCTGGACCGCCTGAGTGACATCCAGCATGAGATGGCGCGGCGGCATCAGCCGGAGCGTATCGCCTGTGGCCGTGGTGATAATGATATTCTGCCGGCAGTAGGCGGTCTGCATGTAACCGCCGTTGGTGTACCGGTCCGGGTAAAGCATGGCGCGGTATACTTCCGCGCCTGCAATGGCTGAAAGGTCAACGGTGATGATTCCGGCGGAATAGGTAAGCTTCTGTGGATCAGAGCCCATGTTCTGCTGGTCTGTGAAGCTGCGAGTGGAAAGAGCGGCATGGGTCGCGGCCGCAATCAAAAAAATGATGATGCAATATCTCATACAGACTCCTCCTGTTTTCTTATGGTATGTTTTGTCCAATATGTGCCGTTACGACATATACGCCGCCGGGCATCTTCTTCGCGTCCCACATATGCACATATTGCGTGCCGCGCACTGCATATTGCGTCAGTGTTCCTTATTGCATCAGCACAGTCCTTTTAGTATACATTTTGTTCTCAGCTTTAACGGTGATTACATATATACCCGATGGCCATTGAGGATGGCTCCATGAATGGACATGGTTTCCGGCTGACAGCCACTGGCCCTGGATTTTCTCTATCAGCCTGCCGTTAGCATCGTATATAGTAAGTTGTACATACTCCTGTGCCCTTAAATTAAACAAGATGGAGACTGCGGCATTGAACGGATTGGGGAAAACGTTCAGACCAATGTCCTCTATGCCCTTCTGGGCTGGCACGGTCTCCTTGCTTGAACCGCCTGCATTCCTTCCGAACCGCCTGACAAATTCTCTGCAAACAGCATTCATGGTGTTTGAATAGACCTGCCGTGCCACCTTCAGCTTAAAAAGCCTTATGGTCGCTTCCTCCTCCGTACAAGGAATGTATTGTAGATTGAACTCACTGGTGAAAACCGCCCTATGAGGAAGAAAATCATATATTTTTATAAGTCCTGGGATAGAGTCCCGATAATCCACCGTGATTTTCCCATTACCGATAAAAACATTCAGATCTGCGGCATGGAATAATGTCGGAGTAGTTAACAATCCGCGTACCATACCCGGCGACCGAATCTCCTGCTCTACCGATATTCCACTGATCGACATCTGGTCTCTCGGCTCGCTGAAGAACACGCTTCCATTCGCCTGTACCTTCTCTTCAGTGATCCCGTCAGGTACGGATGGCCTGTCAGGAAAAGGGATGTTGTGTTTTGTCCGATAGCCGTTGTCCATAGAATTGTAATATGCCCAGTAAACAACGGCAGAATGCATACTATCCGGCATGGTGTCTGTCATTGCAAGATATGCGGGCAGGTCAAGACTCCAGCCGGCCTTGCTGTACGTGGTCGAATCCTTGGCATTAATCGTTATATAGCACGGCAGTTTGTTCTCCAGAAGTATCTTCACCGCATATGCGTCAGAACCCCAGTCAGGCCTGTTGTGGATGTCACCTTCGATACCGTCGCACATATAAATGCGTTCCACCTTCTGCCTGACTAGATTGGAATCCCGCAGAAACGCAGCCGCAATGTCCCGGTAACTGCCATGGTTGGAAATCCGTATTTTTCCCGTGGCCCGGCCTAGTACCTCCAGTATTTTATTTACGCCTTCCTGATTCACTGCCGGCTGGTTTAACCCATTATCCATTACGCTACCCAACTGGTTGATGAGGCCCATAGCGTAATAATAATCTCTTCCATAGATATGGCCGAATATGTACCGCCATATCCTGCCATCGCCCCTTCCTGTATAGGGCTGATCGCATACGAACAGCTTCGGATCGAGGAAAGAATCGGTAAGTGTATATACCTGTTCAATATCCAGCACATCGTCCCAGTCCCATGGCGGATAATAATTGTCACTGATGTCGATATAGGGAACCTTGGGATTTTTAACAGCGGGAAATTCAACCGCGCCAAACAAAAGGGCCCAAAATGATAAAATTATTGCTATTGCTAATTTTGGTAAGTTTAACTGGCCTGTTCCTTTTGGCATAGTATCCTCAATTTATATTTTTTGATGTTGGGCCTGATTAAATACTGGACTTTATCTTATCAAAGTCACCAACCGCGCCATTGCCTTGTTTCCAACATCTGCCTTTACGACATATACACCGCTGGGCATGTTCTTCGCGTCCCATATATACACATATTGCGTGCCGAGTATTGTATGTTGCGTCAGCGTTGTGACAAGTCTTCCGCTTATGGAATAAATCTTTACCATTGGCGCGATCCGCATATGTTCTGCCGCGCCTGGCATATCTCGCACGAATATATGTGTTGACGGGTTGAATGGATTGGGCGCCGCGGCGATTGATGCGACGCACGCGCCCGTAGCAGCATTTTCCGCGGCAGTCATGCCCAGTTCCGTGCTGTCATTATACAGCGAGAGGACCTCTGCCCTGTTCAGGGGCCTGTTAAAGACCATGATCTCGTCCATGGTTCCGCTGAAGAATTCAGGCTGGCCATATCCTCCTCCACCCACACCGAACCCGACTCCTGTTCCCGAGTTATTGAGAAACGACGCAGTAATCGTACTTATCAGCGCACCATCAACATACACCGCGGTGCCATTGCTGACATGATTGCTGAATGAAATCGCGCAATGGTGCCACGCGCCATCCACGACCTGTGTATTTGTGCTCACTGTCGCATTAGCATGGCCAACATAGAGCGTCCCGTGGTATATCCTGAGATTATACGCATAGCTTTTGGAAACAAGATAGCCCACGCCCGTGTTCATTGAACTAGCGGCCTTGAACCAGAAGGCAACGGTGCCTGCCTCAAGATTGAGCGGCTGGCTGGAATTTACTTGCCGGCCTTCAACCGCATACTCTGTCACATCATAAAAATCATCGCCGCCAAACAAAAGCCCTTGTCCCTTTTTACCAGGCGCATAGGTTGCCTCACGGTAAATGTCGCTGAATACCATGCCGTTTACCCGGGAAGGCGAAAGATCCTTTACCGTGTATCCAGACAAAACGTCAAAATTCCAATACCCCACAAGACCCGGCAACGACTTTACCCGCACCAGCGAATCTACCAAGGGATCCATACCAAGCCCGCTATGCGTGGCATCATTCACGTTTTGCACACTAATCATTGTGGCGCTTGTCACTGCGGCATTTGTCGCAAGCCTCGCTGTCTGTCGATCATTGTCCAAGGTGACATTTGTCACCCCTATACCGCCGCTCAGGGCATAGTGTGCGGGATTTATCGCGCTTAAGCTATCCACAGGTTTCGTAAAAATGACCATGATTTCACTGGAATTATTTATTGAAACAGCTGTGTACACCGCAGGTCGAACAACATCAGGCCCCAGGCACTCGAAATAGGCGCTGTCAACGGCACTTTGCGCAAAACCCGTCAGAAACGAACGCACTTTCAGCAGGGCCGATGCGGTAAGGACAATCGGACCGGCATATACTGGCGAAGCAAGCGTTGGATCGCTGCCGTCAATTGTATACCGAATTGTTGCATTGGTCCATACGCTGCGCACTTGTACAGCAAGGGAATCGTAGAACTGCCTGCCATGCGGATAAATGGAAGGGACGGGCACTGGGCCACCCATGGATGCTTGCATATTCGCCTGTATCTCCTGCGCGGATAATGCCCTGTTGTAAATATATAGTTCATCACGGTCCGTTGTGTTGCAGCCGCCTTCGTCTGAAACCTGGACAAAGGCCATAGTGATATTGCAAAATACACCTACGTCAAACGGCGCGCCGTACCAGATGGTGTCTGTGCTTGGGACACCGTTTTTCTTCACTGTGCCGCTTTGAAGAACGCCATTCACGTATATTTCGAGTTTGGCGGACTCTGCGTCCCATGCCACCGCAACATGCTGCCATTCGTCGGGCCTGTCGAACAACGCCTGTACGCTATAGATGTCCCCCCGCATGGCGAGATAGGTGGCTTCAAGAAAACCGCTGGTCAATCCGGCCGCACTCTTGTACCGGCGCAATCCCACGAACGAATTGGATCCTGACTTGTAAACAGTGGTTCCTTGGTGCAAATACCAGTTGGAATAGACCTGCTGAGGTGACCATGAATATCCGAACATACCTTCTCCAGATGAGCCTCTCATGTCGTTAGGGCCTATCTGCCAGGTTGTGGATGGATCGCCAGTGAAGCCCGGGGCATAGTTGATTTCCCCGCTCTGCTGAAGCTGCTTGCGCGTCCAAAACAAGATGGTTCCCCTCCGATGGCTGATATTATTAAGGGTCTCCATACCAATTTTTGACCAGTGGTGCCGGGGATACGCTAATCCATTATGGCCGAACACACACTTTCCCTTTACACCGCCATTGTGAATCCATATTCCCTCATTCCAGAAAGCCGCGTATCCCACACTCGAATTATAGCGGTAACCGTCGTTGCCATCGCCGCCAGAATAATAGGCCAAAAGCCCTGTGGGGAAAAGCGGTGTATTTTTTAGACTCCGCCTCGTTGCCGCACCCACGCTGTCGATAAAAAAGGAATCTGTCAGCACATATGTTTTCAAAGAATCAGGGAAATTGACCTGCTCACCGCCAGACGCAGTAACCGTGGGCCGTATCACGGCCGGCGGCGCCCATGTGCTGCTGGAAACTTTAAATGAAAGGTCTTGTGAGGCCCCGGGCGAAAGCGTGAAATCCTGCGATTGCGGCATTGACGACAGCCCTGGAGGAAGATTCGTGAAACTTACCGTACCAGTGCATGAGGAACTCGCGTTTGAAAGATGGATCAGGAAATACTGGTAATCACCGGCTCGCAGGACAATGCGCGGGACCGGATCCATGTCCACAGTAAGACCATACGCCTGATAGGCCATGCAAACAAGTAATAAAATGTGTTTCATCCAATACCCCTTTTCGTCATTTGAGACTAATTGTCTATTAATGGCGTCCGTATCGCCTGTAATAGCGCCTCGACATTCTCCCTTGGCGTATCCTGGCTCCTAAATGTGGTTGAAATAATAAAACCGCCTCCAACAGCAAGGTCTTCAATCATTTTTCTGTATTTACTATAAACATCTTTTGGTTTCCATTCCCTCATGACGATTTGTTCGTCAACCTGCACGTGCAAAATAAGTTTGTTTCCAAAATTCCTTTTTATCGCCCATGGATCATTGCCTTTCGCCGTTGGCTGCAGATTATCCAGTATATCAATTCCAAGTTCTACAAGGTCGGGAACCAAGGGCATTACGCATCCGCAGGAATGATAATAGACAAGCTTGCCGTACGAATGTATCAGGTTAACAAGCCTTTTATGGTACGGGAAACTGAATTCTCGGAATTGTTCAGGAGACATCAAGAGGCTCTCTTGGGTACCCAACTCATCCGTGATTATAAAAATATCCACCCATGGTGCGGTTTCCAATATCCGTTTGATCATATCATACCTGCTTTGGGTGATTTTTTCCATGAGCGCGTGGATAAGGTCTGGCGCTTCGAACATCTTTATCATGATGTTTTCCATACCCATGAGATCATAGGCCTTGTCCAATAGGCTAAACGGTTCTCCGCAAATTGTCGTATGGTTTTTGCTTGTTTCCGGAGGAACACTGAATGAGCTAAAATCGAACCATTCGACTTTAGGGCAAATGTAATTCTCAATGTCCTTCATTGTGGCATTGGCCAAAGGAAAGCCATCCAGTGAATAATCGCCGTCTTTAAAGGTAACGCCGGGCCACACCGTCATCTGGGCGCCGGTTTTTTTGGAAATGGGCAGTTCAGGGCCGATATATACTGGATAAACGCGTCTGAAATCATCGAGCATGAAAGTTAGGACTTCCTCCTCGGTCAAGAGACCGTAGTTTTTCTTCACCCACTCGACGTCAACCGGCGTCATGGATGAATGGGCCGGTACTCTGTCGGGAGTCTCACGATCAATCGCTTTCCGGACTCTTTCCTTAGATGTCATAATGCATTACTCCCTGTCTGTAATGGTTGCAATACGCTCAATTTCCCGAAATAATCGACTTGCATTTTATTATATCCGCTTGTTATCTACCTTGCTATACATGCGCCGCCATCGCACTCTCTTCATTTTTCAATCATCTATATCATTTATCATTTTAACAAAGCAATTCTTTTTGTCATTTTTTGCCGTCCGGTCTTTACCGTAAGTATATATATTCCACTTGCCTGCTTCTCCGCGTTCCACATAAACCGTGAATTGGCAACAGACGCGATGGATCGTGCGTAAACAAGTTTTCCCTGCAAATCATATATACCCACCTCAATATTCTGACACACTTCCTTCTGGCCAATAATGGTGATTACCGTGCTCGGATTAAACGGATTGGGGGAAACATTCATTACCATTTCGTTGCTTCCTACTATATCGGCTTTTTCCATAACTGCGGACAGGTCCGTGCTATCATGATACAGTGCCAGTATCTCAACATTACTTAGGGCCCTGTTGAACATCATAATCTCATCCATATCTCCCTCAAAAAAAGCCGGCTGTCCAGCCGCGCCCCCGCCCATGCCATAGCTTAGGCCAGCTGACTCATTATTAAGAAGACTTAGCGTCATGACCGCGATTTCGCCCCCGTCAAGAAACAGCTTTGTTCCATTAGCCGCTCCATCACGGACTATGTACACCAGATGGTGCCAGAGGCCATCATTAACCTGAACATTAACGCTCTGATTACAGTCCCAATTCCCCATGCAGAGTTTACCGCCTGAAACTGCTACGCTGTAGGAATAATATTTATGGAACAAATACCGGTGGTATCCGGTAATTCCGAACGGAACCTTGAACCAAAGAGCAATGGTGAATGTATCGACGTTGTGAGGTGAATTCCTATTCACTAAAAGTCCTTCGGTAGTATAATCGGTCACGTCAAGAAAGTCATTTCCATCAAAATACAGGCCCATGCCGCTATGCCCGGGAACCCTATTGGCTTCACGGTAAAGATTGTCGCTGAAGACCGTGCCGTCAATCCCGGACGAAGAGAGGTCCTTCACATAATAACCGCGTAAAACATCAAAATTATAATATCCCATCAGTCCTGGAAGGTTCTTAACTGTTATGGCCGCGCCGGAGAGATCATCCATCTGCAGCGAAGCATTTGAAGCGTCCGCGACATTCCTGATCGTCATGGTATTTTGAGCAACCGGCGCATCGGTAGTCAGCGTCACGGCAACCTGTTCGCTGTCTAAGGCAGCCTGTATTACGGAGACCCCGCCGCTTATCTCATAGTTCGTTACATTCTCCGCGCTGGTTTTTTCCACCGGGCCATCAAAAACAACAAGGATTTTCTGGGGATTATTAATTGACAATATAGAGCTGACATGTGGTTTGTCAACATCAGGGCCGAGACATTCAAAATACGCACTGTCAATTTCACTTGGTGAAAAACCAGTCAGATAAGACCGCGCTTTAAACATGGTCGAACCGGTAAAAACAAGCGGCGTTGAATAGACCGGGTCTGATTCTGAAGGATTGCTTCCATCGGTGGTAAAATGGATGGACGCGTTGGACCATAAGCTCCTGATCGCAGCCACTGTAGAATCATGGAACTGTATGCCAGCTGGAGCAATAACAGGAGCGGCCACTGCTCCCATAGAAGCCTGCCGGTTAGCCTGTATCTCTGTCTGCGTCATGGCTTTGTTATAAATATAATACTCATCACGGTCAGTAGTGCTAAAGCCGCCTTCATCGCCTACCTGAACTATTGTAAAGTTACAATTGTTAAATTTGACTACTGTCCATGGGCAACCATAAAAAACCGTATCCGTAGTTGGAACCCCGTTTTTTCTGAGCGATCCGCTCGCAAGCTGATCATCTAAGTATATCTCAAGTTTTGCGCTGTCCGCGTCCCATACTACCGCAACATGGCGCCATACCTCTGACCATTCGTATGGCGCCTGCACCGTATAGATGTCTCCTCGCATAGCCTGATAATATGCCTCAAGGTATCCTGCCACGCTGCCATGAGCTTTAAATCTCCGTAGTCCGATAAATGAGTGGGAACCCGGTTTCCACTTTGTGTATGTACTGCCGCCGGCGATTTGTGAGTTATATATCTGCTGCGGGGACCATGAGTGTCCGAAAAGCGCTTCACCTTTGCTGCCCTGCATTCCATCGGGCCCGATCTTCCATGTGGAGTCCGGGTTGGCGGAATAGGACATATCGGCCACCCGCTGAAGATTCTTACGGAACCAGAAAAGGATTGTTCCTCTTTTATTGTTGTCAACAGTATTCATTGCCTCGAATGCTATCTTTGACCACCTATGACGGGGATATTGCAAACCATTATGGCCAAACACGCATTTTCCTTTAACGCCTCCTTCATGAATCCAGACCCCTTCGTTCCAAAAACCAGGAAAACCCACGCTTCTATCAAAGCCATGGCCAGAGTAACAAGGAGCCACACAGCCGCCATCTCCGCAGGAATAATATGCCATGAGTCCAGCGGCATCAAGCGGATTGTTTTTCAGGCTTCTGTTGCCCCAACTGGAAGATTCATAATAGACCGAATCGCGCATTATTTTCGTCTTGAACGAATCAGGGAAATTGATCGTCTCTCCGCCGGAGGCAGTAATCGTTGGTCTTATTTCCAATGTGTCACCCCATCTGGTGCTGGAGAGATTAAAGATCAAAAGCTTTGCGTTGCCTGGAGCAAGAGAGTAATCCTGCGATTCAGGCGCGCAGACCAGGCCAGCTGGAAGACCGCTGAAGCTCACGGTGCCATTGCACGAGACGCTTGCCTGTGAAAGATGGATAAGAAAATACTGGCTTTCCCCGGGCCGCAGGGGTATGCGCGGGCACGGGTCCATGTCAACATAAAGACTATATGGCCGGCCAAAAAAACATAAAACAATAAAAATAATGGATAATCTCACAAATCCTCCTTATTTAACCAATATCACCCGTTTAACCAGTACCCTATCCCCGGATTGCGCCTTGATAACATACACACCGCTTGGTTGATCGGCCGCATCCCATTTAATCGCTGATTGGTGTATATTAAAAGTTGAAAGCCCTTTACTAAGCACCTGCTTTCCGGTTAAAGAATAAATGCTTACATGGCATTTGGTATTTATTTTCCCACCTTTTAATGAAATCGTGATTGAGGGATTAAATGGATTCGGGCTCGCCAAAAGGGCCATGCCCTCATCTGGTTTCTTTTCGCTTTTCTGTATTATTTCTACCGCAGGATTGCACGTAATGCAGTCAAGCCGCAGGAGCGCGCCGCCGCTCACGTGCGGAATGGTTATCAGCCCGTACTCATCCGCGGTCACCGTATCGCCGGGCACGCCGTCCAGCCGAACTTCATATATCGACCCCGCTCCGTGCTGCAGCCGCTGCAGCCGTTGGAGTGTTATGTCTGCGGTGCCAATGCCGGTGAGCCGCACTTCATAAAAACCCGCCGAATCCTTTATCGTTGTATGGTCCCAGCCGTGCACGTCGAGATCATTGAACCAGCCTGTCTGCGAAAGCGAATTTATGCCGTAGTCCCGGTTGGTGAATGCCAGATAACTCTGGTCTTTGCGAAAATTCCGCAAGCGGCGGTACCGCATGAAATTTTGATCCGAATGGCCGCCTGAATGACGGTAGAAGGTGTATCCGCGACGCTGCAACTCAAGTGATGGTTGCACATTATCGCCCTGGGCTACCGGGTTGTCATTTGCGCCGTTTGTAAAAAAAACATACGGGGTCGGAAAACCGGGATTGCGAAAGTTCCATCCCCCGGAACCGTCCGGACCAAAGTACCAGCCCAGATCCGTATATAGACCCGCGGCATACTCCTCTTCCATAATTCCAAGATAGGCCTGATCCGCATTTCCCTTTATCATTGTATTTGGGTCATATTCTATGGCCGGATAACTGCCCATTGAGCCGATCATGTCGCAAAAGCAGCCGCAGCAGCCGTTCGCGTGATTAAAAAATATATTGTCATATCCATAATATGTAGTCCATCCTGAATGTGCGTGAAATGCGGCGAAAATCTCAGGGTGTTTGACTGCGAATTGAAAGGTCGCTGTTCCGCCGATCGAATGGCCTTTTGCGTAGATCCTGTTCGTGTCTATGGTCAGGCCTTGCCAGCCGCAGGAATCCGCGACACTAAACCTGCCGTATTTTATATCGTTAATTATTTCAGCTACTGCGTTATGAAACCAGGGAACCGACCAGCGCTTCCCGGCGCTGTCGCGCCAGATTTTCCCCCAGTACCAGTTCCCCTCCACATACGTTGGCCCTGGCACATCCCCCCCATCTTCAAACGTGATGAGCAAAAAGGGATCGTTGCCCTCATATTCATACCCCGCATTGCTTTCTACTTCGTCGATCGAAGCGCCCCATGAATGGAATCCGACCATAAGCGGCATGTTCGGCGCCGGATTGGAGAATCGCGAGATTCTGAATGTGACTGTTCCATTCACAATTTCCGATGTACCGCTGTTGATGTGGCATACATCAATGGTACGCGTGAATGTTCGGTTCTCCACAACTATCAATCGGCTTCCGCCAGCGGCATCGGTAATATTCGCGGCCTCAAGATGCGTTGCGGAAAACAGCAGCAATGCAAACAAGGCTAATATCATGCCACCCTCCTTTTCTCGAACTCTTCCAAGCCTCTTTGGCTATTCACTTATTTTGATAATACCAACTTTTCGTGAATGTTTTTTCCATCAATAGTAATGGAAATAAAATATACACCGGCTCCAAGGGTTCTGCCTGAACCGTCCTTTCCATCCCAGCATACCTGGTAGCCATCCTTTATCCTGCTGGAAACAGAAAGAACCCTTACAATTTTTCCATTCATTGAATAAATATTCATCTGTCCGGATGTCCGAACACTATATTTCCTGCCAATACCAAAAGAGACAATGGTTGAAGGATTAAAAGGATTGGGTGTAATGGCAATGCCGGTTTTAATAAAATCCATTTTTCCCAATGCCCCTGTTCCGGTGGTGGGGCTTCGTGATTTTAACACAACCTTTGCAATAGCACCGTTAAGCCGTACCGGCACCTGCGGTATCAGCAATAGATTGAGGCTGTCGGCTATAATTTCGCCGGAAGCTTCCATATTATCGGCGGTATCCGTGATTGTATAGACAAACGTGTCCCCGTGCCACACTTCAAGCTGCTGGAGATTTCTTGGCGTAATATCCAGTGTATAATCTCCGAATGTATAACCAACAGGAGCGTTGCTCAGGGGAATTCCGAATACCGGGATGCTCCATGACGAGTCTGTCTCTGCTATTTTATGGCCCCCTATCGGGGCATCAATGCAGCCCCATTTTGCATCCAGGCAATATCCGCGGCTTGTATCTGTTCCATAATATGACAATCCTGAATTGTAATTGTTCCACAAATAAACGATCCGGGGAGGCACATTTGAAAAACCAGGTCTGCTTTCATCCCATCGTATACGTCCGCCCATCCCGTTGCTTTGCAGCTGTCCTGAACTGTGCCCTGCCTCTGCTTTATAATAATAGGTAAAACAATGCCTCGAATTTTTGATATACTCCTCAAAATGCGCGCCATTACGGGCATAAGGGATCGAACCATCCCTGCCTCCATGAATGGCCGCTAAAAGCCCGAAACTTTTGGCCGTATTTATTCTTAAAAAATTCGCCGCATCCCTGGCGTCGTAGATATTCATCCCATTATATTGTGTTACCCAGTCAAGTTCCGGATAATCAGGATCATTAAAAGGCAGGAATTTTACCGGATTTTCCTGGGAATGATCGCTGAAATTCGGGCGGCCGTAATTTCCCCATGCAGAGCTTGCCCATATGGTATCGCCATTTTCATTAATTCCAGGAACCCGGTATTGGGTAAGGCCTTCCTGAGCGCCGGCATAGGTGACAAAAGAGGGAAATGCCATTAAAAAACCATACATACCCGAGCCGCCCATGGAAAAACCTTCCATTTTAAACCTCGGATCAGTGATATTGTATTTTCTTCTTGCCCATAGGGCTGACTTGATTATTCTATATTGAATATAGTTGGCTATTGTGTCTTTGAGAGCATATCCGACGGTGGACGTTCCATCATAATCAAGGGATTTATGATGGCCAAAATACCATGTAGGCATTCCCTGATCACTCAAATCGCCTTGTCCGTAATTGGAATAATTCGCTGCACATACGTTCATCGTTCCTATCCCGTCAAGATATAAGCGGGGCATTGCCCCTCCCTGCGAGAATGAGCTCATGGTAAGGGCGACGGAAAAAGCATAACCCATATAGTTTTCTTTAAAAAGCGCGTAATCCAACCACATGATATACCATTCTTTTATGGTACCGCTCGCGCTTGTCGTCAGGTATCTGACCGCTCCTGCGGGTTGTTTTAATTCGTTTATGGGACCGCAGGTGTTGGAAGCGTCAATGACAGTGTTTTCAGAAACACCGGCAACCGTGGTCACCGCATAATAATAGTTTGTCTGTACAGTTTCATGCACGGTATGAACAAAAAGCCCTGTTGTGGTGCCTAGCTGGACGCTGTCATCATATATAACGAACTTATCGATTATTTGGTCACCGCTGCAACGATCAACAAGGCTTCCGTCTTTTTTATGCATGTCCCGCCACGTGCTTGAGCCTTCATTTACTTCGGCGATAAGGTCGGCGCTGTTAATGTCCGTTATCTGAGAAGCGCTCCGATATACCCTGTATTTTTCGCCGGTTTGCGAATTATCTTCTTCCCAGGTAATGAAAGCCTGGCCTTCCCGGAAAAAACCCTTTACATCCGATGGTTGCGCAGCAAAAATTTGGTAACATACTATGCTTAAAACGATCAAGGATATCGACTTCATGAAAGCCCCCTTTTACGATTATTTTACCAATAATACTTTTATCATTTTACCAGTTTTCCCTGCGCTCATGCGCACAACATACATGCCTGTGGACACCTGCCTGTTGTCACGATCAACGCCATTCCAATCCACAGTATACCCTCCCCTGTTCCGTACTCCATCGGCAAGCACTCGTACTAATGTCCCTTTAACATCATACACTGCTATCCTAACTCGTTTTTCCTTTACCCCTCCCCACTGCACGCTTGAATGCGGAGGAACAGTGTAATAAATCCTTGTTGAAGGATTAAACGGAACTGGGAACGCGCGAAGCACGATATCTTCACTTGCTTGCTCCGTTTTTTCCACAGCGGCATTTATCGTGCACACTCCGTCGCTCCTCCCTTTCAACAGCAAGGTGAGCTTCCGTTTTTCCTTCGTGATGAATACACCAGGGACCGTCACAACATTCTTGTTAGAGGCCACTATTTCACCACTGTCTACCGTAGCGCTATTGTACACAATATTCCACGTAAAGGTGTCGCATGCATTCACTTCGAACTGCTGCATGCGCCGTGGCGTTGCATCAACATGGGCACCGGTATCAAGCGTAAGGCCGCAATTACGCTTTACCGTCGGCGTGCATGCAAAATCACTCAGATACGGTGCATTTAAAAACAGATTTACTGAAAAACTGGTAGACGTTTCACGAATACTGTCAAAATAGGCGAAGCCATTTATCTGACCACTTCCGTCTCCTCCATAGCCTATCGTATCATTGTGCCACATAGTATCGCCGATATCCTGGTCAAGAGTGTTGTTTGTAAAGGCCATAAACGGGGACGAATGCCTTAATCCCTGGTAATTAGAACAGCACGTTGGCGATTGGTTGAGTCCTACCCATCCTGCATCCAGCCCACAGTTGCTGCAACGCCATGAGAAAACAAAGGCTTGCTTATATTTCTGCGTATTTTCCACCATCCTTGGTTCGCCTCCCCATGCGCGGTCACCCCTGCCTTTCCAGTCATGACTTGGTCCAGGTTGGCTGACAAGGGGCGACATATGGATAGAGTCTGTGTAATAAGCCTTCGAATAATCAAACCAGTCCCATGCGTTTATCATGGTATCGGCCATGCTAACTCCCCACGCTTCCTGACCCCATACTCTGTCGAGCCTGCTTCCAAGCTGCCAGGTAAAGGATGGGTTAACTTGTCCGGCATCAGTAAGCCCTTTGATATAATGCGCCGCAAACACCTGGGGGTAGCGTACGGACCACATGCCTTCGTAGTCGGTCATATAGATCTGATTGCTGTCTATGCCCCATCGCCTGTCGGCCCAACCCACGTACGATATAATTCTACGCGCAGCGTAATTGTGGACTTTGCCATCGCGCCACGACCTGAAGGTGCCCAGGCATTCATGCAATCCGGTAAAACCATTTGGAGGCCATTGATCATTTGTGCGTATCTTTATTCCGTTATTAATGGGTTGTCCAAAGCCGGTAACGCTGTTGCTTCGCACTCCACCCCACGAGGCGCATTCAAGAGTCAAAGCCCCGCCCCTGTTTATCACTTTTGTCCGCAAGTTAACATAGTGCCATCCATCATTAAATTGGCGGGCTCGCGTCTGAAAATCCCATGACAAACCCGGGCCTGGTATATTGGCGAACGGCGGAGATAGAAAGTGAATAAAATGCTCCACCTCGCCGCCATAGCTGACAGTATCAAGGCCTTGAAATGTAGGTTCTGTCATGGAAATGGTTTCATTTATCGGTCCGACAACGTTCTCCGCGCTCAGATCGATCGTATTCGCCTTGCCGTTTACGACAGTCACCACGGCGTAATACGAATTCTGATTGCTTGTTACGGCATGAACGTATAGTCCTTTGTCGCGCGGTAATCTGGTGCCGTTGCCATCCTCATCAGTTGAGAAACGTTCGAGTACATACGTGGCCAAAAGTCCGTTCTGGCACTGTTCGCACTGCCAATCATTTGTGATATCCATAAGGTTCCATATTGATACGGGCCGGATGCTTTCCAAAAAGGTCGCGTCTTTTATATTGGATGCGGTTATTGGAGATGTATGCTGAAATACATAATATCTGACCTCCTGGGGACTTATGCTGTCGCGGTTTGCCATAATATCATACATTTCCAAGGTTGTCGGGTTATCCTTGCCTACCCAGTCCTGCATCTCATTCCATGTAATAAATGTCTGGCCTGCCCGGTAAAATGCATGCAAACCTGTAATCTGTGCCGGTGGACTGCCCGCATCCCCTTCATACATTATCTCTAAATAGCTCTTCGATGCGTCAAAATTGGGGAATTGTTTTACATAAAGGCCATAGTTGCTGCCGCTGCTGCTGAGCCACCCCCTGACTGCATCTGTCATGTCAAAGCTGCGATAGTAAGGAGGTAAAAGCTGAAGTGGAACAGATGAATAATCCGAAGCACCCGCACCAGTTTTATTATAAATTAAAACACTGTCAAGAGCATATGCAGTTCGTCCATGTGGCGCTGCCCCATCCCAGCCGTTCCACACGTTCATGGATGTGTAGAGGGTCGCCCGGTATACTACCGATGCGGAGGACAGCGGCGCAAGATCAACGGAAAGCGCTTTGCTGATCGTAGTATAACTAAGGGTGGGATGCTGGTTTTTCCCTCCGGCAATGCCCCATCGTTCTATAATCACAGTACCATAGGTGACATATGCCATACCGAGTAGTAGTGTGAACATGCAGGATATTGATCTAAACATGGCGCCTCCTTTTTTTGTTTATTTCATTTTGTCACTATCAGCTTGATTGTCTTTTCCATGCCCATCACGTTCATTCTGGCCAGATATACACCTGAAGGAACCGTATTGCCTCTATTGTCACTGTTATGCCAGGCAATGCTGTGCGCGCCGCTTCTCATGGTTTTCCGTACCAGCGTATTTATTAATTTCCCCTGGACATTGAAAATCTGGATAAGGACATTCTGGGCGTTTCCTTTAAAACTTGGAATCGTAAAATTCAAACGCACCGCCGGGTTTGAAGGAACAGGGAAGGCCGTAAATACCAAACTAGTACCGGCCTGGTCCATAGAGCTGACCGAGGTCGGATATTTCTGAGAGGAGGCATTACCGTCTAGGTCCCACGCAATCACAACGATCTGCTTTCCTGCCGTAGCAGTCTTGGAAATAACAGCGCGGAGATCGTGCGCATATAGGATAGAGACGGAATCATGCGTACCCTCCTCGATGCTCATGACTTCATAATATGCGGTGAGAACATTGTCGTGAGATGGATTCCAGGTGATGACCACTGAATCACCTTGGTCGGTCTGCGCTATCCCGGTTACCGTATCCGGTGGTTCAACATCCTGACCCTTATAAACGATAAAATCACCTATTGTCAGGGCCTCACCAGCGAAAGTAAATGATTGAATATCCAGATGATTCCGCCGGCTATCATACCAGTGCCAAACCAGGTTCTGGTATGCGGGCCCGCCATCGTTCAATTCCAGCCTTAACCTGCAGATATTCCATCCTGCCGAAGGGGCCATAACAGATGTTGATGTTGCCTCTCCGAAATAATTCGTGACCTGCCTCCAACCGCCTGTTGTTTTTCCAAAACGGCCCACAGTATATATGGCCATCTTGTCCGAATGGGTGTCATAGCCGTAGTTTACAGGATTAGCAGGCTGGTCTGATGCATAGCTTTTATACTCCCCCCAGTTCTCATGGAGGTGGGGAAAGAGCTGGTCAGCTGAACGCGGATACACATTCAACCTTCCTGAGCTTATCTTGCAGGTAGCCACAACGGTCACATCCATTGGGTCTCGAATACTGACCCCGGCGCTTATCCAGCCTCCGGACTGCCGGTATCCTTTCATGGAACCAAGATAATTTTCATCGACTATGGCGCCCAACGAAAAAATACCGCTGCTGCCGTTCTCAAAATCCTCCTTATATAGGATCCTGAACAGGCTGTCCAGAGGGGGTGGCGGCGTTGGTATGACCCCGCTCTCAATAATGGCGTGGCCTAAGCGCCAAGGGCAGTAGACGTCTTCTACTGGTCCCCAGGAAAACGGATCATAGGTGGTACTTGGGCCTACAGGTCTTTTGTAATCCAGCCAAAATGGCGCAAGGGACGTATTCTCACCATATCGGCTGTTTGCAAGATTCGTCACCCGCTGAACCGCGGGCGCAGCCATGCAATTGCATGGATTTGTCAGCCCCACCTGCGGCCTGATACGAAAGAAATTGAATCCAATGATGGTTGGAATGTTGTCCGGAGAAATCCACAGCAGGTTCCATTGTACAAAAAATTCGCATGTCCAGTGATCACTGCCCTTTGTAACACGGACCTCAGCGCCAGAAAGGTCGCACTGGCCATTGAGATTGATCTTCAGGCGGGCAAGCAAAGGCATTTTCGGGTGTGTATGGTCCGGGTCAACACAGAGTCCCACTATATCACCATTCCAGACACCACTCGACAGGGCAAGGTCCATGCGCGGTTCCGTGCAATATGCCGCAACATACAGGCCGCTGTCATTGCATAGGAATTTGACTGTTGTTGGGGCCTCTATAGGCGAGCTGCACCCGTCAAAATGGTCGAGTTGATAGCTTTGAATATCCTGCCAAACCGCGTCGTTTAAGTCGCCATCAATAACAGGCGGTGTGGTGGTTCGTGGAATGAAGAAAGCCGGTTTTCCGAAACTCTTTTCAACTTCCCTTATCGTGGGTAGTTGGGAAAAAACCAGACTGACTGTAAAAAGAATAATACCATAATAATAGAGTCGTATCATAAATCCCCTCCCTTTTAAAAATCGGAATGTCTCAACTATTGATTACTTTGATAATATAAAAGCCTCATAATGGAATAAATTTATAAAAAACCATGAATATTTATTAAAAAAAGGGGGAATTTAGTAAAATATGTCGTTTTCTTGGATCCCCGGTTGGCTTTGATGATCTAAATAAGTATCACCGTTCACCAGACCCCTGAAATCAGACATCCCGAGATCATGGCTATTAAGAACCTTATGTAGCAAAGCAGTGAGAACTGGTCATTTGACACTATTTGAAAAGAATCGCTTTCTTGGATATGACCGTTTTTCCCATCCGTACCTGTACGACATATATGCCGCTGGGCAGGTTTCCCGCGTCCCAAACAATGAAATTATACGAAGAATGACGAATGACCGAAGACAAATCCTGCACCATTTCCCCTTGGCAATTAAAAATCTTTACTTCGACGTTCTTTTTCACTTGTTTGATATTCGAAATTCGAATTTCCGTTCGGGGATTGAATGGGTTCGGAAACACATCGCACACAAGCCCGTTTTCCACTCCCCCCCCGATCTTCTCGACCGCCATAGTGGGAACATTCCCCGCAACCTCCATCTTTATCCACTCGTCCACACCCATGCCTGAAGCGGTATAGGTCGTCATATCTGTTCCGGAAACACTGACCAACGTGTCGCATACCGCCGAAACCGTCTTATGGGTGATCCTGACAGCGCTGTTTGTGACTGGTCTGTCATATTCTTCATAATGCGCGTATATCCGCCCTCCCCGCAGTCCAGCGCCCCATGTGCCAGGCAAAGTCGCGCCGGTAAAACGTACCCAGACCTCAGGAACTGGTGTGTCAAATACCACCTCCTTGTCCTGCTGGCACACCCAGTGTGTACATTCGTTGAAATCGCCCCCAAAGTCCGAAGGCCCGCAAAGCCGCGTCCAGTTCGCACCGTTGGTGGAATATTCGATCAGATCAGACGCGCGGTGATTATTGAAACATGCGCCTGCGCTCATCCATTTTATTTTCCCTTCACGCGGAGGTTTTATGTGCACAGGAGAGGATGGCACCTCCTCAAAAAACATGCGTATTGGCGCGGTCTGGTATCCCTTGACATCCTTTGCGGTGTACTCGAATGCGGCCTGCTTGGCCACACCTTTCGACAGGATTGCCGGAAACGACTGGGCCGCAGCCTGGCACCATGTGTCCATGGCAAGTGAAGAAAGCCCTGCTCCGGCCGAAAGAAATATTATCTTGACAAGGTATCCGTACGCGCCATAGACGTCCGCAGTCACGTCAATGGTGTGGGGGCCTGGCGTTGCATTGGAAAGCGCCGGGGTCATCC
>MFYT01000104.1 GCA_001789205.1 Candidatus Raymondbacteria bacterium RIFOXYA2_FULL_49_16 | reverse complement strand
TTCCCCAGGCTGGATTTCCACCAGCTGGTCAGTATAAATTTCGCTCGGCGCGCTCATTTTTTACCTCCATGGGTCGTTTGGCAGTATTAACGCAAAGTGCGATCCAAAGCTTATCGACAACGTAACAGGCTGATAATATTTATTTTACGTATTTAAAGAAGGGAGAAAAATATTGAATTGATATATCGTTTTGATATGTTAAAACAAGAATATGTCAGCCTAGAAAGGGTTGCTTTTTTCGAAAGTCAGGGAATAGCGCCCTTGAGCAGACAGGGAAAAGAACCCGCCTTTTGAGACAGCGGACACAATGTCATCGTGTTTCATATGATGATCATTCACTAAAAGCCTGCCTTCGGGCTTGAGTACTCTGAAAATTTCCTGGAAAATTGCCTCGCGTTCCACCAAATGGTGCAGCACATCGAAAAGAAAGACGATATCGATTGAAGCGTCTGCCAGGCCAGTGGCGCTTTCAGAAAGGATGGTTT
The DNA here is from genome assembly GCA_001789205.1 of Candidatus Raymondbacteria bacterium RIFOXYA2_FULL_49_16. Lineage (GTDB taxonomy): Bacteria > Fibrobacterota > OXYB2-FULL-49-7 > OXYB2-FULL-49-7 > XYB2-FULL-49-35 > XYB2-FULL-49-35. The sequence continues at coordinate 21,525 of MFYT01000104.1, read as the reverse complement.
TGACATTTGAAAGAGTATTTTTTTTAGCGAGCTTTTCTATGGATTCCAGGGCGCCGGGAAACTTATCGAGCGCGTAGTAGGCGCCGGAAGGACCAATGCGGCCGCACGCAGAGACCACATAGCTTCCCGGACCGCACCCGAAGTCAAGAATTGAAGAACCTTCTCGCACATCAATTTCGGCGAGAATGCGGCTGCGCGGACGCACCAGGTCGCGTATCTTGAACAAGAGTGACATGAGGCCAAATTTTGTACTTTGTTTCATGGCAGGGCCTTTACATTAGTTTAAGGATTTTCGGCACCTTATACGAGAAATCGCGCGAGCCTAATCCTGCCTCAATGAGCTGTTCTATATTTTTCTGAGACATGGACGAGGGCACAAGCACGTAAATATTATCGAACCAGAGGTGGGGGAGCATGTAGGATTCCACCTCGTATTTTACGTTTTTGTTATCATCAATAGTCACATCCTTCTGGTAGTTGTGCTTGGTAAGGGAGGAATACTGTTTTTTTTCATCGTAGTCAAAGAGGTCGGACGAGAGGGGGTTCTGGTTTTTATCCATGCGCGTTGTGGCGTTTTGTTTGATGACATTGATATAATTGTGCATATAATGCGCCAGGTAGACAAATTCTGTTTTTTTATTAATTACCTCTTCGTTTTTGAGCACATACCGGTAGAAAAGCGCGTAGCTATGGTCTGTGTCCGTGGCGTCCTTTGCCCTCTCGAACATGACCGGCAGATTGTTGGCGATGAAAATAGCCGGGATTATCGCCTGGCATTCATCGAGACGGTAGAGCGATACGCCGGGCAGACTTTTCAGCTTGGGCAGGTCAACGACTTTTCCGATGTTCATGGCGCGCACGTCTGCCAGAAAGGCGGTGTCTATACCGATATAAAGGGCGTTACGCTCCAGGGCCTTCCAGAGATACTGCGGTGCGTACTGAAAATCAAAATCCTTGCGTTCAAGGAGCATGTTGGGAATGGATGTTTCATTTGGGATGTCTTCGACGAAGTTCTTTGCGAACGCGATGCAGGAACATGAAAGTACCGCGAATACTATGATGAGCGATTTCATAATAATCCTTTGTATATGATCATAAAACATACATAAGGCTTTTCCTTTGCGGCAATGAAAATAGATGAAGCGGCTTATGAAATATATTGCTATTAATGATATATTATGATATATTTATAACAAAATATGTCGATCCTCAAAATAGACCGTCATAAACGTATTCTGCAAGCCATTGCCGACAGGCAGCGGGTCGCGCTTTCCGACCTGGAGTCTGAGCTCCGCGCCTCGCGCATTACTATCCAACGCGACCTGGTCGAATTAGAGAACCGCGGCCTGCTCAAACGGTTTCACGGCGGCGCTATGAGCCGCGACTATGCGGGGAACCTGTACGACCATACGCTGCGCAAAACCCTCAATGTTGATATCAAACGCAAGATTGCGGCAAAGGCCGCGAATCTGATAAAACCAGGGGCCCATATTGGCATGGATGCGAGCTCCACGGTCTATTATCTCTCTGAGTGCATGTTTCCGGAAAACATACAGGTCCTCACACTGGGTGTGGACACCTTTGCCAAGCTTTCCGAACACCCCCACGTGCAGCTTGTTTTAGCTGGCGGCAGGCTCAACCGCATGACCAACACACTGAGCGGTTCTGAGGCTGTTTCGGTCATCCGCAACTACCATTTTGACCTTTGTTTTATTTCAGCAGAGTCGTTTGTTCCGGGATTTGGCTTTGTCGATCCGTATGCGGATGAAATCATGGTCAAGCAAGCGCTTATGAAAGCGTCTGAAAAAACCGTCATTCTCCTCGACTCGTCAAAGATAACCCAGTCAGCCGGCCTGGTCCTGTGTTCCGCTGATCAGGTGGACCACCTAGTAACTGACAATCCCTTGGACAAGGAATTGAAAAAAATATTCAAAGGTAAAATTCTATGAAGACAAAAATATCGGACGCGGTCTTTGCCTCGTTTTGCGCGACTGCGATACGCATGGCTTCTGGCAACAACGAGCTACTGCCAGTGGTGTGGTTCCGTCCTACCACGGGAAAAAAACCGATCACAGGTCTCGAGGTTCTTTTCGTGCCCCGTGCCCCTGACAGTGAAAAACAGTGTGCGCTTCTCCAGCAAATCATAGCAACCTTTAGGAAAAAAACAGGCGCCATTCCCGCTGTCGTGGAAGTGAATGGCCTTGGTGTCTTTACCCTTCAACCAACAGACAAAACAGCGGGAATGCGGCTTCGGGGAAAAATAGCAGTAGTGACTGGCAGCGCACAGGGTTTTGGCCAGGGCATTGCCGGGCTTATGGCGCGCGAAGGCGCTCACGTTGTGGTGGCTGATATTCAGGAGGCGCGCGCTCGCGCAACAGCGGATAAACTCTGCGCTGAATTCGGGCCATGGGCTGCGCGGGCAATATGCGTAGACGTGACCCGAGAGGAATCCATCAAACAGCTCTGCATTGAAACCGTACTCGCGTTCGGCGGGCTCGATGTTCTGGTGAGCAACGCAGGCATCCTTCGGGCAGGCGGTTTGGACGAAATGGATATTGAGACCTTTGAACTGGTCACTAAAATAAATTATTCAGCATATTTCTTGTGCGTCAAACACGCATCATTCTATATGAAGCTGCAGCACCGTTTAAACCCGGAGCTGTTCATGGATATTATCCAGATCAACTCAAAGTCCGGGCTCTCGGGCAGCAAAAAAAACTTCGCTTATGCAGGCGGAAAATTCGGCGGCATTGGATTGACGCAGAGCTTTGCGCTCGAACTCATTGAGCACAACATCAAGGTCAATGCCGTGTGTCCGGGCAATTTTTTTGAAGGGCCGCTCTGGTCCGACCCGCAGAATGGTCTTTTTGTCCAGTACCTGAAGGCCGGCAAGGCGCCGGAAGCAAAGACAATCGCTGATGTAAAACGTTTTTACGAGAACAAGGTGCCCATGAAGCGGGGCTGCACTCCCGAGGATGTTACAAAGGCGATACTATATGTCATTGACCAGACCTACGAAACAGGACAGGCAATACCCGTGACCGGCGGGCAGGAGATGAAATGACCTATGACCTTACCCCGTCGCGATCTTTCGATCGCGTCGGCCCTCTCCTACAGGGAGAGGGCAGGAAATACAAAAGATGAAAGCAAGCGGGATAAAAACATGAAAACCAAGGCCGTACGGATCCATGGGAAAAACGATATACGGCTCGATGAGTTTGAGCTGCCGCAGATCAAAGACGACGAAATACTCGCGCAGGTAATCTCGGACAGCATCTGCATGTCGAGCCATAAGGCCGCGCTTCAGGGAACAGATCATAAACGCGTACCCAAGGATATTGATAAGAACCCTACGATCATAGGACACGAATTCTGCGGGATTATCAAGACAGTCGGCAAAAAGTGGCAGACCCAGTTTAAAGAGGGAAACAAATTTTCCATCCAGCCAGCACTCAATTACCAAGGCAGTCTCAACGCTCCGGGATATTCATACCAGTATATCGGCGGCAGTGCCACATATATTATTATCCCCAATGAGGTCATGGAGTGCGGGTGCCTGCTCGCCTATAACGGTCCTGGTTTTTTTCCCGCGTCGCTTTCCGAGCCCATGTCGTGCATTATCGGTGCCTTCCACGCTTCGTATCATACCACAGGCGGTTCCTATATTCACAAGATGGGCATTGTTGAGGGCGGGACAATGGCCATATTGGCGGGTGTTGGCCCCATGGGTCTTGGCGCCATTGATTATGCCATTCATTGCGACAGGAAACCGCGACTTCTTGTTGTCACAGATATTGACGAAGACCGCATTACACGCGCAGCATCGATCCACACGGAAGCAGAGGCACAGAAAAATGGGGTCAGACTCATGTATGTAAATACTAAAACCGTGGACGATCCCGTTGCCGAACTTCTGAAACATACGAACAACAAGGGCTATGATGATGTATTTGTCTATGCGCCCGTGAAGCCAGTGATTGAAACCGGCGACAAAATACTTGGCAGGGACGGATGCCTGAATTTCTTCGCAGGCCCCACAAACCCTACATTTACAGCTGAATTTAATTTCTATAATGTCCATTACGCATCTACCCATATCGTGGGCACCAGCGGCGGAAACACTGACGATATGAAAGAAGCGCTTGCATGCATGTCTGCCGGGGAAATAGACCCTTCTGTCATGGTAACGCACATTGGCGGACTAAACGCTGTTGTTGATACAACCATGCGGCTTCCCGATATACCAGGAGGCAAAAAGCTGATTTATACGAACATAAAACTGGATTTAATTGCGATTAACGATTTTGTGTCAACAGGCGCAACAGACCCCATGTTCAAGCAACTTGACAAGATTACGCAACAGCACAATGGTCTCTGGTCTATCGACGCTGAGGAATATTTACTGGCCCATGCACCGGAATTGTGAAAGGAAGCAGTCATGGCAACACCTGTTTTGATGCCCAAACCCGGCAATACGGTTGAAGCGTGCGCCCTGGTGGGGTGGAGAAAAAAAATCGGCGAAACCGTTGCGCAGGGAGAAATTATAGCTGATATTGAAACAGACAAAGCGGCCTTTGAAATTGAATCTCCGACCACGGGAACACTTTTGGCTCTATTTTTTGAACCTAGCGATTTAGTGCCAGTGTTTGCGAATATTGCCGTGATAGGGAATGTGGGAGAGGATGTTGAGGAATACCGAAAGGCAGCGGGCAGTGGGCAGCAGACAGAAAGAAAAAAAGAGAAGCAAGAACAAGGCGAACTGAAGAACCCCCCTGCCCCCCCTACAAGGGGGAGTGACGTTCACCTAGTACAGGAAGGGACTCCGGTCACGGAAGACGCAGGAATAAGCCCCAGGGCACGGCGCCATGCGCGGGAACATGCTGTCAATCTCGATGGCATACGGGGATCGGGGCCGGGTGGCAGAATAGTTGAACAGGACGTGCGTGAACAGCATATGAGCGGGCCACGCGTTTCCCCCCTGGCGGCGCAGCTTATACAAGAGGGGAAAACAACGCCTGTTTTGGGCAGTGGTGTCAATGGCCTTATATGCGCGGATGATCTTGGTGAGGCGCCCAAACCCCTGTCCAAGATACGCAGAACAATCGCATCCCGCATGCGCGGGTCTCTTGCTGAAACCGCCCAGTATACGCTCAACACATCAGCTGATGCGACCGCTATGCTCGCTATTAGAAAAAAAGTCAAAGAGGCAAAAGCAGCGGGCAAAAATGTCCCGAATGTTTCCATAAACGACATGGTCATCTTCGCGACAATCAAGGCCCTTAAAAAACATCCAGAGGTAAACGGCCTGTATTCTGATGGAAAGATCTTTGGGAGCAAGGCAATCCACATTGGATTTGCCTGCGACACCCCGCGCGGCCTGCTTGTGCCCGTAGTGCGCAATGCCCACACCATGACAATCATTGAACTTGGGGCACGCATCAAGGCACTGTCGCAGGAGGCAAGCGACAGCGGAATATCGCCTGACGACCTGACGGGCGGCACATTTACAGTAAGCAATCTGGGAATGTTCGGCATTGAGTCGTTTTCACCGGTCATCAATGCGCCCCAGGTTGCCATTCTCGGCGTGTGCAGCATTCAGCCAAAGCCGGTCAGGAAGGGAGAAAATGTTTTTTTTATTGATAGTATCGGGCTGTCACTCACCTCGGACCACCAGGTCCTGGATGGAGCGCCTGCGGCGCGGTTTTTACAGACAATCGTGAAGATGATAGAAAATATTGGAACAGTAGTAGGGCTATGATCCCCCCTTGTCACCCCTTGTTAAAGGGGGAGTCCAAGAGGGCAACGGAGGAGAAAATACATGTACGATCTAATTGTCGTTGGTTCGGGGCCGGGCGGATACGAAGCAGCGGCCCACGCAGGACGCATGGGAAAAAAAGTCGCGCTTATTGAAAAGGGCGAGATAGGCGGCACCTGCCTTAACGTGGGATGCATACCCACAAAGACCTTGCTTAAATCAGCGCATGTGTTCGAAGAATGCAGATCAGCGTCGCTGTATGGGGTCAACGTTTCGGTCCCCACGGTCGATATGGCAAAAGTTCTTTCCCGAAAAGACAAAGTTGTATCCACACTAAAAAAAGGCGTTGAAAGCCTGTTGAAAACATCGGGTGTCGAGATACTGAAAGGAAACGCAATACTTGAGAGAAACGAAGGGAAGATAGAAATCAGGATCCGGAATACGGATACCGTCGTAACCGGAACAAACGTTTTGATCGCTTCAGGTTCACGGCCTGCCAAGCCTCCGATTCCAGGCATTGATTCAGCGAATGTACTCGATTCGACCGGGATATTGTCACTGCAGAAAGCCCCTGTGTCCCTGGTGATTATCGGCGGTGGAGTGATTGGCCTCGAGTTTGCCGGTTTTTTCTCCGCCATTGGCACAAAGGTGACAGTGGTGGAAATGCTGCCGAGCATTGCGGCAGGCATAGACGGGGACATAGCAAACAGGCTTCTTCAGTCGCTCAAACGCGCGGGCATTGTGTTTCACCTCTCGTGCAAGGTCGCAAAAATCGAAGAGGGCATAGTACATTGTATCGACAGCAGCAATGCGCAGCAGCAGGTTGTTGGAGAGTATATGCTCAATGCCACAGGCAGAATGCCGGCGCTCAACGACCTGGGGCTTGACGAAGCCGGTGTTGTCTATACGAAAAAAGGCGTTAGTGTTGATGAATACGGCAAAACGAATATTCCAGGTATCTGGGCATGCGGCGATGTTACCGGCCGTATGCAACTGGCGCACGCGGCCACGCGCGAGGGCATTGTTGCCGTGAACACTATGTGTGGCATACAAGACCGGATGAGGTACACAGCAATGCCCGGGGTCATTTACACTCACCCGGAAGTCGCCGTGGTGGGCAAGACCGAGGAAGCGCTGCAGGCGGAAGGCATTGAATATGTCAAGGCCATTGTGCCCATGGGCATTGCGGGCAGGTTTATCGTTGAGAATGAAGGCAAAAGCGGCACCATCAAGGTCTTGTGCGATAAAAAATACGGGCAAGTGCTGGGCATCCACATGATAGGCGGGCCGTGCAGCGAGATAATTTTCGGCGGTTCGTTCATTATCGAGCACGAACTGCGCGCAGCTGACCTGCGGCAAATTGTTTTTCCTCATCCCACGGTTTCGGAAGCGTTGAAAGAAGCAATTCTGCATCTCGCATAAGGAGCGAATCATGCCAAAAAGTCAGCCCGTTTTACCGGTAGAGGTCTTTCAGTCCGGTACAATTGAGTTTTCCGCCATTCCCGTGAATGCGTACCATAAGAGCATTGAAGATGAGAAGAAGCTTTATTCACGCGAGGATTTTTTAGCCATATACGCGGACATGTGCGCCTTGCGCGAGTTCGAGACAATACTCGACCGCATCAAAGTGGAGGGTGTGTACAAAGGCGTTGCCTACAATCACGCAGGGCCCGCACACCTGTCGCTGGGCCAGGAGGCTTCGGCAGTGGGGCAGGCGTGGTCGCTTACGGTCGACGACCATATCTATGGATCGCACCGGAGCCATTCTGAAATACTTGCCAAGGGTTTCTCCGCCATACGGCAACTCAACGATAGCGCGCTTATGGAGATCATGCAGAAATTCAAAGCTGGTGATATTCTTGCGGTCGTTGAAAAAGGCCATTGGGGCGGCGTGAAACAATTGGCGCGGAAATTCCTTATCTACGGCGCCTATGCCGAGATTTTTGCCAGGACAACCGGGTTCAACTACGGCCTTGGCGGCTCCATGCACGCATTTTTCACGCCATTTGGCATTTATCCCAACAACGCCATTGTGGGCGGGTCAGGCTCTGTCGCACCCGGAGCAGCGCTTTTCAAAAGGGTGAACCGGAAAAAGGGCATTGTGGTTTGTAACATTGGCGATGGTTCATTCGGATGCGGCCCTGTGTGGGAAGGCATCTGTTTTTCCAGCATGGACCAGTACCGCACATTGTGGGACCAGTCGTTGGGCGGCGGACTGCCCATCATGTTCAATTGTTTCAACAACCACTATGCCATGGGCGGACAGACCAATGGCGAAACCATGGGCTACCGTTTTCTCGCGCGTCTGGGCGCTGGCGTAAACCCCGAGCAGATGCACGCGGAACGCGTGAACGGGTACAATCCGCTCGCGGTAATTGACGCTATGCAACGCAAGAAACAGGTGCTCCTCGACGGCCATGGACCGGTGCTGCTCGATGTGGTCACCTACCGCCTTAGCGGCCATTCGCCATCGGACGCGTCCAGCTACAGGACCAAGGAGGAGATGGAGGCGTGGATGGAGGCTGACGCAATAAAAGCATTCAGCAAGAAGCTGGCAGCTGGCAGCATTGCGGCTTCCGCTGAAACAGATACGATCAGGGAATCCATGAACACGCTGGTCTTTGATATATTTAAAACAGCCATTGATCCGGCTGTTTCGCCCCGTTTTGCCATGGATTCGGAATTCATAAGCACGGTCATGCTTTCCAACCAGAGGGCCGAAAAGCTGGATGACCGGCAACCCGAGGTGAACCACCCCCAGGCCGAGAATCCCAGAGTCAAGCAGATCGCGGGCAAGGTCCGCACCGCGGTTGTAGACAACAAGCCGGTACCCAAGATGAAAATGTACAATTACCGGGACGGCGTGTTTGAGGCGCTCATGCATCGGTTCTACATAGACCCCACCCTGGCGGCTTTTGGCGAGGAAAACCGGGATTGGGGCGGCGCCTTTGCCGTGTACCGCGGCCTCACTGAAGCACTTCCGTATCATAGACTGTTCAATTCACCCATTTCCGAAGCCGCAATCGTTGGCGCAGGCGTGGGTTATGCGCTTGAAGGCGGCAGAGCTGTTGTCGAACTCATGTACTGCGATTTTCTGGGCAGGGCAGGAGACGAGGTTTTTAACCAGCTTTCAAAATGGCAGTCCATGTCCGGCGGTATTCTGCGCATGCCCGTGGTTCTCAGGATATCGGTGGGCGCAAAATACGGCGCCCAGCATTCACAGGATTTCACGGCAATCATCAACCATATTCCCGGGCTCAAGGCGGTCTATCCGGTCACTCCGTACGATGCAAAGGGCATGATGAACGCGGCGCTTGCGGGTACGGACCCGGTTGTGTTTTTTGAGAGCCAGAAACTCTATGACTATGGTGAATTGTTTGAGCAGGCGGGTGTTCCTGAAGGATATTATGAGATTGATCTGTCGCAGCCTTCGATCAAGAAAAAAGGCAATGACCTTACCATTATTACGTCCGGTCCGTTGCTGTATAAGGCCGTTGACGCTGCCAGGGAGCTGGAGAAATACGGCGTGAATGCCGAGATAATCGACCTGCGCGCCATTTCACCGTTGAATTATGAGTTACTAATAGAATCTGTTAAAAAAACAGGGAAAGTATTGCTTGGATCAGAATCCGTTGAACGCGGGTCGTTCCTGCACAATGTTGCCGCGAACATCACGCAGCTTGCGTTCGACTATCTCGACGCGCCGCCGGTTGTCATTGGCTCGCGCAACTGGATAACGCCTGCCGCAGAACTGGAGAACATGTTTTTCCCGCAGGTGTCGTGGCTGCTCGATGCCATTCACGAGCGTATTATACCCCTGAAAGGGTATCGGCCAGAGACAAACCAGACATTGGGCGAAATGGTCAGGAAAAATAAAGCAGGAGTATGATCCCACCCCCCGCCTTTTTAAAGGAGGGGGAAATACGGGGAAAGGAACAGCTATGCCAACACATCACTACCTCGCATTTGATCTTGGCGCAAGCAGCGGCAGGGCAATGCTCGGCACGCTGAAGAACGGAAAGCTCTCTATCCGCGAACTGCACCGTTTCGAGAACCGCATGTCATTCCTGTTCGGCCATTATTACTGGAACATTGTGCATCTTCTGGATGAAATCAAAAAAGGTCTTCGCAAATGCGCACTGATATGTCCTGTGCCCGATGCAATTGGCGTTGACACTTGGGGTGTTGATTACGCGCTGATCACCAAAGACGGGTCGCTTTCAGGGCTTCCCTATGCATATCGAGACAATCGTACGCACAGGACAATACCAAAGCTGCTAAAAAAAATATCAAAGAGGGACATTTTCAACAGGACCGGATTACAGCACCTGTATTTTAACACTATTTTTCAGATCCATTCGGCCGTATCTGATACAGCAGCGGAACTGGCTGCCGCAGATGCTTTTTTTATGATACCGGATTTGATTAATTATTACCTGACTGGGAGAAAATTCAATGAATTCACTGACGCATCAACATCAGCGCTCGTACATCCGGCAACCCGAAACTGGGACGCAACACTCATTAAAACAACAGGTGCGAAAAGATCATTGTTTCAGAAGATCGTCATGCCAGGGACAAAGATAGGTGTGCTCCAAAACCACCTTGCAGCTGAAACAGGTATGTCCCGCGTCCCTGTTCTGGCAACAGCGAGCCACGATACTGCCGCGGCAGTTGCCTCCATACCGGCCGAGGGAAAAGAATGGGCTTTCATTTCTTCCGGAACATGGTCGATCATGGGGATTGAGGTGCCGGATGCCATTATCAACGACAGGGCGTTTCGATACAATTTTTCCAATGAGGGTGGGATAAACAATACCTACCGGTTTCTTAAAAACATTACAGGCATGTGGATTGTGCAGCAATGCAGGGAGAAATGGCGGCACGAGGCACGAGGCACGAGGCGCGAGGAGAGCGATATCTCGTTTTCTCATTTGACCGGGATGGCCCAGCAGGCCACGCCGTTCAAATCATATATAAACCCAGACGATCCTCTGTTTGCAAATCCACAGGACATGCCAAAGGCCATAAAAACATATTGCAAAAACACCAGGCAGAACGTACCGTCAACACCGGGCGCCATAATCAGGTGCGTGCTGGAATCGCTCGCATTCACCTATCGCACAACACTTGATCAACTTCGCGAGGTATCGCCGCATCAGATAAAAACGCTTCACATAATTGGCGGTGGAACAAAAAACAGGCTGCTCTGCCAGATGGCAGCCGATGCGTGCGGTATTCCCGTTGTCACAGGCCCAGTTGAAGGCACTGCCATGGGCAATCTGCTGGTGCAGGCGTGGGGTCTTGGCCACCTGAAGGATGTCCAGAACATCAGGCAGGTTGTACGCGCATCGGAAAAAATAGAGCGCTACGCACCACAGGATACCAGCACGTGGGAAAAGGAATATACGAGGTATAGGACCATAGTACAAAAAAGGAGAAATGCATGAACGGTTCCCTGTCAGATCAGCAGATCAACAGGTCTTATCTGGCCGCAAAGGAGCGCTACGCAAGCATGGGCATTGACACGGAAAAAACATTGCAGGTGCTTGCCAAAATACCGCTGTCCATGCACTGCTGGCAGGGTGACGATGTGGGCGGATTCGAGTCCGCCGAAGGGCTCACGGGCGGCGGCATCATGGCAACCGGTTCGTATCCGGGCAAGGCGCGCAATGGCGATGAGCTGCGTGCAGACCTCGAGATGGCCCTGAAACTTATTCCCGGAAAACACCGGGTCAACCTTCACGCCATTTACGCGGAAACCAACGGGAAAAAGATAGACCGCGCTGACCTTGAACCGTGTCATTTTTCCAATTGGATGGCGTGGTCAAAAGAGCAGACAATCGCCCTCGACTATAACGGCAGTTTTTTTTCGCACCCCATGGCAGCGAGCGGGTTCACGCTATCGAGCCTTGACAAATTAGTCCGCGGGTACTGGATACGGCACGGTAAAGGCTCGCGCGCCATAGGAGAGGCGCTGGGGAAAAACCAGAAATCAACCTGTTATGTCAACCTCTGGATCCCCGATGGTTACAAAGACAATCCTGCGAACAGGATGGTCCATCGCGAGGCCCTGCTCAAGGCGCTCGACAGCGTCTTTACCGAAAAAATTGACCCCCGTACCATGCGCGACGCGGTTGAGAGCAAACTCTTCGGCATTGGATCAGAGTCGTTTGTCACCGGATCGTTCGAGTTTTACCTCGGGTACGCGGTGTCGCGCAAAAAAATGCTCACCCTCGACATGGGCCATTTCCATCCCACGGAAACCATTGCCGACAAAATTTCGTCGGTCCTGCTCTATATCGACGAATTGCTCGTGCATGTGAGCAGGGGCGTGCGTTGGGACAGCGACCACGTGGTCACCCTCTCCGACGACCTGTATGCCCTGGCGTACGAGATGACGCAAAAAGATTTCCTCAACCGTGTGCACCTTGCCCTCGACTATTTTGACGCGAGCATAAACCGCGTGGCAGCCTGGGTCATTGGCGCGCAGGCGACCCAGAAAGCGCTCCTCGCGGCGCTGCTTTCGCCCCGGGCGGCGCTTCGCGAGGCCGAGCAGGCGCGGGATTTTACGCGCAGGCTGGCCCTGTTCGAGGAGACGCGCACCATGCCTCTTGGCGCAGTATGGGACCATTTTTGCCAGAACCATGGCGTGCCAACGGGAACAGGGTGGCTCACCGAGGTACAACAATACGAGAAGAATGTATTATCAAAAAGGATATAAACAGAAAGGGCCCCCATGACACGCGAACTGACCGATCTTATCACCATCAGCCATTATCTGGGAAGCAACCCGTCGTATGTGCAGGCGGGCGGAGGCAATACGTCAATTAAATCAGGTGCCAGCGAAATGCTCATCAAGAGCAGCGGGGTGCCGCTCAGGGACATGTCCGAAACAAAAGGATGGGTGAAGCTTTCCATTCCCGCCATCATGGCCCTCTACGACGACGCGGATTTACGGCAATGCGCTCCGGCTGAACGGGAAAAGCGGGTACTTGATTATTTTTACCGCAGCGTTGTTGAACCTCAGGGAGCGCGACCCTCGGTCGAAACCCCGCTTCACGCCATTTTGGGACACGCGGTCATCCACAGCCACGCGGTGGCCGCCAATGCGCTCACATGCAATATAAACGCCGAGGAGATGTTCCAGGCAATTGCGCTAGACGTGAAGGGACCGCCGTCCCTGTTTGTTCCCTATGTTGATCCGGGAGCGTCCCTCGCCTTTTTGCTGCGCGAAAAAATACGCGAGTATCAGCAAGCGCACACGGTATCTCCCCGGGTCATTTTCCTCGAAAACCACGGGTTTGTGTGCGCCGACGATACCGCGGCCGGGTGCATTGGCCTGCACGAGGCGTGGATGGCGCGGCTCGAGGCCTATTTTGGCGCGCCGGAGGAACTCAAGGACAGCCTCTCCGCAGCGGTGCTGGATGTAAAGGCGATCAGGGCGGCGTTCGAGAAGATCACGGCCGAAAGAAAGAGCGAGCCCCTTGTTGTACGCGAGTGCAACGGCCTCTTTTTTCAGTTGGCTGCTTCGTCAAAGCACCTCCAGGCCTTTGAAGGGGCGCTCGCGCCCGACTATGTGGTGTACAATGGCCCCGCGGCCCTTTTTCTTGCGCCGGGATTTACTGAAAAAGAAGTCTATGACGCCATTGCCGGCTACGCGGCATTTTGGAAGAGGCCGCCAAAACTCATCATCGTTAAAGGCGCGGGATTGGTGGTTGCCGGGGCTTCGGAAAAACTGTGCGCAGCGGGAGAAGCATGCGCCCAGGCAGTACTCCAGATAAGCCTTCTGGCCAAGGGGAGGGTGAAGAGCATGGCGCCCGCGACCATCAAGGCCATTCTGACCTGGGAGGCGGAGTCCTACCGGTCCGCACAGCTCACATAGGCGCGGCGGGGATCAGGCGCGTCCAGTGGCGCGGGTACGTTCCCTAAGGCGGGCCACTGGCATGGCGTCAAACTGATCGCCAGTAAGCCGCCATGTCCAATTGCCGAAAGTTTGGGCGGGATTGTTCATGCGCGCGCTGCCGGGCAGGCAGCAGAGGTCCTGGACCGGGACAATGGCGAGGCTGGCGCGCGATTCCATGACCATCCGGACCATTTCCCACGGCGCATCGGCCGCGGTCACCTCTTTTCCCGCGTATCCAAAGAACTTCCATTTGTTTTCCTGTGAGGCGTCGTTTTCGAACCAGCCCCGTACCGTATTGTTGTCGTGCGTGCCCGTATAGGCCACGCAGTTCTCCTTGTACCGGTGCGGCAGGTGCGGGCTGTCGGGGTCGTGCTCGCTGAATCCGAAGATAAGCACTTTCATGCCCGGCAGCCCATAATGGTTTTTTACGGCGATCACGTCGTCCGTAATGGTGCCCAGGTCCTCGGCAATCACGGGAAACGAGGGAAAGCGCTGTTTCAGCGCGTCGAAAAATTCGTAGGAAGGTACGTCTTGCCACGATCCGTTGATCGCGGTAGCTTCTCCGGCTGGGACTTCCCAGTACTGCACCAGCCCGCGGAAATGGTCTATACGCACATAATCAAACTTGCCGAAGAGCGCGGCCACCCGCTCCAGCCACCAGGCAAAGCCTGTGCGCCGCATTTCAGGCCACCGGTAGACCGGGTTGTTCCATAGCTGTCCCGTGGCGCTGAAATAGTCGGGCGGCACGCCGGAAACAGCAAGGGGTCTTCCCTGCGCGTCAAGTTTGAAAAGGTCCTGATGCACCCAGACATCGGCGCTGTTGTAGCTCACGTAAATGGGAAGATCGCCCAGAATGCGTATTCCGCGGCTGTTGCAGTGTTTTTTCAGGGCGGCCCACTGTGTAAAAAAAAGGAACTGGAAGAACTTGGTTTTTTCCAGAAGGGCGGCCTCCTTTTCGCGCAAGATTGTAAGCGCCGAGGCGCGCCGTTCGCGGAGTTCGCCTGGCCAGTCGCTCCATACGGCGCCGGTGTATAGCCTGCTGCACACGGAAAAAAGGGCGAAATCGTCGAGCCATGCCTTCTGGTCGCGGCAAAACCGGTCGAACGGGCCGCGCTGCGCGCTTTTTTTAAAGCGGGCGTAGGCCGCGTCGAGCGCCGCAGTCTTGTATTCCTTGACTGATTCATAATCGACCGCGCCCTCGGAAAACCGGGGCAGTGCAATGGCGCCGGGGTCGAGCAGACCCTGTTTTTCAAGCTCATCGAGGCTTATTAGGAGCGGGTTGCCCGCAAAAGCGGAGGCGCTGAAATAGGGAGAGTGGCCGCAGCCGGCATTGGTTGGACCAAGGGGCAGCACCTGCCAGACCGACTGTCCAGCCCGGGCGAGCATATCAGCGAACCCGTAGGCTGCGGGCCCCATGTCGCCGATACCGTGACGTGAGGGAAGCGAGGAGAGATGCAGCAGAACGCCGCTCGAGCGTTTTTCCATGGAAGGGAATCCTCTTATACGGCCGGCGGGTCGCGCGGCACATCAATGGCGAGATACTGACGGATGGTGCGCACATGGATGGGGCACGCCTGCGGGTCATTGTGCAGGGCAACGCCCAATTCGGAGACCGCCTGTTCGAGCAGGAATAGTTTCACCAGCAGGTTAGTTTCATACGCGGAACGGGGCAGGACCCCCGCGGATTTCATTGAATCAATATAGGCGTTGAGGTACCGGTTGCCGGCATAGGCGAACCAGAGGCCGATCCACGGTTCAAGCGCCTGTTTCTGGCTTGCCGCGAGCTTCAGGCTGTCGTAGAGCGCGACCCGCGCGCAGCGGTGCAGGGAATTGAGCATGGCTGCCGCGTCGCGCAACGGCGATCGCTTTATGCGGCGCTCGCTGAGCGGGGCGTTGGGCTGGCCCTCGAAATCCTTGATCACAAACGTATTGCCAATGGCCAGCAGCTGGGTAAGCTGATAGTGGCCGTGGATACGGATCTTTGTTCCCGATATGCGCGTGACCAGAAGCGCGGAAAACGCGGTCAGCACTTCTTTTTCAAACGCGCCGCATTCGGCCGGCGTCATGCGCGCCTCTTCAGGCAACGCGTGAGGATCGCCCTTGAACGCCGTCATGGTTTTTTTTGTCAAGCTCTGCAACGACTGGTACAGGGAGCGCTGGTAGAGCATGGAATAGGGTTCGTTGGCAAAGACGGGCGTGGCGGCGTCTCCGGCCAGCGCCTGGTGCATGGCCCCGGTAATACCACCCAGTTGGTCCATGGTGTGCCCGTACATGCCCAAGACATCGGACAAAAACTGCGGCGGATCTATGCGGACCGGCCTGAACAGTTTCCAGAGGTCAGCGGGAATGGAAGAGGGGTCAGCTTTGTGCGCGGCAATCTCCTCGAAATACGTCTGGGCCGCGGCCAGGCCAGCGTGCCATGCATCGCCCACATTGCTCACGAGCGCGGTGACCATGGCCAGCGTAAAGCTTTTTCCGTCAAGCATACGGTAGACCAACTCGCCATGGAAACGCGGGACATGCGGGGCCGCGGCCGGGTGCGCTGAGAGGCGGCGAAGCAGCTCCACTTCAGGATGCGGCCCTTCCTCTATACGGCGGTAGAGTTTGCAGTAGAACAGGTGGTCGTACCCGATCGAGGTGTTGCGACGCCCCGCTCTTAACAGGGTGATTTCATGCGGGACAAATCCAATGGTGTCCTTGCCGTTGTTCCTGTCGCGCAGACATTCGAGGAACCCGTCCTCGGCCTGGATTTTTTTCTTATGAAAAAAGACCTCGGCGAGAAGCGCGTGGAAATCGAGGCAATAGGCGCTGTCGTGCACAAATCCGTCAATCGGACCGGATATGCGCGCCATTATGAGTCCGCGGTTTCCCTTGATTGCGGTCTCGATGGATTCCTCGGTCGAAAAACAGAAGGGGATAAACAAAATGTCGGACGACGCGTTTGTATAGCCGACCTTGATGAACAAAACGATCGCGTTATGCGCCGCGGAGCGGAACGGGATTTTTTCGAGCACTTCAACGGAGCGGATGACGCCTTTTTTAGCGCCGCAGCTGGTGCGGTGCTGCAGGTATCCGGGCAAGATCTCCTTCTCCAGGCGCATGAGCCATTTTCCATTGAACAACAGGGTCCAATCCTTGCCCACATTCACTTCGGGAAGCGAGAACTGGGAGGCGTTTGTTATTTCAGTGCTTGGTTTTTTAAGCAAAAACCAAAAATAGTCGTGGAAGCCCATGGTAAGCGTATAGCGGGGCCGGGAGATGACCGGAAACCGGTTGTTGCTGAAAAGATCAACAGGCGTCCAGCCTTCATAGTCCGAAAGATCGAGTTCAACCGCTTGGGCAAAACGCGAAAGGTTGACCATCACGAGTATGGTTTCGTCGCCCGAGGCGCGCACGAACGAGAGGACGTTCGCGTTGTTCGACGGGACAAAAGCGAGGCCGCCCCGGGCAAAGGCCGCGTGCTTCTTACGCATGGCAATGACCCGCTTCATCCACCAGAGCATGGAGGAGAGGTTGTGTTCATGCGTCTCGACATTGATGGTCTCATAGTGATATTCGGGGTCGATTATAATGGGTAGTAGCAGTTTCTGCGGATTTGCCTGCGAGAAGCCGGCGTTGCGGTCGGCGCTCCACTGCATGGGTGTGCGCACGCCGTTCCTGTCGCCCAGGTAGTGGTTATCGCCCATGCCCAGTTCGTCGCCGTAGTAGATAAGCGGCGTGCCGGGCAGGGAGAAAAGGAGCATGTTGAGAATTTCCATGCGCCGCCTGCTGTTGTTCAACAGCGGCGCAAGGCGCCTGCGGATGCCCAGATTGATGCGCGCGGAGGGATCAGAGGCATAGTACCGGTACATATAGTCGCGCTCCTCGTCGGTCACCATTTCGAGGGTAAGTTCATCGTGGTTGCGCAGGAAAATAGCCCATTGCGCGCTTTCGGGAAGGGGAGGGGTCTGCTCAAGTATGTCAATGATGGGAAAGCTGTCTTCCATCTGCAATGCCATAAACATGCGCGGCATAAGCGGAAAATGAAAGGCCATGTGGCATTCGTTGCCTGCGCCGAAATAGGCCACCGCGTCTTCGGGCCACTGGTTGGCCTCGGCAAGCAGCAGGCGGTCGCCGCCAAAGATTTCGTCCACGTGGGCGCGAAGGCTGCGCAGAAAGGCGTGCGTGG
Organism: Candidatus Raymondbacteria bacterium RIFOXYA2_FULL_49_16; assembly: GCA_001789205.1. Lineage (GTDB taxonomy): Bacteria > Fibrobacterota > OXYB2-FULL-49-7 > OXYB2-FULL-49-7 > XYB2-FULL-49-35 > XYB2-FULL-49-35. The sequence goes on along the minus strand of MFYT01000104.1, from coordinate 3,696 downwards.
CAGGAAGGTTTTCACAGTTTGTGCCTTCGGCTTCGTAGAGGTATGGGACCGCGTCAAGACGCAACCCATCGACCCCCATCTCCATCCAATAGTCTATCACCTTGAACATGGCTTTATGCACACGGGGGTTCTCAAAATTCAGATCGGGCTGGTGCGAATAAAAGCGGTGCCAGAAATAAGCCTTTGCGACCGGGTCCCAGGTCCAGTTCGAGCTTTCGAAGTCCTTGAAGATAATGCGGGCGTCCCGATACTTGTCCGGCGTGTCGCTCCAGACATAGAAGTCGCGCCAGGGCAAGCCGGCTTTAGCGTGCCGCGAATGCTGGAACCAGGCGTGCTGGTCAGACGTGTGGTTTAAAACCAGTTCGGTAATGACCCGCAATCCGCGTTGGTGCGCTTCGCGCAAAAAAACCTTGAAGTCGCGCAGGGACCCGAACGCGGGATTAATGCCAAAATAATCCGCTATGTCGTATCCGTCGTCACGCTGGGGCGATGGGTAAAAGGGCAGCAGCCATATTGCGGTGGCGCCAAGGCCTTCGATGTAATCCAGCTTCTGGGTCAGTCCCTTGAAATCGCCGATGCCGTCGCCATTGCCGTCAAAAAATGATTTTACATGGAGCTGGTAGATGATCGCGTCTTTGTACCACTGGGTATTTTGGTCGAGAGGCCCTTTTTGTGTCACGCGCTATTGTCCTTTGTGTTCGTGGAGCACTTAAGAATAAAATATACACCGAAAAGCGCCTTGCAAGCCATAGGGATGTTCAAACGAGACAAAACAGCATGATGGAACAGGGAACAAAATGCGGCGGACACAAGATGGTCCTTGCATAGTACCCGGTCAATAACGATTTTTTACCTATTGAAAAAGGAGCATCCGTGGAATACAAACAAACCGCGCTCATTATCATCGACATGCAGAACGATATCGTGCTGCCGGACGGCCCCGCCTGTGTTAGGGGCGCGTTGGCCACGGTGCCCACAATCGTCGAAGCATTGACGTATTTCAGAAACAACAGACGGCCCGTTTTCCATGTTGTCCGCGAATACCGGGAGGACGGCAGCGATGTGGAGATCACGCGGCTTGAAAAATTCAGGCAGGGAAAAAAATACGCGCTCCCCGGGACCCCTGGGTGCGAAATAATCAAGGAACTCGCCCCTGCACCGGGCGAATACCGGATAGTGAAAAACCGGTTCAGCGCTTTCATGAATACTGAGCTTGATTTTATGCTGCGCAGGCTCGACGTCACCCAGATCGCAGTTTGCGGCACCCAGTATCCCAACTGTGTCAGGACAACGGTCTTTGACGGGGTTTGTTACGGGTATGCGGTCACGGTCCTCACTGACGCAACCTCTGCCGCCTCTGATGCAGTGGCGCAGGCGAACATTGCGGATATCAAAAACATCGGCGTTACCTGCTGTACCGTGCGGGAATACATAGGCAAACAATGAAAACACCCCATTTGATTCCAAGCCATGGTTTCGATTATCTTAATGCCCATGAAGCGTATTGTCTGGAACGTCTTCCGCCTTATTAATACTGGCATAATCGCCCTGCTTGTCGCGCTTGCCATGGGCATTGGGACCAAACCATCAAAGGATGATGGGAACGAAGGTCCTGCTGACAGGCCTGTTCCGGAACCGGCACCCAACCCAGAACCCGTTGAAGAACCACAGGCCAAACAGTAAGCCCATACGCTTGCCCTGGTCTAATCCATCGACAATACGCATAGTAGCGCGTACCAAACTTATTTCACTAAGACAACCCTGCAGCTTTTATGTATTTTTTCCGTGCTGAGAACAATGCAATACATGCCGGTCGCTTGTTGAACGCCTTTTTCGTCTTTGCCATCCCACCGTATGCTGAAACTGCCTGGGCCGTACGCTGTTTCCGCAAACGTACGTATCATTTTTCCCAATGCGGTATACACAGAAACCGACAAAAGTTTTGGATTACTGCTTTGCGGTATGGCAAACGATATGGTCGTTGATGGATTGAATGGCGTTGGAAACGCACTGATCGCAAAATCCTCAGGCGTTTGGGCTGCCGGGTTTTTTACAACGCTATTTACTCCCAGGTCCTCGGTCGCTTTAATCACAAGCCGGGGCCTGAGACTGGCATCCGAGGCGTCGTCAGAATTGAAAACAAGGTCGGTATAGTTGTTGGTTACCACAACAGCAAAACCGTTGTTCGTGGACGGACTGGTAATCCATCCCTTCACCCAGTCAGTGACATCAACAGACCGCCAACTGTCCGTGGCCCATCCCGCACCCGAGGTCGAGGTGGCAAGCGAGGCATATTTGAGGCTTGCATTGTCGTAATCGGATGTGCCCATTCCCGGCGTGCCCCACGCTGTTCCCAAAGAACGGTCGTTCCAAGTGACGGATGTTTCGTCCCAGGACACCAGCATTTTTTTCAGACCAGCCTGTATGGCCACGTTGCCGCGTGTCTGATGAAATTCAAAGACCGCAGAGGCGATTTTACTAATATCAACGCTGTTAAAGGCCGCAAGATTGCACCGTACCATGCCTTTTTCGGTTTCACTTGTGGGTGAAAATTCCGCATGGACATCCTGGGAACTGCCGTAATTTACCGTTGGATTGCTTGTCCTGATATAGGCGGCTGATATTTCATCCTTCAGTGTATAGGTGAAAACGTTTCCCGCGGCGAGCGTGTCAGCGGGATATATGACTTTTTCACGTAATTCATAGGTCATTTCGAGAAGCATGACGGTCCACAAGCCGCATACGGGGTTTAAAACGCCCTTGGCGTGCGCCAGGGGATAAAATATCACACTGTCTGAAAAATTGCCCGCGGATTGCGACCTTTCAGGATGGACCCCGTCGCGCGTGCAGCCATCGGTCCGTATCCTGCAACCCCCGATATCCGGATCCACCGCAGCGCCATACCAATCCAGGCAGGGAACCCGGAACTGGGCGGCCACGGTCTTGAGGGAATCGTTGTAAATGGGTGTCCGTCCATCGTGGTCCCATGATGAACCAATCTGTTCAGGGTTGATAGTAACCACGATAGGTATGATATTGCTATCAAGCGCCCGGCCGATGAGCCTTTCCCATTCACTTCTCCGGGTCGCATTCCATACGGCGCCGTCATTATGGCCGTATTCAAGGGTGACCCACATTGGCTTGAGATTGTTCAGCGCATTCCCCAGCAACGTATAGCCGCCCGATGTTGTGGCGCCGATCTGGTTGCCATTGGCGGAACCATGGCAGGCTTGGTCGTACAGCCAGGGATGGTCGTCCCCGCCAGCGCCGGGTCCGCCCCATGTTTCGTTGAGAAAGGTGGCCCAGAACGAGTTTCCAGGTCTTGAACAATTCATAATACCTGTTCCGCACCATGCATGGCACCCCGACGACAGGTCAGAGGGAAAAGGCCCGTCGTTTGTTATGGAATTACCTATGAGCCCGAAGCGGTATTTGTTCCATCCCCGGATTCCCTGGCTTTCCTGCCAGCGCACGTTGACATTACGCATAGAGTCAACGCATCCCTGGTCGCAGGTAAGGTATGGATAAAATTCAGGCCAGTATCCTGATCCGTCAAAAGCCCAAGGCTGAACACCTGCCAGCATGCATACCAGGATGGATGCCGTCAATACTTTGTTGTTGAGTAGACCGGGCAGTTGCCTGCCCAGCCCCTCGCGGAACCGTACGAGCAGCTTTCCCGCATACGGCTCTTCATTC
>MFYT01000103.1 GCA_001789205.1 Candidatus Raymondbacteria bacterium RIFOXYA2_FULL_49_16 | reverse complement strand
TATAATTACTCGATCCAAAGGCCCCCACAGACGCAAAGAGATCGATAAAGGGACTTGCCCCATACGAAGCCGCCCCAAGCCCGTTGACAATAGAGGCGTTTTTATTGGGGGTTGAGATAAACTCCTGATTCTGGTTATACCAATTTCCGGAAACACTGAACGTAAGGCGTCCCTCTCCCATGGGTTCAGCGGATGTAACGGTTGTTAATCCCCGCGTGGCCTCATTGTTGATAACAGGGGTGGCGCCATAATAATCCGCCTGGACTATTTGGATGGACAGGCATGCGAAAATAGCGGCTGCCATGACGCGGATCGCTGTCCGGGGTTTTGATGTTTTTGCTTTGAACATAGAGACTCCTTGTGATAAAATAATACGGTTGTTTCCCGCAGACACACATGGAGATTCAAGCAACAACAGTGCCAGATATCTTACTGATTAAAAAAGGCCTTAAAATTGCCGTATTTTCTCCATTGGGCCTATAGTATGTAATTTGTATAGCAGAGTGTTCTCTGTTTTAAGAATGCGTGCACTGGTTTTGAGAAAGTTTTGAGCGTAAACCCGCTGGTTGTCAATCTACTAGCGCATTTTGGCCTGATTATTGCATGTCTGGACTTAAGAACATAGGAGGAATGTGCATGCAAAAGATGAAAAGGTGTTTGACTGTGTTGTTCGGTGTTACTTCGATAGTGGTTGTGAGTGTATTATGCATGCTCAAGATCGCCAGGATTCTGGGCCGCATGGACGTGGAAAAAAAGAAGTGAACATGCGGTTGATTGAGGTTCTGACTCAAAACATTATCAAGATTGGAACAGAAACACGCAGCAGGGCGGCTAGAGTTTTTTTCTGGAACGAACTTCGCTTACTCCTTGCTTAAAACCAACCATGGCGTCTTTTGCCGTCTTGATCGCCCTGTGAGTCACAGTGCCGGCTTGGAACTCAATTTTCTGGCGCTTTCCTTCAATATTCCGGGCAATGGCGTGCGTTTTAGTTTTAATTGTATTCCTCAATGGAGCTGATTTTTCGCTGACCTTAGCTTTTAAAATGCCTATTCCTGCCGCAGCCTTGATCACGGTTTCCCGTACGTTTTTTGTCACAACGCTTTCATTGGTTTCCATATGGGTCCTTCCGTTAAAAAATTAAACCTGTAAACGTTAGTCTATTGCCGCACAGCGCTGGGCGCACGGTTTTTGTTGACCATGAATCTCAAGGCGACCAAAAGGCCCGCAATTGCGCCCAGGGCAAACGACAGCAAGATCATGGTGGCAAGGGTGTTTTCAAACTGCCAGCCCAAAAACTTCACTGTGACCAAGGCGGCGTTTTGAAGCGCCACAATAACGGAGAAAACTGTTACAGCTACCAGGGCTATTATTAGGGGCATTGAACCCCCCTTCTTTAAAAATGAGTTAATACCCTGTATCTCTGGATAACAAGCAATAAAAATGCCCGATACCTATATACTGGCAATACAATAGAAAATATTCTCATAAATCGAGAAGTATTCTTGAATATAATAATATTGGCGAATACAAATGGCCCCAATGCATTGTGTTAATGACATGGGCATGTTTATTGCAATACAATATATGCGTAGACTCTGGCTGTGCGTGTTTCTATTATAATAGAAGCCGTGACCCGTTATGCCAAGATAAGAGAGACAATGGCCGACATTCACTCATCATTGTCCTTGGAACCAGAGCCAATTATCCGGCTTCCGGAACATTTTAACCGGGATTGGGTCAGCAGCCGCCCTGCCGCAGGTTTTTCGCACGACAAGCCGGTTGTTTTAGACTTCGCAGGAGTCAAAGATATTGATTCAAGCGGGATTTCTCTGGTCCATGTTCTGAAAAGAACATTTGAACGCAGCAACCAGAAGATTATTCTCCGAAACATCACCCGGCCTATGCTGTCGGCCATTACCGCAGTGCCCCAGCCCGTGGCTGCTGTTTCCGTGAAGCTCGGGGAACGGTTCCCGTCGTCCGTGGGAACAGCGACACTCGCGGTTTTCAGCGTTGCGGCAAGCGCCCTCTCGGTTCTCACTGAAATGTTCTATTGGGGCACTATTGGCGCGTTCAAAAAGCTGGACATGAAAAAAGGGGCCCTTGGCGAGCAGATGTTTCAACTCGGGTATAAAGCCCTTGGGATCGTGGCCCTGCTCTCAATGCTCATCGGGATTGTCCTTGCCCTCCAGGCCGCCATTCAGCTGCGCATGTACGGCGCAGGGATTTTTCTTGCGCCCATGATAGGCATTTCCATGATCAGGGAACTGGGGCCCATTCTCACGGCCATAATACTTGCCGGCAGGACCGGCAGCGCCACAACAGCCGAGATCGCGACCATGATGGTTGGGGAGGAGATCGATGCGCTGAAAACAATGGGAATTAACCCCATCCAGTATGTTGTGGTCCCTAAATTCTGGGCCATAACGCTCACCATGCCCATCCTCACAATGCTGTCCACGGCCACGGGAATTTTTGGCGGGTTTCTGGTATCACTTGCGTATCTTGATATCTCATCGAGTCTTTTTTGGAGCCAATTGTCACAGAATATTTTTATAAAAGACGTCCTGGCCGGGTTAATCAAGTCAATCGTCTTTGCGTGGCTCATCATCTGGGTCGGCGTGTTTTACGGGTTTCGTGTACGCGGGGGTGCGGAAGCTGTGGGCCGCGAAACCACGGCAAGTGTGGTCACCGGAATATTCATTATCATCATTACTGACGCGTTATTTTCATTTATCATTTGAGGCACACATGGACCAGCAACCCATTGTCGAAGCGGAAAACGTAACCGTGCGCTACGGTGAGCATGTGGTGCTCAAAGCGGTCTCGGCGGCATTCATGCCGTCGCGCATCACGGCGATTCTGGGCACATCGGGCTGCGGTAAAACAACACTGCTGAAAACACTGCTGGGGCTGATTACGCCCGTTTCAGGAGTTGTCCGGCTTTTCGGCCATACACTGGCGGACCAGGATTCTCCCGCGAGCGTGGACATGCTTAAAAAAGCCGGGACGCTGTTTCAGAATGGCGCTCTTCTTGGAAGCCTGAACATCGCAGAAAACGTGGCGCTGCCCCTTGCCATGCATACCGCGCTTCCCCGGGACGTGATAGATGAAATGGTCCATATCAAACTTTCGCAGGTTGGCATACCCAATGCCGCGTATCTATTTCCGTCAGAGCTTTCGGGCGGCATGCGCAAACGGGCTGCCCTTGCACGCGCGCTGGCGCTCGAACCGCCCTTATTGTTTTGCGACGAACCGTCGGCCGGGCTCGATCCTGTTACGTCAGCGGGTCTTGACGATCTTTTGCTCACGCTTCGCGAATCCCTGGGCATTACCATTGTCGTGGTAACGCATGAATTGTTATCAATCGAGCGTATCGCGGATTCCATTTTATTTCTGCATGAAGGTTCGGTTTTGTACAGTGGCGTCCAGGACCAGGCCCGCAAAGCGCCCGATGGGCCCATGCACGACTTTTTCGCGCGCCGGGAACTGGCGGCGCCGGAAGCCGTGGACGAGACCAGCGATTTTATAGTGGAGAACGTGGCATGAGCATCTCAAAATTACAGAGGGCGCGGCTCGGCGTATTTATGATCGGCGGGGCGGTCTGCCTGTTTTTCTTTATCGCCATTCCCATTGGTTTCAAACTCGTGGACAAGCAGAAAACATACTGGGCGAGTTTCGAAGGCGAGTCGCTCTCGGGACTTGAACAGGGGGCGATTCTCAAATTTCATGGAGTACCGGTAGGGAAGGTGGACCGTATCTCATACGATCCCGCGAATCTTCTCCGGGTAAAGGTCACGTTTAAAATCCAGGAGGATTTTCCGGTAAAGACCGACATGGTTGCGCAGACCGGCGCCATGGGCATTACGGGACTCAAATATGTGGAACTGCTCGGTGGGACCAATGAAGCGCCCGGTCTGCCGCCCGGCTCCGCCATTCCAACGAAAAAGTCGATGATGACAACCATTACGGGCCAGGCTGAGGTGATCATGGGAAAGATTGAACTGCTGCTCAACCACCTCAACGCAATTACCGATCCCGATACGCTCAAGGGAATAAAAAGGATTGTGGACAATACCGCGGCCATCAGCGAAGACGCGCGCCAGTTTTTCGCTGTTATGCGGCCCGATTTTGTTACCATAGCCGGCTCTTTCCAGAACATTATAGCGCGCGTGGACAGTATTTCGCGCGATGTAAAATCAATTACCGGCGAAACGAACCGGTCATTTGGTTCGGGAAATATGGGGCGCATCCTGGCTTCCATTGATTCCACCGCGCAATTCATGCAGCAGCTTTCTCAGGACATATCGTTCATTGTAAAACAGTCGCGCGAAGACATCACGGTCTCCATGGAAAATCTGCGTGAAACGCTTGAAAACGCCAATGAACTGAGCAAGGTCCTTGCTGAAAACCCCTCGCTGCTGCTGAAAGGCGAGCAGCAGAAAGAACGGGAGACGCCGTGAAAAATACATACCCCCGGCCCCCCATGTTTTTAACCCTTCTTATAGCCGCCCTTGTAATGGCCGGATGCGGTATTGTTCCAGTGAAGAAATATTATTTACTCAATTATATTCCCATGGCGCTGCAGAACCGCTTGAACGAAACGCCGTATCCCTCCATTATCCGGCTGAAGGACCTCAGCATTGAGGAGGCCTATGCCCGGCCGCAAATAGTCTACCGTCAGAATGCCTATCAGCTCCAGTTTTACTTTTATCAGGTATGGGCCGTAAAACCGGCCCGCATGATAAACGATCTTATTTTCAAGCATCTTGTCGCGGTAGATATCGCCCGCGGCATTGTCCGCAGGTATGACGGGGGCGAGAAGCCGGATTTTGAGCTCAGCGGGACAATTGAGGCGATTGATGAATACGACAGCGACCAGGTGTGGTTCGCGCACATGGCCCTGCGGTTCCAGCTTACCCGTACGTCGGACGGACAAACAGTGTACAGCCGCAGGTTTGACAAGCGTAAACGTGTTTTCAAAAACGATCCGCAGAGCGTGGTCAAGGAGATGTCGTCGATAATGGAATTCATCATGAATCAGGTGGTCGGCGACCTGGACCAAGTCCTGGACAGCGCTAACGGGCAGCGCGGGGTGCAATAAGAATGCGCGATACAATCCATCGGTGTTCGCGGTTGCTTCCCGCTGTTTTTATTTTGGCCAGCGCCTGTGTGTTTGCGAGCCAGCCCCCGGACCTTCCCGGAGATGATATAAGCGGTGAATACCTCCAGCGGTTGCTGCCTCCCGACAGCATTTCTGTCAAGGAACCGCCATCAGCCTCCAAAACGCCGGCAACCTGGCTTCAAGAGGCGGAAAAAACCTGGGAAGCCCCTTCGCTGGCCCAGCAGATCGCTTCGGACAACACCAATATTCCAGTGGGCAAGGGGGCGATTTTTATTCCGCGGCTTAGCGAGTTGGGCCTCGAACCCGCTGTGGAAATACTTGATTCGGCCGGCACTGTTGTTGGAGAGGGAAATACGGGTCGAAATTATGCGGTGCTGCCAGGCCGGTATTATGTCATCCATGGCAGCGGTTCGCAACACCAGCGGTTGGTGCATACGGTCGATGTAACCGAAGGCAGGTCCATGCCCATTGTTCCCGGCTGGGCGGGTCTGTCCATCAATGTCGTGGATGAAAACGGGATCGCCTTTCGCGGAGAATACGAACTTACGCGCGTTGATTCGTTCGCGCCTTTTGGCCGCAGCTATGGCCCGGATCCCAGCCTGGGGGAAGAAACCAAGACCTGGATACTAAAACCAGGGCTCTATAAAATTATGGGTCCGGGCGAAAACTACAATACGCTGAAAAATTTCGTGACAGTACGGCTTTTACCTGGCCAGTTAATAAATTTTATTCTTGTTGAAGACCCGGCCTCTTTCAATAAAATTACCAGCGGCGGAATTGTGGATATTTTAACGCCTCAAAACCTTGCAACATATTGGAAGTATGGGATAGACATTGGCGGCAATATCCTTTTTAATGCAAAAGTCGATCATCTGCAAAACGCAAACAACACGACGACCTCAACCATCGCTGTGCTGCTCAATTCATGGTTTCGCTATGAAAAACCTCCGTATAACTGGAGTACCAGTTTAAAATTAGATGAAGGATTCGCGCTGTCGGAGATAAGCCTCACTAATCCCGGCAAGACGGTTATTGAACCCAATATCGATGAACCGCGGCTTACGTCGCTTTTTATCTGGCGGGTTTTATCGTGGTTTGGTCCCTATGGCCGTTTCGAGGCCACTTCCACCATCTTCCCCAAACGGGTGTTTCCCGACCAAATCAACAATAAACCGTTTTTTTATCTTCTCAATGACAACGGATACAGGGACCAGTATGATACCATCAGCGCTCCGCGCGAACGGGAGCCTTCTTTTTCTCCAACCGAACTTACCGGTAGCGTGGGTGCGAACATGGACTTGGTTAAAGTGCGGTATGTGGACGCCCGGCTGCGCACTGGGTTTGCGTATGAATTCATCCATACGCGAAAGTATTACGAAATAGTCGACGTATCGACCATTCCGGCCGCGGTACGCCAAAGCGATTCGTTGCAGATATCCAGGAGTACCGTCCTTATGCCCATATCCGCCATGACCGAAAACGCCATTGGCCCCGAAGCAGCGGCTGTTCTGGATGTCCGTGTCGGCGGCAGGGCAACGGCAAAGTCGGAAGTCCGCCTCTTTCTGCCTATTGTTCCAGCGAAAAACCGTGGAATGCCAAAACTCGATATAATCAGCATTCTGAGCTGGCAGATTTCACGGGTTGTCACCCTTGACTACCAGTACACCTATTCTTTCTGCGATATTCAGGTCTTAGGCAAAAAAAAGGAGTCTGAACACCGGCTTATCCTACGGTATTCATATACCAGCCGCTGAGCGGTTTTGAGGGTATGCGGTCCAGGAAACATGCAATCATACTTTCTATGGGGATTCATTTTTAAGACATGGATTCTCATAAATAGAAATGTATTGGGCGGGCGCAAAGAGAGGGCCTGTTTTTTGCCCTTTAATGCAGTGTAACGAGCGGGGTTTCTGGCATCATTATTGCATGGTCATAGGTGTTAACGGGTGTTTGACGCAGCGTTAAATTATAACTGCTCATTAGGAGAAACAGTATGTTCAAGCCTTTACTGCCTTTAGTTTGCATCTGGATTGTGTTTATTGGCGCCGCGGCGTTCTTACAGGCGGAGGGTGTCCGGGATTCAACATCGTCACATGAGGGTCCGGCGGTAGGAGACATTTCAAACAAAGAGGAAACGCAGATTGCACGAAGAATTACCGCGAAAAAATATATGGCATTGGGACTTGGGCCAGCAGGGTTATGGGGAGTGTCTTCGAACAGGGTTGCTTATTTGTTTCACTACGCGCATTATTGGGAAGTGGCGCCATGGGCGGCCATCAAGTTCAAATCAGACAATGTGTTTAACTTTTCCGCTCCCGCGTTTTTTCTCGCGGCCACGATCGGCTCCAACTTTTACCTGACACGAACGAATATTTCCCCCTTCCTTGGGTTTGATTTCGGGCTTGCCCTTGCTAAAAAGCCTGATTTTGACGCCGCGTTTGGTTTTGCGGCCGGCGGGTCCGCTGGCATAGCGTTTTTCCGTACCTCGTCAGCGCAGCTTATGCTGGACCTCAATGTTCAGACGCTGCTCAGAACGGTTGACGCGGGAAATCCGGGAAAATACAGTCTGGGAATAAGTGTCCTTTTTTAACCGTTATTACCTGCGTATGTGTCTTGTTCAAAGGATTGTATGATAAAAAATCACTCGTATATTCTCGCTGGTCTATGCGCTTGTGCACTATCATTCGGTTTGACCCCCGAATGGCAGCGAACCAATGGGCTTAATGGCGCATATGTGAGCGCCTTGATCACATACGGAACAGACCTTTTTGCCGGTACCCGCGATAGCGGCGTTTACCGCTCCGCAGACAGCGGCATCACCTGGTTTGCGGTCAACAACGGACTTACGGACGTGAACGTGCAGGCCCTGGTTATGCACAAAGAGAATCTTTTCGCCGGCACCGCCAATGGCGGGGTGTTCCGTTCTGAAGACAACGGTGCTCATTGGTATGCGATGAATACCGGCATATCCGCGTTTAATGTCAAAGCCCTTGCCCAAAACGATACCAATATTTTTTCCGGAACAGGCGGTGGCGGCGTCTGCCGTTCATCTGACAGGGGGGCGCACTGGCTTGAGGTCAGCAATGGACTGGTTTTCATGAACATATATTCTATTGGCATAAACAGCAGGTATATTTTTGCCGGGACCTGGGGAAGCAGTGCGTTCCGGTCAGCTGACAATGGCCTGAACTGGTTCCTGGTCACCAATGGACTGCCAGACCCGGTAGAGAACATAATTCCCTATTGTTTCGCCATTGGCGACACGTTTGTCTTTACCGGTACCGGCGGGGGAGGCGTGTTTCGCGGCAGAGACAGCGCCAGAGTGTGGTTTCCCATGAATAGCGGTTTGCCGGACACAGCATCGGTCACCGCCCTGATACTCAGCGAAACGGATATCTTTGCGGCAACACAACAAGGGGTTTTCCGTTCTACAGACAGCGGTGGTACCTGGGCCGAGGTCAATACCGGACTGACCGGAACTATTGTATATACCTTTGCTGTCAACGGAGCGGACCTCTTTGCCGGAACCGAAAATGGAATATGGAAATTGCCATTAACAGGGTTTACCACGGACGTTGCAGGGGGTGCGGACGGACGTTCCAATATTTCCACACTTGACCAGAATTTTCCGAATCCATTCAATCCATCCACATCGATCAGGTACCGGCTGTTTGCGGACGGTTTTGTATCGTTGAAAGCATATGATTCGCACGGGAAAGAAGTCGCGTTGCTGGTGCATGAAATACAATCACGCGGCGCCTATTCCTCGCGGTTCGACGCTTCAGGGCTCGCGAGCGGCCTGTATTTCTACAGGCTGAATACGGGCGATTTTTCGGAGACAAAAAGGATGCTGCTGCTGAGATAAAGCGCGGCAGCCCAATAATTAAAAAGCGTCCGTTGATTTATGGTACGGGCCTGCGGGCAAGATGAAGCCGTATCCCGAGATTGATATCGGCCCGGCTTATGTTTCTTTCCGCTCTTCTGGACCTCCCATTCATGTCCTTTACGTCCCGGATGGTGGCAAAGAGCCCGTTCAGGTTCGCGATGATCCCGAAATTATTTTTAAGAAGATATTCCATTCCCAGGGACCCGCCGATGCCGAACACCGGAGATGAGAAATTATTGATCACATTGGCATAGCTGATGTCATCAAAGAACAGGACAAGTCCCGGACGAAGATCCGCGGCAAACACAAGATATTTGTTCCAGACACTGCTCCTGATGCCGAACACCGGGCCGAAATAATTGACTGACAGTTTTTCTGTGTACGGGCCGCTGAAGGTCTTCTGGCCAATGGACACGGCATAGACATTCACTTTGGCGTGAGAAATAAACCTTGAATAAAAAAGCCCGATACCGATATGACCGTGTATATAGCCTGAGACCGAGAGGATGAAATTTGACGCGTTCGCTAACTGGTCGTTCAAGTTTTCGTAGAACGGGGAGAGTGAGTCCGCATCATCATCGATCATCTGGCTGTAGCCGTATTCAAACGACACGTACAATTGGTTTGGTAAAAGGCCGCTTTCCACTTTAGACCCAACGAACCTGCTGGAATCGTAAACAGAGGCATGAACTGACAGGCCGTCATATCTCAGCGCGGTCCAGACTGGCAGGGCAAGCAGGAAGATGCAGGCGAATGCTTTCACCGCATGTGCCAGTACCCTGCGTGCATGTTTGGCATGGAGTCGAGTATCCCAAACACACGCAATAACCAGAGTATCACGATAATGACCACCACTGCATTTAAGATCTTTTTGATTTTCCCGTCCATGGGAATGTACGTGTTAATAAGCCATAGCACGACACCGGCAAGGATGAGAGCGATGAGGATTGAGACTAGTGACATGATTTTGCTCCTGTTCCTTTTATAATGAAATAATACACAATGCTTTACCGGAATAAAAAGCAATTGCTGTGCCGCTTATGAATAGTGCAAAAGTCCGCGCGTCTTGGGTAGTAAAACATGCGCGGCCTACCCTGATAATTCTCAATAATAAGAAAGAATTTCTCATAAGCGTAAACCAGTACGAAATGGAGAATGGACTGGTGTGACGTCCAACCCAAACCCCGGTTGATTGGCACGAATACTGCTCTATTTATGAGCAACATAATCGAATAGATATGTGTCCCAGCATAGTCCCTTCAACCAGAAAATGAGAGCAAAAACATCTTAAAAATAGGTTCACTGTATCGCCGCCTGGGGTTTTTCAACAGGCGGGTCACCTTACCATTACCCGCGGTCCAAGACACATTGGACTATCCTCTGTTGAGTGATCTCTTCAGCAGTGACCAGCTCGACAAACAGGGCGAGGCAATGGCACGGCTGCATGAACTGGACCACCGTCCCGTTCGCGAAAAACTGTTGATACGGTTAACCGAAAATGAAAGAAAACTGTCCGAGGTCTACCGGCAACTCACAGATGGGGAGGCGGCCAAAGGCGGTATTTCCCCAGCGGGCATATGGCTTCAGGACAATTTTTACCTGATAAAGGAACAAATCCAGCTGGTCCGTCTGCATCTTCCCCAGCACTATAGCCGCGAACTGCCCCGTCTCCGTGCAGGGCCTTCGGCGGGTCTGCCCCGTGTGTACGAGATTGTCCGTGAACTGATCTTCCATGTTGACGGGCGTGTTGATGAGGCCAATCTCCGCACTATTATTTCCTCGTACCAGCGGGTGACGCCGCTGAAATTGGGGGAGTTATGGGCCATTCCCATTATGGTGCGGCTTGCACTCATAGAAAATCTGGGACATATTGCGGCGAGAATTGCGGTGGGCCGTCAAGACCGCGCTGTGGCTGTTTTTTGGGCCGCCAGAATGTTTGAGACAGCTGAACAGGACCCCAAAAACATTATACTTGACATAGCAGACATGGCGCGCGCCAACATTCCAATGAGCTGCGCCTATATAGCGGAGCTAGTACGGAAGCTTCAGAGCCATAATCCGGCGCTCGCTCTGGTTTTAACCTGGATAGAACAGCGTCTGACCGAACAGGGGCAGACGATTGAACGGCAGGTGCACCTAGACAGTCAGCAGCAGGCGATTAACCACATTGCCATTGGAAATAGCATCACCAGCCTCAGGTTTTTGACCTCAATCAACTGGCAATGTTTTGTCGAGGAGATGAGCCAGGTGGAAGCTCTTCTCCGCGAAGATCCAGCCGGGGTGTATCCGAAAATGGATTTTACCACACGAGACACCTACCGGCATGTGATCGAAAAGATGGCCCGGCAAAGCCATACGACCGAGGAACATGTCGCGGCGCAAACGGTCGCCCTGGCCCGGAGCGCGGAATACGGATCGAGAACAGCCCACGTTGGCGCCTATCTGGTCGATCGTCAGCGGCCGGTGCTGGAGCGCATTCTGGGCGTTAGGCTGACAAGAAGAGAAGCGCTTAACCGCCTATGTAACAAAGCGCCTTTGTTGTTTTATCTGGGATCGTTGGCGTTTGTCACCGTCGTCTTCACCGGTATTGTTCTGCGGGAAACGCATGGCGCGAGCGCAATGACGCTCTGGGTCGCGGGTGTCCTGATGGTCATCGGATTTAGCCAGGCGGCCGTGTCGCTTGTAAACTGGGCTATCACCCTCGTGATCATGCCGCGATCGCTTCCTAAAATGGACTTTTTGCCGGGAATCCCGAGAGAATCATGCACCCTGATTACCGTGCCGGCCATGCTCGCGGACCACCGCGCTGTGGCTGGGCTCCTGAATAAAATGGAGGTATGTTATTTGTCCAATCGCGCCGCGAACGTATACTTCAGCCTGTTGACTGATTTTGAGGACGCACAGGCGGAAACCATGCCTGGCGACGCGGCGCTGCTGGAACTGGCCAGGGATGGCATGCGACAGCTCAACGACACCTACGCTCGTGACGGGCATCGGCCATTTCTATTTTTTCACCGTCCACGGAAGTGGAACCCGCGTGAACGGCGGTGGATGGGCTATGAACGAAAAAGAGGAAAGCTCGAAGCCCTGAACGGTTTCCTGCGTTCGCGGGAGAAAACCGGGTTTCTTATTGAAGGCGATGGTACGATAGCGCCTGATATCAAATATGTTCTCACGCTCGATACAGACACCGAATTGCCCCGTGACTGCGCACGGCACTTGATCGAGGCCATAGCCCATCCGCTCAACGCGCCCGTCTATGACCGCGTGAAAGGGCGTGTTGTGGATGGCTACGCGATTTTGCAGCCGAGGGTTGTTTCAAGCCTGCCCGCGATTGGCGCTTCATGGTATTCCCGTCTTTTCGGATGCGATTCAGGAATTGATCCCTATACCCGCGCTGTCTCGGATGTGTATCAGGACGTATTCGGTGAAGGCTCCTTCATTGGCAAGGGCATTTACGACGTTGATATGTTCGCCATGGCCTTGGCAAAACGGCTGCCCGAAAACCGGATTTTGAGCCACGATCTTCTGGAAGGCACCTACTGCAGGTCGGGGTTTGTCAGCGATGTGCAGATGGTTGATGAATTCCCGGAACACTATAGGGATGAGCGCGTGCGACGCCATCGCTGGATACGGGGCGACTGGCAGATCGCGGCATGGCTGCAACCCCTTGTGCCCGGGTTCAGGCTTGCATCAGTTAAAAACCCCATTTCGGCTGTATCACGGTGGAAGATCTTTGACAATCTTAGGCGGAGCCTGGTCCCAGCGGGAATGCTGCTGTTGATAGTAGTGAGTTGGCTCTTTATCGCACCTTCCTGGCTGGGAATCGCGGTGGCTGCCGCAGTCCTCCTGCTGCCGTCCGCGCCTGCGGTGGTGCTTAAGGCGGCGCAGATCCCTCCTCGATTTCCATTGTATCCGCATGCCAGGTCCATTGGCGGGTTCATGTGCCTCCGGGTTTTTCAGGCCTGTTTCGAGCTGGCCGTACTTCCGTATGAGGCGTTCTCCAACCTCGATGCGATCATGCGCACATGCTGGCGGATGCTGATATCACGGCGTAAACTATTACAATGGACGGACTCCGAAAAAGCCAAGCGCGAGCGATGCGGGGGACTCCGGGTGTATATTCGATCCATGGCCATTGCTCCGTTGTGCGCCCTGTTGCTGGGCGCTTACTTCATGGCCCAGGGACGGCCGGATGTGTTGCCCATGCTTGGGGTATGGTTTTTTTCGCCTCTTTTTTCGTGGTGGATCAGCAGGCGCGTGGTTCCGCGCCCCTCGCGGCTTTCCATTAAACAGATGGATTTTCTTAAAAAAATAGCCCGCAAGACCTGGCGCTATTTCGAAATATTCGCCGGGCCCGAGGACAACTGGCTTCCGGCGGACAACTATCAGGAAACACCCCGCGAGGCCGTTGCCCATAGAACATCGCCGACAAATATTGGCCTGATGCTTCTGTCGAACCTGGGCGCGTATGATATGGGCTATCTGGGCCAGGCGCAATTGATTGAAAAGACCGGCAAGACAATAAAAAGCATGGAGGCGATGAGCAGGTTTAAGGGTCATTTTTATAACTGGTACGATACCAAGACCCTCCAGCCCATGGCGCCGCACTATATCTCCACTGTCGATAGCGGCAATCTGGCTGGCTACCTGTTGACACTCAGGGCTGGGTTGGTAGAATTGGCCGATAAACCGATATTTCAACAACAGGTTTTTGAATGTCTCCTCAGTACGCTGGATGTCTTCAAGGAAAACCTCCTTCCCGCAATAGATAAAGACCCTGAAAGTGTGATGCGGATACAGTCACTCGCGGCAATCCTGCGTGAGTGCCAACAAACGCCGTGCGGCCTGGAATTAGCGCTGAAACGCATCCGCGACATACTCACCCGGATCAATGAACTGCGGGTATTGACAGCGGAACGCGCGGCAGGGGACGAGGCCCGGTGGTGGTTTAATGCGTTTGAGGGCCGCTGCATTGACCAGCGGGACGAACTGCTCTACCTTGCGCCCTGGCTTGCGACAGAGGCCCCCCCAGACATTGATCCGCTGATTCGACAGGAATTGGATGACAATCGTACGCTTGGAAGCATGGCGCTGTTGCGGGAAATCCTTCCGCGTCTTCGTGGCGTTCTTGAACAGCAGGTTATACTGGGAATCGGCTGTGCGCAGGAACGGATAACACAACTTGAACAGATGGCCGGCCAGTGTCAGGGCCTGGCTGACCAGGACTATGAATTGCTGTACGACACCTCACGCAACCTGCTTGTCATAGGATATGATGTTGCTAAACGGAGGCGCGATGAGGGCCATTACGACCTTCTTGCGTCCGAATCACGGCTGGGAAGCTTCATCGGAATAGCAAGCGGTAAGCTTCCCCTGGAACATTGGTTCCGTCTGGGCCGCCTGATCACAATCCGGCGGGGCAAAACGATCCTGCTTTCGTGGGGCGGCTCTATGTTCGAGTATCTGATGCCGCGGCTAGTGATGCCCGGATATGCCAACACATTGCTGGGCCAAACCTGTGAGGCCATTGTGGACCGGCAGATTGAATATGGGAAAATACGGGGCGTGCCCTGGGGCATTTCGGAATCCGCCGAAAACAGCACCGATACAAGCCTGAACTACCAGTATCGCTCCTTTGGCGTGCCAGACCTGGGGTTTAAGCGGGAATTGGCGAATGACCTTGTGATCTCCCCATACTCTTCGGCGCTTGCGCTAATGGTCAAACCGCAAGAGGCCTGCGAAAACATGGAGCGGCTTGCCGCCGATGGATACGAAGGCAGGTATGGCTTGTACGAGGCGATAGATTTTACGCAAAGCCGGCTGTCCAACGGCCATTCCCCGGCCCTGATCCGGTCGTTCATGGCGCATCATCAGGGTATGAGTTTTGTCTCACTGGTCAACACCATCGCCGGTGATCCCATGACAAAACGATTCGAGTCAGATCCGCTCTTCCGGACCACGACTCTTTTGCTTCAGGAACGCGTGCCAAAGGCGTCCCCGTTTCTCATGCAGCCATCTGAACTTTTCCGTTCGAGGACAATTCCCCCGGGGCAGGAAGATGTGTTGCGGATTTTCACCACTCCCCATACAACCATACCCGAAGTCCATCTTTTGTCGAATGGCAATTACCATGTAATGGTGACCAATGCGGGTGGCGGGTATAGCCGGTGGCGCGATCTCACCGTAACTCGCTGGAACGAAGACCCGACCATGGATGATTGCGGGGCCTTTGTCTATGTCAACGACGTGTCCGCCGCACGGCAATGGTCCGCGGCTTTTCAGCCCTCCTGCGTTGAGTCAAAAAATTATGAAGCTGTTTTTCCCCTGGCCCGCGCCGAGTTCAGGCGGCGGGATGGGGGGTTGGATACCTATACTGAGATCGCGGTTTCGCCTGAAGATGATATTGAATACCGACGCATCACGCTAAGCAATCTCACCGGCGTGTCCCGGACCGTCGAACTCACCAGCTACGCTGAGGTGGTCTTGGCCCCGCCCGCGGCCGACGCTTCGCACCCCGTGTTTTCGAACCTGTTTGTGCAGACAGAGATTCTCCGGAAGCGTCATGCGGTCCTCTGTTCCCGAAGGCCGCGGTCGCCTGAGGAACAATGCCCTTGGATGTTCCACCTTTTCACGCCACGCGGCCTCGATGGATGCGATCTTTCGTACGAGACCGACCGGCTTGCGTTCATCGGGAGAGGCTTGTCAACAAGAAAGCCCAGGGCTATGGAAAGGCCCGGACCGCTTGGCGGAACAGAAGGGCCGGTGCTCGATCCTATTGCCGCCATCCGATGCAGGCTGACCATTGGGCCGGGCAAGAGCGTTACCGTGGGCTATATCACCGGCATGGCCGAAACCAGGCCGCAGGCTGAAGCGCTCATCGAAAAATATCAGGACCGGGAACTGGCGGACCGGGTTTTTAATCTGGCGGTGATACATGCGAACGTGCTGCTCCGGCAACTCAATGCCACTGAACCTGACGCCCGGTTGTACGGAACTCTTGCGAGCTCAATCCTCTATGCCAGCCTCTATCGCAGGGCCGATCAGACCGTGCTTCTGAAAAATGCGCGAGGACAATCCCATTTATGGGCGTACAGTATTTCAGGCGACCTGCCCATTGTTTTGCTGCGAATCGGCGACCCTTCTAAAATTGAGCTGGCGGCGAAACTGATTCAGGCGCACGCCTATTGGCGATTGATGGGATTGGCGGTTGATCTTATCATCTGGAACGAAGAACGTACCGGGTACCGGCAGATATTTAATGACCAGCTCATCGGCCTGATCGCCGTCGGTCCCGAGGCGTCCCTGTACGATAAAACAGGCGGAGTGTTTCTGCGTCACCCGGATCAGATGCCGGACGAGGACCAGATGCTTATGCTGGCCGCCGCGCGGGTGGTTTTTACTGATAGCGGCGGAATGCTTTCGGAGCAGGTTGAGCGGGTTTTCCGCGGCGAGACCCCTGTTCCGAAATTTGTCGCATCACGGGACGAGAGTATCCTGCCTGCACCGGAGAATTTCCGGCAGGACAACCTGCTCTTTTTTAACGGATGGGGCGGGTTCACGCGCGACGGCAGGGAGTATATCATCCGGATAGACCAGGGAAATCCCACACCCATGCCCTGGGTGAATGTTGTGGCGAACAGGCAATTCGGCACAGTTGTTTCGCAAAGCGGCGGGTATTCGTGGTTCGAGAATGCGCATGAATTCAGGATAACACCATGGTATAACGACCCGGTAAGCGACCGAAGCGGCGAAGCCGTGTATCTGCGTGACGAAAGTTCCGGGCGATTCTGGTCCGTAACACCGCTGCCCGCTCCTGGAGCCGGGGCCTATCTCAACCGCCATGGTTTCGGGTACAGCGTTTTTGAGTACTCGCAATACCGTCTCAAGTCGGAGTTGTGGATGTACGCTGACGTGGACGCTCCTGTCAAATTCTGGATGCTTCGGGTGCGCAACGGCTCTCCCGTTACCCGCAAGGTATCGGCAACGGGATTTCTGGAACTTGTGTTGGGCGAAAACCGCTCCAAGACCCGGATGCACATACGGACCGGGATCGATTCGAAAACAGGCGCGCTGCTGGCAAGCAATCCCTTCAACACGGAGTTCCCGGGCCGCGTCGTATTTTTTGAGGTAAGCGAGGCCAATCGAAGCATCTGCGGGGATAGAACGGAATTTATCGGGCGAAATGGCACGCTCGCGGATCCCGCGGCCCTGCACCGGACCCGGTTGTCAGGCAAGGTCGGTATCGGACTTGATCCCGCCGCTGCGCTCCAGGTCTATTTTGACCTGAAGCCGGGACAGGAAAAGGTGATAGTATTTATCTTGGGTGTTGGAAAGGACGTAGAAGAAACCCGGAACCTGGTCCGCCGGTTTAAGGGTGTACAGTCCGCGTATGACGCCCGCGATCGCGTCTGGAGTTTCTGGAAGCATACGTTAGGCGCCATTACCATCGAAACGCCGGATGGTGCGATGAATGTGATGGCAAACGGCTGGCTTGTGTACCAGACCATGGCCGCCCGTTTATGGGCCCGGAGTGGATACTATCAGTCCGGGGGTGCGTTCGGGTTCCGTGATCAGCTCCAGGATGTAATGGCGCTGGTCCATACGCAGCCGGGACTAATCCGTGAGCACCTGCTGCTGTGCGCTTCCCGCCAATTCCCCGAGGGCGATGTGCAACACTGGTGGCACCCCCCCCAAGGACGCGGTGTGCGCACTATGATTTCAGATGATTACCTCTGGCTTCCTTTTGTCACGGGCGATTATGTAGCCCGTACAGGCGACAGCGGTATTCTGGATGAGACCACGCATTTTCTTGATAGCCGTCTTCTTAATCCCGGAGAAGAGTCCTTCTATGATCTTCCGGCCAGAACGCGCCAGAAGGCCACATTGTACGGGCATTGCAAGCAGGCAATTCTGCATGGATTGCGGTTTGGCCAGCATGGGCTGCCTCTCATGGGAAGCGGAGACTGGAACGACGGCATGAATCTTGTGGGCGCCAAAGGCACGGGAGAGAGTGTGTGGCTGGCGTTCTTCCTTTTTACGGTTCTCAAACAATTTGGTCCACTGGCGTTGACGCGCGGGGACCAGGCCTTTGGCCAAGCGTGCGCCGAGGCAGCTCAACTGCTGCGGAAAAAAATCGAATCCGAGGCCTGGGACGGGCAGTGGTACCTACGGGCATTCTGCGACGATGGCGCCACCCTCGGCTCCTCACACAATGAAGAGTGTAAAATAGATGGGACCGTGCAAAGCTGGTCGGTCTTGTCCGGGGCAGGATCACTCGGGCGATCACAGCAGGCCATGCGTTCCCTTGCGCGCTTTTTAGTTGATTTTCAAAACGGTATGATCAGGTTATTGGACCCTCCCTTTGACAAATCCGCGCAGGAACCCGGGTATATAAAAGGATATGTTCCCGGTGTCAGGGAAAACGGCGGCCAGTACACACATGCGGCAATCTGGTCTGTCATGGCTTTCGCAAAAATGGGGGAGGTGCAGCAGGTACACGATCTGTTGTCCATGATCAATCCGGTCAACCATGGATCAACCAGGGAGAAAGCCGCGCAATACCTGGTGGAACCCTATGTCATGGCAGCGGATATTTACGGATCAAAACCCCACACCGGGCGGGGAGGCTGGACATGGTATACCGGGTCCGCATCATGGATGTACCGGCTCATCGTCGAGTATGTCCTGGGTGTGCAATTGAAAGCCGGTACGCTCACTTTCAACCCCTGCATTCCCGCGGAGTGGGAACATTTCAAGGTCCACTACCGTTTCAGAGAGACTGTGTATCATTGCGGGTTTCATCAGGTAAAACCGGGCAAGGGGATCCGCGTGATTGTTGACGGCGTGGAGCGAAAAGACCGGTCAGTAACACTCAACGACGACCATCAGGAGCACGTTGTGGAGATAGTGATCGAAGAATAAATCTTAGCACCGGGCCATAGGTTACTTTTTGGACCAATACTTATGTAAGTCAATATTATAGGGGTTAATGGCGGAATTCTTAATAGCGCTAATAGGTGTTCTCGTTTCCTGGAATAGATTCGGGATAGATCGAGGCTGTTTCCGGTTTTATCAATAAATAAGGGCAATTAATAAATATGGTACGATATTTGCTTCTCTATCCAGTTGAACCGAAAAGGAACACTAAATGGATAAATCAAAAAACGTTAGAAAGCAAATTCAATCACTTGAAGGAGACTGGACAATGAAGAAGCTCAATCTTGCAACGAAGGTTTTGTCTGCGGTTATTATTCTAGGTGCCGCGGGGGTTTTATTCGCAATCCAAATAGGTGGTCGCATCGAATCATCCGCGAAAAAATCCTATGTGTTTAAGACCTACTTAAAAGGTGATGATATCAAAATCAAAACAACGAATGACAGCATCGTTATCTTAACAGGAACAGTAAGCGAATGGTCTCACCGATCATTGGCAGAGGAGACGGTCGCTGGGCTTCCCGGTGTTGTTCGCGTGGACAACAAGCTGGAGGTTAAAGGCGGACAACCGGCGGAAAACTCAGATATCTGGATTGGCATGAAGGTTAAGACCATGCTGATGTTCCATCGGAATGTAAGCGGTGTAAAGACAGAGATTGACGTTAAAGACGGTGTCGTCACCTTGCGCGGTCATGCCCCAAGCGAAGCGCAAAGAGAATTAACATCTGAATATGTCAAGGAAGTTGAAGGTGTTAAGAGCGTTAATAATGACATGAAATCATCCGAGCCAACGAAAACCAACTTTGAAAAGGTAGGGGACGATATCGACGACGCTTCCATTACCGCCCAGGTTAAGATTGCCTTGCTGTTTCATAAGTCGACCAGCGCTGTCAATATCAAAGTTTCTACGAACAAAGGAATGGTCAGGATATATGGCAATGTAGAGAGCAGCGCTGAAGAGAGTTTGGTGGTTGCACTCGTCAACAATATCAAGGGCGTGAATGGCATAATCAATGAAATGAACGTTGAATAAGTGTTGATGGGACCGATGGGTTGTGGCTAAAAATAAATCATTTACACAGGAAGGAACCGCGATGTTGACAAAAATGATGCTTATGATGGGGCTAGTCGCGTTTTTGGTTGCCCAGATGAATGCAGCCAGTATAAGTATTGGCCCGCAGGCCGGTTATTATAAAGCTCAGGATGCCGATAAAGGGTCCTATATGGGTGGACTCGCCTGCCGGTTGAAATTACTGCCGGTTCTCGGCGCTGAAGCCTCCATCAACTATCGGCAGGAAGAATATGCGCATGGCGCTTTGACGGTCCGTAGTTGGCCGGTGATGGTCACCGGTTTGATTTATCCGCTCCCTATTGTCTATGGCGCCATTGGTGCGGGCTGGTACAATTTGACTTTTGATTATGATCAGAGCAGGGTATCGCTTCTTGCGGATGAGACGACGCAAGCATTCGGATGGCATCTCGGCGGCGGTGTGGACATACCCCTGGGTTCAATTATGAAATTGACCGGCGACCTTCGCTATGTCTTTCTGGATTATGATTTTAAAGATATCCCGGGCAGTGGGGACCTAAAAAGCGATTTTTTTGTCATCACAGTGGGACTCCTATTCAGCTTTTAAGCACGCAAAAAAGTATCCATAACGCGTTTTAAAAAGGAGCGCATTACTTATGAAAAGCAAAATAAATATTCCAAAAACTGTTTTACATTTGTGGATGTGCTTCATCGGTGCGACACTGATGGCCGCTTTGATGCTGCCTGTCTCTGCCGTGTCTCAATCTCTGGCAATAGTGAATCTTGGAACAGCCGGCAATTTTACGCTTCTCGCAAAAACAGGAATTTCAGCCACGGGAACCACCCAAGTTACTGGTGATATTGGCGTTAGTCCAGCCGCTGCGACATATATAACCGGATTTGGATTGATAATGGATGCCTCAGGTACATTTTCAACATCAGCCATAGTTGTTGGACATGTATATGCCGCTGACTATACTGCCCCATCTTCGTCCAATATGACTACGGCTGTAAGCGACATGGAAACTGCGTACACGGATGCTGCCGGACGACCAACACCCGATTTCACCGAACTGTACACAGGAGATGTTACTGGGCAGACTCTCGCACCTGGTCTTTATAATTGGAGTACCGGGGTTCTGATATCCGCTGGCGGTGTCATTATATCCGGCGCCACAAGCGATGTCTGGATTTTCCAGATAGCTGGAACTCTCACGGTGAGTAATGGCGCCATTGTTACCTTGAGCGGCGGTGCGCAGGCATCAAACATTTTCTGGCAGGTCGCCGATCAAACAACCCTTGGAACAACAGCTGCTATGAAGGGAATCATATTGTGTCAAACGATGATTGAGATGCAGACCGGTGCAACTTTAAACGGTAGAGCGTTGGCCCAGACCGCGGTGATTTTAGACGCCAATGCCGTCACTAAACCGTCTGAAGGAACCATTGTCGAGAATGGATCAGCTCCCCAAGAATTCGCGCTCTTGCAGAACTATCCGAATCCGTTCAACCCATCCACCATGATTAACTATAGTCTTAAGAAGGCGGTTCAGGTTTCCCTTAAGGTCTACAATTCGCTTGGTCATGAAGTTGCCACACTCGTGAATGGCCGTCAGAAAGCCGGCATGCACACCGTGCCTTTCAATTCCAAGAATAAAACGCTCAATCTTTCGAGCGGTGTATACCTATGCCGTTTGGAAGCCGGATCCTTCATCTCGACGAGGGAGGTAGTTTTTATAAGATAAGTTCATATTTATTATTGATAACAAAAAAAGGTCTTAAACTCTAAGGAGATTGTCATGAAAATCAGTAAAAAAGCATCAAAAACATGGACAGGTATTTGCATCATGATTGTAGCGTTATTCGCAAGCCTGTTCCCCCAAACGATCCAGGCCGTTTATAATAACGATGTCACCCCTGTTATCAACAGTGAGGCCACACGGGGATTAAGCAGTGTGAGTTCCGCTGAACCCATGGGAGAGGGACGTCTTACATTCAATGTTACTGGAAACTGGTACAACCAGAACCAGGAGTTTATCTCAACCCCCAATAAAAACGCTTCTATTGTCAACGGGCTTGGGGCGGCTTCGTATGGGGCAAGTCCCTTTATCGATCTCTTTGCGTCTGTGGGGGCCTTTGGATCGAGTAATTATAACAATACCACTAAAAGCGGCGGCTGGGGCAGCGTTAAGGCTGGTGTCCAGGGCACATTGCCGTATCCTGTCAAATCAATGATGAATTTAGGCGGTCAGGCGGCTCTTATCGGTGGTACTTCAGATAATCAGATCAACACTAACCGTGCCGATGGATATAATTACTTTCAGACCCGCACGGGCACTGATTTTATGGCCAAACTTCTGCAGTCGCTCAGCTTTGGCAATGAGTCTCATGCTGTTAAACTGCATCTGAATGAAGGCGCTGTCAAATCACTTAGCGGGGACAATGCTTCTCTGCTGCTTCTGGGCGCAGGCCTTCAAGGCAACCTTTTTTCATTTGCCGCCATTGGCGTTGAATTGAATTCAAGGACGCAGATGAATGATTGGGCTTTTGGTACAGATCCATTGTGGGTCACCCCGTCAGTCCAATTCCGTTCGTCCTATAATACTAATATTTCGGCGGGGGTCGATGTCGCACTCTCAAAAAACCGTATAAATGCAGAACCCCGCGCGTTGGAACCCTACCGGGTGTTTGGCGCGGTGGCGTTCTCATTTGACATGTTGGCAAGTAAAAGAATGGCCGTGCGTGCGAAAAAGGAAAAGGCGGCGCAGGAAAAAGCTGCCTTGCAGCAGAAAGCCGCTCACTCGGCCGACCAGGTCCGGTCCCTCAACGAAAAATCGGCAAACGACTCCATGGCGCTTATTATTGAAAAGGAAAATGGGCTTTATCAAATAGATTCCATGCAAAGAAAAGCCGATGACCTTGCGCGGGCAAACGAGGAAACCGCCGATATACTGGCTACAAAGGCGACAGCCGACTCGCTTGCGCTCATTTTGGCCGCAAGTGATCTTGCAGTAGAGAAGGACAAGCGTAGCGACGCGGAAAAAATGTTACTGTCAACAGGTGAGTTGCTCCTTGATGCCGTATACTTTGAGACTGGAAAGACCGTGCTGACCATTAATTCAAAACCATACCTCAATATTATCGGTAAAATGCTGCTCAAATATCCAAAATTGCAGATTGAGGTAGGGGGCCATACCGACAATATAGGCGGCGATTCTTATAATATAACTCTCAGCCAGGGCCGGGCCGAAGCGGTACGCAACTATCTGATCGAAGTCGCGCCTGCTTTAAGCTCATATTTGAGTTCACATGGATACGGTATGAACATGCCCAAGACGGTCAACGACACGAAAAAAGGCAGGCAGGCAAATCGCAGGGTTGAGTTACGCGTTACAAATATGGATGCGCTGCAGCAGTACGGCCAAAGGTAAAGAAATAAACTTAC
>MFYT01000102.1 GCA_001789205.1 Candidatus Raymondbacteria bacterium RIFOXYA2_FULL_49_16 | reverse complement strand
ACCCCGAAGACCGAATGAAGAGCCGTATGCGGGAAAGCTGCTCGTACGGTTCCGCGAGGGGCTGGGCAGGCAACTGCCCGGTCTACTCAACAATCCGGCGCCACCTTTACCGACGGCCCTATTGACGATAACCTCTGGCTCTTCTTTTTCCAGGATATAGCAGGCGATCCCATCGGATCCATAGTCCGTTTTACCGGACATCCGGTTGGTCTAAACCTGAGGGATATCCAACGCGGCATGGAACAGTCATTTGGCGGCTGCTGTCTGTATATGACCGGCGGTTCAGGAACTTGCATGACAAACCCTTCCAGATTCACCAAGGACTATGTGGTCGCCAAAGCAATGGATACCCTGCCGCACCTGGAGTTTAAAACCGTGGATAAAATGGCAGTGGTGCATACATGGATGGGCTGGCGCTACGGGGCTGTCCGGATTCCTGCATGACCATACAGGCCACGCGCATTGGCGACTATTATTTCCCGGTTTTTGGGTCAGAAGTATCCGTTGAGCAAAGTCTGTATACAAATGCGCGCACGAGTTTCAACGACGTCATTGTCGCGGGATATGGCAACTGCGGGTTGTGTGGTTTGTATTACTACTGGGGTGAAAGGAGCAGCACCTATGCGGATGCATATAATTATGTTGAAGCGAGCGTGCGTGCAATTAATATTCTACGAGGACTTTTTTAACGGAGTTTCGTCCTGAAGCAAGTCGGCTGTTTCTGGCTGTTTTCAACGATTAAGGCCTTTTTTGCGGTCAGTGGACTGCTGGAAAACATTTCCCGCCTGGTGCAATAACAAGGTAAAAGAATATATTATATGTGTGAAATGAATATACCTATTCAAAAATTTAAGTTCCGGAGGGCGGGAAGTTCCGGCCCGCGGGTCATGGTCAAGGAATTTTTTCCCGGAGAAGTGCCGGAAGTATGCACGACATTTGTGTCCCTGAATGGCCCAAGCGTGCGAAACGAAACTGGCGGACCTTCAGAAGACCTGGTGCTGCTTTTTCTTGAAGGCAAGGGTGTTCTACGCGCCAATGGCATGAACAAGACTATCAGCGCGGAAAGTATCTGCCGGATTCCTGTTGCACAGCACTGTGAACTGCGCGTTAAAAAAGGGCATACGCTCCATTATCTGGCGATCAGAAAAACCCTTGATCAGCAGGACATGCGGATTCTGAAAAAGCGAAGGCAGGTCCCTTATTTCCGGAGATACAAAGAGTGCGAAGCGTATGGCGAGGCCATAAAAAGCGCAAAGACAGTGAACCGGACGCTGTTGGCCGAGACTATCGTACCCCGGCTTGCGATGGGCACTGTTGAAACAACCGGTCCGGACGCAGTCGCAGCCCATGCGCATCCCATGCTCGAACAGTATTTTCTCGGGCTTGCGGACAACCATGTGACTGTATCCGCGGATGGGAAAAACCGTATTTTCACCGGGAATTGCCTGCTTCGCATACCCTCTGGTTCAACGCATTCGGTCCTCGTTCGCATGGGGCGCAGGCTCCGTTATGTTTGGATGGATTTCTTCGCGTCTTTAAAGGGTGTTTCGTTTCTGAAGACGCACACCCGGCTTGGCGAAAAAAAGACCAAATAATTTTCTTCAGTCTTGCCGAATCAATTATTTTATCGTCATGTTGCAACAACTGGCAGTAGCCTTCATCCTCAATCTCTGCCTATGTGCACATGCAAACGTGTTTTTCTCCACTAATTTCGAAGAGCGGAACCCTCTTGAGACATGGGAGGTCGCTTCCCCTGGTCCGGGCCAGGAATGGATGTCTGTCAGCAATGAATACGCGGCTTCAGGCGGCCATGGCATGCGAATCGCGGCGGGAAATCGCCATATAATCACTAAAAGGGTCCTGCTGCCCCTCAACGCGGCTGAATTGAGGGCGGGATTGTATTTTACGGTTGACTTCAGGATTGAAAAAGACGGCATAACGGCCGATACGGGCGCGGACATCTGGTGTACAATCATTTCGTTTGTCATGTCAGGTAATCGGAGCGTCTCTTATGGCAACCCCACGCTGCTGCTGGAAAAGAGGGGGCCTGATATATTTTTGAAGATGCTTGTTCGGCAAAAACGCGGTGATCGCCCAGTGACAATCCCGCCTGATCCTGTGTTATGTGTTGTCCCGGGTATGTGGCATTCGGTCTCTGTTTCTATAAGCGTCAAAGACTATGTTTTGATGGATTCGTTGTGGTGCGACAGCCGTTTTATTGGCGCGGGAACGCGAACGCTCATTGACGTACCGGCCATGATTGAGAAGATAGAATTGGGAGCGGGCCAGGGAAAAAAAACGCCTGTTTCGTTTATTTGCTTTGATAATGTCACTATGTCTGAAAAGCGGCTGTCCAATACAATACCGGCTGACCAGATAACGGTGCGCCAACGACCGGGCAAGGGCGGGTTCCATGTTGGAGATACGTTGTTTCTTGATTTGGCCTTTACACCGTTTGGCCGCAAGGATTATATAGACCTGAATCTCCGTTCCTCCTCTTTTGGCGCTTCACTAGAGAATCGGTTCGGCCTTTTTAATAGGAAAAGGAACCTTGTCTTCAGTTTGTATGATTCGATAGGGGTCCCGTTCAAAGGGGATGAAGGGTTGAATGCCTGGAAATACGCATCTGTCGGGGATACGGTTCAAGGCGCATATCCGCACAATACATTTCTCTTCGACAAATACCGTTTTTATCCTGACCGGGGTTCGGGAACAGTGGCAATCCGCGTTACTGATGACTTTGAGCCGGGAAAATGGGAGATACATAGCTGCATTGTCCGTTCGAGTGACACTGTTATTGTTCAGAATATGCCGGTGCTGCATTTTACTATTGAACGGAAATTTTCCTTCATGGTCCTGTTGGGCTGTGGTATTGCACTTCTGGTCATTTTTGGCATTATTTTTTTCAGGTTGGTTGTCAGGTCACGGGAACAAGAACCATTGCAGGGGAATAGTAAGGAGATCGCGGACAAGATCGATCAGCTTCTGGCAACAGAATATTCCAACGCCGACCTTTCAAATGAGGATATTGCCAGGGTAGTTTATCTGAGCGTGTCGCACGCGACCGCATTATATAAGGAAGCGCGCACTATATCGCCTATGCAAAGACTGCGCGACATACGCATGGAAAAGGCGTGCGAGATGCTGGAAAAAACAGATAAAGCCATATCTGACATCGGGTTTGAGGTGGGATTCAACAATCAGAACATTTTTTTTAGGAACTTCAAGAAATACAAGGGCTTATCGCCTACTGAGTATCAGAAACAGAAGAAGGCGGTTTAACGCAACCCCCTGTTTTCAGTAAAAAAGACGAATTTCCACAAAAAAGACGAAGCTTTTCCCGAGAATAGACACCTTTCTTTGGCAAATTGGACTTTCCGATCAATGGGTGTGAGAGTATTTTAAATACATGTTATAAAATTATCAATGCCTAGGGAGGGGTCACTACGATGTCAGTACACAAGCGAATAGCATCATTCACAATAGTAATCGTTGGCATATTTGCAGCTGCGCTGCAGGCAGACATACGTCTTCAGCAGTGGTATGGCCAGACCTTTGTGGTTTTTCCCCGCGGACCAAACAGCACAGATTCTTTTTCTGTGTATCGTTCCGAATCTGAGATTAATTCAGGGAATTACTCTGGAGCACTGAAGGTTGCCACATTGCCTTGGGATTGCTACTGGGGCATAAGCTGCGCTTCCAAATACTCAAGCAAGGCGCTTACTAATTATGTGATCGATTCTCTTGGAGAGCCAATTGCCTTTGATTCAGGGGTTTTTGCGTGGACAACCAAAGATGGCGGCTCCCGTTATTATGCGGTTGTCCGAGTTGGGAGCGGAGAAACTTTTCTTGGCGCCGCATCTGCAACAGAAGAGGTGAACGAGACCATTGTGCCAATATGGGTTGACGCCCGCATTGAGAATGGCGAGTTTCGAGCTATTACCGCGTTACAGTACAATGATTTCAGTATTTGGAACCCGTGTTGGCAGGGGTATGCATATACGTATCAGATTTTAATGCCGAGCGATTACTATTTAAACGGGCTGCCTGATGCCATAAAGAAATATCGGTTTTCTT
Source organism: Candidatus Raymondbacteria bacterium RIFOXYA2_FULL_49_16 (assembly GCA_001789205.1). GTDB lineage: Bacteria > Fibrobacterota > OXYB2-FULL-49-7 > OXYB2-FULL-49-7 > XYB2-FULL-49-35 > XYB2-FULL-49-35. The sequence continues at coordinate 18,530 of MFYT01000102.1, read as the reverse complement.
TTCAGTTACATGGACTAAGCGCGGGTAACGGCTACAATAACCTGGGCAGTGTGTCAGGCGCTGGTTATTATCAGTTAAAGCCTGTTGATGATTGCGGTGACAGCCGTTCTACCTGGCACTATGGATTTGGCAGAAAAAACAGGGCGAATCGCGCCAGTTACGGCGGTATGGAGACTGTTTCTCCGGGTGATACGATATTCAATTATACGCAGTACCGTTATTTGAAAATGTTGGATTATTTTTTCAGCAATATTCATCTCATAGCCCCAGATTCAAATAATATCTATTGTAAAGGCGAGTCAATGGGTGGTACCGGAACGGCCCAGATGCTTTTTCATTACCCTGAATGTTTTGCCGGCGGTTTTAACAGCATCGGGATAACCAACTGGATTGCGGTAGGTGATTCCGGCAGTATGGGTTACCGTGATGGTGATGGCCGGCGTAATTGGGGACCATACACAGAGGGTAATCAGTTCCCCTGGGTGGATCTGTACCGTAGAGAGAAGGGGGATACTGCAATCAGCGAATATTGGCATGGCAGCAATATATGGAAGCGTATCTCATTGAATGATTATTGGATAGATAGCGTATATAGGCCCAATTTTAATGAGAAGAAACATGCGCTTTGGTATCAGGGGAAGCATAATTCAAATGATATGAATGTGGGCTGGCCAGAGAATGGATACCCCTTTAATATTGAAAATTCTCCTTTATGGGAAGGCAAGCTGCATCACCTTGAGATGAATGAAGCGGGCGGACACAACTCCGGTGATGGCGTTGGTCCTGTCCATACTGGTGACTTTCCTAAAAATAAAGTCATATTTGCCATGCATAACGCCACTGTTGATGAGGTCCAGGCAAGCAGATTCGAACGATTTGTTCATGGCGGGCTTAACCATCGGGTGCGATGGGCTTTTGGCGAAGTTGTCGATAACACTGATTCCTTGTATGTTCCCATCACCTACACCCCTGTTATGTATCCCTATGAGTTTGATGCTCGACCGGATATAACAAAGTTTGTCGAGTATAGCGGCAGAGTCCAGCAACGGCCATATTTAGGGTTCCCCGATGTGTTCACGGTGGATATTACTCCACGAAGAGTGCAGAACTTTCCTATTGTAACAGGACAGCAGTATCATTGGTACCGTAATGGAATGGAGATGGGAGTTGTTACCGCGGAAGCGTCGAGTCCCGGATCGACAGTCGGAATTGTGACCATACCCAACTTCTGCTTCCATGAAGGAGTCGTTGGCGGCTGGGGCAGCGCCAGCAGGAATACGCTGACCATAAAAGCGGGAAGCGGAACTGTTCCGAATGATATAACTGCTCCTGGAGTTATACATGATCTTGAATTAATCGCTGTCTACGATACTACTGAACTTTATGGAAAGGGATTGCGGGACAGCAATAAAAGTTTGGTAGGCGTCTTGATCAGAGATATTTCTCGTATTGCGTTGAGGTTTACCGCTCCAGGCGATGATGGCGCAACAGGCAGATGCACTAGATATGTTCTCAGAATCGCTCAACAGGAAGCTGCTGTTGCGACAAGTCCTACTATTGTCCGCCGTCTTCCAGCTCCCTTGGCCGCAGGTGAGATGGTTGAATGTACCTTTTCCGCTTCTTTTCTTGCGGCTGGCAGTTATTATATGGCTGTGCAGCCATATGATGAGAATAACAACACCTCCGGCATATCTAATGCTGTAAACGCAACAATTCGTTTTGATACGGCTAATATCTATGTTGATACTGGAAGCGTTGACTCCCTTCTTGCCGCTTATAACCTGAATACCCTGGCCATGCTTACAGAGCCGGAAATTGAAGAATTGGCATTGCGAATATATCCTGATCCGTTCAATCCGGCAACCACTATTACCGTGTCCGGTATTGACTATCCAGCTTCAGGCCGCGACAAGATTGAGATATTTAACGTCACCGGGGCATTAATTCAGGAATTCCCTGTTTGTCGCATGGCGCGAAGCGGGGGCATACACGTGAAATGGAACGCTGAAGGTAATGCTTCAGGTGTGTACCTGATCCGCGCGACCATCGGTGATCGCGTGCTTACAAAACGGGTAATATTGTTACAATAAGGAAGGTTTTTTAGCCGGCGTCTTGAAAAAAACAGGAGCCAATCATTGCCAATTTATTACGGAAAGAGTCGCAAAGTATGCAATTCCTCGGGAGGGTAGCTATGATGACAGTATGTAAACGAGTAGCAACGAAGAACCGTATGCGGAAAAACCGGGCACAGGGAACCGGGGCGCCGGAAAGCCAGCGGTCCTATCTCAAAAAGATCGCGGTTATGTTCGTTCTCGCGGCATGTGTTGTCGCGTCCCACGCCGCACTTTCCACCCATAGTTTTACAGACAGGGCGGACAGGGGCAGCCATCCGGGTACCATCACCTATAACGCAAGTAGTGGTAAACTTATGTTCGATCTTTCGGCTATCAGCGGCGCTACTGTGTACCGTGCCATTTTTGGCCCTCCGCGGAAATACGTTAGCGGTGGATCGTATCCTTACACTATTCACTCAAGGACCGAAATCATTTTGAAATCCAAGGCCGGCGACACGCTCCAATTGATGGGGCCCAGGTATATGACGTTTGACGCGACCGCGGCTGTGCAACAGGCCCTTGCCGTGGGAAGCCGTTGTACTTTAACGGTTGCTAGCGTTGGCGGCATGTATTCTTATGGCGGCATGGCGTCGCTCGACGTTACCTGCAACCAGCCCGCAGACTCCGTGCTTGCGCAGGTTGATAGCGCTTCCGCCCGGTTCGAGAACGGCGATGCCATGATCACCTTCAAGGAAGTTGACCCTCCTTTTACCGCAAGCAATATCACCTGCAGCGAATATCTGACTTATTATAACGCCCATTTTTCCAGAGATAATGACAGTGCGGATTGGAGCGGCAAAAAACAAAAAATCCGGTACCGTATTTACCGGTCCACGCAGCCATTAACCTCGGAAAACGCGCTTATTAATGCAGAACTCATTGACGAACTTTTCCCGATGAGCGGATGGGACGCATCGTATTACGGTTTGGGTGGGTGTAAGGTCGCCAATGACACAAAACCAGTGCCCCGTTACCCGGTTGATAGCCTCAAACTGGCATCTCCCGGAACCGGCATATACGTTGACGGATTCAGGGCTGCCGGAAACCCGATGTATTATTACTTTGTAAGCCATGCCGTTGATGGCGCAGAGGATTTTTCAACCCTGACTTCAGGGGTAAATGCAACCAATGGCGTAACCGTGTCGGCTGGAACAGGCATGGTTTTGCTTAGGGAAGTGCAGTCCGGTGTTACCTTCCAGAATAAAGCCAATGCAACACTCAATTATTATGTCAAATGGGAATGTCTTCCAAACCATACGACCCCAAGCGAGCCCTATGATTATCTTGTGGCGGTCCCTGATACCGTTATTCCAAAACCAATGGCACAGGTGTCGTTGCACTGCTGGGGTGGCAGCATAAACTCGTGCTATTGCGGATGGTTCAGGGAGGAGGAAGGTGGCCTGCTCATCTCCACAAACCAGTACCCGTACGACTGGTGGATCGGCTACCACGAGAATTCGGGCACATTCAAGCCATTTACCAGGGGTGTGGTGCATCCGTACACACAGATTCGGTACCTCTCTTTCCTGTTCGACTTTGCAGTACCCAGATACAATATCGACACGGAACGAATAATGGTTGCGGGAAGTTCCATGGGCGGGTCAGGCGCTTCAACGTGGGGTCTTCGCAGCGGGCATATCTTTGCCAATATTTTTTCGTGGGTCGGTGTTCACATACCAAGGGAATCTCCGGATTTCGAGAAATCTTATATGTCCAGTTGGGGCGACACCTCATTGCATTCCATTTATTCAAACGAAGGGCTTGAGCGGTTCGGGTATCCGGTGGTATATCCGTCTGATAGTGTCAATGTCTGGGACTATTGGGACAACACCAAATTCCTGGCCGCGAATGTAAAGACCGAGACGCCGTGGATGACCTATGCGAACGGCAATAATGACCACGCCATTGGCTGGCCCCAGGCATGGAAGAACACCAATGCCATGATTGCCACAAAGCGCGGATTCAATTTTCGGTGGGCGCTTCAAGGCCATGCCTCGGTGGTTAATTATATAAAAATAGACTATCAGAAAAACAAATCGTATCCCTGTTTCACGAATGGATCACTCGACCAGACCCCTGTCATTACCCCGGGGGACGCACCGGATACAGGTAGTATAAATTTATCCGTGAGATGGGACCCGGCCACGAACGTTGACAATCCCAGCCAATGGGAGATGACCATGTGGCTTGCCAGCAGTGCCGCGCAATTAACGCAGACAGTTGATGTGACCCCGCGCAGGCTTCAGCAGCTTATGCACGGCGCAGGTTCAACGTACACATGGGACCTCGTCGAGGGAGCTACGACAGTTGCCAGCGGTAATGCCATTGCCGATTCAAATGGCCTTATCACAATTCCCGGACTAACCTTGTCCAAGACGCAGCGCACGTTAAAAATTTACTGCACCAATTGCACCGCGGGCGATGATATTGCGGCAACGGGTATTGGCGTTCCTGAACTGCGGGTAACGCCCAATCCGTTCAACCCCAGGACAACAATAAAGGTCAGCATACAGCATGCGGTAAGCGGCAAGAATGCTATTATAGAGATTTATAATGTTCATGGTACATTGGTCCAACAGCTGTGCGCTACCAGCAGCCAGCTGTCTACTGGTATCGTATGGGACGCGTCAAATCAGCCCAGCGGAATGTATATTGTCAAGGTGTTGGCGGGTAAAAAGGCGCTGGTGAAAAAAGCCGTGCTCGTGAAGTGATTGGGTGGTTGTTTTTAAAAGATAGGGGAGTAATAATATGTTTCTGCTATCAACGGGAAACATATTATTTTTACCTGAACAATTAAGCGCATAAGCTTTAGAAAAGAGGGGGGTCAATGCGTAACCCGATTATAACACTCGCGTACGCCTGCATGTTTTTTTTCTAGCCGGCCAGTCTGTCCAGGCAGCCTATGATGCACATATCCCTTTTCTGGGAATCCGTACCTGCGGAGAGCGCATACAGGGAAGGGTTTCTTGTTTTCAAGGCTCAGGAGATATATTTTTACCATACCAGCTTCCGCTGGGACAACCGGATATGGTATCCATGAGAAATTGATTGGAGAAATCCCATGAATATGACAAACAAACCAAAAGGTTTTATCTGCCTGACAATGGCCATGATTGTACTGATGCTGTTGTCTCCAACGAAGGCAACCACAGCCGACCGCATCCTAGTGATTTATAATGCCAGTCTGACCCAGGATCAGGATGCGGACGGTACAAATGACTCAAAACAAGTGGCTGAATATTACATTACCAAGCGCGGGGTGCCTACGGATAACCTGCTGGGTCTGACCATCACACTTGGACAATATTATAACACCGCAGACTATGCCAAATTTCAATCTGAAGTGGTACAGCCCATAAAAACCAAACTCACCGCCCTGGGCGAAGCCAATATTGACGTCATCCTGCTTTGCTATGGCATGCCTTATTTGGTTAAAGGGGGGAGCGGATACGCGGCTGACAAAAATATTTGCATAGATAACGTGCTCATGGCGCTCAACTACTGGAACCCGGCAACCAATAACATCGGCTGGAACACAAACCCTTACTTTGCAACTCGGCCCTCATTTGAGACAGATAAACCGCATTTTACCCATGCCAGTTACAAGTTTGCCGGTACGGAAATGTATTTGGTCGCTCGGTTAGACGGCCCCAGTGCCAACCGGGCAATGAGCTTGCTGGACGAAGCGCTTTATGGCGAACGGTATATTACTGCAGGGGCTGGTTACTACAACGGCGTTGTGTACGTGGACAGCCGATATGCAGCTTATACCGACTCCGCGCTAACGGCTGATGCGGATGTGATTTCCGGCAACTATGGCAGCTACGGTGCAGCAGACAAAAACATGGCCTATGGCGAACACTATGTGATTGGTACTGGCCTGACCTGCAAGTGGGAACAAACCGATGCGACCATTGGCAGTTATGGACTCACATTCACCGATGGTACAAGCGCTGCAACTGCGCCGCGCGCGCTTTTTTATGAAGGCTGGTACAGCAACAACGCCACCGCCTTCGAATGGCTGCCAGGGTCAATAGCATGCCATCTGCATAGCATGTCGTTTGCGAGCGGCATGACTGGCGCTTTTTGCGGATATTCGTTGTCTCATGGCGCCTCGTGCGTCTCTGGGACAGTTGGCGAGCCATATCTAAATGGCCATCAACGGCCGAATATCTTGCTTTACTATATTCTCAAGGGCTACAATTTTGCCGAAGCCTCGATGCTCGCCACTCCTTCTGTTGGATGGATGCCCATGAACGTAGGCGACCCGCTTTATACGCCCATGCGTGCTAAAACCCCGGTTACCGACATGCAGTTTCCGGCAGTGGCCTCAAGCTATCCAACAGTGACAGGAAGCCTGACTTCAGGCACGCGAAATGTCATTATTCGACTGCGGGACACGCCGGCGCCTGAAGTCGCAAGGATCGAGGTGCAGTATGGTCTAACAACCGCATACGGCATTACTGCCACATCCGGCCCTGGTTACTACAGCATGGCGGCAATTGCACTAGCCGGATTACAAGGCAACTCTACCTACCATTATTGCCTGACGCTGACTGATCCTGTTGGTAACGTAACAATCACCAGTGACTACACTTTTACAACAGGCGCAGTCACGAACACCGCGCCGGTTGCATATGACCAGACCGTAGTCGCAGGGCCCGAAGTCGTCAAGGACATCACATTGTCGGCCACTGACGCCCAGGGTAACGCACTAACGTACGCACAAGTGACCGGGCCATGGCATGGCGCAGTGACAATCGTTGGTTCGAAAGCGGCCTACCTGCCGAATTCCGGCTATAGCGGACCGGACAGTTTTACCTTCAAAGCCAATGACGGGGCATTGGAATCAAACACCGCCCTGGTTTCAATCACAGTAATGTCCACTGCCGAGGTAACAATAGTATTGCAGCAGGGATTGAATGGTTACAGTGGCGCGAAAGATGCGATGATCAGCGGTTATAGCGGTGAAGACACGTGGAACTGGGGTGGTGCGGCAACAATGCACCTTTACTCTCAAGGAAGCCGTTCCTGCGCCGTGGCTTTTGACCTGGCATCGTCCATTCCCTCAGGCGCCATAATCTCCAATGCGATACTGGACCTTTACGCCACGAGCGCGGGTACAGACCAGCCAATGCGCCTGTATAAAATGACGCATACCTGGGTCGAAGGCACCGGAATATATCACCAGCCGGTGGATGGAGTGACCTATTACACATATGACGGTGTCAACAACTGGACAACAAACGGCGGTGACTTTGATACAACAGTAGTGGCGCAGCTGGTTTCAAACGACGTGGGCAGCCGGTGGCTGGAATGGAACATCCGGGATCTGACACAGTCCTGGATTTCCGTCCCAGCTTCAAACCACGGTATGCTCCTTCGCTTAGGAATTTACAAAGAAGGATACATCCTTTCCAAGGAAAACAGCGACACTGCGTTGCGCCCCAAACTCACCGTCAGCTATTTCCCGGAACCAACGACTAAACAAGAGGGAACGTATGCAATCATTGACATGCTGTCTATTGGCAGCGCACCGAACCCGTTCAATCCCTCAACGATGATAACCTATGCGCTGCCGCCTGCGAAAAGCGCGATATATTCTATTTTTAATACGCGCGGCCAAAAAGTCAAAGAGTTACATTTGGCTGCACATGCGAACGGCGTACGGAACCGGTTCTCTTGGGATGGCCGGAATAGCGCAGGCAAAACACTGTCCTCCGGCGTCTATTTCGGTCTTCTTGAGCTACAGGACGGAAAGCGTTCTGAACATACAATGTTATTGTTAAAGTAAGCGGTGCCGTTCATCGCAATTAAGGGAAATATTTATTTTATGCTTAAAGTTAATCGCATAAGCTTAAGGAGGGGGGGTCAATGCGTAACCCGATTATAACACTCGCGTACGCCTGCATGTTTTTTTTTCTAGCCGGCCAGTCTGTCCAGGCAGCCTATGACGCTCAATTCGTCAGATGCGTCATCCCCGAAACCCTGACCACGGACGAGATTTTTCCAGCGGTTATTTGCATGAGAAACACCGGTGATACTGCCTGGCCAATAACGAATATCCTGATGTATTCCCAGTATCCGTCAAACAATTACACATGGGGAACGTATTTTATTCTCCAGCACCATGGGGATTCTATTGCTCCGGGCGACACTTTTAATTTTACCTCCAACCTGAGGGCGCCATCCACACCAGGAACATGGGCCTTTGCCTGGCAATGCTATAATAGAACGGCAAGCCAGCTTTTTGGAGAAATCGTGCCTGCGGAGAGTATACACGTAAAACAACGGCTGGAGATGCCTCCGCCTCCTCCCGCGCACAGGGATTCGCTTCTCGATTCTTCTGATTTTGAATATATTGGCTCCTTCAAGCTGCCGGCCGTGACTGGTTATGACAATACTTTTGTGCCAAGCGGGCTTGCGCTCCGTACCATGCCCGATGGATCCAAAAGGTTTTTTCTGAATACCGGGACCTATACTCAATGTTTGTATGAAGTGGAATTGCCGCAATTGGAAAAAATTGAAGGCAGCGATTATTCCGCGCTTACTACAGCCGCTCTTGTCAAACAATGGACAACCATTGCCTGGGATACAGCGGTTTCAGGAGAGAACATAACATCAAACGGCGGCTTTTGGTGGGACGACAGTACTAATATCCTTTACTGGACCCATTATAATTCTTATTATGGGGGCAATGGATTCCCCATGCTTGCGGCCACAAGGCTGGCCAATGATACGGTGACAAACCTGAAGTACTGGTATTTGCCCCTGCCAAGATTGGCGACATGGAAAGCATACTGGCGTGGCGTTACTCGCATTCCAAAGACATTTGCCGATGCATATACCGGTGGAAGGGAACTGGCGCTTGGATTTGGAGGGGTCTACAGCCTCTGTCAGACAGCGAGTAGTGGGCCGGCAATTGCGGCCATACAAAAGCCGGATATGATCCAGGATACGGTGGATATGGTCGAAATGCTGAGATATATTTATCCCGAGGCCGCTGTCAGAAACGGCAATTATTTCCAGGCCAATTCAACTATCTGGCTCTACCAGCCCCCCAGCCCATGGGATGGGAGATTCACTGATAAAAGCGGGTGCGCGGCCGGAGTGTTTATAGATCTTCCAGATAAAAAAGGCTATGTTGCATTTGTGAAGCATAATACCGGCAGGATCGGATACGACTGGGGTGGCAGTGTCGTGGATCCCCACTATGAGGACAATTGGTATTTTTATGACCTCAAGGAATTGGGAGAGGCAGCGCTGGGAAACCGGGCTTTGGGCAGTGTTCAGCCCTCTTCATTTAACAAAATCAATTGGCCATACCCGGTCAGCGCTACTGAATCTTCCCATACAATAGCTGGGGCCTGTTTTGATCCGCAGACACGGATTATGTATGTGTATTGCAACTTCGCCCTAGGCACAAGGCCGGCAGTCCATGCATACTATGTAAAAATAGACAGCTCGGCAAGCAGCGAAACGGGTTTGCCAGGCAAGACCGGACCAATGCTTACAGTAAGTCCAAATCCGTTTAATCCGAAAACTAAAATAGCGATCAGCGGTCAGCCCGCGGGTGGCAAAACCGCCTTGATTGAAATATACAACGTACACGGCACACTTGTTCAGAAGCTGCCAGCTGCTAGCTGCCCGCTGTCTGCTGGTGTCACCTGGGACGCTTCAGGTCTTCCAAGCGGTGTTTATATGCTCCAAGTAAAGATCAACGGGTGTCTTCTTGTGAGGCGTGTCAGTTTGATCAAATAGTATCCCGGAGGCAAAATGGTTTACCGCAATCAATCGGAAGGCCTTCAAAAAGAAGTTCCAGCCGATCAACTATGGGTCTCGTATCCCGATTTTGAAAACAAGCTATATGATCCACACGCGCGGCTGCCGGAAGTGGTTCCATTAACTACGGGTCCAAAGTTTCACTGGTTCAGCTACTATGACAAATTCGAGACTGATCCGGATGAGCGCTACGCGCTCGCAATGGAGGTTGATTTTGAAGGCCGCAGCCCCGCAGCCCACGACGTCATTAAAATTGGCATGATTGATCTTTTGAACGCTAATAAATGGGTAGAGCTTGGCTTGTCGCGCGCATGGAGCTGGCAGCAGGGCTGCATGCTGCAGTGGCGGCCATGCTCGAATGACGAAGTGCTGTGGAACGACCGCGAAGACGGAAAGTTTGTGTGTCATATTCTCAATGTGCGCTCTGGGAAAAAACGCACGCTGCCGCATGCGGTTTATCATGTGCATCCCAAAGGGAAATGGGCGCTCTGTGCTGATTTCGCGCGGATTGAATTCATGAGGCCGGGATATGGCTATGCAGGCATTGAGGACCTCCACCGTATGGCGTTGGCGCCCGCGTCTATCGGCATGCGCCTGATGGATCTTGATTCAGGCAGCGCAAAAGATATTTTCAGCTACCAGCAAATCGCGGCCATTCCCTATCCGCACATGGATGCGCGCGATGACCGCCATTATATGTATGTTTTCGAATGGAGCCCGGACGGCAGGCGATTTGTTTTTCTCAATCGGTGGCGCTCCGCCAACGGGAACTGGCTGGGCTTTCGCACACGGATGTTCAGCGCCGCCTTTGATGGGTCGGACCTGCGGCTGGTCACGGACAAACCATATATTTCTCATTTCACCTGGCGAGATCCATCACATATTGCGATGTGGCGTGATGGTGCGTACCGGCTATGCGCCGACGATGGAAGTTTCCGTGAGGAGACAATCCTTGAAGCCACGAACGGACACCTAAGTTTCTTTGCCGGCGGGGACTGGATGATCGCGGACACCTATCATGATAAAAATGGAAATCAAAACCCATATCTCTATCATCTGCCGACACAGCGGATAATCCCGCTAGGACACTTCTACATACCGGAAAAATACCGCAGCGGCGAGTTGCGCTGCGATCTGCACCCGCGGATTATGCGTTCCGGTAAAAAAATCATCGTTGATTCAACGCATGGCAACAACGGCAGGCAGTTGTATATGATTCATATATAAAGGATAACACAACCGTAAAAGCCAAAGCCTTTGGGAAAGATTATCTTCCCAGTTCAACCGCCATGGTCGAATACCCAGGCGCCTCCAAGTAACTCTACCTTTTGCTGCGGCAATAATCACTTGTAATTTATATTAATGGTCTGGCATTAACCGTTTTTCTGTATATTTTCCTCCTACTCGCCGGTTTCTTTTTCTGTTCATATGCAAGCGCGTTTTTCTCCACAGATTTCGAAGAGCAGAATTCCCTGGCTAAATGGGAGATTGTTTCTCCAAAGTCCGGTCCAGGATTGGGCGATAGTCAGCGATAAATATGCGGCTTCAGGGACCAAAGGCATCAGGATCGCTGCGGGAAATCGCCATATAATCACCAACAGGGTCCTCTTGTCCCTCAATACGGCTGAATTGAGAGTGGGATTGTATTATGTGGTTTGATCTGGAACGCTTCGGATCAGCCCAGCAGCGTCTATACTCAAGGTAAAGCTCAGCGGGTCTTTTCTTGTAAGGCGTGTCAGCCTGATCAAATAAATTCGCCATAAATGCGCTGTGTGTACGCCATGCGGGTATTAATGGAAATTTCTATTTGTTCGAAAATTCCCCTGGCGGAACCTGGAAATGTTTTTTAAACACATGCTGGAAATTTACGGCATCGTCGAACCCGACCATTAAGCCTGCTTCCTGTACCTTGTATTTACCGGTTTTTAGCAGCAATTGCGCTTCCAATAGTTTTAGCTTTGTCTGGTATGCTTTTGGCGCCAGCCCAAAAAGTTCCTTGAATTTTCTTATAAAGTGGACATTGCTTATGCAGCAACTTTCAGCAAGGCTTTTAAAGTCGATTTTTCTGAAAAAGTTATCCTGAATGTATTTTCTTGCCTCGTTTAACAAAGGCGCCACCGGATCCCGGCTGCGGCCTTTGATGTGCATGGGTTTTTGGTTGAAGTGGACGACCAGCGCATTGCTGCCGAGGAAAAACGAAGGTTCCGCGTAAAAAGAAAACAGTTTGTCCGGCGAATACCTGAATGAAACATACCGGGACTCGATTGTGTCGAGTTTTTCTATGTTAAATAGCGTTTGCCGTTCCATTATGGCCAGGCTTTTAATAAGCATTGATTTTTTCCATATATAAAAGTATAAATACATTGATGCCGTGCCTTGGATCACAAACGGGTCTGCGTATTCCAATTTGGCTTGCCCGTTGATTTCTACTTTAAAGAACGCCCCAATCCTTGTTATGCATAATATAAATGGAACCCCAGGTTTTATCCGGGTTGCTGTATTTGTGACGATTGGCGCGGACCTTCTTAAGAATTGACAGACCAGCCCGTCTTGTGATAATTTAAGATCCAAAGAATAGGCCGGATCAAAAAAGACGCTTTTATTGGGCGGATGGTTAAATGCGATAACCAGATCCGCCCCATGTTCAAGCTCCATTTCCATTTGTATCCGAATATCGTGGTTGGGCAAGTTGATAGGTTGTGAAAGAATTAATGCTGCCGCGGCAGATGGATCTTTGAGCGCAAAAGACGCGCCTCTGTTTGTTATGGATGTCCCGTAACGCGGGTCGGGGATGAATAAATTTATAAAGGAGTTGCGCATGCCAGAGGCGGAAATAAGCGTTTTCCACGGCTGTTCGGAAGCAGAAGCTGTGTCCTTTATATATGAAATGCTTTTCTGAAAAAGAAAAGGGTTCGCGTCCTTATAATCTTTGCTAAGAATATCCGCAATATTTTTTTTATGTATTTCCGTTATCAAAGGGAAATTCAGCATTGCCAGAAACAGCGTATTGTATTGCATTATATTGTGGTTTTCATCAAGAACAATGAATGGGCTGTTGAAGCTTCGCACCATTGAGAGCTGGCGTTGGACTGCGGGGCTGTTGAATGACTGGCAAGAAAGGCATATGAGAAAATACTCAACATTGCCGCATTTGAATCCTTTGGAATATGAAAAGAGGAAAATTCCTTCATCTGTGTTCAAGGCAAGAAACGGGTGGTTGATTTTGATGAAAATGTCTCTTTCGCAGGGCTGGTTTTTCAAAAAGAAGTCTATGGTAAAAATTAGTTCCCCTCTTGGATCTAATGGAATCAGGATTTGTTTGAGTTTTTTTCCAATAATTTCTTCGGGGTGAAAGGCCACTAAGGATTGCGCATTTTCAGAGACGTTTCTGATAACAGTTTTTCTGTCTACTGCCAAATAGACATTGTTCGTGTCCGCGCAGGGAAATTTTAAGTTTTCAAGTGGAGTCATAAGACGGCCGTATTCTTTGTAACCCGTTGGTTATGAAGACAATATAAAATATAATTATATATGATAAGTTTTACCAATCAGATTGATAACTAATTCATTGTATGGAGAATGCAAATGATATAGATTATTATCAGACTTAAAGAGGAGGTTGTAGAATGAATAATGTCTTAGCAGCAGCATGCATCCTGTTGGTTTCTTGTTTCACTATTTTCAGCGCTGTCCCTGGAAATCTAACAGCATTGGTCCGTTCAGGCCAGACTTTCCTTTCATGGGATGAGGTTGCGGGGGGCCAAAAATATGTCATTTATAAAAAGGCTGGTGTTATAACATCAACCGACCTTACGATTACCAATAAACGATATGAAGTAATACAAGGTTCTGCAAACAGCAAATATCTAAGTGGTGGCGATACTACGGTCAAAGGATATAGGCCGAATTCGCGTAATATCATAACACCCCTGGATTCAGATAGCACTGGCATGGCCCCACCAGTTCCGGACGGTAAGGGCATGATAGTTTTTACTGCCCATGAAAACGGCGGTTTTTATTACGCAGTCACCGCTGTTGTTGGCGGGGTAGAGGACAAAAGCATTGGCGCAGGCAATATGGTGGGCCCCATCTCTGAAACTGTTGAGGACCCTGTACCTGTCCTTGCATGGCAGCACCGCGGCAAATGCAGCCGGGTATATTTTATTTATACTGATGTAGATTCTTTTAATCCGACATATCTTGGCAATTATGTATGGCCTGTTTGCGTATCGGTACGCAGTACATATAATAATAATTCAAATAAAGGGGATCTCCGCTTATATCTGGGAGGATATCCTGGAAGCATGGCCATTGAAACCACAAATGTTTACGCCCACATAAATGTACGCCACCATGAACGCGGATCGTGGAATTTTGGTTACAGCCAGACATTTGCCTTTGACACATCATTGGGTCCATCTGATACTTATGGCTCAACCGACCCTATTGTCACCCAGGGCCCTATTGTTAATTTTGTCCAGGCCCGGGCTATGAATTTTTTCAAATGGATGATTTATAAGGAACCGTATTATTCTGAACGCATAGACACAAACAGGATTTGGGTAACAGGCGGTTCAATGGGTGGCGGTGGTACGCTGATGTTTTTACATAATTACCCTGATTTTTTTGCTTATGGAAAAGGATGGGTTGCGCCAACAAATTTCCTTGAAGGCGGTCCATGGACATGGTTGCGGGACTGTGAGGCAAAATGGGGGACACCCGTAAACGACGCAATTACCATGAAATTTACAGGCTGGCGCAGCGAATGGCTCAACCAGAATTTCGCCGGCATGACTGCCCATGCCTGGTTTAACCTTGAGAACATGCTTATGGTCACCAGGAAATATGACCTGCCATGGATAGCAATGGCGCATGCAGGGCAAGATGGCAGCGTAAACTGGCCAACACAGGGACAAGGATATTATCCAAAGCTCGAAGAAAGCAGAAGGGGCTGGAGCGGCGGGCTTATGGGGGGGAGCGACCATTCGTGTTGCGCCCAAACCTTGGCTGGTAATACCATGTTGGATTCTTTGAGGAAGAATATTTCGTATGTTGCAATTAGCAGCCTTGCGAGCAACCCTGTTTTGCCAATGCCGGACAGCGCTGAATCCATACAATATGAATACAACAAAAACGTTGCTTTCAGCACTCCGTTTTATAGAGTTGGTGGATATAAGGGACAGGTAGACGAAGTTAATAGATATGAAATAGTGCTTGCGGCTACTACATATAACCCTTATGGCGGGCCAAATATGGGTGTGGCAGACGATACTGCGGACATTACCCCACGTCGACTGCAGAACTTTATTGTTGTTCCAGGCGAGGAATATGTCATCAGGAACACGGCTGTAAACGATACGAATACCATTTACCAGAAAGACACGGTTGCGGCCGACAGTGACGGCCTTGTGACATTTGAAGGTTTTATACTTAAAATGGGAAGCGCGACAACCGGGGGGTGCAGGTTTATCATGGTGCCTTTGGACAGTAACCACTCATCTATAAACATGACAATATCCAAGAAAGTACCAGTGATAAATTGCAGCCCAAATCCGTTTAATCCAAGCACTGTGATAAGCATCAAAAACCAAGCGCCAAGCGGTAAACAGGTTGAGATTCAGATATTTGATATTCATGGTAAATTGGTCCAGAAGCTTACTGCTTCCCCCTTGGTCCTTGTTGCTGGTTTAACATGGGATGCGTCTTTTCAGCCAAGTGGTGTGTATATCGTAAGGCTGTCTATTGGGGATAGAATTTACTCGAGTAAAATCACTTTACTCAGATAAGAAAAGAGGATCACTTTAATTCGATAGTTATAATTTAAATAGTTGCACAAAGAGGGGGTGTTGCATGGGCGGAAGAATACTATCAACGGTATTTATTGGGGCTATTTTCTCCCTGGTTTTAGCCCAGCAGGATCAGGACAAGCTCCTTTTTCCTAAAGATATAGTGTACGAGGGTTCTTTTAGTGTAAATGGCGGCCCAAGGGTCGGGTGCGATGAATGCGGCACTTTTACTTATGGAGCGGCTGCTTTTGGTTATTACCCCCATGGAGACCCGACGGGGCCGGATGATGGATATCCCGGGTCATTGTTCGGATCGGGACATGCATGGAACCATTGGATGGTGGAAGTCAATATTCCAACGCCGGTTATTTCAACTGCCAAGAACATCGCTGATTTACATGAAACAACTCCTTTGCAGCCATGGGCAGACCCGTTTTCAGGTATTCCGGATGCGTACCAGACAAATGTCTGGGGACTTTTATATCTTGAAGCACAGGGGACCCAAAGCAATGGCAAGGTATATGCCACAGTAGGACAGGACGAAATATGGGTTCCGCCTAACGGCAACAGCATTGCATGGCTCGATCCTGATCTGTCCAATCCCAATACAGGCGGATTATGGCGTTTGGATACCTTTGCCAGGTGGGACATTGGCAGATATATGTGCGAGATCCCTAAAGAGTGGGCGGATTCAAATACCCCGGGGAAAATACTGGGATGCGGCAGGGAGAGGAATACGGGCGCGGAAGGGCCAAATTTATTCGCATGCGCACCATGGGAAAATGGCAATACCCCTGCTCCTGGCGACACCATTGACGGCGTGCCCCTATTGCATTTTACCGATAAAGGTGAAAAAATGTTCACGCCATTGTCAAACTATACGGGGATAGCATGGTTGACATACGGAAGCCGCAGCGCTGTTATCCTCTATGCGGTACTTGATTTCAGCATGGACCATGGTTATGAATCGGGCCATTTTTCGCTTGGGGTTTTCCCCTGTTTTGTATTTTACGATCCTTCTGACCTGTCGGACGTTGTTCATGGGAGAAAAAAGAGTTCAGATCCCAGATGGTATGCGCGTAAAAATCTTAACCAGTTTATGTATGGTGAACCCGGCCCAAAAGGCGGCAATATGGACATGGAAGCTGGTTCGAGCTACGGTTCAGGCATGGCTTACGACAGGGAGCATGGAAAAATTTATATAGGGCAAAGGATACCAAGCCAGGGTGTATTTATCCATGTTTTTAAGATAGACACCACTACCTCTGCAATAAGTAAAAGCCCTGTTAAACATAAAAACGCTCTTAAAGTCACTGCTTGTCCAAACCCGTTTAATCCTACAGTGCATATCCAGATAAGCGGCATGGAACCAAATGCGGAAATTGTATCCGCAGCAATATATAGCCTGGATGGCAGGTTGGTTGAAACGCTTTACCAGGGCGCTGAAAAGTCACAGGCAGCTGTCCGTACATATATTTGGAACGCTTCTTTGCGGCCAAGCGGATTATATGTTCTCCGCGTACAATATAGCGGGACAGTGTTTACAAAAATATTGGCGTTAGTTAAATAAGGGAGGATGGAATGCATATCTTACCTGCTATAATAGGATTATTGTTGCCTTGGTGCATGGTTTCCAATGCCCAGGAGCCTGATACATCATGGACAAAGGCATATCCAAAATCAGTGTTGGAGGCCAAAACCGGCGACCAGGACGACCTTCGGGCCCATTCAGTGACCGAGACCTATGACCATGGTTTTGCCTTTACCGGGCATTGCTGCTGCCACCACTGCAGAGGGGACCTCTATGTTGTCCGCACGGATTCCTTGGGTGGTATTTTATGGACAGAGAGGTACAATGATGACGAGGACAACTGGAACGAAGTGGGTAATTGCATCCGCGAGACGCACGACCGCGGTTTTATTATTGTGGGCGTTGTAATCGAGTTTGCGCAGACCATGGGTTCAAAAATGTGGATGGTCAAAATAGATTCGGCAGGGAACAGGCTTTGGAGCAAAAAGTTCGGCGGCAGCGCTTATCATGATTATTCCTCTGCACATTCAGTTCAGGAAACATATGATAATGGCTTTATCATTGCAGGCTATGAAAAACTGAACGGCAGCGCGAAAAACAGCGAAGTGTTCCTTGTCCGGACCAATGCCTTGGGCGATACTTTGTGGACAAAACGGTTTGGCGGGAACAAGAACGATGGAGCGCGCTGTGTACGGGAAACGCGCGACAGCGGCTTTGTCCTGTGCGGATTTTCGAATTCGTTCGGTGACGGCAGTTCGGATGTATATATTATAAGAACTGACCGGACAGGCAATGTTTTATGGTCAAAAACATTTGGGAAAAGGGAAATCAGCGATGGGGGATTTTCCATTGTGGAGACGGCAGACCATGGGTTTGCCCTGGTTGGCCAGACAAATGATTACCAGGATGTGTATCTTATAAAAACAGACAGCGCTGGTGAAATGGTCTGGGAAAATGAAATCGGCAGCGACACCACTGCCGAAACAGGCAGGGACATACGGGAAGTTCCTGGCAGCGGTTATATCATTGGCGGTCATACTGCTCCTGAAGACACCAAAGGGTATATCCTGCGCACCGATGCCAATGGGCAGGAGGTGTGGTCCAAAACCTTTTCGAGCTACATGGATTGCGCCATTTACAGCATAGAACTCACGTCTGACGGCGGGGTTGTCGCTGCAGGCCGCCATAGAGGCAAGGAAGAGGCATATATCATCAAATTTAGTGGAAGATAAATGGTTAACCTGGCAATGAGTCATCATCAAGGAGACAAGGAGGTTTCCCCGAGCAAGATTTAGCCGAATCACTCGGTAGCGCTTG
>MFYT01000101.1 GCA_001789205.1 Candidatus Raymondbacteria bacterium RIFOXYA2_FULL_49_16 | reverse complement strand
AAAAAGCGCGAGAAAAATTTAAATACAAAAAGTGTAAAAATTAAGTGGTCGTGGCACTAGGGGTATGTTTTTATCAAACTATGTGGTAGTCGCAAGGCAACATTGCCGCTCAACCTGACGCCATGTTATAGGGAACCAAGGTTCCAGAAAGGGTTTAGAATTGGTTGTCACGCGCAGGTTACCGGCCTGACGTTGAACTTGAGCGAAGAATAAGTTATATTATAACCCATATGGGTCAATAATTAACCCTTACAAGACAGTCTTTTGAGAACTAGAGGGCTATATGTTAAAAACTCTATTGGGTTCGCTCAGCAGAGAACGCATACTCGTCTTTATTGCGGCAAGGGAAGAAGGATACGCCGCGGAAATAACCGAATTCTGGAAATGTCCGGATCGCCCAATCAAACGGGAACTGAATCGTTTGGAGGCTGATGGTGTGCTGATTTCCAAACCGTATGGCCGTACAATAGCATACCAGATGAATCCCAGATTTTATCTGCGGAAGGAATTATCCGCATTGCTGCTCAAAGCCATTGATGCATATCCTCCTGATTTGAAGCAAAAACTCCTTTTCAACCGGCGCAGACCCAGGGCAAAGGGCAAGCCTGTCATTCTTCTGGAAGACCTTGAGAAAAAAGGTGGCACATGAATGATTTAAGCACCCTTTCAATTGGAGAACTTGCAGCTATCATTTGTGAAGCTTTGTCGAAAGAAGGACTGAAAGCCACCCTTTCCGGAGGGGCTTGCGTAGAAATTTATAGCAACAATAAATATGTGACTGGCGATCTCGATTTTGTGGTAAATTATGTCCTGAGCGAGAACCAAAAAGTCATTGACCGGGTCATGTCCGAACTTGGGTTCAATAAGACTGGAAGAATATATATAAACAAATCCGTCGTTTATTCCGTCGAATTTCCGCCTGGCCCGCTTGGAATTGGGGAAGAACTTAAAATTAAGCCTGTTGAACTGAAATTCAAGACCGGCAGCCTTTCCCTGCTCTCGGCTACGGATTCCGCCAAAGACCGCCTCACAAGTTACTTTCATGCGAACGATGCGCAATGTCTTGAGCAAGCCATCATGATCTGCCAGATGAACGAAGTGGATATGGATAATATTCGAAAATGGGCGGAGCGTGAAAAACGGCCTGAAAAACTTAAAGAATTTGAACGCAGACTTTTGGAACAAAAAAAAGAGAAGTAATAAAAGGCACACGGGAGAAAACACTCTGACACTGGGGATTAAATGGTTAGGATTATTATGAATGAGCCCCAGCGCAAAGCAACATTGCCGCTCAACCTGACCCTTCGGCAAGGCTCAGGGCAGGCGCCACGGTTTGGCACTGGGGCTCCAGAACCGATCGCGAACTTGAGAAACGGTGCGGACATGGATTGAAAATGCTGACAAAAATACTGGACATCAAAGAATATCTCACCTGTAATAGGGTTAGTTTTTTATTTAATAGAAAAGAGGTATGGAAAGCACTTAATTCCATATCTTATATTATATCAATGACTTACTTATATAATTGGAAGGCTTAAAACTCATGAATCACCGGGAAAACCATGGCAAAAACTAAAAAACTACCGGACAATCAAATTACCGTTTATCAAACTCCTGACGGGAAAATCAATATCGAAGTGCTTTATGCGAAGGAAAACATTTGGCTTTCACAAAAACGCATGGCGGAACTATTTGGATGCACTGCCGATAATATCTCTCTGCACCTTAAAAATATTTTCAAGGAGCACGAACTCGATGAAGCGGCAACTACCGAGGAATTCTCGGTAGTTCAAAAAGAGGGAGAAAGAGAAATCGCGAGAAAGGTGTTCTGTTATTCATTGGAAGCCATCATAGCCGTAGGATACCGAGTCAATTCTGAACGAGGCACCCAGTTCCGCCAATGGGCAACGACCATTCTACAACAGTATATCCACAAGGGTTTTGCAATCGATAGCGACCGTTTTAAGTATGGGTCTCGCTTCAGTGCCCGGTTTTTTGACGATTTGCTGGAAGAAATCCGGGACATCCGTTCCAGCGAACGAATGGCGTATCAGAAAATCACCGATCTCTACGCCACATCCATTGATTACTCCCCCAAGGCTGATATTACAAAGGAGTTCTTCGCTACAGTCCAAAATAAACTGCATTTTGCCATCACCGGACAAACCGCCGCTGAAATAGTCGCCTCCCGCGCCAATCATGCAAAGCCAAACATGGGTCTTACATCATGGCGGAAAGGGACCGGAAGCAAAATTATGACAAGTGATGTGGCGATTGCAAAAAATTATTTGAACAAAGGTGAACTCGACCATTTAAACCGCGTTGTCAGCATGTATTTAGACTATGCGGAAATACAGGCAATCCGGAACAGGGCCATGTACATGAAAGACTGGACAGATAAATTGAATGCTTTTCTGAAGTTCAGTGAGTATGAAATTCTTACAAATGCCGGTTCAATCAGCCATGAAGTCGCCCTCGCGCTGGCAAGTAAGGAATATGAAATATTCAGGAAAGAGCAGGACAAAAACTACATCTCCGATTTTGACAAAGAAATCAAAAAGATCACGGGTAAGCATGAAAAGGAAGGCACATAAAAAAACCATGAAATATCTTGACGTTTCTTGTGAGGTGTACCTTATGGCCCTAGCGCAAGGCAACATTGCCGCTCAACCTGATGCGCCTGAGGCGCACAGGTTACCGGCGTTGTTGGTTGGTCGCGACACGAAGTCGCGTAAATATATGTGTTGACAATGACTTGCAACACATCAAGCGGTATTGACATTAGACAATACCTGGCATGTTCCTGCCAGTACCCTAGGACAGCATGCTACCTTTGCGCTGATGAAGGGGTGTGAAATGCCGCAAGACAGACCCATGGTCAGGACCGAGGATCGAGAATGGGGTCGATACTACGCGGACTCGGGGATCCCCCATCATACGATGATTGAAGGCTCACGCTTACCATGCTGGCGGAGCCCATTATTTTCTTGGTTTCTCGACAAGAAGAGACTATTTTTCTTGACAGGGAGTTCCAATCCGGACGATGTTTTCAAACCTAAAAATTAATAGCCGTCTGATTTTCTCTGTATTCTTTTTTACGTATTGTCTTCTCATGCTCGGCTGCAGTGGAAACCCCGCAGGTCCAGACCCCGAGGAAGACCCTCCTGAACAAAAATCGCTACCCTGGATCGATTACCTGAAATCACAAATCGGTGTACTGGCGAACAGTATGAACGGGGAAGCCGAGGCGTGCCTCGGAAAAAGATTGCTCCGGCCCATTACCGTGACCGGACTCACCCGTACCGAATATATGACCAATTATTATGAACGGTCAAACAGCACTGACGCCCGTTCGGCGCTTGAACGGGAAAGAATTAATCGCACGCTCGTATACGAAGGTTTTCTTATGCCAGGTGATGATTATTTCTCAGACCGGGATTCGGTGTTTACTAATAACGTGTCTGGTTTCTACGTTCCCGGAACAGATTCTATCTATATAATTATTGCTGATACCGCCATCTCCATACCAAGCTACTTCCGGTACACACTATTTCATGAATACGTCCACGCGATTCAGGATCAATACTATAATTTGACAACAATCTACAAAAAAAGAATACAGCTCACGGACAATGTCGTGTTCTCAGACAGTTACTATGCGACCAATTATCTCGTCGAGGGCGAGGCTGAGTATGCCGCCATACTGCAACAATACAAGGATGCGGTTGGTACCTATCCCACCAGTTTTTATTCTATTAGCGCATACCTGTCTGACTACAAAGGCTTTCTTGATAGTCTTGTACTCGCCGACCACGCCTCCGGGGTCAGATATATCTCAACGCTTCCTTTCTATTGGGCGTATGCCTATGGCCCTCCCGCGTTCAAGCAAATGATCGATAATAACCAGTGGCAACGGGCAGACTCCCTTTTCGCTCATCCGCCGATCAAGTCACGCGAGATTCTCAATGTGGATAATTATCTTGCTCCTTCACGCGAGAATTACATGATTGAGTTCTCGTCATTTGTTGACACATTGTTTCTTACGCGCACCGTATTCGATTATGACGAACTTGGTCAGATAATGACAATCACCCTTCTGCGCGAATGGGGAATCACGGATTATTTTTCCCTGACCCAGAATCTGGTTTCAGACCGCCTTGTCGTTGCCGGTAATGCCGAGGCCGACACACTTTCCTTATACTGGTATTCATACTGGCAGGATAGCCTATCAGCAGCAAGGTTCGCTGAGGCGTATGTTTCCATTTTTGAACAGAAACGAAATGTTGTTGTCATCGACTCGGGCGTATGTTTCGGATTGTCCGATGAAATAACCTTCCATATGGAACAATCTGGAAATGCGCTTATTATCATGGAAGGCTTCCCCTCTGAGGCTGGTGAACGGTATCTCTCTATTCTGAAAGACCTTTCTGTGGTGGCCTGGCCTGCAGGAGCAGCCAAAGCAGGCCGTAACATGGCTACGCCAGCTACCTGTATAGACAAGGGCCAGAGACGCGGATTTTTACCACGCGTTCCAATACGTTGACTCTATCATTTCCCCGGGAACAATTTTTTATCTTTATTCTTCAAAGCTCCATGAGAGGCGCTGACGTCCGAGCGGTAGACTTTGTGGTATATCAAGACAATAGGGTGCAGCGTCTCATACAGGTCTGCTGGGATCCTGGCGACCCGCTGACGCGGGAACGGGAGATGCGCGCCCTGGTCACCGCGGGAAACGACCTGGCGTGCAAAGACCTGTTGATGCTTACCAGGAGCGTCGAGAAGGTCAAGGAATTTTCCTGGTTTGGAAGGTCCGGGACCGTCCGGTCAATGCCCGTGAGGAAATGGCTGATGGAAGCGGAGAGTGATGGGGTGGCCCGATAGCCTGTGCAATTTCGAGGAACTGAACCTATATTTTGTTTTCTGTAGTGTTTGGTTAAAAATGATAAAACCAGAATATCCGGCGGGCTCTGTCCCGCCGGACAAAAATCGCATGTGTTGTTTTTAACCGGACATTGCCCGATACGCCATGGTACCCGGCCTTATTTCAGCATCACCATTCGTTTGGACAAAGTAGTATTGCCGATGGTCAGACGCGAAAAATAAATTCCCGAGGGCATATCGTGCGCGTCCCATACCAGAGAACCGCTGCCGCTGACCGCGGCCTGGCGCACCACTTTGCCGGTGGAGCCGTATATCGTGAGCATACCCTTGCGACCCAGTGTATTGTAGGTAATGGTGGTCGTGGGATTAAAGGGGTTGGGGCTGTTGTCAAGCGAGAATCCGCCCTTCATGTCCGGGGTCTTCTCAACGCTGATCGGCGCCAGCGACCCATAGGCAAGAAGATGGGCGGTGTTGCCGTCCTGTGTCCAATAAGAATTTTTGACCAGTATTGTCGAGTCCTGGGCGGTCCCGCCCGCGTTTTCTCCCGCGCTGATCGAAAACTTGCCAGTGCTGCCCGCGCCTATTGAAGAAAGCAGTACTATCGCCCAGGCCGAAGTAGCGCTTACATTATCGAGGATATAATTGACCTGGTCGGTCACGTCAAACTTAACAAACTGACTATCCAGCAGGGGAGTGTCGGAATTTCCCGTAGGTCTTCCCGCAAGTGCCTGAAAATTGATGGTCTCTTCGGCCCCGGCAATGCCCATGTCAAAACTAAGGTTATTCATGGGATCAAGATCAGCCCATTTGGCGTCATCGGGAAGCGCTTCAATGCTGCCCCACATCATAATGCCAAAGGAAACGTCCACAACGCCGCACCTGACAGCAATGGGGCCTTCGTGGCACAAAGGGCCGTTGCTGCTCCATACGTCCTGGTATTCGCCGCGGATAAAAGCGGAATCAACATGACCGCCGGCATTGGCGATATTGTTCAGATCGCCGGGGAAAAACACACCGCACCAGCCCTGGTCGTCGTTTGTATTTGAACCGCAGCTAAAACCACCTCCCGCATATCCCAAACCCGGGCTGTAGTTTGCTGAGGCTATCTTTCCTTCGTGGACAATAATCCCTTCCGGAAGGTTTGGCCCGCCCTGGTC
Organism: Candidatus Raymondbacteria bacterium RIFOXYA2_FULL_49_16; assembly: GCA_001789205.1. Lineage (GTDB taxonomy): Bacteria > Fibrobacterota > OXYB2-FULL-49-7 > OXYB2-FULL-49-7 > XYB2-FULL-49-35 > XYB2-FULL-49-35. The sequence goes on along the minus strand of MFYT01000101.1, from coordinate 17,940 downwards.
CTGCAAATTGTACCCATTGGTCAAAGCTTTGTACCAATACACATGAGTACCTGGGACCAACTGGCAATACGTTGCTACATGCATAGCAAACACCAGCGCCACACCCAGCATTTTAGCCATTTTTTCCTCCTTTAAACATTGGTTTTATTTAACGGATTTTCCAAACAACGCTCATCTTGCATTATGAAATAATATATATCAAACATGAGGCAAAAATGTATATTTATTTATAAAAAGTTAGTAAGGTTATAATAAAGTCATACCATTTTATGGAAATGAGATACCTTTCCATCTATAACAAGCTACGCAAAGACATACTTGAAGGTATCTATCCCCCTTCAGCCCAATTGCCGCATCTAACACAGCTGGCCCTTACGCTTTGCTGCTCAAGAGGCACAATAAAACGCGCCATACGGCTATTACAGGAGGAAGGGCTTGTGGTGGGAATCCGGTCAAAAGGCACTTTCGTGCGCCATGGAACCGCCTTGCTTCCTGCGCTGCAACCGTTAAAAAACAGGTTTGGCGTCCTTGTTCTCTCCCTGTTTTCATCGCTTGCGGGTTCCTATTACCAGTATATTTTCAAGGGCATAGAACACGTGGCGAACAAGACCAAAAGCCACCTTTATATTATCCGGACCAGGAACAAGACAATACAGGAGATATACCAGGAGATCCATGCCCTGGGTATCACAGCCCTCATTACCGTGGAACTAGATGACCGGCCTCTCCGGAGGGAGATAGAACGCCTGCGCATACCCATTGTGCACGCGGACCTTTTCGACGCGTATAGTAAAAAACACATGGTACTGCCAAACAACATCCAGGGCGGCGAGCTTGCGGTAAAAAAGCTATTTGAAAAGGGACACCGGCGCTTCCTTTTTCTCCACCCCTACCATACCTATTCCCGGGTGTTCAACAGGGCGAACATCATGCGCTGGAAGGGTTCGTCAGAAGCCGCAAAAAAACTGAATTGCGTCTGCCTGTGGAAAAAAGTTGCGCTGCGGGTGCATGAGGAACCGGTAGTCGCGATAAGCCGCATTCTTGAAAAGCATTCCCACTGCAAAGGCATCATTGTCCCGGACTCGGACCTTCTACAAATAGTCAAGGACGTACTGCTTGAAAAGGCGCCCACCGAGGCCGCGGCCTACGATGTGGTGGCGTTTTCACAGCAAGAACAGCCCACGCTCATACATCAGAAACCGGTCTGGTACTGCACATGGAACGCTGAATACATGGGCCGCCTGGCTGCTGAAATTGCGCTTGGAAAAACGGAAAAGGCGCCGCGCGTCCAATATCTTCCCATGTATCTGACAACGCGGGTCTGACCTTGTGGCTTCCATTGCTCCGCTAGCAAACTATATCATTCGCTTCTAATACCAAGATAATGTTATACCCGAACTGATATAAATAATTAATAACTTGTATTTTTATACCCTTTAAGGTATATTATTAACGAATTAAGTAATATCTATACCCTAAAAGGTATAACATGAATAAAAAACGAAATGTTTTTTCACAATTTTTAAAAGAAAAGCGGAAGGAACTGCACCTGACCCAAGTTGAGCTGGCAGTCAAAGCAGGGGTCGGCCTCCGTTTTGTCCGTGATGTTGAACAGGGGAAAAAAACCATCCGTCTTGACAGACTCAACCAGATCCTTGGACTTTTTGGACATAGCGCCGGCCCGCTTTCTATAAAGGAAATCGAAGATGATGCGGCGCGGTAAGGTCTACGTCAAGTCCCGTTTCGCGGGTATCATCGGGGAGTCTGATGCCGGATATTATTTTTCATACGATCAGGCATATCTTGGCCTGCCGGACGCTGAACCTGTCAGCGTCACCCTTCCCCTCCGGAACGAGCCGTACGAATCAAAGACCATGATTCCCTTTTTTGACGGCTTAATTCCCGAAGGATGGCTTCTGTCCATTACCGCACGAAACTGGAAACTGGATGAAAAAGACCGGATGGGCCTTTTGCTTACCGTATGCCGGGACTGCATAGGCGCGGTACGCGTGGAGGGCGGCAATGCGTAATCAATGCCTTTTGTGCCGTAAGGAATTGGACCCCGGCACGGATTATCATGCTCCATGCAGTAAAGCATTTTTCGATTCCTCACCAGTGCCGGAAATGGACCTTACTCTCGAAAAACTCAAAGAATACGCCGCATATAATGTACTCAACCGCATTTCCGTGACCGGTGTCCAGAAAAAACTTTCGCTTGGTATTGAGAAAAAAGGCGGGCGGTCACGTTTCACCATTGTGGGAATGTGGGGCCGTTTTGTCCTTAAACCGCCGGTTGAGGAGTATCCTTGTTTACCTGAGAACGAAGAATTAGTCATGCGCTGCGCCGCGCTGGCAGGCATACCCATTGTCCCTTGCGGGCTAGTCCGGCTTGGTTCCAGAGAACTCTGTTTTATCAGCCGCAGGATCGACAGGGACAAAACAGGTGCAAAGACGGCAATGGAAGACCTGTGCCAGGTATCGGAACGGCTGACGGAAGACAAGTACAAGGGCTCGGTCGAACGGGTAGGAAGGCTGCTCCGGCGCTACAGCGTATATCCCGGCATTGATGCGCTCGATTTATTTTTAAGGGCGGTCTTTTCTTTCGTATCTGGAAACGCGGACATGCATCTTAAGAATTATTCCCTGATACAGTCACCCCAGGGTATCAGGTTAAGCCCTGCATACGATCTGGTCTCCACGGTCCTGGCCATGCCTGAAGACAGGGAGGAGACCGCGCTGACTATCAATGGAAAAAAATCGGGTTTGGTACGCGCGGACTTCAATGCGCTGGCCGGATCGCTTGAGCTTTCTGTTCGCCAGCGTGACGCGATGTACAGGCAGCTTTGTGTTGCTTTGCCGCGGATGAAGGAATGCATTGAGGATTCGTTCCTGGCGCCGGACCTTAAACAGACAATGGCCGCGCTTGTTGAGAAACGGATGACGGTGTTCCAATAAACAATACGCGGACCGTACGCCCGTCAATACGCGTCAGCCAGGGACCACACCTTCAGGCAATGCCTGAACTCGTCCAAACCCATTGCCCTGCCTGTTCTTACCTCGACAGTCCGCGGCTCGTTGGGGTAGAGGTCGAAATAGTTGTCTGTCGCCTGAAACCGCGACCCATTGACCGTAAACGCGGCCATGTGCTGGTAGTGTTTCGCGTTGAGCGTCAGCGTAAACGCGCATTCACCTGATTTCCTGGCAAAAACGCGCATCTTTTCCTTCTTGAGATCGATAAACCGGGGCGCGGCAAAAAGCGCGGTTCCCTGAGACAATATTGTATCGCTTTTTTTGATATAATACCTGAGATACATATGTTCCCTGCCGAATGTTCCGATCAGGGTTGAAAAATCCAGTTTCTTTCTCAGAAGTGATTTTCCATAGGAAAGCGTGAGCGGCATGGCGCCGCGTAAAAGCACCCTGCCGTCAAGATGATACAGCATCCACCCCAGGCTGGCCTTGAGTGGCTCGGGATTGTCGGACACGGTATAGAGTTCTACTCCCGAAATTGTGTTGATCCTGAAATTATTGCGCCCGGTCTTTTCCTCCCCTACAAGCCGCGCAGACACCAGCACCGGCGCAAAAAACCTGCGGGCAGCATAGTGGAGCGCCTTCCACGTCCCGTCAAACTCGATACTTGACCACGAAGCCACTGGCCAGCAGTCATTGAGCTGCCAGTAGAGCGCTCCCATGGTACGGGGCATGGAACGCCTGAAATGCTCCACAGCCACGCGCATGCAGTGCGCCTGGTTCAGCTGCGACATATACGAAAGCGAGGCATAGTCCTTGGGAAAGGGATACAACTTTGACATATAGTCGAAGATGATCATGTTGCCAGCCCCGTTTTTCTGGTGATTTTCCATGACCGTGCGGAAAATATTGAGATCGCCGGGAGCGGCAAACGCGGCCGCTGTCGCGGGCGAAGGATACGACTGCATGCCAAATTCGGAATAGAAACGGAACCGCGTCTCCTCGTAGGCGCTCACGGGATAGCGTTTGTGCCACACGTCCCAAAAATGACAGTCGCCAGACCCCTCTTCTTGGAGGTGCATATACCCTTTTGGATTGTGGGGTGACGAGGGCCAGTAGTCCGTATCGGGGCTGTGCCTCCTGACAATGGGCGGAAGCAGGCGGTAAAACAGGTCGCTATACGCCTTTTTGTCGAAGACGACCTTTCTGTCCACGGCGATCGCCTCGATCTCGTTGTTGCCGCACCAGAGCGCGAGGCAGGCGTGGTGGCGCAACCGCTGTGTCTGAAAGGAAATCTCCTTTGCCACAAGGGACAGGTAGCGTTTATTACCGGGATACTGGAAACAAGCGAACATAAAATCTTGCCAGACAAGAAGGCCCTTCTGGTCGCACAGATCGTAGAAATCGTCCATTTCATAGATGCCGCCGCCCCATACGCGCAGCATGTTCATGTGCGCGTGGACAGCGGAATCAAGAAGCCCATCATACATTTCCCGGGTCACCGCGCTCACAAAGCTGTGCGCGGGGATCCAGTTCGCGCCTTTCATAAAGACCGGCTTGCCATTCACCACAAATTGGCAGCTTTCGCCCCATGCGTCTTTGCGCCGGTCAAACACCACGGTACGCAGACCTATTTTTTTCTCCCACAGGTCAATTATCCTGTGGCCATCGTAGAGCGACACCTCCACGGTATAGAGCGGATGCGCGCCCAGGCCATTTGGCCACCACAGGTTGGGGTCCTTGATGGTGAGGACTTTGGACGCACCTTCAGCCACCACTGCGCCATTGAACAGAATACGAGTGTAAAAGCGCTGGCGCGCGGAAAGCTTTTTCGCGCACGCGGGCGCTATGGAAAGCGACACCCGGCCCCTGCGGTGAGACTGGCGCAGAAGGACCGAGGCGATACGGTTGGTTGACCAGGCTTCGATACTAAGGGATTTATAGATGCCTGACGTGGCCAAGCGCGGGCCCCAGTCCCATCCAAAAGAACACTGTTCCTTGCGGATGGCGGCGCGGCCTGCCATGACTTCGGACGTGTCCCTGAAATTGGGAGTGGCGCCGGTCTTTCGTATGTATTTCAGGGGGCTTTCAAAGACAATGCGTATATCGTTCCGTCCTGGCCTGAGAAACTTTTTTATGGCAAATCTGAACCCCGCGAACATGGTTGCAATGCGGCCCACCAGATGGTTATTGAGAAAAACAACGGCAACAGTATCAAGGCCTTCAGCAACAAGTTCGATATGTTCCTGTTCCAGAATATGGGCTGGCAGGGCAAAGGAACGGCTGTATTCCCAGTCCTTTTCCTCTATCCATCCAAGGTCCAATTCGTTGGCGCCGAAAAAGGGGTCAGGAATTTTCTTGTTCCGCAGCAGGTCCAGGTGCACGCATCCCGGCACCCGCGCCTCAAAGAACTGTGAAGTTTTCGTATCGCGGACCCGCCAGACACCATCCAACAGACCTCGTAGAACACCCACATGCGCCTCCTTGTTGATGACGAAACCGGACTAAATATAATTGTTGGCCATGGCAGGCGTGAAGCATTGAGACGATGGCGCTGAAAATGTTATTTTATGTCATAAAGGAGCTGGCATGAAACTAAAAAAAATAGCGCCGAACGATTTTATTGTGTCCGTGTCAAAGCAATGGGAAAAAGACTGGCTCCTGCTTACCGCGGGAGATTTCAGTAAAGACGCCTACAACATGATGACCGTTGGCTGGGGCGCTTTTGGCGTCATCTGGGGCATGCCCATGGCAATGGTCCTTGTCCGCCCGGTACGCCATACATACACGTTCATGGAAAAATACGATACCTTTACCCTGTGCTCGTTTCCCGTAAAATACAGGAAGGCCCTTTCCCTGTGCGGATCAAAATCAGGCAGGGACATTGACAAAATCGCCGCATCCGGCCTTACGCCCCTGGCGTCATCAAAGATCGGCGCGCCAGGCTATGCTGAAGCTGAGCTGATCGTTGAATGCAGGAAAATGTACTTTGACGATCTTGCACCGCGGCGTTTTCTGACCAAAAAAGCCCATGCCATGTATCCGAAAAAGGATTATCACAGAATGTATTTTGGCGAGATGGTCAGCATAAAAGGAACAAGTAAGTACTATGTCTAATGTCAGGAATGAGGGCCGAGGTCTGAAGAACGAGACTGTTTTCCGGCATGCTTCGGGTCACAGGTCTCGTGCCTCGCGCCTATCACTCTTAAACCCAGGAGCCTCCCATGCCTCTCACTTTTGATTTTCCCCTGAAAAAACTGAAGACCTATAAAGGAATCAACCCCAGGCCAAAGGACTTTGACGCATTCTGGAACAAGGGCCTTTCTGAGATGCGGGCGGTCAATCCCAGGGTCGAATTGAAAAAAGCCGCGTTCGAGGCGCCCTATGCTGACTGCTATAATATGTATTTCACGGGCGTGGGCAATGCGCGTGTGCACGCGAAACTGCTCCGGCCAAAAACAATCCTGAAACCAGGGCCCGCCATTGTCATATTCCACGGTTATTCCGGAAGTTCAGGGGACTGGTTTGACAAACTGGCCTGGGTTGCCGCGGGATTCACGGTCGTTGCTCTTGATTGCAGGGGCCAGGGAGGCCTTTCCGACGACACAGGCGGAGTCAAGGGATGGACACTGCGTGGACATATTGTGCGCGGGCTTGGTGACAAACCCGAAAACATGACCTTTCGCCAGATATTCCTCGATGCCGCCCAATTGGCCGGCCTTGTCATGAAAATGCCCGGTGTTGATCCCAAACGGGTCGGCGCCATGGGCGGCAGCCAGGGCGGCGGACTCACGCTCGCGTGCGCGGCGCTCGAACCACGGATAAAAAAGGCCGCTCCCGCATTTCCCTTTCTGTGCGACTACCAGCGCGTCTGGGAAATGGACCTTGCGGCAGCCGCCTACGAGGAGCTGAAAGACTGGTTCCGCAGGTTCGACCCCACCCATGAACGGGAAAAAGAGGTCTTTACGCAGCTTGGCTACATTGACGTGCAGCACCTGGCCGCGCGGATCAAGGCTGAAATCATGATGGCAATTGGTTTTATGGACAAGATCTGCCCGCCGTCAACCCAGTTCGCGGCATACAACAAAATCAGGGGCAAAAAATCACTTGTCATGTATCCTGATTTTGGCCACGAAGACCTTCCCGGTTTTGACGACCGGAGATTCAGGTTCATGCGCGGGTTATGACCCTGGCTTTGCCTTTACGCGGCATTCTGCATGGACAGGACCGGCTCTATATTGCAGGAAAAAGCCGGATTCAGGCGTTTTAGTTCAGCGCCCAATATCCTGAGCAGGTCCTTGTCCCTCTGATCATGGCTCTTTTTCCACGCTGAAAGATGCAGAAGAAACTCGTCCATGAGTTTCACATAGACCTCTGAATCAATGCCTTCGCGATGAATGACGTTCTTGTACACAAAATGGAACCATTCGCCGTCAGAGAATTTCTCCACAATATTGAGGTATTTTCCCCTGATGGTGGCAAGAACGTCCTGGTATATCAGAAAATTGTCAGCGATCTTCACCAGGGTCTCGGCGACGCCGCTGTTTTTACCTCTGAGTTTCTGGATATAGGACGCGGCATACATATAATAGGCGCGCGCCCTGCCCTCATACACGTCATTGCTAAGACGGAATGCGTTGTTTGCCATCTTGCTCTTCCTGTGAATATTACCCATGATCCCCAGGGTAAACAGGATGTGGTCTGCCGTATATTTATACAGATTGTACCGTTTCCGGAAATCGAGGTCCCCTTCCTGGAGCGCAATAAGATCAGATTCGTATAAATGCACGTACCGGCCTTTTTCAGCAAGATACGCAGGATCAAGATGGTTGTACAACAGCTGGGCAAGATACATGTTGACGTCTTCGTCGAATTCGAACGAATTGCTCCTGAAGCCTGAATCCATGCGCCCGCGGATCAGGATAGTAAGAAGCTCGTTGAAGGTATCCTGGACCTTATGTTCGCGTAGACTTAAGAAGGGTTGACTTTTCATAAAACGCCCCTTTCTTTAAACGCTTAATCCTTTTATATTAGTTATCGGAATATGGAAAAAATATCTTTAAATTTTATAAAGTTTTTATCTGTTTTACCGACAATTGATTAGAGACCTATGAATTTCCTGATTAATAACTACTCAACGGTATTTTTTGAGAATGTTAAAGGCCTTGCCTTTTTTCTTGTCCTGATTTTTGCCGTTATTTTACTGCATCGGTTCCATAAAGCCAGCAATTAGGTTTGAGTTCAAATTCCGCTTTATCTTCCAAAATTTCAAACGTTTAGGCGGCAAATTAAGGGAAAATTTTTCCATACTCCTTCATATTCTAAGCGTTTTATTAGCACTCTTGCCGCACCAGTAACCTCTTGATAAGCAAATGATTAAAACCATCAAAAAGGGTCTTTTAAAAAAAGGCATGTTGATTGCATATCATCATCTTTTGAGAATGGGCTTGATGGCCCAAAACATAAAACAAAACTTTAAGGTTTTGATATGAAATTAAAAGATATCATCATAATCGCGGCAGTGGCAACAGGCCTCTTCCCCATAGTATTGTTGATCGCCATGTACGCGACCGGATTCCTCAGCTTTTCATATGGCTGGACACCTAAGAAACCAAAGGAAGAAACCGTAAAAACCATAGAATATTCCGCATACCAGGAATCGCTCGCGGTAGTACATACTAAAGCGTTCAAGGCCTTTGAACTGCAACGCGCTGAGATTGCTGAAAAAGAACGCAAAATAGCGGAAGACGAAGAGCGGCTCACCAAGCTGAAAAAAGAGATAAGCATCCAAACCGAAGACCTGAACAAGACCCGTCTGCGCCTCGAGGAACTGGTGACCCAAAGCAAGGAGCTTGAGGACCGCAGGATCAAACAACTCTCCTCAATCTACGGTTCCATGCGTTCAGAAGAGGCGGCGCCCATTCTTTTTACCCTGAAAAACGAACTTATTGTCCAGATAATGAGGAAAATGGGCGACGACCGGGCAAAGGCCAAACTTATGGCGGCCATGGGCTCAATTTCAAAGGAACGGACAGGCGCCATCAGCAAAATGATGGCAAGCACAACAGGAAAATAGAGACTATACATATGAACAAATGCACCATATCAATAGATAAGCTCTTCGATTCACTGCCTGTTGCAAAATGGCCAAGGCGGTCCGAAGGGCTTGAAGCGCGAAACCAGGGACCGGCTGAATCAACAGCCATTGACCAGCCTGTGGCAAACGATTTTAGCGTAACGCTTCGAAAAAACATTGAGAGCAACAACAGCCAAGATCCCAAGGTAGCGGTGGCGAACGAGAACAAGGCTTCAACGCAAGCAGCCCAAGTACTGGGAAAAAGCATTGCTGGTACCACGAAAATCGACCAGAAAATAGACGAAACAGCCGAATCAGTGAAAAAAATGCTTGAAAAGCTGGGCATCACCGTGTCCGCGGAAACCCTGGCAGAGCCTGGCGTGGCAAAGCAACTCCTGGCGCTGCTTAAAAACTTTCTTGAAAAAATAAATTCCGGTGAAACGCAACAGCCAATGGCCAACGACGACCTGGCTGGACGCATTTCAGAACTCCTTGGTAACAACACTGACGTGTCCGTGGAATCCATGGCCGCGCTGCTCACCGGACTCAAGGAAACACTGACCGAACTCAAAAATCTGGTTGATCTTAAGGATTTTGTGGTTGAAAATTCAAAAGGTGAGGAAACAGGCGCAATCCCTATCGCTTCCTCCATTCAGGACACGCCCGCGGCTGATGCGTCCGCGCAAACAAGCGATCAGAAACCAGAAACAGACGCACCCGGTGAACAGACGCAAGAGTCAGCTGTTTCTATACCACAGACCTCGGCCGCGGTTGTTGAAACCAGTGACGAAACAAACACAGACAAAGCTAAGGCCATGCAGTCCGGCACGCAAAAGCCGCAGCCTGAAACAGAAGTCCCCCTGGTCCAGGAACAGGATACGGAAGAAAAAACCACGATTGCGGACAACCCGGCCCCCACAGCGGAAGAAACGTCCGATACTCAGGAAACTGCCAAGCAGGAAAAGCCTGAAATCATTGAGGCTGTGCTAACCGCCGTACAGGCGAAAAACTTGATAAAAGAGACTGCTGGCAAGCACGAAAAAACAGACACACACGTGGCGCCTGAACAGACCGAAGAGCGCGCATCACCCGCGGTTGCTGAAAAGAAGCAAGCCGTTGCAACGCCGCAGGAAACCGCGGCTGACCTGCTGAAACAGGAACCCGAGACCAAGCAGGAAACCAGCGAAGAAAAAAACCCCTTCATCAAAGACCTCGCCGCGCTAAAGGAAGCAATTGCCAATGCGGTTACAGCGCCCAGGACCGAACCCCAGCAGTCAGCACCCGCTGAGATCCTCGCCGCGCGCGCCAATTATAATGCGGCCACGGCCAACACCCATGAAAAAGATATTGTCGGACAGATCATCTCCCGCTTCCAGCTCTTCAAAGGCGCGAATGGCTCGGAAATAAACATCCAGCTGAAGCCGGAACACCTGGGCCAGGTCCGGATAAGCCTCGACATTGAACGCAACATCGTGTTTGCGCGCATGCAGGTCGAAAACGAGAACGTAAAGCATATTGTCGAAAATAATGTCCAGTCGCTTAAGACCGCGCTCGAAGAGAGCGGCATAAAGGTCGAACGGTTCGAAGTCACAGTGGCAAGCGGCGATGACGGCAACAATTTTTTCCGCAGGGACCTGGCTGAACGCGGCCGGCGTATGCGCGGCAGCATGCGCATTTCCCGTTACGCCGGGACCGGCGCTCAGGGTCTTGCAGACGCGGGAACAACCGCGGGACTTGAAACAGGAAGGAAACTGGGCTACAATACAGTCGAGTTCGTAGCCTAACAAAGGACGCACCATGGCAAATGAAATCGAAACAGTCTATTCGGGAGAGGATTTCATCAAATCACTCACCCAAAAAGCCACACCGGAAAAGCTGACCTCCAGCTTCACGCAGAGCGGTCTCTCCGCGACCAATGCCGCCGAACTTTCTTCATCGCGCAGCAAAAACGACCTTTTCTCCAGCCAAAAGACCATGGGAAAAGATGAGTTCCTGAAGCTGCTCACTGTTCAGCTCAAATATCAGGACCCGCTCAATCCCATGGAAGACACCCAGTTTATCGCGCAGATGGCCCAATTCTCAGAGCTCGAAGGCATCACCAATATGAGTAGCGGCATCACGAGCATGGATGACAGTTTTCATAAGAGTCTCACTGTGCAGACCGAGTCCGCTGACGCACTGAAAAATTCCATGGACGCCATCACCAATTCGCTGACCTCGCAGTCAGCTGCCAGCCTTGCCATGAACAACGCGCTTACCGCGGGCCTCATCGGCAAAGACGTGCGCGTCAAGGTCGACAGTCTTCTCATGGACATGAACAACAAGGGTTCCATGGACGCCAAGACCCTCACCTTCCACACGGACAGCCCGGCGAACGACGTGGAGATACGACTGCTCGATGCTGATGGCACTGTGGTGCGTTCAATGAAGGCGAACTCCATTTCAGACCAATACAAAGACGAACAAACCGGCGAATACCGTATTACCCTCGACGCAAAGGACAACGAAGGACAACCGCTCATGCCCGGTGTGTACAAACTTGAGATTGCGGCCAAACTGAATTCCACGCCCATCGACGCCTACATCTTCGAACAGGGAAGCGTGAACGGAATCACTTTTGGCGCTAACGGCACCATGCTCGACGTAAAGAGCTACAATCCTGATATTGACGAATACTATACATCCACCATGCCCATCGCGTCCATTATCGCGGTGAAAGAGCGAGTGGAGAATTAAAGGACCAGGGACCATGGAGCAGAACACCCTTCTGGCGCAGCGGATAGGCCAGGCGCGGCCGCTTACATTCAGCTCGCACGCGCAGACGCGGCTTAAATCGCGCGGCATTGATTTTTCCGCGGAGCTCATGGACCGGCTTTCGGGCGCGGTTGACAGGGCGGCTACCAAAGGTTCGCGCGATTCCCTGGTGCTCATGCAGGACCTGGCCCTTATCGTGAACATTAAAAACAGGACCGTCATCACCGCCATGGACGGCAAAAGCGTTAAGGACAACATATTTACAAATATCGATAGTGCGGTAATTGCATAAATATTAACCGGGGCTGGATCCGGAATAGCCATTCCGGAGGGCTCCTTGATCCGGCGCTGAACGACTGAGGCGCCACACAAAAGGAGGAGTTACCATGGTCAGATCACTCTACTCCGCAATCAGCGGCCTGAGAAACCATCAGGTCAAGCTGGACATCATTGGCAATAACATTGCCAATGTGAACACGACCGGTTTTAAGGCCGGCCGCGTCACCTTCGAGGAATCTATGGCCCAGTTGCTCAAGGGATCGTCACGGCCACCGGGGTTTCAGGGCGGCACCAATCCAATCCAGGTAGGTCTTGGCATGGCTGTGGGAAGCATTGATACGCTGACTACCCAGGGCAATCTCGAGTCAACCGGCCAGATCACGGACCTTGCCATTGAAGGCAGTTCGTACTTCGTGGTCAGCAATGGCGCGGGTAACTATTTCACCCGCTCCGGAGCCTTCCAGTTCGACTCCGAAGGACGCATGGTCAGTCCCACCAACGGCTTCATCCTTCAGGGCTTCCAGGCAGCAGAAGACGGCACCTTCCCTGTTGGCACTGCGGTCGGCGACATCCAGATACCCTTTTCGCAGCAGGCGCCTGCAAATGAAACCAAACAAGTCGAATATGCAGGCAACCTGAACTCCGATAGTGAGGCATTGGGAACAGTATTGTACACCCAGCCTTTCTATCACAAGGTGCAGGAATTCAACACATATGACATTTCCACTGGCACAGGTGACAATGATTTTGGCGCAGCTGGCGCTGACCATGCTGGCGCAGCCGCTGCTATTGGAAACCTTGCCACAGATACCGCTTTTACCAATTCCACGCTTCTGACCGGCCTTCACAATGCTGGCGGACAGAGCCTTGGCATTAAGCTCGGTGATAACCTCAAGGTATCAGCCACCATTCAAGACCTTGGCGGCAACGATGAGACCCTGACAGCCACCTTTGAAGTTGTTGAAGACCCGGCACAGGCGACAAAAATAACTGATACTGAATTCCGCGTTGCAACCCTGTCCCAGCTGCTCATGTGTATGCAGGATTTTCTGACCGGAACAGCCTGGAACAGCGGTGGCGGCTCAAACGCAACTGGCGCGCGGGTTGGCATTATGCCCGATGGTTCAATCCGTGTCGAAAATCTCGGTGTTGCCGACGGCGGTACCAGTACTCAGGACATAAAAAACCTGACCGTAACCAGCGACAGGCCAATATCAAAGACCTATGTGTCAAACGCCTTTTCGTTCAATTCAACAATCTATGCAGACTCGACCGTTGGAGATAACTATTCCAATTCACCCGATGTTATCCTGCGTCCGGCCCTGGCAAGCGACTACATGTACGACTACGAGTTATTTAATGCAGGTTCGCCGGCGGTAGGCATCGGCAATCCGCAGGCGCAGCTCTATACGTCAACAGGCGAGCTTATTGACATTGAAAACGGCGATGACATGATCCTGACCGCGCTTATCGGCGACACGCCTAAAAACTCATCTGGTTTCCTTTTTGACCAGGGTACCACTGACATCAACACTTCTACAACCCTGCAGGAAATACTCGATCAGGTCAGGAACACGCTGAACCTGCCCGAACGCGACGGCACCATCAACAACAACCTGTCAGTATCGGTCAATGCCGTAAACACTGATGACGACCAGATACCTGAAGGCGCCATCGTGATCCGCGGCCAGCCGGAAACCCCCTTCTCCCTGAATAATTTCACGCTGCTTGCGGACAATGCTGATCCCAATTCCGACGCGCCCACGCGCTTCAACGCCAACCTGGTCACCACCCAGCTGCAGGCTGCGCGCGACACCGGCGTCTACGACACCTCAATTGAAGTGTACGATGACTCGGGCCAGGCGCACACAGTCACCATGACCTTTACGCACACGGGCATTAAAAACCCCGGAACGTGGAACTGGGAAATCTCGACCAACGCAGGCGAAACCATTCTCGGCGGCCGCACAGGCAGAATCACCTTTGGTCTCGACGGCTCTCCTGCGTCATTCACGTTCGACGATTCGGGCGTATCCACTATCCGGATCAACCCGAACAACGGCGCGAGGGTCCTGGACATGACGCTCAACTGGGGCGCTCCGGGCAGTCATACGGGAATCACCCAGTTCCAGTCGCCCACGACTGTTGCCGCGATAAACCAGGACGGTTATCCCTCGGGAAAACTGATGGAAATCTCGGTCGACGAATTCGGCGTCATCTCCGGAGCGTTCAGCAACGGCATAAGCAAGCCGCTTGCGCAGATACTCACCGCGGATTTCCGTAATGCCGGCGGCCTTCTCAAGAGAGGCGACTCGATCTACTCAGAATCGAGCAATTCGGGCAATGCCATTCTCGGCATACCGGGTATCTCGAGCTCGGGCAAAATCAAGCCCGGCGCGCTCGAACTCTCGAATGTTGAACTGGCGACCGAGTTCACGAACATGATGACAACCCAGCGCGGCTATCAGGCGAACGCCCGGGTGATCACGACCAGCGATTCCATGCTGCAGGAACTGGTGAATCTGGTGCGGTAAATAATCTGATCCGGTAACGCGGCGGTCCCAAAACGCGGGGCCGCCGCCCTATCCGGACATAGAATGAGAGAAAGGCAGAGCGCATGATCAAGGTAGCGAAACTGAACGGCAAGGAGTTTGTCATCAACGCCGAACTGGTGGAGACCATGGAGTCCACGCCCGACACGGTCATCACTCTGACCACGGGCCACAAGCACCTGTGCAAAGACAGCGTGGACGAGCTCATTGAGCGGATCATCGCCTACCGGAAATCGATCACGAACAGCATCGCGGTCATAGAGAAAAGGACCGTTCGGGACAGCGATTAACATATATTATTAATGCGCCCTCCCCGTTGTCCGATATTATGTAAAGGAGAGAGATAATGGCCGAAGAAAAAAATGCACAGGAGAAAAAAGAACAGGCCGAGGAAAAGCCGGCCGCCGGTGCGGGAAAGCCGAACTATATCATCATGGCTGCTATCATCGCGGGCATTGTCATACTCCAGGCAATCGTCGTGGTGGTTGTCATCAACAGACTGCGGCCCGAAGATCCGGAAGTAGTGGCTGAGCGGGTGAAAAAGCAGACTGAGGAGCAGCAGCGCGAGATAGAAACATCCATGGGCGCAACGCTCGAGTCGCCTATTGATGTACTGGTCAATCTTTCAGGGAAAGACGCGGACCGTTTTCTCAAGGCAGCGCTGGTGCTCGAATTTGAGGCTTCTGCCGAGGGTGGCGGCGGACACGGCGAGAAAGAAGGCGGTGGCGGCAATCCTGAAGTCGAAAAACGTCTGCCCAAGCTCAGGGACATTGCCATTGGCATCCTGAGTTCCTGCGAAATTGACGATATCAAGGACCGTGAGGGAAAGAAAAAGATATGCACCAGGCTGAAAAATGAATTCAACAAGGTCTTTCCCGAGCCAGAAACCATAAAAAACGTCTATTTTTCGAGTTTTGTCTTTCAGTAAGAGGACGCCATGAGCGACATTCTCTCCCAGGAAGAAGTTGACGCGCTATTGTCCGCTGTTTCAGCGGGTGATCTGGGCGGCAGGGCCGAACCCGCGGCAGCGCGGTCCGACGCCGCGGCGCCGGTCGCGGCCACGGTCGCGGACAGCGAACGCTCGGTCCAGATCTACGATTTCAGGAGGCCCGACCGTGTCTCCAAGGACCAGATGCGAACATTGCAGAACCTCCACGAAGGGTATGCGCGCCTCTTCTCCACCACAATGACCTCGTACCTGCGCACCCTGGTCGAGATAGAACTTGTGTCAGTGGACCAGCTCACCTATTCTGAATTCATAATGTCAATTTCCAATCCGAGCTGCATCTATGTCTTTCAGATGGAGCCACTCGAGGGAAACGCCATATTCGAAATCAACCCCTCCCTGGTCTTCTACATGATCGACCGCCTCTTTGGCGGCCAGGGAAAGACCAGCGAACAGAACCGCGAACTCACCACCATTGAGGAAAGCGTCATGGTGAAAATCACCGAACGCGCCCTCTCCGACCTCAAGGACGTGTGGGAGCACATCGGCATTTTTAACCCCAAAATAGTCAACTATGAGACCAATCCGCAGTTTGTACAGGTGGCGCCCCCGGGAGAGACCGTGATCCTCATCTCCCTGGAGGTCCGCATGGCCAATGGCTCGGGCCTTATCAGCCTCTGCTTCCCCTTTATGGTGCTCGAAAGCATCATCGGCAAGCTCTCGGGTGAATCGTGGATGACCGCGCAGCGCGTGAGCACCCGCGAAACGGAAAAAGTGGTCAAAAAAGAGATAGAGAGCCGGAGCATAGCCGTGTCCGCCGAGGTTGGCACAGTCACTATTTCAGTGCGCGATCTGCTCCAGATGAAGAAAGGCGATGTCCTCTGTCTCGACCGTCGCGCTGATAGCAAACTCGGCATCAAGCTTAACGGCCAGCTCAAGATGGAGGGCAAGCCAGGGCTGGTAGGCAGGAAAAAAGCGATCCAAGTGACCAGTTTCATCAATAAAGAGGAGATGACCTATGAACAATGATATGCTGTCTCAGGACGACATTGACAACCTGATCCCCGATGCCGGGGGAGACGGAACAGCGGCGGCGTCCGTCGCCATAAGCGCCGACGCGCTCAAGGTCCCGCTGACGGTGGTGGCCGAGCAAATTTCAACGGTGCTGATCACTGTGCTGGGCAAGGAAATCAAGGTTACCATCAAGTCCGTGGCGCCATCCGACGCCAAAAGGCTGGAACCCTTTGCGGCCGACGCCGTGCTCATCAAGGTCGACCTTCTGCAGGGAGTCAATGGCCCGGTGTATTTTGTGTACTCGAAAAAAGACGTTGCCGTGCTCGCTGACCTCATGATGATGGGCGACGGCAGCGCCGCGTACGAGGAAGACCACAAGGACGCCATTACCGAACTCACCAACCAGATCATGGGCGCCGTGGTCTCCACTTTTGGCACCCAGTTCGAAGAGCATGTGGCCATGGGCTCCTCCTCCATCGAGGATTTCAAGCCAAGCGCGCCCGTGGCCTCCAACAGCCAGTACGCGGAAATGATCATGAAAATCGAGGACGTGAAAGACGCGACCTTTGGCATGCTCATTCCCAATGAAGTTGCTGAAACTCTGATCAAGCTTTCCAGCAAAAAAGCGGCTGCTCCCGCTGCTGGCGCAAAACCCGAAGCTGACGGCACTGCGGCTGCCGGCGGGTTTGACTTTGGCGACCTGGGCGGAGGCAGTGATGCCATGCCCATGCAGAACTTCTCGCAGCCAACAGGCCATCACCTGGCAAACGACAAATCGTCGCAGTTCACATCCACGGGCAATCCGCAGATTGACATGCTTCTTGACGTCACCCTGCAGGTGGCCATTGAACTGGGCCGCACCAATATGTCCATCAAGAAGATCCTTGAACTGGGGCCTGGCTCCATTATAGAACTCGACCGCATGGCCGGCGAGCCTGTTGACCTTCTGGTCAATGACAAGGTCGTGGCAAAGGGCGAGGTCGTGGTGGTTGACGAGAATTTCGGGATCAGGATCGTGAAGCTCATCAGCCCCGAAGAACGGCTCAAGAACCTACGGTAAAATCCTGCATTGCATTCAGGAAATAACAGACCCCCTGAAATAGGGGGTTTTTAATTTTTACCGTACCGCCATATATTAAAACGGGACTTGCACCTGTTTTTACAGGAGTTTAAGGCGCTGCCGGGAATACCACATACAGTCTATTTATTTTTGTCTATCGCTGATTAACACCTAATATGTCAAACACCAGTTTCTGTGATTCAGACAGTATAATTTATCCACACTGATATCTTGCCGCACGCCTCTGGGAATACGGGTAATCACCCATCTGGATTTCATGCAATAACAG
>MFYT01000100.1 GCA_001789205.1 Candidatus Raymondbacteria bacterium RIFOXYA2_FULL_49_16 | reverse complement strand
GCGGGAAAGCTGCTCGTACGGTTCCGCGAGGGGCTGGGCAGGCAACTGCCCGGTCTACTCAACAATGACGAACAGAGATTTCTCGCAGATGTTGGCATGGAGAATCTGCCATTTCCCATAAAGGTATCTTCCAAAACCAATGCTGACGGACAGGCGACCATCGCCACCATTTCCATTCAGGCGCGCATCATGCAGGAATTCGAGGCGCAATGGATCGATACGTTTATTCAGATCCTTCACCAGCACCGGGAAACGATCGGCGCAAAATCCCTGCGGAAGAACATCCTTGATTACCTGAAGGCCTTGAACGCCTCGGTGGTACGGGTAGACTTCCAATTCCCGCAGTTTGTTGAAAAAATCACCCCCGTATCCAAGGAAAAATGCCTGGTCAGGTACCTATGCACCTTTTCCGCAAAAGTTTCGTCCCTGGATAATAAGCCTAAAATGTTTTTCAAGACAAAAATACCGGTAATCACTACGTATCCGGTATCGTTAGAAAAGAAGCCGAAGGGGCTTTTCGGCCAGCTCTCGACAGTGGCTATTGAGGCTGAATCTTCCATAGACATTTTTCTTGAGGACCTGGTTGACATCGTTGACCGTCACGCACTCGCCCCGGTCTATTCGTTCCTGACACAGGATGATCAGAACTTTATCATTGATAAAATCCACTCGGAGAAAAAGACCAGCGTGGTCATGCTCGACGAGATCAAGGATGAACTGGCGTACAACCGGAGTATCGACTGGTATTCGGTCAGTTGTTCCAATTATGGAATGCTTCATTATTACAACACGGTCATAGCCACTGAAAAAAGCTCATGGATACCTTTCAGCGGTTACGAAGACAGCTGAATGGATCCCTGTCTTACAGACAAAACCAAGCGGCATGGGCCGTATTATGAATGGACGCGGAGAGAAAACGGTGTTTTCAAGAATACCGTTGTTTCAAAGGATGAAGCGGATGCATTTGCGAAGGCAATATCAAAGTATCACAAAGTCATGGGCCTTTTATCGCAATGAGGCTCCAAGTCAGCATGAATAATTTTGACCAAGTCGTCATAACAGCCTGTTTTTCAATGGGTTCAGGCTCGCCCTATATGTAAGCATATCTGCGGAATGCAGGTCAAGATTACCGATCGTACAATGCATCTTTCGTCCCGGCGAACGGCTGTTGTGGCACCAGATTTTAGTCTGCATGTTCCGAGTCTCGTGTGCGGAAAGTACCATGACAGCATTTGCCTGTTGTGCGAAGTGCGATCGCCTGCTTTATTTCTTCGACGGCTGTCTCTTTGTTCCTTTGTTGCCCTTGCCTTTGCCCGATCCATCACGTCGCGGAGTTCCACCGCACGAACCACGATTTTTACCTGCTGGCATAACGTCTCCTTTTTAATGTTTATAGTGCAGCCGCCTATTAAATGGCGACCGTATTTTGTACACCGTATATATCAAGGTTAACCTCCAGCAGGTGTGCTTTTACTTTTGGGTAGTTTACTGGAAAACCACCGGAATAAATCGTAAAATTCATATGGAAAGGACCTATTCCATCGATATCTGGCCAATGGTTATCTCATTTATCAAACCTTTCACACCTTTTATATCGTTTACGAGTTTGCCAACCAAGGCCTTTTCAGCACTATTTTGCGCAATGCCCCGTACCGTGACTATGCCGTTTTTAGTCTCAACGTTTGTTTTAATGGCGCTGGTCGAATGATGAAACAGCAAGGCGAGTTTGACCTGCGCGGTAATGGATGCGTCGTCAATGGTATCACCAGCTTTTTGCACGGTTGTTTTCCCGGATTTTTCAACGGTCATATTGTTGGTGACGTTTTTAACCCCGTCAACATCCTTGACGTATTCAACTGTCAGTTCTTTTTGCGCTTCATTGGCTGCTTCTCCGGTCAAGGTAACTATGCCGTCACTGACATGCACTTCAGTGTTAAAACCGCTCACGTTTTGATGGAACAAAAGCATGGTTTTGACCTTCATGCCAATCCACGTGTCCGAGTTCTCGGACGATTCATCTTTGACCTTCAGCTTGTTGTCCACGCGCTTAACTCCCGGAAAACCCGCGACAGTCTCTTCGGCCAACGCCCGGTGCGACCATTCGGTTACTGTTCCTGTTAAAGTAACAATGTCGTCATTGACTACTTTGATCGTGATGTCATCGTTTTTTAGATAGGTCTTGAATACATAAGACTTTTTTGCTGATGATTCAATCCTGTCGCTTTTTTGGCTTGCCAGCGTCAAGCTGACTCCCAGAATAACAACTGCGGCTGTGATCATGCTTGCAAGCTTGGTCTTTTTCATACTGTCGTCTCCTTGCTTTAGGTTTATGGTAGATTTCCGATCACCGTATTGCAATAACTATGCCAGATATAGACACGTTTTTCCTCTTTTTCAGAGGGGTACAGCGCAAAGACCGCATGGTTTTTATTGTTTATGATAATGCTCGTCTCAAAAATGAAACACTTGTTTATTCACTAATTCCAACTCTGTCTTCATCAAGATCGTCATGCCTGTCACCTCCTAGGCTATAGTAATTATTTTCCTCATCTTCACTGCCAACATTCTCCTGTTCATCATCCAATTCAGCACCCGGCACATCAAGATCGACGCCAAGCGCCACTTCATTGAGGTTTTTTTTATTATTCTTTCCGGGTTTTACCCTGGGCCTTTTATTTTTGGACAAATCTTCCGGATCAAGGCCCAGCTTTTTTCCTTTATTGTAGATATCATCTCCGGCGGGATAGGCGGGGTATCCCGGAAATGACTTTTTCTTTTCTCCGATCACCGGGGCTGAGCCGGTCTTGGGTAACCTTTTATTTTTTATCATGCCAAACGCCGTTGCTAATGCATCGGTTCTGTTTTTGTTTTCCATGGAGCGCCTCCGTGTGTTAATTATTTTTCAGTCCTATGCCCAGTGCTTCGAACCCGGAAATTACATCGAACAGTTCTTCGTCAATACCATCGCCCACGGCCCAAACCTGGGATTTGCCCGGCAGGTCCGCCAAAGCCTTGACTGTATAATCGGCCACCGCGTCATTAAACCGGCCTACCAGTACCTGGTCCGAGCCGAACACGACCGCTTCAATCACAACCGCCAACCACGCCGATGTCATCCGCATCAAACTGTATGTCTATGACACTGCTGCGCACCGAAATAACCACCCCGCGGTTCAAAACAGGATTATTGTTTTTCATGATCGTTCACGCTATTCAGAGCGTGCAGGGGGACTGGCCTGAACAGCGCATACGCAGGCGCCGAAAATAAAAATACAGCCCGAAATATATATCCACAGCAGCAAGGCCATGATCCCGCCAAACGTGCCGTACATGGCATTAAACGTGGCGAAACTTTTCAGGTAAATGACGAAGAGGCTTTCACCTGTGCGCAGAAGAACCGTGGCAAACAGGGCAGCGGCCCAGACCTCGGCAAACCTTGTGGGCCTGCGCGGAGCGAGCCGGTAAAAGAGGGTCAGTCCCAAGAACATCAGCACTAATGGGAACAGGAATAGTATTGACCGGTTTATTCCGTAATGAAAAGCAGCGACTGGGAACAGCCAATTATCCGTGATTTGTATAAGTATGGGTACCACCAGCCCCAGAAACACTATACCTGTTGTAACACCGAGCATCACCAGGCCTTTCAGAGGCAGCCGCCACACATTGCGCTCGGCGGCCATGTCCCAGGCACGATTGGTTGCACGGATAAGAGTCATGAAACACTGGAGAACAACCCAGATCAGGATGATAAAGGCAACAACGCTGGCCTGTACGCGCGCTTTGATTACGCCGGCGATTACACCGGAAATATGCTCCTGCATGTCGCCGCTGATAGGGGTGTAGCTTTCCACGTAGGTAATCACCTCTTTCCCCGCCCTGTCCTGGTCGATAAAGCGTGAGGCAAAAGCGGCCAAAAGGATCATCAGAGGAAACAGGGAAAAGAACGCATTGAAGGCGAAGGCGCCTGCCCACTGGTCCCCGTCAATCCGTATGAACCTTTTAATGGCGAAAGAAAGTATGGCCCATATTCTCTTAGGCTTTGTGTCAAATAGTTTGAGTGTATTCATCCGGCTCGCTCATGCGAATTGTTTCAATGGGAATACTCTTTTTCAACTGGTTCTTCGACCCAGTATCCCTGGCGATTGTCCGGTTTTTTTCGGACAGGTAAAGGGTCTGGGAATTCCCCCCAGACATATGGACCGGTCCAATACAGCGGCCATCCAAAATAGCCGTAATAGGCCTCCTCAAATTGCCGTGAGACGGGTTTATTGCTGGAGAGGGACGGACTGTCCTCAATTTGTTTTTTAGTCAGGTGTATGGTGACGTTTTGTTTGTCTTTGTTCACGGCTGCCAGCGCATAGGGGGAAATCAATGCCTGCCTCCCATAAGCCAGTTTTCCGTATCAGCGACAAGATACCGGACCGCCCAGTGGTGGTCATCGAAGTAGAATTCATTGATCTGCCCAATCTCCCCATCAAAACTGTGCAATGCGTAACCCTTCAGTGTTTTTGTTTTGATTAGCATAACCCTCTTTCTTGCAGATGCAGTGAAATTTATTTCACAATGGTCATTTTTTTGGTTAAAATAAAGTCCCCGGCGACAAGCCGGCAAAAATATGCGCCGCTGGACAGACTTTGATATTCATTGCCAGTGAGTATGGCCGTTGTATGATAGCCCGCTTCCTGACGGCCATTGATAAAGGAGGCGATTTCATGACCCGATACATTGAACAATTTTAAAGAGACCATGCCGGTTTGAGATACATAATAATTGACCAGTGCGCCTGGGAAAAATGGATTTGGCGACAGAGTCAGGAACATGGATGGCTTGGGCCCTGGCCCCTCCTCAAACAGCCCCGTTGCCATGGTGACCCTTTCCGCGAAGATATCGAACTGGCCGTTTCTAAAGTCCTGCCAGGCGATAATGGCTCCGCCGCTTCCATCGCCGATTATTGACGGGTTGGTCTGGCAGCCAGACACAATGCTGATGGCCTTGCCGCCTGCGGGCCATTGGATCCCGCCGCTGGTGTTTACTCGTTGCGCATAAATGTCGGGGGTTCCCCTGCGTGCGTCGCTCCAGGTGATATAGGCGCCGCCATAGAAGTCTTCGGTGATGGCGGGAATTGTTTTACCGCTGTCAGCAATGCCGATGGCCGTTCCCGTTGAGGTCCACAGCACCGCTCCCTGCCCATTCACCCGTTGCGCATAGATATCAACAACAGCGCCATTCCGTTTGTCCTGCCAGGCGATGATCGCGCCTCCTCCTCCGTCACTCACGATTTGGGGATTGGTCTGGGCATTGGGCGCATTATTGTTCATGACGTTGCCGTCCGTTGTCCATTGCTGCGCGCCATTACCATTCACCCGTTGCGCATAGATGTTATAATCAGTTGTGCTTCGGAAATCATACCAGGTTATTATGGCGCCGTGGCTTCCATCACTAACAATCTCAGGTTTCAACTGGTCGCCCGGCATGGTGGCGACCGCCTTGCCGTTTGCCGGGGACCAACGTACAACACCTCCGCTGTTCACCCGTTGAGCGTATATGTCAAAATCACCCGCGCGTTTGTCCTGCCAGGTAATAATCGCGCCGCCGCTTCCATCGCCCACTATTTGAGGAAAGCATTGCCCGCTGTCCTGCACACAGATCGGTAGTCCATGTGCGCCCCATAATACTGCGCCATTTGAATCAACCCGTTGGGTGTAGATATCATCGTTGCCATTGCGTCTGTCCTGCCAGACAATTATTGCGCCGCCTGTCTCATCGCTGACAATCGCACTGTGGGTATGGGAACTGTCCGCGGAACATAGGGCAACACCGTTTACGGCCCATTGGATCGCGCCATGCGCATTAACCTTTTGAGCATAGAGCGTACTGGCGCCAGCGCGTTCATCCTGCCATGCGATTATGGCCCCGCTCCTGTGGTCTTTCACGATCAGTGGAAGTGTTTGATTGTTGTTGGCTGAGCATATGACCACGCCGTTTGCGGCCCAGTCCACTACCTCGTCGCAAAAGCACAACCGCTGGGCGTAAATGCCGTATGTACCATTTCGCATGTCCTGCCAGACAACGATGCCGCCGCCGCTGCTGTCACTTACCATGGAAAGGTTGGTCTGATCGTTGACCATTGTGCAGACTGGATTGTTTATCGTTGAATCAGATAACCATTGGGACATGGCCTGTACTGGGACAAGGAGAATCGCCGCAAGCAAGGTGAAAAAAATAGTGGTCCCGTAGCAAAAACCATTGCGTCGGATGATGGGAAAATGTGTCACATGTTCTCCTTTGTGTATTGTCTATTGTGGTGTAATCAATATGTAGTATCAATGCGGTTTCTTTCCATAAGTTTTATCAATTCGCCTTTTGCCTCTCCGGGCCCGAAAACCAACACTGATCCAAAGTTTTTAAGACAGGACATCACCTTGCCGTAATATTCATTGAGGTGCATGCTAAATTCTCTTTGTTGATGATCGTCTGCCTGCACCAGTTGCGATTCAAAGGAAGCGGTCGAACGCTTGCTGTTGAACCGGCCAGGCTGTTTTTCAACATTCGGCAGTATCTCCTGTGTGCTGACCTCACTGTCCGATATGTTTACAACAACCGCCTTCCAGTGATCGATCCATGCGCCTGCTACTGTTTCCATGGTAGTCTCTCCCTGAATAAGGCATGTACGCCGTGCTGAAAATCAGCCCACTTCTAGCCCACCTTTAGAAAGCAACAAGAGTGCCATAGGGCGCTTTGGCGATAAAACCCTTGGAAAGCCTTATTCCTGGGTTCAAACCCGTACAAAGTTACTGCTTTTGAGAATAGCAGGTTGACAATTTTGAGAATCGCACTACACAGAAAAGCTATGTAGTATATACGCTATCTTTCCGTATATACAAAAAGGCGGCTCCGTCCTATATTTTATGTAGAGACAGATCGTTACATGACCCCCTGAAGCAAGGACGATGGAACTGAGATATCGGTGGTTTTAATAGGGATTATTATGCTACAAATGTTAATCGCTTAACAAGGGAGGAGAAAATGTTTTATCATTTCACAAGTTTCCTGCTGATTATGTCCGTTTTTGTTTTCGGAAACACGTATTTCATCGACTATGTTTCCGGGTCTGATACCAACCCGGGAACATCCCAATCTGCTCCGTGGAAACGGTGTCCTGGAATGAACGGCTTTTCAGCAGCCTATTTCCATGCAGCGGGTGATGTCTTTGTTTTTAAAGGCGGCGTTACTTGGCCGGCGGCGGCGCTTCCTCTGACTATCGCGTACAATGGGTCCGTGGAAAATACTGATACATACACAACGGACCATGCCTGGTATTCTGGGGCAGATTGGACACAGCCCGCTTTTGACGGCGAGTTGTTTGAGAAAACCCTTGTATCAGCTTCGGATAAAAGCCATGTCCTGATCAATGATCTTCGGCTCATTAATGCCGGGGCGCTTACCGCCAACGGAGTCATTGGATTTAAATTCATAAACTGTTCATATTTTGAACTGAGCAACAACACTTTTGCGCCTGAAAGCTGGGGTTGCCTCTATGTCTCGACAGAGAGGACCGGAGATTATAATACTTTTCTGGTACACCATAACGACATTTCGCGGTGCGCGTTTGCCATGAGATTCGTACCAGCGGCCCCGGCCTCAATCATGTACAATGTCCAAGTCTATAATAATACCATTCATGATTTTCATTCCCAGTTGAGCGGGGCGGTGCATGGCGATGGTATTCAGCATTATTGCTCTCCGGACAATGCCGCGTCATACGACCGGTATATTGAAGGGTTTAAAATATTCAATAATCACTTTTCAGGGGATTTTTCCCAAGTTGCAGGCTCGGGCGGCGCTATGACCGCGCTCATATACCTCAGCGGATCCTCAAAAGGCGTGCAAATATACAATAATGTCTTTGCACCCCAATATTCAGGCAGCCAGAGCCCAAATTTTTTCGAATCGTTCATATCATTGCGCGACAACCCAAACCGCGGCGGACACCACAAGATTTATAACAATACTTTCAGGACTCCGGTTTCAGGAGGACAGGCGGCTGCGATCCTGGAGGACGATACGCGCTATCCGTCGCCGTTCCTTGATGTTAAAAACAACATCTTCAGCAATTTTAACTGGCCATTTGATCTCCGTTCAACCAGTCATACAATAGACTATAATGATGAGCATTTTGTGAGCGACATTGGAAAATGGGCCGGCAGCTTCGTCGGTTCATTTTCCAATTGGGTAGCGCTTGGTCTGGACCGTAACGGGCACAGTGAAGACCCTGGGTTTGTGTCATCGACGAATCTTCATCTTAGCCAGACCTCTCCCTGCATTGGGCAGGGGGCCGACCTTTCAGATCATTTTACCACTGATATTGAAGGTAATGCGAGGTCCGGATCAGAAGGATTTTCTCTGGGCGCTTATGATTTTGACCTGGATTCCCAGCCAACTACGGCAGTGCAGGGGACTTTGCTCCCGACTGTCCCTGGCCTGTTTCCGCTAAATATTCGCTCGTATCAAAACGGAGCGGCGCGCATTTCCCTTCCATACTTCACGCAATACCAGTTGGCCGTCTATGCGATCAATGGACAACGAATGGGCCCGAGCGCCCGGGGCGTTGCGGGTGCGGGACTCCATGTGGTATCCATGAATAAAACACGGCTGCCGCAGGGGGTGTATATGCTGCGGCTCGCGATTCAGGGAGGAGTTGTCAGCAAAAAAATATGCGTCGTGAAATAGTAGGAGAGAAGAGTATGTAGATAAAACCCCCGCAGCAGGCCCCTGCGGGGTCCCAGCAGTGTACCGGTGAAATATGCGTTTCCTTGTGTTACGCAGTAAGCTTTTTGTCGAATGACCGCTTCCGACGACGCGCTCTGGTGGTGGAACGCGGGTTCAAAGTCGCTGAATTTCCGAAGACTGTTTCGTGAAAAGACGGGTCTTCGCCTGAATGCCGGTCTGAAGCGGGGTGTTTGGGTTCTTCAGTCTTGCCGTTTCATGAGTGCCAGCATGTCCCTGACCGCTTGATCCAGGCCCACCAGGACCGCGCGCGCGATGATCGAGTGGCCGATGTTCAGTTCCTCGATAAAATCAATTGCCGCGATATACGGGGTATTGACATAATCGAGTCCATGGCCTGCGTTTACGCCAAGACCGAACTTGTTGGCGGCCAGCGCCATGTTTTTTATCTGGTCGAGCGCCGCGGCCTTTTCAGCCCCGGTCACGTTCGCGTAGTGGCCCGTATGCAACTCGATATAATCAGCTTTTATTTTTGCCGCTGCTTTCAGCTGTTTCAAGTCAGGATCAACAAACAGACTCACGAGAATGTTGTGGTTTTGCAGGGTTTGGATGACGCCCTTGAGTTCGTTTTCCATGCCTGCGGCGTTGAGCCCGCCTTCGGTGGTCAATTCCATCCGTTTTTCGGGTACCAGGGTCACGATAGTGGGAGAGTGCTCGAGCGCAATGCGCACCATGGCGTCGGTTGGCGCCATTTCAAGGTTGAGCCGCGAATGGATGGTTTTTTTCAGCAATAAGAGGTCGCGGTCCTGGATATGCCGCCGATCCTCGCGCAGGTGGCAGGTGATGCCATGGGCGCCAGCGAGTTCGCATAAGACAGCGGCGGCCACGGGATCGGGGTTTTGGGCCTTGCGCGCTTCGCGCACTGTGGCAACGTGGTCGATGTTCACTGATAATGTGGCCATTGTCACCTCATTCAAATAGGGAAGAAACGTTTACAATTTTAACGTCGTTTTTATGAAAATATGCTATCATAAACCTGACTAATTCAATCGAATGTACTCCGTTCCTTACAAGGACAATGCCGCTCCCTGTTTTTCGCACGGTATCGGCAAAGCGGCTCACCAGTTCCTTTTGCTGGTCAAACGTCCCATTCCGATCAGCCCAGAGGCCCGGGACCCTGCATTTTATATCCTGCGCATAGGCGAATTCCTCGGCCCTGCTATGGGCCGCAAAGCTGTTGTCCAGGAAGTATTTTTCCTCGGTCTTGATGTGTTTGAATACCGTTTTCAGAATGACCGGTTCATTTTCGACAATACGGACTCCACCGCCATGGATGCTGTACCCGGCCGCGCCCTCGAATGCATCGGACAGCCGGGCCAGCAGTTTTTCCAGGTTTTCAATGGTGGTTGTTTTATAGATGCCCATGGTGCCAAGGTCCGCATAGGGGACCGATTCCATGGGTAATTGACAGACAACCTCCCATCCTCCCTGCATGGCGCTCCGGTAGATTTTATTTGAATAGGGCTTGCCAGGGACAATCCCGATATTTATTGGACAGTTGACCAGGGCGAAGAGATCGCTCAGCTCTGGCGGCATGGATTCGCCAAACTCTTCCAGCACAATGGCGATCCGGGCGAATCCGGGTACGTATTGTTTGCCATATGTGAGTACAATGACTTTTATAGAGCCAGTATTGTCCGCAATGGTAAGGGTTATTGTTGTATCGATCGCTGATTCATACGAATCGCTGATCCAGTACGGGGTATCGCGCACTAGGCGGGCGACCATGATGGCGTATTCTGGAAGTGGTTTTCCGCGCTGCAACCGTACCTGCTGGGTGCTGGAGGCCGCGGTTTTTTGCCGTGTTTTTTTTTCGATTTTTTTATCAGAGGCGGCATAGGCTTTAAAAAGCGCATTGAGCTGTTTGTCGAGATCAAAGGCCTTTTTTCCGCCAATTGTCTTTTTTAATTTGGTTGTGGTTTGCTCAATAAAACTCCGGTCAGCAGTGAGTGCTTCGGGGGGCGGCGCTGGCTGGGCCAATGGTTTGGCAGGTTGGGCAAGGGACGCTGCCTTTGCCTGCTGCCCCGGCGTCGCGGGAACGTTTTTTCCGCTAACAACAGCGGTCTGTTGCTTTTCAGGAATGTTCCTGAACCAGGCCCGCTTATGATACAGGAAAATAACAACAATGCACAGACATACAGCGAGAAAAAATTTGATTGCGAGGGATGCGTTCCCTGGTTTTTCCATCAGGCAAAAATATAAAATTAGCCAGGCATGGTTTTAAATAGTTTATTTTCTCTCTATGCTATCGGATGAGGAACTGCGACGTTACGAACGGAACATCGCTGTTGCGGACATTGGCCGGGAAGGGCAGGAGCTGCTCAAACGGGCAAGTGTTTTGGTCATTGGCGCGGGCGGACTTGGCTCAGCGGTCTTACAGTATTTGGCCGCTGCGGGCATAGGCCGCATTGGCATTGCTGACAGAGACCTGGTCGATCTTTCCAATCTGCAGCGGCAGGTTATCCACGCAGCGGCTGATCTCGAACGTCCCAAAGTAGAATCGGCCAAGGACAAGATTCAGGCGTTGAACAGTAACGTCGTAGTGACAACGCACATGGAAAAAGTGACTCGAGAAAACGCGCGGTCCCTTGTCTCAGAATACGACTTTATAACCGACTGCACTGACAATTTTGAGGCCAAGTTCCTTATCAATGACGCTTGCGTAAGGGAACGAAAACCGTTCAGCCATTGCGGAGTGGTCCATTTTATAGGCCAGGCCCTCACCTATGTTCCAGGTTCCGCGTGCTATCGCTGCGTTTTCAGCGCACCACCGGTAGAGGGAAGCGTGCCAACCAGCCGGGAAGCGGGTATAATAGGAGCTGTCGCGGGTTTGTTTGGAACCATACAGGCGCTTGAGGCTATAAAATACCTTGTGGGTAGTGGTACCCTCCTCAAAAACAGGATGTTGATTGTTGATACGCGGGAATGCGATTTCAGGACAGTTAGGATTGCGAAGGACCCTGGGTGTTCTGCGTGCGGTAGAGCGCCGGATTGAGGGCCGGGTCGTTGTACATTTTAAACTGCCGGTATACTTTCAGACGTTTTTTCCCATCCGAGAGATCGTTCAGAAGACGGGTCAGCGCTGTGACAAGGTCAGCATGCTGTTCGCGGAGCACGGCAAGCCGTTTTTCGCATGAGACCTTATGGTCGCCGGAGGCGTCGGGCCGCCGGGTTTCCTCTTCCATGTGAAATAACCGCAGGCTGATAATTGAGAGCCTGTCAATGATGCTGCCTGGTGTTTCTGAATTGACCGGCGCGTCAGGATTCGCATGGCCCCCGATAATATCAAGAAGATGCCGGTCAATTTTTTCGATAGAGTCGTTTCTGAGTTGATTTAACCGGTCAATGGTCCGTTTTACCTGAACAATGGTTTGATCAGCCACATCGCGGCGCCGCGCTTGGTCTTCTTCGTGCCAGATGTCGTAATTGTGCCTGTGCAGCGTGAGAGCATGGACCTGCAGCGCGTCCGTTGTCCGCGGCTGGCCATCCGTGTGCCATGCGGCCACAGCGGACTGGAAAAGATCGCTGAGTGTCTTGACCGGGACCATGCATTTTCCTCGCAAAGAAGTGGTTTCGCCGCCTTTTGAAATATATATTTCGGTAATGGCCAAAGAACAGATACTTAACCTTGATTTTGACATACGGGACGATGGGGTATATCTTTCCGTCCCACGGACATCGAATGATGCCAGCACTTTGTCTGGTATTATCAAGGCCCTTGAAGAAAAAGGGGTCATGAATTACGACAGTGTCCGGATCGGCGATGTGATCAAACGAAAACGAGGCGCCTACGAACGGATCGGCGATATATTTAAAATTTATAACAAGGTAAAAGATCAATTTATCCGTGTGAGCGTGAATCCTGCCGAGGCGCTGATCACGGTCTATGGTACTTGTCAGACACAGGGCGTGTCCATTACCTATGACGATATTATCTATGTCCTGAAAAAGAACAAAGTTGTCCACGGTATTGACCACGAAGTCATAAAAAACTTGCTCCAGGGATGTATGTTCGACCAAGCAGTGGTCGTGGCCAGCGCCACGCTACCCAGAAACGGGGTTGATGCGTGCATTGAGGAATACGTACAGGTCGATGCGTCATATAAACCCAAGGTTTTTGAAGGCGGCAAGTGCAATTTCAAAGACCTGGACACTATTACCCAGGTACACGAGAACGATCTTTTAGCGGTCAAAATACCCGCTTCCGCGGGGACCAATGGTACATCTGTGTTTGGTGAACCCCTGCCAGCCAGTCCAGGGCAGGATTTGCCTTTGCCAGGAGGAGAAAACACGGTTGTCAGTCCAGAGGGGACCAAACTTTTTGCTCAACAAGCGGGGTATCTTTACCGATCTGAAAAGGGTATTGCCGTGGGTGAAGTATATGTGGTAAATGGAAACGTGGATTTTTCCATTGGCAATCTGAATTACACTGGAAAGGTCGTAATAAAGAAAAATATCAACGCAGGTTTCGAGGTCAAGGCCGGCGGTGATGTCTTTGTCTCAGGCGAAATTGAGGCCGCCCGGGTCATTTCCAAGGAAGGATCGGTCCGCGTTGAGGGTGGTGTTTTCGGTAAGAATACAGGGTCGGTCACAGCGGCACGCGATGTCGAAGCTACAGTTGTTCAGGATGCCGAGGTTTTTGCCGAGGGAATTGTTCGCATTACTAAGAACGCGGTAAATTCCCAAATTACCGCGACAGAAGGCATTGAATGCAATACCTGTATCGGCGGCGAACTCAAGTCATACGGATCAATCACCGTCCGCATGGCAGGCAACACGTCCCTGGTAAAGACGAGGCTTACTCTTTGTGATCGCGAACGCGAGAAAAATCTGCTCAAGAAAAAGCAGCTCGATGAACTTCTACGCGTTTTAGATATCAAAATTGGCCAGCAGGAAGCAGGTCTCAAGCAGATGAACAAGCTCCTGTCGGCTATGGGTGCGGGACAGGCGAACCCGAAACTTATTGTGCAGATCAAAGAGACGCTTGAAACGTACAATGCCGCAAAGAAGAAACAGGAGTTTTTGAAACAGCAACTTGCCAAGATACTTCCGCTTACGGGCAGACGCATGGACTTTCCCGGCCGAATCCAGATCATTGGCACGTGTTATCCTGGTACCGAAATCGTCATATTAGAACATCGTGTGTCGATAGCGGAGGTTTTCACCAAAAAAACGATTTTTCTTGAAAACGACGAAATTAAAATTGTATAACAACAGCGAAGGGATCCACAATGAAGAATACTAGCGTATCCATTAAAAAAATCAAAGACATCATTTTTTTCTGTCTTTCGGGCAATACAGAAACCGACCTGACGACACTTACCGCACCCTTTGTGCAGGAACGGCTGACGACTGACATAAAGAAAGTGGTGCTCGATTTGGAAGAGGTGACACGGTTTTACAGCGCTTCCATCTCACGGCTTGTAGAAATTCTCAGGACCGTTGAAAAACAGGGCAGCGTACTTTATCTGGTAAACGTGCCGGCAGCGGTCTCCAAGGTGCTCTCAATGGCCAATATTGCCAACAAATTCACCATCTATGAATCGGAGTACGAGTTTATACTCGACCACGGTCTCGAGGAGGAATTTTTCGAGAAAAAACCCGATGCGCGCGAAAACCGGGAAGCGCTCCGTATCTCCCTGGTGAAAAACGGGGACAATCATGTCATCAGGATTGAAGGCAGCATGATCGAGGAACCACAGCACAACCTGCTCATCGAGGAAGTGAAACTGGCCCTGGCGCAAAGCGCGAAAAGCATTATTATTGACTTTGAAAAAACAATCTTTATTGACTCGCTGAGTGTGGGCAAATTGATGGTTGCGTATAAAATGTGCGATGAAAACGGGGTCAGGATACGGGCCATCAACGCGAACGATGTTGTCAAAGACGTGCTCATGCTCACCCAGATAGGAACGCTCTACGGCATCGAACGATAACAACGCTTATTCGTTATCAGAGCCCAGGGTCTTGTCCCGCCAGATAGAAATTTTCCACAAATTGCCTGTTCCGCGCACCAGCATAAGTTCGGCTTCACCCCGCGCCATGTTAATTTCCTGATCCAGCCGCATGGTAACTTTGAATTCAATATTGGTGAGGAGGTACAAGCTGGTATCGGTCCGTGTGGTATCAAGGGCCGTTTTCTGAAATGAAAGTTCAATGTCTTTCGCTTTCTTCGCGGGGTCTAACATGTTGCGGATCGTCTCAAGCTCCTGGTCGCGGGTAAGATAGTATCCGGTTATTTTGCCCGCCGAGTCCTCGGCTGTCCAATAGGCCGGGTCCGGGGGCTCAGTGGTGTTGAATAATCCCCAGTAACTGTCGCTCATGTAGAACCGGTAATCATCGGAAATCAGTGTGCGGTAGATGTCGTAGCGCCGTTTGTTGTAGCTGGTGGCAAGGTTTGTGAAGAGGTTGGCCGCAGAGGTGTTTGCCAGGGGTTTTTCGTTTTCGACCGCGCTCTCATCAGGAAAATACGTGGAGGGCAGGAACAGTGCCAGATCGCGTTCCCCGCACGAAGCAGCAAGGAGCCCAAGTGCCGCAATAATAAATATACGCATACTGTTAATTTTCCATTTTCCACCGCCCCCAACTTTTTACGCCCGGGCCTGTTGAGTCGGCGCGATCGGTCCAGCGGGTCAGGTAGTATCTGTTTACGTATCGTTGAATGGTAAACCGGGATGTTCCTTTGATATGTGTTGAGTCAGAAAGCATCAGCGCATACCCCCAGTCAACGGTTACCGAGTCGGCGCCGGTGTTGATGGGATACGTATTGTGGATAAAATCAATGATCGAGTCGTTCGTCAGTATGGATCTGGTCACCTCAATTTCATCGTTTCTGTGCCACGTACGGGCAGTGGCATGCATTGCGGCGGAATCGAGACTGTCAGCCTCAAAGGTAAAATCCGTGTCTTCTGGCGGAAAAATCGCCGACATGCTTTCGGTATTCCGCGTCGCATACATATCATGTAATTCGTTGAGAATGTCCTGGTAGGTTTCGTAGCTGTTGGCTCCGAAGTCCGAGGGCGGGTCTGATGGACGCGGGTCAAAGATACCACAGCCCGCAAGGAAAAGACATGTGAGGCATGCCAGAATATTTTTTTTCACAGTTCAAGTCCTGCTGAAAGGTTGATGTACCAATAATCACTTGTTGTCATATCGTTAAAGGTCGATCGTATAGATTTTATTTTAGCACTCACCGATACTCGTTCGCGTGAATAGCCCCCAAAAAAAACCAGTTCCCGGTAAATTGACCGGTTTTCGCTGGCGTCATCCATGTTTTGTTGGTGGTAATATGTGGTCCCAACAGACACGTTGTTTTGAAAGCGCTTCATGACGCCCGCGCGAATGCTGCGTTCATGGAATGTGGTCTGTTTTGAAAAGAGCCTGCGACCATCAGGGTAGCGCATGTCGCCGGATTCATTAACCGCGTAGAGTCCGTCGAGCAGGAGACTGTCTCTCAGACCTGTGAATCCCGGAACCATGTTCAGATCGATGTAGGAGGAGGCTTGGCTTCTACGGTCAAACCGGTGCGGAGAAGTACCCGCTGCGCCATACAAGCTACTGTCCTCGGTTACCTTGAGCAGCAGGGCGCTTGTTGCATTGATCCACGATCCGGATTTCACGCAATGTGAAAGTTCGGCCTGGTAGGTTGTGCCCAGATGGTTTCCGGAGGAGCGGGAGGCGTCAAGGTAATTTTCCAGCCGCGACGATCTGCTTAAAACCAGTTTTCCGGTATCAGCCGCGGGAAAGCAGATACTCAGCGTATCGTTGTCATCGATGATGTCCCTGGTGTCATGATTATATGTCGAATCCGTCGCTGCTCTGCTTTCATAAAACGAATATTCATAATTGAATCTCCGGATGTCCTGATACCTGCGGAATGATATGGCGTATCCCCGGTAATACGTGTAGCCCGCCAGCCATGAAAAAGTGATTTCCTGCAGGGTTTCATTCAGCAGTTGCTTGTTGGCCGCTACCGATTCTTCAGACGAGGGATATTTTTTCAAGGGGTTGTTGTAGGCAAAATCTGATTGGCGCCGCAGCACTGAACCAATCATACTGCTGAAAAAAGACTTATATGCCGCCGCTGGGCGTATACCGGCGAACAAGTCGGAAATGCGGCGATCCTTGAGCGAATTGCCCGGATATTCCATGTATGATCGGTTGATGTCTGTAACCGCATCCGTGGTAAACATGCCCTTAAAACCATTATGCAGCCGGAGAGTGATACCAAGGCCGGTTTTATCTATTTTCGGATAGAGGACCGACTGGTTCGATGCGCGGGTATAGGCAGCGGCAACGGCGAAGGAATCCGTGGCCGAGAGTGTGCGCACCCCGCCGAAACGGTAGGAGTGGAATAGAGACCGGTTGTCAGGAACATAGTGGGCGGAATCAATACCATCAAAGACAAAACCTGTAAGCAGAGGATTGGCCGAATCCATGGTTGCCTGGAGTGTATAGAACAGACCGTATTGGCGGTCGTATGCTGTGCGCATGACAGTACGGTTGGTTTGGAGGCCGGTCTTGAGTGCCAGGCCGAAGTGTTGGTCTTTTATATATTCAAAGAGGCCGCCAATCCGCTCAAAATCCGATTCCTGGTCCCAGTAAAAGGCAGTATCCGTTGTAGTACGCGTTCCTGCCGCTGTTGCGAATACTAGACCGCCTGCGGTCATTCCCGGTTTAACGGGCCTGAAGCACTGGAAAGCGCCGGTTGTCTTTCCTGAAATAACATCGGAATTGAGCGCTGGGGTAAGAATCAGTTCAAAATCCTGTTTTGCGGTCCACTGGTTGGATATGTTTTGAGCAAGTCCGGCTGCCGCAACGAATTTCCGATAGGTCATACCCTGTTCAAAGAGGGGTTTGAACACCGTGTGCGACGTGTCCTGAAATACGGGCAAGGACGGGTTTTGCGGAATATTCGGGTAGGGAAGTTGCGCATGACAGAGCGTTGCGCAAATCGCGCCTAGGACCATGAGCGGTTTCATGAAACAGCCTTGAAAAGTCCCAGATATTCGTCGACAGAGAGTTCTTCGGCCCGGGCAGTGTCGTGTATCCTGCCTTCAGAGAAAAACTGGCGCACTTTGTCTTCATGATAACGGTGGCATAAAGTATTTATCACTTTTTTTCTTCGCTGTGAAAAGGCCGTGGTCACCAGAGAAAAATAATTGTCTATATCACTGTCCGCCAGTCTGGTTTCCTTTCTGATTGCAAGGTGCATGAAAACCGACCTGACTTTGGGGACCGGGCTGAAGACCCCGGGAGGGACAAGATGCAACCGGTGCACTCGGGCAAAAGTATTGATAGCCACCGTAAGGAATGAATATTCCTTGGTACGCGGCCGGGCAAGGAGGCGATCGCCCACCTCTCGTTGAAGCATGAAATATCCGGCTGAAAAAAAACGGTTGTTTCTGAGGATTTTAAGCATGATGGGACTTGCGATATTATAGGGGAGGTTTCCCACAGCAACCATGAGAGTCTCCGGAACCGCGATACTGGCCAGATCAAACTTCAGGACATCCGCCTCGATAAGGGTAATGTTCCGGTGAGACGCCAAGGTCTGGCGCAGATATGCGACTGCCTCATGGTCTTTTTCAACGGCGAAAAGAGCGTCCGTTTTCTGCGCAAGCAGGCTGGTGATCGCGCCTTTTCCCGGACCTATTTCGAGTATCGGGACGCCAGGCGCCACGTGTATCGAAGCAGCGAGTTTCTCGATATAGTGCGGGTTGATCAGAAAATTCTGGCCCAGGTGTTTTTTCGCCCTCAGACGTACCTCATGCCTTAAAAAGTATACGGTTCCCGCATAATAAAGCAATAATAAAATTTAGTATTGTGTTAGGACGGAGTATAAATATATTATATATGCTGTTCCTATAGTGTGTTGGGGTTTTTTTTCAAGGGAGAAGCGTTATGGAAGTGAATGTGCGCCAGAAGGGCAAGTACCGGATCCTTGATATCGATGGAGATATCAATGAAATAGACAATTACAACGTACTCAAGGAAATTATCCAGAACCTGATACGCAAAGGGAGCATCTTTCTTGCCCTCAATCTTTCAAATACCACCTTTCTAAACAGCGGGGCAGTGGGTCTTTTCATTGCCATGCAGAAGAAGCTCAAGGCCTTGAGCGGCGAACTGGTGATTGTGGAGCCGCCGCAGGTAATTCTTGAAATCCTGAAGATCCTGAATATCGAAGAGGCCATAAAAATATATCTGAGCGAAACAGAGTTTTTCGCGCGCATAGAGGGCTGAACGGCGGGCCGCACAGGCCGTACACGGCAGGCATCATGGCAAGGAAAGTCAACTTATACGCATTTGTCAACCCTTTTGTGCGGGTGCCGTTCATAGGCGCCTGCACTATATGGATTATCCTGCAGATCTGCAAGGTCATATTCTTCGAACTGTCGGGGCGCTCGTATCTCGGCGAAACATTACAGACGGTCACCACCGCGCCCCTCTGGGGCGTCGCGGTCCTGTCGGCCGAGTTTCTTGTCCCCTTCCTGTTTCTTTTTTTCGCCAATAAAATATTTGTTATAAACAGTCAGAATCTTTCCATTCAGATCAACGAGGGAATGCGGCAGGTCAAGGAGACCCAAAGTATTTCGGTTATCGGGTTCACCCGGCTTGCCGAGGCGCGCGACCCGGACAGCGGCGACCATATCATCAGGGTCGCGAACTACAGCAAGGTCCTGGCCGAACGCCTGTCGCAGAAGGGGAAGTATACCAAATACGTTACCCCGCGCTATATCGAGGAAATTTTTATTTCCGCGCCTTTGCACGATATAGGCAAGGTGGGCATCAAGGACGAGATACTGCTCAAGGAGGGCAAACTTACCGACCAAGAGTTTGAGATCATGAAGATGCATACCATCATCGGTGGTAATATTATCGCCGAACTTGAGCGAAAGCTGAATTTCAGGTCATTTTTCACCCTGGGCAAGGAGATCGCCTATCACCACCACCAGAAATACAACGGGAAGGGGTATCCCAATATTTTCAAGGGCGGCATCATGCTTGTTGAGGAGGGGGTGGGCAGCCCGCTTCAAGGCGACGCCATCCCGTTGTCCGCCAGGATCGTGGCCCTTGCCGATGTGTACGACGCGTTAGTTTCAAAACGGTGTTATAAAAAGGCCTTTTCGCATGAGACTGCTTGTGAAATAATCGCCGCGGAACGAAGCGAACATTTTGATCCGGTCGTGGTGGACGCTTTTCTTACTCTCAACGACGAATTCATCAGTATCAGACGCAAATTTAATAAGTAATTTTTCAAGCGGAAGGACTTCATCATGAATGGCGCAGACGGCTCTATTCCTGTTCTTGCCGTGGAAGGCGACACCATTGCCGAGGTGTGGGAGAAATCGGTCCTGCGCACCTGGGACGAAGGGTGCGCGGTCACCACGAAATACGATAAACCGGGCGATCCCCCTTCAAAAGACTGCACCATGCTGATGACCATCCGGCATCCCTGGCAGGACCCCATGATACATAAAGCCATGCCCGCTGGCTTCACTGAACTAGAGGAATACGTACAGGAGGTGGTGCATGGGATCAAGGATTCCTGGCAGGCCGATCCCGGCGACCCCTCTGACGCCCGGTGGAATTACACCTATCACGACCGGTGGGTCAGATACGGATACCGTGATAAAAAGGGCGGATACCATACGGTAAACCAGCTCGAACAGGTTATCGAGGGTTTGGTCAAAGCGCCCAACAACCGGCGGCTCCAAATGATCACCTGGCGTCCTGATCTCGACCCAACGGACAAGCATTCCCCTTGTTGCCAGAGCATCTGGGTGCGTATCATCGAGGACCAGAAGGGCGTGCCATTCTTGAATATGAATGTCCGTTTCAGAAGCCGTGACGCCCTCGACGCTGCATTCATGAACATGTTTGCTTTTATCCACCTGCAAAAGCGCATTGCCGATGAAGTAGGCCGCAGGACCGGGAAGAAAATTGAACTGGGCCGATACGTTGATTTTTCAGACAGCTACCACATATATGGGTCACGGCACGATTTCTTTAAGAGCTTCAAGGAAAAGGTGCTGTCCAGCGATTTCTCGAAACGGGTTTACAACTACCACGATCCAGCCATTGCGGCGGTATTCACGGAGGCGCGTGAGCGCGATATTCCGGCCAATCTGAAACAGTACGAAACATCCCACAAAACGGGTTTTTATGAACGGTAATGCCCCTGTTTTCACTCTGAAAGTGAAATTACTGCATCCGGCTGCAAAGCTTCCGGAACGGCGCGATGGCGACATCGGATGGGATCTTTTCTGTGTGTCAACTGAGGAAAGCGCGCCTGGACTGGTCAAGATTAAAACCGGCATAGCCGTTGAATTGCCCTCCGGATACTGGGGTCAGGTCGAGGGGCGTTCCTCAATGGGTGTCAAGGGGTACGATGTACACGGCGGTATCATCGACAATATCTACCGTGGCGAGATCATGGTTGTCCTGGTAGTGCATAATCCTTCAGAAAAACCGGCCATCAATCCGGGCGACAAAATAGCGCAGCTCATTGTGCGCAAACAGGAAGACTTCGGATGGACAGTCGAGGCTGTGGAGACGCTTTCTCAAACCGAGCGGGGAGCAGGTGGGTTCGGCAGCACAGGACGGTAATAGCGGCCCGGCCAGCGGCCGTATTTTTTCTTTTTCATTGAAGCCTGGATTGTACCGTATCGGCAGGCACCCGGACAACAGTGTCTGCATTGACGATACCACTGTCTCTCAGATTCATGCGGAGGCCGTGGTTACTCCTGAAACAATAACGGTAACCGACCTTGGAAGCACCAATGGTACATTTCTCAATAATACCAGGCTGCAGTCTTTCGTGGTCCGCGGCTCAGATACTTTCAGGCTGGGTGAAGCCCTGGTTATGCTGAGTATTGACGAGGCAGGGCAAGATATACCCGAACTCAATTCTGAAACGCGACAATCCATCCACACTGAACTCATTGTTCGGATGAATCAGAGCCGGCTGAAATTGACCAGTCTGAGTGAAACTGAATTGGCCGAACACACTCGCAAGCATGTATTGGATATTCTTACCGAGCGCTTCGGGAAGCAAGGGAGCCGCCATTGCGAGGCAATCATCAGCGATGTCCTGGGATTGGGGCCTATAGAGCCGTTTCTTGCCGATCCCTCTGTCACCGAAATAATGGTCAACGGCCCTTCGAAAATCTATGTGGAACGGGGTGGCCGGTTGACAATCACCGGCAAATGTTTTCTTAATGAGCAGCAAGTCCGGGATGTCATTGAACGCATTGTGATGCCGCTTGGCCGCCGGATCGATGAGAGCTCGCCGGTGGTCGATGCCCGGCTCAAGGATGGTTCCCGCGTCAACGCGGTCATTCCGCCGCTTTCTCTTACCGGGCCGGTGCTCACTATCCGGAAATTTTCAAAACATACGCTTCGGCCCGAGGACCTGGTCTCCTATGGCAGCGCTACCGAGGCCATGCTTGACTATCTGAAACAGGCTGTTGTATCCCGGAAGAACATCATCATATCCGGCGGTACAGGTTCGGGCAAGACAACACTGCTCAATATTCTCTCGTCTTTCATTCCCGCGGATGAACGGATTATAACGGTCGAAGACGCCGCTGAATTGAAACTTAGCCAAGAACACGTGGTGTCGCTCGAAGCGCGGCCGCCAAACATTGAAGGAACAGGCGCGGTCACTATCCGCGACCTTGTACGCAATACGCTGCGGATGCGGCCCGACCGGATCATTGTTGGCGAATGCCGGGGAGGAGAGGCGCTCGATATGCTCCAGGCCATGAATACAGGCCACGATGGTTCGCTTACCACGGGCCACGCAAATACTCCGGCAGACATGATCCGAAGACTCGAAACCATGGTGCTTATGTCGGGTGTTGACCTGCCGGTGCGGGTCATTCGCGAACAGATCGCCTCCGCCGTCGATATTTTCATCCAACAGTCACGTCTTCCGGGCGGCGGCCGGAAGATAGTTTCCATATGCGAAGTGCGTGGCATTACCGGTGACGCTATTAACCTGCGCGAAATCTTCTATTATAACCAGGAAACAGGTTCGTTTTGCGCTGAAACCGAAGGCGATTCGGGAATACCCGCACACTGATCATGTATTACGGCGCCCTCATTCTTCTGTTCATTTCTATCGGTCTTCTGGTCTATATTTTTGTTCCTGCTCTCAGGGACTGGGTCGAAGAGCGTCAGGCCCGTCTTTTGAAAAAGGCCGAGGCAAAGACCGATGAACTATACATACGCATTGATTCTAGAAAGATGATCCGGACAGCCGTCCTTGTTTCGCTCTGTTTTGGTCTTCTGATAGGCATGGTTCTTTCCAGTATGGCCGGAGGCATTGTGGCATGCGGCATTGGATTGGCCATACCCTATTTCCTGACTACTGTGTCCCAGCGCCGTCGCAGGCGCGAACTTGACCGGATTCTGCCAGGCGCCCTTGAGAAGGCTGCCGCTTCTCTGCGTGCGGGCGGGAGCCTTCAGTCTGCGTTCGAACAGATTGCGGAGAGGAGCGAAGGGCCTTTTAGCCAGGAGATCACCCACTTGCTCCAGGAAGTGGGGCTTGGTCTTTCCATGGACGAGGCCTTGCGCCGCATGGCCCAGCGCGTCAAATCCGATGATGTTAGCACGGTCTGCACAGCGATATCCATCACCCTCCAGACCGGCGGCAATCTTTCTTCCATGCTCGAAAGCATTGCCCAGGCCATTCAGGAACGGCGTACTCTTGACGGCAAGGTGCGTTCACTCACCTCTCAGGGGAAAATGCAGGGGATCATCATTGGTTTGCTGCCAGCCGCGCTCCTTGCCGTTTTCTGCGTTATCGATTATCAGATGATTCGGCCGCTTTTTGAAACAGCCCCGGGAAGGCTCATGCTCGGTGCGGGTGTACTCCTCGAACTCACCGGCTTGCTTATGATCAAGAAGATCGTGGATATAAAATACTGAAATTAGTACTGGCGCGGCTTTTTAGTCTCGTACCGCAGGATTATCTTGTCAACGTTTTCAATGGTCTTGATCTTTTCGGGATAGAAGCAGAGTTCTTTAATGATGGCGTAGTACCTGTTTTGCA
Source organism: Candidatus Raymondbacteria bacterium RIFOXYA2_FULL_49_16 (assembly GCA_001789205.1). GTDB lineage: Bacteria > Fibrobacterota > OXYB2-FULL-49-7 > OXYB2-FULL-49-7 > XYB2-FULL-49-35 > XYB2-FULL-49-35. The sequence continues at coordinate 19,793 of MFYT01000100.1, read as the reverse complement.
GTTCTTCCATGTTTTCCAAGGTTGGCAGGAGGGTAAGCCGGTTTATTGAAATCTGACGGGCTGAAATTTGCAGCATGCGGTTAATCCATTTTTTCATGTAGAACCGGTCATCGGTTTCGGCAAGCAAGGCTTTCCGGGTCGGCAGCGCCCCAAAGGCCTCAAACTCGCGTTTCTGCTTGTCCTGTGAAGTCATGAACATAATGAGTTTGAGCGCCTCTTCCTTGTGTTTCGCCTCTTTTCCAATGCCCCAGAACCAGCCGTTGGTTGTGATGTTCCTGTTGAGGAGGAGCTCTTTCCTGCCGCCTAACGGGGCGGCCGAGGGCATGATCGCAAAGTCAATGTCGGCATCGTCATGGAAATAACCCTTCAAACCGTTTTCTCCGGTGCCCAGCATGAAGAAACAATCGAGTTGCGTAAGAAAGGAGAGATAGATAGAACTGTCGCCAAAGGCCATCCAGAGCTCTTTTCCGCTCCATTCTTCACTGTACATCCGTGTGTTGCAGACCTTCAGGCGCGCGAAGAGGTGTTCCCATTCGAATGATTCGGTCACGGCGTTTGACGATACAGAAGGAATATCGCTTCGTGTGGCGCCGAATTGAAAGGCGCGGTCCGCTATTCCAAGGAAGGTCCCAGGATAATTTTTCCCGCGCTGGCCAATTTTCCCTGGATTGGGACCCGGGGAGGTCCGCGCCCAGGTATATCCTGCCATCAGCACGTCGAAATAATCCCATTCGTTCGGATCGCTCTCGAGCGCGTAGTTTCCGGGTAGGCCGGTATTGTCGAATTTCCGCAGCAGGCTGTCCAACCCCGTTTTATAGGCTTGGTATGCGGCCACGGCTTCCGCCACCTTGGAAATCCGATAGACCATGATCCTGGTTTCGAATTTTCTAGGCACATAGAGAAGTTTTTTTCCTCTTGAAGCAAGAGGAGGCAAAATAAAATCGTCTCTCATCCGGCTGAGCGCCGCAGGATCGGCTATATCGGAAATAGGCGCAATTAGGCCCTCATCCGCCAATGTTGATGCAAAATCCATTGGCACCTTGATCACGTCGATGGACGGATTGGCCTTTAGTTTGTCCTGCAGCATGGTATAATCGGTGAAATGGTCCACGTATATGGTGACATTGGCCAGCCGTTCAAAGGGCCGGACCGCATTGAGAAGAAACCACTCTTCCTGGTCTGGAAGCATTTTTATCAGGATAGTAAGGCGGTTCCCATATCCTGAAAGAGAACAGGCGAAAGCACAAACCAGAATAAACAATGACTTTATCATAATCATAATATATGTGAATTTTAAAGACTATAATATAAATTTATCTGTATTGCAGACAATACTGGAGATGTGTTGTTGGGTGCAGGACAGGGTTTGCAGCCGTAGAAACCTCTACAGCATGTCCGGCGGCGCGGAGGCCGCCGGTTAATCATACGCATGTTTTTTCTTCTGATTATACGGCCGGAGGCCCAACTGGCCTCAACTGGGGAAAAACGGGCCTCCCCGCCCAAAGGGATGTCATTTCTAACATTCCAGACATGGTTGCATTAATGACATCCCTTTGAGCGGGCCCGCTTCATAGAGCTTCTAAAAAATTGCTAAAGCGGGCGGCCGTGTGCCATGAACACGAAAAGAAAACTGACTAACCGGCAGCCTCCGCGCTGCCGGTCCAACGGATTGAACATGCAAACCCTGTCCTGCACCCTGTGTTGTTGGGTGCACCCTGTGTTGTTTTTATTCCCGGGATTGACCGCAGTCATTCGTTGCATTTGTCTTCCCGCATTTTTTATTTTTATTTCCCTTGGTGCTAGTAGCTCAATTGGCAGAGTACCAGATTGTGGTTCTGGGCGTTGGGGGTTCAAGTCCCCTCTGGCACCCATTTGATTTAAACAAGGGCACAGACCTTCTGTGCCCTTGTTCTTAACATAAGCTTTTATTTCGTTCCAAAGGCGGTATGCGACTATGCCGGGTAAAAATCAGTTGGCCAAAGGTACTATCCTGCTTGCAAATGGAAACCTAACAGACACTAATTTCAAGCGCACATTAGTTTTATTATGTGAACACGGCAGCCAAGGAGCATATGGGCTTATCCTAAACCAGCCGGCACAGGTTCACCTTTCGCAGGTGTTTCCTGATACGCCCGAATTCACTTCCTGTGATCTCTCCCTCTACACCGGCGGGCCGTGTGAACTCGACCGCATACAGGTACTTCATTCCTTCAGATCAAATGACATTGGGGGCGCCCTGATTTGCAGTGGGATCTATGCGGGCGGCGATTTTCTCAAAATTATCGCCGCATGCAAGGCAAAACCTAAAGCCAACCGGTATTGCCGGTTCTACCGGGGATATTCCGGATGGGGCGCCAATCAGCTCGAAACCGAAATGGAGGCCAATGCGTGGATTGTGTGTAAAGCGGCACGGGACATCGTCTTTTCCAGCAATGCCGAAACCATGTGGCCCCAGGTTTTAAAATCCATGGGCGGATATTATTCTTTCCTTGCAACCATGCCGCCCGATCTGAGCGCAAACTAAGGAAAAAGAAGCGATAAAAAGTTGTTGTAATTATTATTGTACGAATAAATATATTATAACGATGCGACTTCGCGGACAAAAACATACAATAATTTATATAGCGGCATTTCTGCTCTGTTCTACCGTACTTTTTTCACAGGAATCCCTCAATCAGTCGCTCAAGGAAGAAAACGAATATTACAATAATTATGGCGTTTCGGGGTATTCGAAGAAGGAAATCGAACGGCAGGTCATACCCTATTACGATAATTTTGGAAGCCATATAGTCAATGGTTATCTTATTTATGGGCTGCAGACGGACAGAAGCCGTGTATTTGATTCGGACGACCAGAACTCATCCGACTCAACAATAAATGCCAGCAACAATCTTTTCCAGACCTCCCTGGTTTCAGAAGCGTTCAACAATTTCATTATAACCCGCGACGCCTTGGGCGATATGAAATCCGTCTTTCTCGTAGGATCGCAGATCTATACCAAATTCACCCCGCTCACCATGAACAAGCTCAACTTCCAGGGCGTGCGCTGGGATATCTGGACCCCGGCAATAAAATTCACCACACTAATTTCCCGCACCAGGCCGTTTATCATGTCGCAAAACGATGTTTCAGGCAATTCATATATCGGTTATTATCGGGACGATATGCGCAACTGGCAGGGGGTGGTGAGAGATGAATTGCTTCCCGACGAGGAGTATATCGAGAAAAACTGGGGCCTCTGGCCACCTGACGTGTCTTCCGACGATACCTATGGAAAGAAGCGCGGCTGGCAACTGAATTACGATGAAAATAGCGACTATTCGAATAAGTCCATTTATGGCGATTACGATATTCTGTGGGGATTTCACGGCAAAACGAACGTGAAGGGGGTTAATCTAGGGCTCACCTATCTCAACCACCACCGGAGCGACGTTAAAAAAGGCGAAAAGGTGTTTTCCGGCGACCTTCCCAACGACTACATCCCATCTGAAATTCATTTTGAGTTCTACGATCTTACCCCGGAAACCGAATCAGATCCCGGCGTACGGGTCGAAAAAGTCACCATGACCATGAATGGCCAGGACCTGGGTCCAGACGGCGAGGGAGCGGCGTATCTGCTGCGCAGCGACGATCTGTTGGTCAATTCAGCGCTTCCCGTTGGTTGTTCCGGCAACAGACCCGTGATAGTGGCGTTCAATACGTCATTTGCCGCGAAAAACCATTTTGGCGATTCGACGAAGGTGCAGCGTATCGATTTTACGTTCACAGTGGCGGGCAACTATATCGTTTTTGTCTCAACGGACAAAATGGTCACCATGGGATATGCGGGTAAACGGAATTCCCAGACCAACGAGGTCGAACTCGACGGTCCTTTTACGCGTTCTATTTCCGGAACCTATGAATCGCAGCAGCTGCCCGGATGGACCAAGTATATTATTCGCAGCAATACCTCGCAGGAAATGGACCCTTTTACTTACGCCAGGCATGGCAAGGATTTCACCACGTCGGGTAATTCGTGGTTTGGCGATTATATAGCCAAATCGCCCAGTCCTGTCTATGCCTCGGGTTCGGGGATAGAAGCGGCTTACGCATCAAGCAGACGGTCCTATTCCTATACGTATTCCATCAATGCGGGCAGCGAGACCTATGGCATTGATTTCAAAGGCAAAATGTTCGGAGTCAATTTTAACGGCGAAGTCGCTGTCAACCGCAAAGACTATATCTATCCTGGCGGCGAACGATTCGATCCAGTCAACCGGCTGGCCGCCTATATCAAACTCGACCGTGGTATTATCCCCGAAGTGCTGACCGCCAAAGGGATGTTATACAATGTTGATCCTGAATACGATCCTGCGCTTGAAATCCCGCAGGTTAGCGGTCATTTTTCTTATTCTTACCTGTACAACCGGTTCGACCGGAACGAGAGCTATTTTATTCCGGATTACCTGCGATATCCACAGCATTTTAACAATAATTTCCACTTACTCGACGATAATGACGACAATGATTTGTACGTTGAAAGCGACCGCATGGTCTATCCTGGCGACCTAGGGAGTGGGAGCGCGGTCAACCGCTGGCAAGCGGATGGCACATTTAACAGCTACAAGGCAAGCGGGCAGCGCATGTACGAAAAGGCGAACTTCGTCAGCCTGCCCACGGGGCTTCAGATGTTTTATGGGGACGACAACGGGGTCTATACCGATCAGTTCGACCGCAATCACAACGGTCTTGTCGATTACAAGGAAGATTTCCTTCTCTACGACAAAGAACCTCCCAATATTTCAGAGCTCGATAATGATAAAAACAACAATGGTGTCTGGGATCTTGAGGAAGACGATCCCTATCCCGATCTTCCCAAGGGTATTCAGCCCAGCTATGTGCTTGTGTCCAATGGCTGGAAAAGCCAAGGCATCCGCGGTGCTACCGCCGGCGTAGACTATACACCTATCAAAAATCTCAAGGTGTCGGGTGTTGGGGTCTTTGAAAAGGCCATTGATCTCGATTTCAGCCCCTTAAACGACGCTACCGCTGGCTACGATGGCGAGGGTAATCAGTCACTCACGCTGAAAAGCTTGGCCATGTTGAATGTCGTGAAACGCAGCTTGGGCCTCCAATATTACCTTGGTGGCGAGATACAGTATCTCCGCGATAATATTCGCAACGATGTCATCCGTCTCCAGGAAGTGGAGGACATCGAATTCCTGTACCAGGACTACTATTACCAAACTGACGAATTGCGCTACCGCAACGCCATAGTGGGCAATGCCATCGCCGGTTTTACTTACAACAACATCCCGAACTTTTCGTACAAAGCGGCGCTTAATATTGGGGCCAATAAAACGCTGCCGCTCAATGGCCGTTTCTATACTGTCCGTACCATCCGCAATCAGGCGCTTGATACCACGCTTTACGAATATCGTTGGGAAACCTATGACGCATCGCTTACGAAGCGCGTTTCCCTGGTAAACAAATTCGATTACCAGCTGAATTTCAATTTTAATTTCAAGGATAAGTTTGCGCCTCTGAATTTTCTTAACAGGTTTTCGTTGAATCCGCAATACAAATTTGCCTGGTCATACTCGGGCAATAGCGAGACCGTGGATCCGCGTGACGCGTTTGACCCCGACGAACTTCTCACAGATCAGCTCCTTACCGAATACCGAGTTGATTGGGCGCGCTACCGTACCGATAATATAAGTGAATTCATGAGCGCCCCGATTCTTCGCTGCGCCTTTAAAATCGCTGAAAAAACCATTTTCCAATACGGCGTTCAGTGGAAAAAGACTTTTGATTGGCTGGTCAAAGAGCAAAGCAGTCTCCGCAGGGTACAGACCCTCCAGGTATATAGCAGCGACAATGTTGCGGGCTATAATGTCGCGTTGCTCATGGGCATGAATTTTATCAACAACGATTACGATATTCTTAAGTACGACGAAGTATTTCAGTCGGGCCATCTATACGATGGCAGAGATCTGCAGTTTTTTATCCGGGTATACGCGGGCAACTAGTTCCACTCTGAATCGCCGCTCCCTCCAGTATCCATTCTTTCGCGCGGTCGCGCCGGTATTTTCTGTGCCATAGGCCTGTAATAAAGATAAATAGAAAGATAGCGCCTTGCACCACGTGGGTCGATACATCCGCGATCCAAATACCGTATAAACCCAGGCGGGTGAAACGGGAGAGAACGTACGCGAGGGGCAGTTGGATAAGGTAGTTTCCAGCGAGTGCGATGAGCATGGACCAGAAGGGATTGCCCGAAACATTAAGGCCTGAACCGCCTAGGTTTATGACACCGAAAAAGAGCGCACTGAAGGCCAAAATACGGAGACCAATACGGCCAATGGCCAAGACCTCCGGGTCGTGGATGAAAAGATTGATAAAAAATCCGGGGAAAAGTATCATTGCGGCTATGCCCGTTGCAGCGAGTGAAAGATAGAGGACATTGGCTTGCCTGAAACTTTGCCAACCCCGTTTGACCGCTCCTATTCCCAGCGATTGACCCATGATGGCCGAGCTGGCCGACTCTAGTGAATTTGAAAATATTCCCAGGAAATAGATGATTCTTTGGCAGATCATCATTGTCGAAAGGCCCGCGGCGCCAAAAGGAGAAACGATCTTTACGATGAAAAAGGTGTTGAAACCGCGCAGGATGCCTTCACCCAATGAGGGAAAGAAATGTTTCAGGAATAGTGAAGCGTCGGCCCTGGCGGGGAGAATGCCTGATTTGGGAAACGTGAGTTTTAGGTTGCCATATCCTCTGAGTACCAGCGTCATAAGCACACTAAGAGAGAGAAAACGGGATATGAGCGCTGCAAGCGCGGCGCCGCGGATTCCGAGACGCGGAAAAATGAAGAATCCGAAAACGAGGAGGACGCATAAGACCGCGTCGATCGCATTAGTGACCGCTGAAATCCAGAAGGATGTACGGGTGTCTCCGTCCGCACGGAGGGCAGTGATGATTGTCATGGAGGGAAGGGCGATGGCAGGCATCAGCGAAATGAGAGTGAAGTACTGCACTGCCAAGCGGATCACTTCAGGTTCACGCGCCATGATACCGACAAGGCGTTCGACAAATATGAAGTACGCGGCTGAAAAAAGAACGCCGGTTGCCGTCGCCAGCGTGAAAATCCTGAACAGGAGCGCGTTCGCTTCTTCGTAGTCCCTCCGGCTGATGGCGCTCGAAATAAAATGCAGTACCGAACGGGTGAAGGCCATGGAAATGGTAAATATGATGGTGGAGTAGACGTTGCCAACAACCACAGCGGCCAAGGCGTTTTTGCCCAAGCGTCCAACGCAGGCCATATCGATATACATATATGCTTGCTGGAGCACCAACATGCCAAGTGTGGGGAAGGCGAGGGAAATCAGAGTGCGGGTAATGGGTCCCCGGGTCAGGTCTGTTGCCATTTATGTCTTGAAAATATATTCCTCAAAATCCTTTAGCGTATAGAAAATCCGGAACACACGCGCAACGCCAATGACATCGAGGACGTCGTATAGAGCCTTGTTCGTTTCAATGATGGTGAGTATGCCGCCCAAGGTTTGGATTTTCTTGAAATATTTGATGATGACTTTGATGATGCCGCTGTAGATATATGAGACGTGGGTAAAGCGGAGGGCGATATACTTGTAGCCGTCGTTTATGGCCTTTTCAAGCTCGCGGGAAAGGTCCTCCGCGTCCTTGTCCAGATCGATCTCTTCCCGCAGGGTAAGAACCAGAAAGTGTTTAAGTTTTTCCTGTTCAATACGCACGCATCCTCCTTTGCCGGTCCCCATAAAATACATTTTTGACCGGGTGAAAAGAAATGACGCAAGGATTTATTTGACAATCCACCTCTTTTCGGTTATTTTTATTTCATGTCATCACAACGCAAGACCATTTTGATTATCGAGGACGATACCGATATACAAGATTACTACCGGATCGTTCTCGGTAAATTACCCGTGGAAATTGTGTGCGCGGGAAATGGTGAAGAGGCCTTTTTAATCCTTAATTCAGGAAAGCGGATCGATCTTATCCTACTCGATGCCATTATGCCGGTCATGGATGGGGGCGTATTCCTCCAAAAACTGCGGCAGGAACAAAAGTCATCCATACCCGTCATTCCCTGCTCTGTGGACGAGAAGTCCGTTGAATGTCTTACGCAGTTCCAGCAGTTCGACCATATTTTCATTAAAACGCAGGGTGGCCGCGTCCTACAAAACATTGTGGCCCAGAAACTTGGTTTGTAAAAGGGTTGTGTATCATGGTTTCAGAAAAAAGCGGACCGGTCACTTTTTCCGTCAGGGCCCGGGTACTTGTTGTTGCTGTGAACGAATTGTTGGGCAATGAGAACGCCAAAGAGGTAAAGACCGTTATAAACAAATATGTCGAACGCCATATGCCATTGGCGGTGTCCGGAGTTGCACTCGATCTGTCCGGCATGAAAAAAATCGACAGCAGCGGCATTGGAGCGCTTATTGAAATAGGGAAACTGTTTCGCGCCCAGAAACTTCCCTTCGCGCTTTTTTCACCGCCTCCGTCCATGCGTGAAATACTTGAGAAGGTGAATCTCCATAAGTCTTTTCCCATTGTCTCGTCCCTTGAAATGATAGATCCGGATGCGAACGATACCAACGCCAGTATGCCGTCCTCGCGTATCGCGCAACCGGTCATGACCGGTTCTGAAGAGATTTCCGTGTTGAAACAGGCGTATGAATGGGAGATTGACCAACGCCGTCAGAGCGAGGAGCGGTATCGCGCAATATTTGAGAATATTCAGGATGTCTATTTTGAAATTTCACTTCCGGGAATTATCGAGGAGATCAGCCCTTCTATTTCGCTCATCTCGCATTTTACCCGGGAAGAGCTTTTAGGCACTTCCCTGTATCACTACTATTCCGATCCGGCCATCCGCGAAAGACTGCTCGATAAGCTCAGGGCCCAGGAGCGTGTTACTGACTATGAAATAATGCTCAAGGACAAGGATGGTTCGTTTGTTCCCTGCTCAATAACCGCCCGTCTGCTCCGGGAAAAGAACGATGAGACCGCCAAAATTGTCGGGACTATGCGCAATATATCAGAGCGTTACCAGTTCGTCGAATCGTTGAAGAAGAGCAGAATTGAACTTGAACAGCGTGTCGTGGGCAGGACGGCTGAACTGGCTGACGCGAACCGGAAGATCATGCAGGAACTGCTCGAGCGGCGGCGCGCGGAAAAAGAGCTGCGCGCCAGCGAAGAACGGTATCGCGCTATTGTCGAAGACCAGACCGAACTTATATGCAGGTTTTTGCCAAACGGCATACTGACATTTGTCAATGAAGCGTATTGCCGGTATTTCAATAGGCGGCGGGAAGAGTTGATAGGCGCCAGTTTTATGCCTCGTATTCTTGAAGAAGACAGGGAAAAAATAACGCATCTTTCGGAGCCTGTCACCGCGGACTCGGTCGTTTGCGTCGTTGAACACCGGGTTATCCTCGACAACGGGGACATCCGGTGGCAGCAATGGACCGACCGTAAGATATTCGATGATAGCGGACGTTTTATTGAGTTCCAATCCGTGGGCAGGGACATAACCGAACAACGCGGAGCTGAAGAGGCGTTAAAAAGGGCAAAGGAGGAACTGGAACGTCAGAACCAGGAGTTGAAAAAGATAGACAAAATCAAGGACGGTCTATTGCGCGACGTGGCCCATGAGTTAAAGACCCCGGTCGCAAAACAGGTCATGCAGCTTGAACTCGCCAAGGAGATGCTCGATGAATCGGGCCTTGCCGGAAAATTTGGCAATGTCCTGCGGATTATGGACGAGTCGATAAAGCGGCAGATTAACGTGATTAACAATATCCTCGACCTGTCACGGCTGGAGGAGGGAGGACGGAAATACAAATGCGAACCGGTTGCGCTTGACGGGTTAGTGCGCGATGTGCTTGCCTACTTCAATCCGGAAATCACCGTCCACCAGATCGCGCTTTCCGAAGAACTTACGCCTCTTGTCATCAGGTCAGACAAGGAAATGCTGTTCCATGTTTTCTCGAACATAGTGAACAACGCGATAAAATACCGGAGTAGAGAGGCGGCCCCAAGGATTCATGCGGGAGTCACGCTGCAGAGTGCCACCGCGCGCGTCATAATCGAAGACAATGGACTAGGGCTGGCCCCCGAAAATGTTGAACGGGTCTTTGACCGCTTCTATCAGGTGAGCGCTTCCGCTGACGGGACCGGGGTGGGGCTCACCATCGCAAAAATTATTACAGAGGATCTGAGGGGAAAGATCTGGGTTGAATCAGATGGCAGGGGCAAGGGAACGCGTGTGTTTGTCCAGATGCCCCTGCAATAAAAAAGAGACCTGGTTATTCTGACGCTTTTGGGTCGGCTGCTTGATTGTTTTCCTTGGCTTTTTTTCCGGTAAATTTTCCCAGAACCTCAGGAATAAGGTCAATAACCTTGCCCAAGTTGCCCGATTTATCGGTCAGCGGCATCAATTGGGCGCGGCCATTAGTCACGACAATGAAGGCAATGGGTTCGACTGTTGCTCCGCCGGCAACGCCCGTACCTTCCTTGCCTTCTTTTCCGGTTCCGCCGCCTCCGCCAAAGCCGAACGATATTTTGGACACGGGCACAATGGTTGATTCACCTGCTTTGATTTCTTTGCCGACAACGGTCTCGGTCTTGGCAATGGTGCGTATCTCTTCCATGACGGTCTTTACTACCGATTCAAGTGTCATATGGATTCTCCTTTCAATACCTAAAAAGTACGTATTTTCGAAATAAGCTTGCAACGAAAATGCTTGAAGAGGTATTTTATCCGGCCTTTATGCTTTTTGTCATCCTCTTGATAGTCTGTCGCGCCGCGTGGTGCGGACTGGTGATCACCGAAGTTGAGCCCAATCCTCCGGGTAACAGTTCAGGCGATATTCCCGGTGATCTGACACACGAATTCGTAGAAGTGTACAACACGGGCCCTTTGCCGGTCAATCTGAGTGAATGCTATTTCATTTTTGGGTCATCAGGCTCCTCAACTGTTAACCGGTGCGATCCGGTTGTCTGGGCCGGTGATTCGCTAAGAAATGTGGGCCGTGACAGCGCCGTGCAATATGCGGCCCAGATACCGGCAGGCGCATTTGCGATCATGCTTTGCCGTGGATATGTCTCTGCGCCGGAAAGCACCTGGTATGCCATTGCTTCAGGAACCTTCATTTTTACCAGTAAAAATAAATATTTTCGTAGCGGCGGCCTTGCGAACAGCGGCACAACTATCCAGCTTTTTGACTCGTCAGGACTCCTTCTTTCCTCATTCAATAGTTTTTTGTCATCGGCAATGGATCCGGGAGAATCGTGGACCCAGCACCTGATAGCCCCCGATTCCCAGGATTTTCCCGGGAACTGGGCAATCGCTTTTCCTACGCCTGGAGGACAGTTTCCCTATCAGGGGGCCCGGGAATATGGCAGTACTTTGGTTATTAATGAAGTGATGAGCGATCCTTTGGAGGGCCATCCGGAATGGATTGAGCTTTTCAATCCTGGCGACGATACAGTCGATCTGCGCGGCTGGAGAATCGGCGGAAACGAGGAAGACGATTTTCTCCTGACACCGGACATGGTTTTTGTCCCTCCGGGGCATTTCGCGATAATCACCGAAGATAATGAGACTGCCTCCAGATTTTTTCCTGATGCGCTTTGCCCGCTTATAGAGCCTGAAGCATGGGATGCATTGAGGCGCGATGATGATATTATCGTTATCCGTGATAGAAACAATGTTACAATTGATTCCCTTGCGTATGCCGGCGACTGGTTTCCGGTAAGCAAAGGGGTATCGTTTGAACGTGTTTTGCCTGGAGGCGCTACAAACCAGAAAGATAACTGGCACCAGTCACGCAATGTCTCTGGATCAACGGCTGGATTTGCAAATAGCAGTCCGGAAGAGGCTGTGTCCGCATTTCATTTTACCCTGCAAAACAGTAGAATACGGCCCGGATGCGGATGCGATCTGTCGCGTATCACCATGCATGTGGTGAAACCTGCGGATGATCAGCTTACAATCAAGATATATGATATTCGGGGCCGGGTTGTTCGTTCTATCTGCGATCGCGCAACAGGAACAGCGCCCTATCTTTTTTGGGATGGTAAGCACGGGAATGGCCATCTGATGCCAGCTGGATTGTATTTGATATCAGTGAGAAACGAAGGCAGCTCCGCTGTACTGGAAAAATACCCTGTTGCTCTTTTGAAGTAGTAATATTATGACCCATATCGTTATCATAATCATAGCCTTATGTAATACGATGTTGCTGGCGTGGGAGGAAACAAATCCGGTAAGTGCTGCATTGGGAGGCTGTTCTGCTGCATTGTCGCTTGGATCGCGTTCTCTTTTTTCAAATCCAGCTTGGCTTTGCAACGATGCTGGATTTGAGGCTGCTGCGTCAGCCACTAATCTGTTCCAGATGCCATCCCTGAATTGCGGACAAGCCTCAGTGCAGATTCCTGTGTGGAAAATCAGCGCGGGCGCAGGAGCTACTTTTCTTTCCGCAGACACTTTGTATCGGGAAGGCCGGTTTATTACCGGTGCAGCCTTTGGCATGGGCCGGATACATGCGGGTATTTCACTCTCACTTTGCTACCGGTCTTTTCCCGGGGGCTATGGTACTGACTACTCAGCGGGCGGTGATGCTGGCGCCCTTGTAAGGATAACTGACAAGCTTTTTTTATCAGCTGCCATGGCCAGCAGGGAGATGGTCTCCCCGTTATACCGCGGTGGGATCTGTTTTGTTCCCGATTCCGGTATGAGAACTGTGACAGAATTCGAATACCAGTACGGTTTTCCTTTTCTCCTGAAGTTTGGGCAGGAGTTCACTTTTTTCAAGACTCTCATTATCCGGGCTGGACTCAGAAGCGAACCCCTGACATTTTCATTTGGGATTGGCTTGTTCTTTCAAGGCGCCAGGATTGACCTGAGTAGTATCTCTCATCCAGACTTGGGAAACACCCGTTCTTGTGGTATATCTTATGAAAGACAAAGACCCAGCGACTAGGAGGAGTCCCGGGCATTTTTTACCTGTTTAAGCGATCAAAACCTGCCAGTTCGCTTCAAGTTTTCCTTGAAATCCTTTGTATCTCTAAATCTGGAACAAAACTATAGCTTCAACTTTCCCCTCAACCATGAGTCGAAAACATGGCACCACTTTTGCTTTTATATTCTCCGGGATGTACGAGTTTAACCTTATTGGGAGATAAGGTATGGTAAAGGGAATCTATACTGCAAACGAAGGCATGAAGGCAATCCTGCGCAAACAGGAGGTCATTTCCAACAATCTCGCGAATGCCAATACTACGGGTTTCAAAAAGAGCGATCTTTTTATCCGCGCCTATGTTGATCAGGTCAGCAACGATCTCAGACAGCCATTTATAAACGACGAATTGACCATCGATGATCTGGTTACTGATTTTTCTCCGGGGCCCATGATCCAGACCGGGAATCCACTTGATCTTGCCGTGCAGGGAAAGGCGTTTTTTACAGTCATGCTTGATGATGAGACAGTGGCGTATTCGCGCAGTGGAGCCTTCACCATTGATAATGAAGGCATGCTTTCCACACTCGACGGAAAGAGGGTGATCGGCGAAACCGACAAGCCCATTCCTATCGACGGCTCTCATATCAACATTCTCGATGACGGTCAGGTACAGGTCGACGGACGGATTGTCAATAAATTGAAGCTTTCCCAGTTCCAGGAGCCGAACTATCTTATCAAACTCGGTGCCAATCTTTACCAGAGAAGTGAATTGACCGTTGATGCCACGTCTGAAAACTACAAGATACAGGCTGGTTACCTTGAAGGCTCGAACGTAAACCCCATCGAAACAATGGTTAAAATGATATCAAGCTTCAGGAATTATGAAGCTGACCAGAAGGCCATGCAGGCAGAAGACCAGACACTTTCAAAGGCTGTCAACGAAATCGGGATTGTCAGGTAAAATAAAAGGGGAGGCGCTCATGAGGCTTGTCGTAATCTATAACTTGTTTCTGTTGTCGTTCGCATCGGCAGTCGCGGCCTATACCGCGGTACTATACCAGGATTTCTGGGCTAGCATACTCTAAACAAGGAGACTCCTATGATCCGGTCACTGTATTCCGCCGCCACTGGCATGAAAGCCCAGCAGCTGTTTGTGGATAATATTTCCAATAATTTGGCGAACGTCAATACCATGGGCTTTAAAAAATCGAAACTCGAATTCGAGGATCTGCTCTATCAGACCATGGAAGAACCTGGAGAAAATATCTCCGATCAGAACATCAACCCCACGGGCCTGCAGGTGGGACTTGGCGTGAAACCAGCTGGTACGCAGAAGATTTTTTCCCAAGGCAGTTTAGTCCAGACCGAGAACAAACTTGATTTTGCCATCCAGGGCGATGGGTTTTTTCAGGTTACCAGACCTGACGGCTCCACAGCCTATACGCGCGATGGCGCATTCAAACTCAGCGACGAGGGATATATTGTCACCACCAGCGGGTATCTGCTCGAACCGGAGATCGTTCTCCCCGTTGACGCTGATGCCGAACAGTTTACCATTGATACGAACGGGAAAATTTACATGAAGATGGTGAACGAGGATGTTCTGGAAGAGGTGGGACAGCTTGAACTGGCCCGGTTCATCAACCCGGCGGGGCTTAAGAGTCTCGGCGGCAACCTTTACGAGTCGACAGCGGCTTCCGGAGAACCTGTTGTCAATGAACCTGGCCTCGAAGGAATGGGAACGCTTTCGCAGGGATATCTTGAAGCGTCCAATGTCCAGATTGTTGAGGAAATGGTCAATATGATCATGGCGCAGCGCGCCTATGAAATCGCCTCCAAAGGCGTCACCACGTCCGAGGAGATGCTCCAGGTGGCGAACCAGTTGAAGAGATAATACACGCATGAAATATACAATCTTACTATGCGCGGTACTGGTGGCGGTTTCGGGAATCTGGGCCACGGTGGCCCAGGTTGTTTTCAAGGAAAATGCCACCGCAAAAAGCAGGGAGATCCTGCTGTGCGACATCGCGGATGTCTCTTCCGACGATGCCCATGCCAAGGCAATACTGGACAGCGTCCGTATCGGTACCGTATCCATTCCAGGCTGCCGCCAACGGTTGAACGCGGAACGAATCCGCAGGTATTTTCTTGATGGCCTTGCCAACCAGGATATACACGTCGTCACCAGCGGGGCTGAAGTGGTTCTTGTCCGTGCTTCAGCGCACGAACTCACGGGCGTCTCATTGCAGGAATCGGTGCGGACATGGGTACTTTCAAAGATCCCGTGGAAAAAGGACAAAGTGCATCTTTCATTTTCATCCATACCCGAGAAGGTGGTTTTGCCCGACAACGCATACGAATTGCAGTTCAAAGAGAACGCGCAGTGTGATTGGAAGGGCGCGGAGAAGTTGGACATTATTGTTTTAAGCAATGGCGCGGAGATCAAGCGCATACCTGTCAATATCAGGCTGCAGGTCTACGGTCTTGTCTGTATCGCTGATCGGAAAATAGCGCGCAACACGGTCATTTTTTCCAGCGATCTCCGGGTCGAGGAGCGGGACCTGACCGAAATCCGTGACAATACATTTGCCAACCCCTCTTTGGTTGCTGGGAAACGGGCCACGCGGACCATTGTACCGGGAAAGGTCATAAACGATAAGATGATCGAAGAACAACCCGTGGTATTCAAGGGCAATAAGGTGAAAATTCTGTATACAGTAAATACCGCCTCTATCTCCGTTGATGGTGAAGCGCGGGAAGACGGAAGTATTGGAGAAGAAATCAGGGTGCGGAATCTGGTGAATAGAAAGATAATCAAGGCGTTTGTATGCGGTGAAGGCGAAGTCACTCTCACGCGTACGGGAGGAGGAGAATCATGAAATTCGGGACAGTAATCATTTTTTCCATGATCATGCTTGCCTATATAACCAGTGAAGCGCGCAGCTTCTCAATATACGGTGACAAAAAGGCCAAAAAG
Source organism: Candidatus Raymondbacteria bacterium RIFOXYA2_FULL_49_16 (assembly GCA_001789205.1). GTDB lineage: Bacteria > Fibrobacterota > OXYB2-FULL-49-7 > OXYB2-FULL-49-7 > XYB2-FULL-49-35 > XYB2-FULL-49-35. The sequence goes on along the minus strand of MFYT01000100.1, from coordinate 3,829 downwards.
ATCGATGATGTCATCACTGTCTATGTGACAGAAGAGGCGAGTGCCATGAACAAGACCAAGACCGATACCAAATCAAAGACGGACGTTGGACTCAGTACCTCTTCGTCGGGAAACGGTCTCATGCAGTTTATCCCAAGCGTGGGCCTTTCCGGGGGAGACAATGTCGATTTCCGGGGTACAGGGGAGACAACACGCAGCGGAGAACTGAAGGCAAAGGTGACCGTACGCGTGGTTGAAGTGCAGGACAATGGTAACCTGCTTATTCAGGGAAGCAAGGTGGTTGAGATCAATGATGAAAAAGAGACCATCCATGTTTCCGGCACCATCAGACCCGAGGACATCAGGGCTGACAATACAGTGCTCTCTTATAATATCGCGGATGCAAAGATAACCTATACGGGAGACGGTGTGACTCAGAATGCACAAAAACCCGGAATTTTCACCCGTTTTTTCACCTGGTTGTTCTAGGGAGGCAGGCACATGAACAGATATACCTATGCAGTGTGCGTTGTGCTGGTCGCGGCCATTGCCGCATACCCGCTCTCGCGGATCAAGGATGTTTCGCGTATCGAAGGCATTGAGGAGACCCAGCTTGTGGGATATGGTCTCATCGTGGGCCTCGACGGTTCCGGTGACGGCAGCAGGACCATGTTCACTGTCCATTCAATCATTAATATGCTCAGAAATCTTGGCATCTATGTTCCTACTACAAAAATACGGATCAAGAACGTGGCAGCGGTTATGGTCACAGCCACGCTTCCCCCTTTTACAAAACGCGGTGCAAAAATTGATGTTTCCGTTTCTTCAATCGGTGATGCTATCAGCCTTGAAGGGGGAACGCTGCTGCTTACCCCCCTTCAGGATGAAAACGGGGAGAACTACGCACTGGCACAGGGCGCGGTTTCGATAGGCGGGTATTCAATAGGCAGAGTGAAATCCGCCATGCGCAAGAAAAACCATCCTCTTTCCGGTGAAATCCCTGCAGGCGCAGTGGTAAAAAGGGAGGTATTGAGTAATGAATTAAACACTCAATCGATCAGGGTCTCGCTTACATCCCCGGATTTTACCTCTGCGGTTGAAATGACCAAGACCATCAACGCCGGATTGAATGCGAATTTCGCAAAGACTATTGATGCGGCAACTGTTGAAGTGAGTGTTCCGCAGGAATACGTGGACAAACTCATGACCTTTATCGCCATGGTCGAACAGATGCAGTTTGAACCGAACAGGGTTGCCCGGGTCGTTCTTAATGAGAAGACCGGGACTATTGTTGCTGGCGCGGAAGTGACCATTGCTGAAGTGGCTGTGTCGCATGGCAGCATTACTGTGAGTGTTAGTGCGCAGCCCCAAGTATCACAGCCCCTGCCTCTTTCAACCGGTAAAACAATCGTAACCGAACAGGTCCAAACTTCCGTTGTGGAAGAGAAGCCGCAAATGGTTGTCCTTAAAGCAAATACGAACGTAGGCGATCTAGCAAAAGCGTTGAATGAAATGGGGGTTACACCCCGTGATATGATTGCAATATTCCAGGCAATAAAAAAGGCCGGGGCCATAAATGCCGAGGTTGTCTGTATGTGATAACGACCCGCTGAAATAATAAAACAATATTTTTTACCAAAACTGGAAACAGGGGCTGAAATAAAAATTGGCGCCTGTTTTTTTTATTGATGTAACTAGTGTCATATTTTTATGTTTAAATGAACCTTAAATTATAATAATCAATAATTTATGGTTCGTGGGTTTACTGGGTTTGGGAAGTTAAGTTGGAAAAACAAGTTTTAAAATTCGTCATAATATAACACAATAATTATTTAGGGGAGATTTTGCCATGAGAGTTTTTACCACGTTTTTTAGCGTACTCGTGCTGGGGGTATTTACAGGCCTTTTCGCGCAGGCTCAGTCTGATGCAGCCTCGGCAGCGGGATCGTCTCTTCAGCAAGCTGAGGAATTGTTTAAGAAACAGCAATTTGAACAAGCAAAGGAGATGCTCAAGGCCGTAGTAGCACAGAATTCACAGGAAGTCGCCGCCTATAAGATGCTGCGCGAAATCGCGCGGTTCCAGAACGACCGCAAACTTGAGGCTGAATATCTGGAACAGCTGGTCTCTCTCGAACCCTCCAAGGAAAATATTGAAGACGCCCTCAGCCTTTTTGAGAAAGCAGGAGACAAGGAAAAAGAACTTTTTTTCCACGAAAAATTCGTAGGGCTCAACCTTGGACCGCAAGATAAGACCAAACTGCGGATCTCCCTGGACAAGCTTGCCGTAGCTTACGAAGAAAAAAAGAACGATACCGCGCTCTACGATGTACTGGTCAGGCTTATCGAAATCGCACCGAAAAACGAACATTACCATTTTAAGAAAGGTAGAATCGACCTAGAACGCGCTAATTTAAAGGCCGCATTCAACGAATTCAACGTTGTCAAATCCATCTCTCCCGCCTATCCAGACAACTGCTTTTACCTGGGTGAAAGCGCCTACAAACTCGAGAAATTCGATATTGCCGCTGATGAACTTAAAAAGGCCTCTATCGAAAAACCGCTTTCTGGTGAACCGGCCCTGCATCTTGCGGATTCGTTTGAAAAGATAAATAACGAGGCTGAGGCTGCACGCGTGTACGAAGAAGTGCTAAAAACAGACCCAAAGAACAAGGAAATCATCGAGAAACTTATTGGAATTTACGAACGCCAGAAGAACAATGTCCGGCTGGTGCAGTTATATGGCGACTATCAGGCAGCTGCGGGGACCAGAAATATCGACATGATCCTGAAGGAAGCATCCATTCAGCGTATTTCAAATACGGCCAAGGCCATTATTTTATACGAGGAGGCCTTGACCATTGATGCGTCGAACGAAGAATCATACAAGGCGCTCATCGAATTATACGATATCAGGAACGAGAGGGCCAAGGTGGCCAAATATCTGAACGAATATCTCAAGGTAAAACCCGATGCTCAGGGCAACAAGAAGTTGTCGCAAATCTATCTTGATTTAAAAGACAGTGCCAAAGCCATCGAACCCCTTGAACGGTATACCGCCCTCCAGGCAAATGATTTATCTCAAATGTATTTGCTTGCCAATCTCTATCTTTCCGTAAAACAGGATGAGAAGGCGTCCGCTGTCTTGGCCCAACTCGTTTCAAATTCCGCAGCCCAGATCAAGAAGGTGGGCATCAACGAAGCTGAACTGTACGAATTGAACGGTTCCGTTCTCCAGAGAACTGGGAAAAAAGCCGAGGCTGTGGCGGCCTACGAGCAGGCGTTGAAGATGAATCCCATGATGGGCGAAGCGTGGTATTATGTTGGCGCGTATTATCTTGATCAACAGGAGTGGCAGAAAGCGATTGACGCTCTTTTAAAGCTCAAAGCCTTGGGATTGCACCAGGACGATGTCACCAGGGGGCTTGCCAAGGCCATGTACCTTTCTGGCCGTGAACAAGACGCTATTCCCTATCTCGAGAAGATACTCGAAAAGTCTCCAGACAACAAGGATGTGATGCAGAAACTCGCCACGGTCTATCTCTCCATGAACCAGATCGAGAAGGCCTCTGAATACCTGAAAAAACTGGGCAGCGATGCTGAGAGCGCCTTTGCGGGCAATCGGGCAGCTGCCGAAGGTTTTATCAAAGCAGGCAACGACGCGTCAGCGCGAAAGCTGCTCCAGCAGGTTGTTGAACAGAAGCCTGACGATGAGGTCGCGCTACGTCTTCTTGCTGATCTCGAGATCAGGAACAAAGATAATAAAGCCGGGGTCGAAGTCCTTGAAAAGCTTTATTTGCTCAAAACGCGGCCTGAGTTGCGCAAGGAGATAGGTGATTTGCAATTGTCTCTT
>MFYT01000099.1 GCA_001789205.1 Candidatus Raymondbacteria bacterium RIFOXYA2_FULL_49_16 | reverse complement strand
CTCCGTTTTGGGTCTGTGATAACCCCTTTATCGGAAAGTGAACGCTATTCTTTCATAAATTCATTAATCTTGGTTCCGGCTATGCCGGCTTAGAAGGGAATGACATGGATGCATCAAAGAGAAACTATGCGCTCATTGCGATTGCCGTGGGTCTTTTGGGCGTTGGGCTCATCTACCTGAGCAACAGGCAGCGCGAACAATTGCTGTCTGAAAAGGTACGGGTCATTACCGTGAAGTCCGACCTGGATATTGGCGCACGGTTAAAACCCCAGGTCCTGGCCGCGGTGGACATGCCCGCTGCCTTTGCCCCAAAGGGAGCTGTTCTCGAAAAACAGAAGGCAAGCATTGCCAACCGCGCGATACTGGTAAACCTTCAGCAGGGGCAATGCCTGCTTTGGAACATGCTTGATGTTTCAGCCAGGGATTTCGGTATTGCCGCGCGCCTCAAACCCGGCGAACGCGCCATCACACTCAGCGTGGACAATATCAGCGGCATGGAATCCATGCTCACGGCCGGAAGCAGGGTCGATGTGCTGGCCACTTTTAATTTTCCTGAAAACGGGAAACGGGTCACCAGGACGCTGCTCCAGAATATCACGCTTCTGGCCGTGGGTAATGGCAAAGACAGCGGCGCCTACTCCTCGGTCACGCTGCGTGTCAATCCTTCCGAAGCCGAACTCCTGGCCTTTGCCGAACGCATGGCCGAAATCCGGCTGGTATTGCGCGGTGTCGACGATGTCGATATTGTCAAGGACCTGCCCACGGTTGATTTCAATAATCTCAAACAAATAGAAGACCAGGTCAAAGAACGGAAAAAGGAACCGGTCAAACCGCGGATTGTCTATGATTAAAACCATTGTATTCGCCTGCGGCGCGGGACTTTTCCTGCTGGGGTGCGACGGCGTTTTTTCGCCCGGTCCCCAATCGGCGCCGGTTGTTCCGGACACGGCTGATCTGCGTGATACCGTGCCGTTGCTTTCCTCCAAGGAACCCGCGCTTATCGCGCTTGAGTCGATTTCTTTTTCCAGGGTCAGCGTCACGGGCGTAGGCGGGGTCGAAACCTCGGTCATCACCTTCCTGGTGATGGACAGCGCTGGAACCAGGGTTAACGGCGCTTATTGTATCCAATTCCAGAAAAACGGCCCTGATTCCGGAGGCGTGCTTGTTACGCTGAGCGACACCACGAATAACGGCCATGTCACCTGCGTCTACAAGAGCGGCACTGCCGCGGGCGTGTGCGCGATCAACGCCGAATACCGCGACGCTAACCTGGCAATACGCGCCTCATCCGCCATTGTACCCCTGCTTGTTTCAGGCGGCCCGCCCGTGGGAAGCAATTTCACGCTTATTCCCGAAAAAGTGAACATTCCCTTGGTGATCGGGACCGGCATTCAGGTGCGCGCCTTGCTCTTTGACGCATATGGAAATCCCGCCTGTCCGGTCATGGTCTATTTTTCCGCGACCGGAGGCGGTATCACCGAAGGCGGATTAAGCGACAGTGTGGGCCAGGTGGACGCGCTTTTCCTCATATCCGAGAACGTGCCGGTTGATAGTAAGATAACGATTACCGCTGTTACCCGCGATGCTTCGCGACAAGAGATCTCAGCCTCTTCGGAGCTTGTCATTTCAGGCTTGCCGGTACTTACCCTGTCGCACCCCGGGTCGCCCTCAGATACCATACCAGTGTCCGCGGGCGGAAGCGCGGCCGTACGGGTGCACGTGGCCGACGCCAACGGATATCCGCTTTCCTGCGGGACTCATATCGTCATGAGCGTCTCCGGGTCCGCTGAATTGCTCGGTGAGACAGATATTACCCTGCCCGATGTTGTTTCCGGATATACCGACTTCGAGGTGCGCATTAGGGACGCGGGCATGCAGTATGCTTATTTTAATGTCGCGGTCACCAGCCCCAATGGCAGCCGTACAACGGGCTTGTGGGCGAAAATACAGTGAGGTATGGCATGAGAAATTTCCTGTTTCTGCTCATATGCCTTTGCGCTGCGCTGTGGGCGCAGCAGGACGATGTTATCGAATTGTACGTGGGCCAGCAGAAGAGCCTGAGCGTGAAGGACGCGCTGCAGGTGTCCATTGCCGGCGGCGGCCGCGTTGCCCGCGCGACATTGGTCAACAGCGGCAATGAGGTCATTGTCACGGGTGTTACTCCGGGCGTGGTCTCGTGCACCATCAGTTTCCGTGACGGCAGAAAAGAGGCAATGACCCTTACGGTCATTGGTCGGGAGGCCGAGGAACTGTTCGCTGAGGTTAAACGGATCTGCGCCGATTTGCAGACGCTTTCGGTCAAACGAGTAGGCAATGGAGTTGAATTGGGCGGCACGGTAACGAGTGAAGAGGAAGCACGCAGGGCGGCCATGGTTGCCGAACGTTTTCCCGAGGTCATGAATTTCACGCGCGACACACGGTCCGATGTGCTTATCCAGATAGACGCGGAAATAATCGAAATTTCACTGGCTGATGCCTCAGACCTTGGCATTGACTGGTTCGGCCAGACTACAACGGCAGCCTCTTTTTCCGGCGGTGTTAATTACGGGAACGTGGTAAATGAAGGAGCGTCCGTGGTGGTGGGGGAGAAGAGCATTCCCACTGTCCTTTTCCCCAAGCCGTCCTACGCTGTTGGCACGTTTGCCCGTCTCAATCCTCTTACGGCAAAGCTGCATTTTCTTATTACTAAAGGCAAAGGTTCCGTCCTGGCCAGACCCAAACTGGTGTGCCGCTCGGGCATGAAGGCAGATTTTCTTGTTGGCGGGGAAGTGCCCATCCCGTACGCCACAAATGAGCAGATCGAGGTAAACTGGAAGCAGTTTGGCATCAAACTCGACGTCTCACCCGTGCTTCTGCGTACCGACGGCAAGGAGATAGAAGTGCGGATTGCGTGTGAAATCAGCGATCTTGACTGGGCAAACGCGGTCGACAAATATCCCGCGCTCAGCCGCAAGGAGGTCCATACCCAGGTCAAGATGAACGCTGATGAGATGCTGGCGCTTGCAGGGCTCATTTCCAAGAAAAAATCACGCGTTCAAAAACGGCTGCCGTTTTTTGGTGCGATTCCATTTCTGGGACGGATTTTTTCATCGACCCGGGACGAAGTCAAGGACGTTGAGACGGTGATCCTGCTTACCCCGAGGATTGTGAAGGCCGGTACAGGGGACAATATCAGCATCGAATCACCCCGATAAACGATTGCCAGAGGCTTTTTTCCTCGAAGCGAGAAAACAGGCGATAAAAAGCGTTCCTGCTAATATCAGGGGTAGCGATATCATACAGAAGATGCCTATGTCCCTGTTTGTGTTGAACCATACCGTAAATACAACGCCAAGCGCAATAAAGACCATGCCGCTGTGGAGCGGGTTTTTCCAGTATACCAGCAGAGTGATCAGAAGAATGAGGGAGGGGATCAGGTGCATGGCAAGGCCGCCAGCCTTTTGGTGCATCGGTGCTGATCCGGCCATAGTATCGAGCGCAAAGAGTGAGATGAATAGCGTGTACGCAATGATCAGTAGACGTGGCAGCCAGATTAAATTGATAGGGATTTCCTTTTTCAACACCGGAATTCGCCCTCCTCGTCAAGAAAATAATCCTTCAAGGCCGTTAAAACAAGATAAAAAACAGGATTAATATTTGACTTTCTTCCGTATTAGCAGAGCGGTGGCATTGGAATAACCGCAGTTACGAGCGTTTATCGTATGACGACCCGTATTGTAGCAACTTTCACTCCGTTTCCAGAGATTCGGCACAGGTATATCCCGTTGGGCAGGTTCTGTTCCATTGCCGCGAATTGGGGAAATCCGTCCGAGCCGTCATATCGGCCTTTGATACTGCCGACCAGCCTCCCTCTGACATCATAAATCTCGAACCGGACAGTCCTCTTCTCGCGGACTGGTATTAACATGGTTTCACCAGACGTAGAGGTGTTCCAGATGCGATATAGGTGCACCCCATAACCGCCAAAGGCATCCGTAAAGGAATTCCCGGACAAGATGAGCGTCCTGGATTCGCCGATGACATCCACCTCGGAGCCGCGACTGCCATTATTCAGGGTGAAAGTAGCGTTCGTGGCTTCACCGCGCATGGCTGCGGCAAAAACATACAGCGAATCTCCGTGGATCTTGGTAAGGACATCCACCGGCACAGCCGTATTGGATGATGCGACGAAAACCGCGTTAACCGCATCTGGTGAATTCAGTGCGGGTGCGAGCGAGCGAACCTGGACGTTGATTGTCGCAACACTGTCCTTCATTTCCGGATCCGCGAGCAACGCGGCCTCCGCAAAAAAAGGATACCAGGAATGGCAGAAATATCCGAATCCCCTGGCGCCATGGATAAGTGCCATCCAAACCTCCGCCTTGACCTGGGCGGGCGTCGGTTTTTGATTGGCGTTGATGGCCGTGCATTCGATCCAGCACCAGACCGGCTTTGTGTCGTTTCCCCAACGCCGAAGGCTGTCCACGCCTTTGGGAACATACCAGAGGCTGTCCCGCACCTGGGCGTATTCGCTGTTGACTGGATAGATGTCGTAAGAGACGATGTCGCAGCCCCGCAGGTAGCCTGGATACAGCCTTGTGTTTCCCGAACAGGCACCGCGACCGATATATGAAATATAGGCGACCCCCTGGCCCAGGTTAAGGAAAACGGGCCGCGTGGTATCCTGCGTCCGCCACGCCGCATAGTCCGCTTGCACAACCGAGGTATCGATGCACGGGTCATAGGTTTGTGTGGCCTCATTCCATTGGGCGTTGTCGGGTTCGTCTCCTTGCATCCAGCCTTTGATGACGCGGCCATAGGTGGAAAGATTGGCCAGGGCGTAGGAATTCTGGTCGCAGATTACCGACATATCCGCTGTTTTTAAAGCCTGGAGCTGCGTTTGAGTCGGCCCGTTCCACAAACCAACGTACATGTTTATTCCGATGGCCTGATAATTGGCGATGTTTTCCGCATCCTGTAACCAGACCGCGATGGGAAAATAGGACGGATCCGCGGACAGACCATTGGAAAAACTCTGGCCGCAGAGCCGGAGGCTTATGAGCAGGGTCGAAATTAGAATTATTCTCATAAAAATCTCCTCCTCACCACTTTCCCATAGTCATCTTGTTCGGCAGACAAATGAACATTTTTGAGAATAAGGTAATCATTATAAGTGTTTTGCTGACATGAGAATGTCACCGAATAAGCTATAACCTTATGAAAATAGAGACACATAACCTTTGCATCGACCATAGCCTGCCAAGAAGAAAGCAAAGATTGTACCACTCCGTCGAATTATAGCACATCGCCTCTTGGCAACGACGTTGTGTGTTTAAAGAGACGTCTTCACCACATACTTGTTCGGGATGTGCTACGTAACCTCTGCTATAAAATCGAGGGGGTCAAATATCTGGAAGTTTCTTGGGATACCGGCTTTGAACAGGTCATTATCATGAATGGGGTAGGGCAGGGCATCACGTTTTCCAGCCCGATAACACACCTAATCATTGTTTTATTGTCATGACATAGCTGTCCGCCGTTTTGAGCTGCTTTGCCGTAAAAGAAATACGAAATATCGTATTTCCCCATTCGCGTACAAGCTTTGCATCCTTCAGTTCAATGGTTTCAACACGCGGTGACAGTTTATTAGCGTCAAATCCGATGCTGACCGGTCTGCTCTTTACGGCAGGGAGAAGCGTTACCACTCCTTGCTTCGTGATATCCGGCTTCAGGCAGGTCATTAACGTCAACCGGGTGCTGTCACGCACCTGGGAGAGTTCGTACGAGTCGGCGATCAGGATATTTTTATTCCGATTAAACGTTATTTCGCGTTTCCATGTTTTTACGCCCGCTTCGGGCAGATAGGCCTTTGCCAGGTCAAGTCTGAACACAGCCTTCTTTTTGGTCGCTGTATACGCAACATCAGTTGCGCAAAATTCTCTGCCATTTTTCTGCATAACGCCGTTTATTGTGGGGCAGTTGTGGTATGCTGACTGCATGGTCCAGATGGAGTAACGGTCGCTGCTGAAGGTTTTTTTTGTATATGTTTCCACGCCAATGTCTATGATAACCGGCTGGCCGTCAGCATAGACGATGAAATTACCCACGTCGTTATGGTTGTGGCTCTCTTCATTATGCCCGCCCTGCGCCGCAATGTAGAGGCCGTTGGACGAACCTTGTTTCGAACGCGCTGCCATGACTTGTATGCCGGGCATCCACACATCCGCAAGCAGAGGTTCTGCGCCAGGCGCGGTAGTCATTGCATTGGGGCTGAAAAGCGTTGGCAATACGCGGCGCAGAACGCCCCGTCCGTCTGTGACCGCCTGATTCCCCATGTCGTGCTTTTTTGCCAGAAGAACGCCAAATGAGGTCATTACGGGATCCTGTATGCTTGTACCGAACCTGAATACCGTCGACGGATCGGGCGAAGCCCGAACTGATGCGTCCGCGAAATTGATATAATAGGGGCCGCTCACATGGACCCTGCAGATATACCGGCCGATCTCCTTGATGAGCGGGTCGTTGAACACGGTCATTTTTCCCGCTGAGACGCTGTTCAGTATGTCCAGGCAGTCGTATAGCGCGCCGCCAGCAACATTCCAGTACGATGGTCCTTCGTCGCACCCGCCGTCACTGGGATAGGGGTTGAGAAAATTGTCCAGACATAGCAGTATTTTATGGACCGTTTTGGTCCGACGGTCAGGGTCCTTTTCGAGAAGGAGGGCAGCGGTGAGCCAGTTGGAACATATCCATGGGTTCCAGTTGTTCACGGGCCTGCCAATGTCCGCGAACCCCATCCACCAGAAATCATCACGCTCAAAGCAGGGCGAAAGGACGCGGCGGCTGGTTTCGAACCTGATGCGTTCGCGCAGAAGCAAGGATACCGAGTCGAGTTGCGGGCCCAGAAGGTAATCGGTCCACGCGAGCAGCATGCCTGTCTCGGCCGCAAACAGGTCGACCGTGGGCTCGGTCGCATCGGGCAGGCCGCTCCCTTTTTTTTGCATGTTAAGATGAGCAGGCAGGCCCCAGTACGTTTCTTCGCATATGGTCCAGATGCCATCCGCAATATCGTCCAGAAAGCGGCCCTTGCCTTCCATGCATTCGGCAATGACCTGGGCGGCAAGTCTGCCACGGCGGCTGAAATGGATTCCCTCGTACCTGGTGCGGTTGCCATTGCGGGCGAAATCGAGCAAGACCGAGGCCTTTGGGGTCGGCCATTCAGCGTCCAGGCTTTTTTCAGCGAGTTGTATCTGCGCCTCCCGCAGCTTCTGGGGCAGGGCCTGCCAGGCCGGGTGGTCGGACGCAACAGGGTATGGGCGCCATTTCTCCGCGGGAAGAAGGGACTGGACAATGGCGGCTTCGCTGAATGTGCCGGACAGAAGATTGCGCGGCCCAGGGTCAGCGGCATAGAGCACCGTGACCATGACAGCCAGCGCGAAAAGCGCAAAAATTTTTGCTAGAATCATGATAATCCTCTTTTTGGTTCGTGTAAAATTACGTCATCCGGCGCGGATTGCATCTGAACCCTCCCCGTCAAGAAAATAACCATCGCGGGCCCGGAAAACAAGGCAAAAGGAAAAAGCGACGGCGCTGGCACGCAGGTTTTTATATTAGCTATATTAGGTGCCGGAGAAATCCTATGCTACAGTTGTTTACCGCTATTCTAATGTTTACTTCTCTTATACCGGCCGCCGTTGCAAGCAAAGTCTTTGGCCCGTATCTGCGTGCATTAACGTCAGAATCAGTTGAAATAGCGCTGATACGGTATGCCAATTCTCCGGATACCGTGATAGTGGATTTGGGCAAAGGTAAAACGAAAAAGCTTTTTTTCAGCGCAGACACCTTTACGTCAGTCAGGGTGGAAGACCTTAAACCAGATATTGCCTATTCCTATGTCTATAAAGGGAGAAAGCATATTTTCAGAACCCTGCCTATAAAGGGACCGATACAATTCATTGCCTATGGTGATTCCCGCAGCGACGGGAACCCTGACGGCAGGGTTAAAACAAAGGGCAGGCACCTTCGGGTTATCGATGCCATGAGGAAGTTGGAAAAGCCCCTGTTTATTCTCCATAATGGAGATTTTGCACGGAGCGCTATTGATATGGCCAGTTGGGAAGAGGACCTTTTCGCCATATTGCTTACCATAATGGGACCGGAACACTGTGTGTATCCGGCAGTGGGAAATCATGAGCTTGATCTCGATACTGCCGGCGCGATCTTTGATAAAGTATTTGGGACTGTGAAGGGAAAACGGTACTATGCTGTACGTGCCGGCAATTGTTTGATTATTACCATCGATTCTGAAAACAGGAATGATTCCCTTGCGCAGAAAGAGTGGCTTTTTAATACGCTATGGAATGCCCGGACCGGCAATGAATTCAAATGGATTATTGCGCAATCTCACCGGGGTCTCAATCTTCTCGGCGGCCACGGCGATGCACAGGACTGGTTTGCGTCGTACAAGGACATTGTTGATGCGTTCCGTGTTGATCTGTTCCTTCAGGGCCACAGCCATTTTTACCAAAGAATGTATCCATCCTATAATGGCGTTGTCAATGATACCGGTACGGTCTATGTCACTGTGGGTACAGGTGGTGCTGGGACCTATGCGTCCAAATCCGGCGATGGTGTGGCGATCAATATTGATACGATAGGGTATATGCGTATTCATGCCGGGGAGAACAGCTTAAGCGCCGCTTTTGTTGAACCGGACCAGGGGAATGTGCTTGATTCCTTATCCATTACGGACCAGATCGCACCCTCCCAGCCGGGATGTATCACGATTGAACAGGCGGACCTTTCTTTTGATCGCGTCACACTAACGATACACGGCGATATTTCCGCCGCAACGCTGCTGTATCTGTGTTCTCCCAAGGGAGAGAACAGGTTTTTGACCGGTATGAAGCCGCTTCTTGACGGACTTACCGAACATACCCGCTATGCCTATTCGGTAAAAGCAGCGTCACATGGCAGGGTATATATTTTAAAGGATTCTCTGATCATCACTACCCGTTATGACAGTATCAGGCCGGTGATTACCCATGCGTTCCGCATTGACGAAACCCGCAGTTCGTTTGTTTTCAGCAAACCCGTTGACAAGGCCTCGCTTGGCAAGAGAGAGGATTATCTGATTGATAAGAAACCCGCGGTAAAAGTTGAGCTTCTCGATGACGGGAAAACGGCCATGCTGTACCATAAAAAGGTCCCTCTGAAAGAGGTCACGCTGACCATCAATGCCCCGATTACAGACGGTACATTTCTTAAGAACACGTTAGAGGATGGTTCACGTTCGACTGTACTCGCCATGCCAGGAAAATTTGAAATATCTGGTTTTAACCGGCAAGGGTACATGGTGCTTACGACGTTACATGCCACGGATACGATCTTTTCAGATCGTACGTATACGGTCAAGACCCTGCCGGAGGGTTTTAGTAATGGTTTTTTCATTATGACGCCTTTTAATGATAAAATAAAGTCCGGCGATGCGGTCCTTGAGTTTCATACCGGTTGTCCGGTAAAGGTTACGCTTTTCTCTGATAATTTTGCCCCGGCTTTTGCGCAATGGCAGAAGAACGCCGCAACGTTGGAGTATTGCGGCTATCAGGGAGCGATGGAGACATACAACGCGCGGACCCGGTATTTTTATTCTGACCGGGTAGTGTTGCCCGGGGCCGCTACCGGAAAGATGTATGTGATATATGTGGAGAAACTATAGCGGAATGGCGGGCCAATTCTAATGGCGCAGCTTGAAGATTTCGCCTACAGATTCATGGTTGTGGATGCGACGGATGGCTTCGGCCAATGGTTCGGCCACCGAGAGGACCGTCATGTTTGGCAGCATCTTCTCCGGGGGAATGAAGACCGTGTTTGTCACGATGATCTCTTTGACCGGGGCGTTTTTCAGCCGTTCAGCGGCTGGTCCGCAGAGAACGCCGTGGACAGCGGCGATCCTGATGTCGCCCACGCCGATTTTAGTGAGCGCGGCAATCACCTCGCACATGGTCCCTGCGGTTGAAATTTCGTCGTCAAAGATGAGCACGTTCATGCCCTTTACCTCGCCGATCACGTTAAACACTTTCGCGGTCTCGCTGTCGTCTACGCGCCGCTTTTCAAGAATGGCCAGGGGAAGCTGCATACGCTCCGCGTACCTGACCGCGCGTTTGGCTGAACCCGCGTCAGCGGCCACAACCACGGTGTTTTCCAGTTTCACTGTTTCCTTGATATAATCGATGAGGATGTTGCCCGCGGAAAGGTGGTCGCAGTTGATGCGGAAAAAACCCTGTACCTGGGACGAATGGAGATTCATGGTCAAAACACGGTCCGCGCCCGCGGTCTCGAGCAGATCGGCCATGAGCCGCGCTGTTATGGAAATGCGGGGCTCGTCTTTTTTATCGGACCGGACATAGGGAAAATAGGGGCAGACCGCGGTGATCCTCCCGGCTGATGCGTGTTTTAACGCGTCGATGATGATCAACAGCTCCATAACGCCTTCATTGACCGGCGAACACGAGGGCTGCACCACGAAGATATCAGCCCCGCGAACGCTTTCCCTGACTGTGACCTTGATGTTCTCGTTCGAGAACTTGATGGTGTCCATGTGGCCAAGGGTGATGCCCGCTTTGTCGCATATCTCCCTGGCCAGCGGAATATTGGCGTTTCCTGAAAATATCTTCAATGCGCTGCCGTTCATGCTTTCCTCCTGAGAAATAGTATATTCCGGATTTCTATAATGCACTGGTTACCGTTTGTATTGCCGCCCGTATTTTTTCTGCTTCAGCCGTTATGTCCGCGGCAGTGGTGTCCTTCCCCTTTGGGTAGATGATGCCGCGCGAAGAATTGATGATGGCTATGCCGCCCATGTTCCCCTGACGTACGGCTTTTTCAAGGTCACCGCCCTGGGCGCCAACGCCTGGGACCAGGAAGGGCAGGGAGGAGCGTGCCCGGATTTCCTCTATCTCATTGTTCGTGGCGCCCACCACCAGGCCCACGGTGTTGTTTTTTGATTGCGCCCATTGCCCGCATTTGTCCGCCACATGCAGATACAGAGGTATGCCATTGACAATCGTCCTCTGGAAGTCGCTTGCGCCCGGGTTTGAGGTAAGGCAGAGCACAAACACGCCTTTGCCAGGGAATTCGAGAAAGGGCGTCACTGAATCGGACCCCATATAAGGCGACACGGTAATGGCGTCAGCGCCCAGATAGGTGAAGGCCATGCGGGCGTATTTTTTGCTCGTGTTGCCGATATCGCCCCGTTTGGCGTCGAGAATCACCGGAATATGGTCTGGAATGTAGTCAATAGTGGCCTTGAGCGCCTCCATGCCCTGTATGCCCAGGGCCTCGTAAAAAGCGCTGTTGGGTTTGTAGGCGCAGACACAGTGGCTGGTTGCGTCAATGATCAGCTTATTGTAGGCGAAGGGGTCGTTGCGATAGGCTTCCGGGGTCTTTTCCGGGTCAAAATCAAGACCCACACAAAGCAGCGAGCGTGCGGTGTCCGCAGCGGAACGCAAAGCATCGAGGAACAGTGCTTCAGCCATTGGCCTTCCTGGTAATAGATTGAATATGGTTGATGAGGTGCATGCGTTTCAATATTAATGTGATGATCGCGCGGATTTCCTCCTCCTCGGCCTTTCTGTTTTCGTCCAGGAAATACATGATCTGGGTTATATATCCTTTGACGACCTCCTGGTCCAGGGGAAGGGCGGAGATGCCATCGCGGTACTTGCCCAGTTCAACGATGGTGTTGAAGCGGGTTTTAAGGAAACGCCCGGAGCTGGCCAGCTCTTCCAGCAGATGGAGATAGAGCACTTCCTCTCTGAGCAGCAGGGGAGGCTGCCGGGAGAGGGTTTCGTCCTTCTTTTTTGCCTGTACCTGTCCGGCGACAGCCTGACGGGCGAAATCAAGGGCGATATCAAGCGCGTTGCAGACATTCCCGAGGGTGGAAAGGTCGGGCTTGAGGAGCGCCTTGTGCAATCCTTTTCCTAGCCGGGAAAGAATACGGCACGCCTTGCCGAAATAGATGTCGCGCATTCGCAGATTATAGGCGCGGTTGGCCGTGGGAAGGTCGTCCTGCTCTGATTGCCGCGGATTAAGCATCGAATTCCTCTTCAAAAATATTTTCACGTGACATCTTTTTTACCCCCTTAATGGCCCGCAGCTCACGGAAAATTTTATTCAAATGGTGGCGATTGCTCAGCTCAATCTGATACGTCTGAAAGGTGAGGGCGCCCTTGCGCTTTATATGGGCGTGTATAATGTTCGCTTCAGCGGTAGCCAGCCCGCGCGTGATGTCAGAGACGCTGGTCATGCTGTTGCGCGCGATCACCTGGAGGCGGAGACGGTAGAGGAATTCGTTTTGCGGGTCCCAACTGACCTCTATTTTGTTCTCTTCTTTTCCCATAAGCATCATGCCATGGGTACAGGTGGTGCGGTGGATCTCGACCCCGCGGTCCTTGACCAGATAGCCGGATATTTTATCGCCCGGCAGGGGCTGGCAGCATTTTCCAAAATGGATGGTTGTGCTGTCGGGCGCCTTGATGGCAAGACCGGCCTGCGCCGGAGATTTTTTAGGCGACGCGATAAGCTTCCTGAAGAATGATTTTCCGGAATTTTTCAAGACCTGTTTCTGCGGGTATATGCGGTCGATGATGAGCAGTGCGGGGATGTCGCCGTTGCCAATGGCAAAGTAGAGTTCGTTGATGTCCTCGATCTTGAAATGAGGAAAGAGCGCGTAGAGTTTTTCGGTATGGTCGCCGGTGGCGCCGATCTTAAGGAGTTCGCGTTCGAACAGCTCTTTTCCCAGCGTGGCTTTGTGCGCATGGCTTTTCTGTTTGAGCCAATGCCGAATGTCGCGTTTTGCCTTGATGGTGGTGACCCAGTTCAGCCACTCGGCGGTAGGTGTCTGGAATGACGCCTTGATGATCTCGACCGTTGATCCGCTGCGCAGCACTGTGTTTATAGGATAGGCCTTGCCGTTTATCTTCCCCGCGATACACTGGAGTCCCATGTCTGAATGCACGGAAAAGGCGAAATCGAGGATTGTGGACCCCTTGGGCAGCTGGACAAGGTCCCCTTTTGGGGTAAAGACGAATATTTCCGATTGGAAGAGATCAACCTTGAAAAAATCCATGAATTCGTCGTGGTTTGCCAGGTCCTTGGGAAGGTCGGCCAGTTCCTTGATCCAGCTTTTGGCGTTTGAGCTGTGCTGCGCCTCCTTGTTTTCCTTGTAGATCCAATGCGCGGCAATACCCGCTTCGGCGATCTGATTCATTTCCTCGGTGCGGATCTGGATTTCGAGCATTCGCCCTTTGGGGCCAATGACCGCCGTGTGCAGGGACTGGTACTTGTTGCTTTTGGGCGTTGCGATGTAGTCCTTGAACCGGTTTTGGACCGGTATCCAGATGGAATGGATGATACCCAGCACCTTGTAGCAGTCGATGACGTCGCGCACAACGATGCGGATGGCAAAAAGGTCGTAGATTTCCTCGAATATTTTGCCCGACTGGATTTTCTTGAATATGGAAAAAAGATGTTTCGACCTGCCCAGAATTGTGCCTTCGATTCCATGCTTCTGGAGCAGGCCGGAGATAATAGTACGTATCTCGAGAATGGATTGGTCGCGTTGGGCCCTGGTGTCGGCGAATTTTGTGAGCAGAAAATCATAGTCGGCGGGGTAGAGGTATTTAAAGGAAAGGTCCTCCATTTCCCACCTGATGCGCGCCATGCCCATCCGGTGCGCGAGCGGCACATAGACGTTCATGCTTTCCTGCGCTATCTGCCGGATTTTTGCCTTGTCCAGGTATTTCAACGTGCGCAGATTGTGGAGGCGGTCGGCGAACTTGATGATGATGACCCTGATGTCCTTTGCCGTGGAGATGAGCATTTTCCGGTAGGTCTCGATCTGCAGCTCTTCAGTGCTCTTAAAGGGGATATTGCTGATGTTTGTGACGCCATCCACAAGATTGGCCACGGTTTCGTTGAATTCCTTTTTGATATCCTCGTAGGTGATTTCCGTGTTTTCGATGACATCGTGGAGAAGGCCCGCGCACACGGTGTTCGCGTCCATTTTTTGGTCGGTGAGGATGCGCGCCACCTCGATGGCGTGGGTCTGGAAAGGGCCGCCCGACTTTCGGAACTGGTTGCGGTGGGCGTTGTAGCTGTAGGTGAGTGCTTTTTTGACCAGAGCGAGGTCAGCCTCGGGGTTTTTCTTCTCGAGATTTTTTAAAAAAAGTTCGCTCGAGTGCAGAAATCCGATTTCACCGATACCCGACATGATGGCGCCGGCCGCTTACCGGTTTCCGGCCTTTTTAAGTTCAATGATCTTCGCTTCAGCCTCGTTCAGCAGGAAGGTAAGCTGGGCGGCGTTTTCGTTGGCGCGGCGAATGAGCTCTTCCTCGAACGAAAGGTTTTTGATCTCGACCTTGATGTCTTCAACCAGCAGGTTGAGGTTCTCGATCTGGGTCTCGGCTTTTTTTATGGTATTTTCCTTTTGGGAGATTTCGATCATGCGCTCGTTCACCGTCTGCATAAGGTCGACCAGGGCGTTGACTTTCTCCTCGACCTTTTTGATGTCGCGTTCCTTGCGCGAAATGGTCTCGATCTCGGTCTTGGCCTTTTCCATGATTTTGTAGAGGCCGCTGATTTCCTTCTGGATCGCTTCCATTTCGCTCCGGCTGTTGGCGATTTTATCGAGTCTGCTCTCGAAGTCGGTGAGTGTGGCCTTGAGTTTGTCGACCTTGGCTTCCACGCTCTCAATGACGGTTTTTTTCCGCTTGAGCGATTCGATGCTCTGCTCGAGTTTTTCCACCAATCCGAACGATTTCCGCATCTCCTTCTCCGCCTCGGCGATGATCTCCTTGTTTTTGCCGATGCCCTCCATCTTGATGTTGATGTCGCTGGTAAGGGCGTGGAACTCCTTTTTGGTAACTTCGATCTGGCTTACAATAGTGTTGGTGTCTGAGCGGAAATTGCCGATGATGCTCTCAGCGTTATCAAAAAGCTGGCGGATCTCGTTGCCAATCTTGGTAATACGGTTTTCTTCGTCCATGAGCCGCTGCATTTCCGAGGAAACAGCGTTGATCTTTCCATCGAGTTCAGCGCTGGTGCCGTTGAGATGGTCGAGTTTCGAGGAAATGCGCAGAATGTGCTCGTCCTCGGTGTTCAGGTTCTGGATCTTGAGCGAAATGTCCTCGAAAAGGAAATTCAGCTGGTCCAGGCGCTTCTCGGTTTTGTCTATCATTGCCTTGCGCTGCAGCTGCAGCGATATCCGTTCGTCGATTTCCGTGACCAGGCCGCCCATGTTCTTGATCTTGTGTTCGACCTCGTCGACAAAGGTGACCTTTTTGGCCACCGCATCGGCCCGTTCCGCTGCCGCAACGGAAACCGCGTCGAGTTTGTTCAGGCGGTTGGAAACATCCTTGATGCTGTTCTCTTTGATCGATATTTCGTCGATGTGGCTGTTGACCGCGGTAATGACTGTGTTGAAAGTGGCGAGTTGTTTTTCGATTTCAATGATGGTATTGCGGTGCTGGTAGAGGCCTTCGATTTTCGCCGCGATATCGTTGATGATGATCTTGAACTCCTCGATTTTCGAGGTGAAGGTCCGGATTTCGTCCTGCTCGTGCGACAGTGTCTTGATGACGCTCTCCATGTCGCCGATCTTGGTGTTGAGCCTGCCGATGCGTTCCTCAAGCGTGTCCACCACGCTCCATTCGTTCTGCACCTCGTCGATTTTCACGCGCACTATTTCCACGGCCTTTTCGTACCCCGCGACGCGTTCCACCGAGTCCTGCATCCATTTGATCTGCTTGGACACGGTATTCATAAGAGCGTCCGCGTTCTTGGTCATGGTGTAGACCTCGTGCGCTTTTTCCGACGCCGTATCGATGATCTCCCGGTTCTTGTTGAACGCGCTGAGCTTTTTGTCCATTTCCCGGGCAAGCGTCTCCATGGTGTTTATTTTTTCGGACGTGGTCTTGATGAGCCGCTCGAAGTTGCGGATTTCCTCGATATTCGTGCTGGTGCGGTCGAGCATGCCCTCGAGCTGGCCGATTTTGTCCTCGGTCCGTTTAATGGTCTTCATCTGTTCAGAGAGGTCCTTGATGTTGGATTCCATGTCGAGCATCATGATGTTGAGGCGCGCTCCCTGCTGGTTCACCCGCTCGACAATGTTACGCTGACGTTCCAGGTTTTTTACCTTGGTGGTCACATGCTCGGCGAGGAGGTTGAGACTGTCCACCTTCTGCTTGGTGAGTTGGTATCCTTCGCGCTCGGACCTGAAACGTTCAACGGTCTCGTTCAGCGTGCCGGAAAGGGCCTGCACCTCCTGCAGTTTGGCCCCGGCTTCGGTAATCTGCGTCTGGAGGCGGGTCTGTGCGCTGGTGAACTTTTCCAGGACGTTTCCAACCGCGGTGATTTTTTGGTCGAGGTCGATTATGGTTTTCATGTCGCCCTTGAAGCGTTCGGCATTGGGGTCAATGTTTCCCGCAAGTTCGGTCAGCCGTTTCTCAAGGCCTTCGATCTCCACGCTTTTGGCATAGGCCTTTTCTATGCGTCCTTCCAGCGTGCCGAGTAATGTTTCGAGACTGGTGGCTTTTTCCTGGTATTGCCCGATGTCGCCGGAATTTTTCATCACTTCTTCCGACTGGGCGAGAAATGAAACGGTCTGGTTTCTGAGCGACTGGATTTCATCGCGCAGGGCCTCAGTACGCTTGTTCGCCGCGTGGATTTCGGAGAGGCGCTGGTCGGCAAGTTTGATGGACGATTCTATGTCGTTACGCCTCTGGGCCAGGCGGTCGAAAAGGTCGTTTAGTTCCGGCTGGTCTGTCCGCATGGGCTCGTCAATTCTGCCCGCGGCGTCGTTCTGCTCGGCCATGGATTCTCCCTGCGTTACTGGGTTTCGATCGTTTCTCTCTGGATTTTCCAGTCGTCGTTGCTCCTGACCAGTTTGATGGTCTTTGCGTTACTCGACCGGTATGTTTCCGATTCGTAGTCCTGGATAAAGCGCACGTACGCGGAATCGTCAAACATTTTTTGCAGTTTGATGTTTGACACGCGAACGGCAATGGCGCCCGCCTTTGCGAAGATGGAACGCTTGTATTCCTTCCATTCCTTGAAGTCCATGCCGTCCTGCGAGAAGTCATCGCTATACATGGATGAGTATTTCTCAATGTCCTTTGACTGCCACGCCTGGCTCCAGTCTTCGACAAAGCTCTGCGCGAAATCCGCGCTGCGTTCGTTCAGTTCGTAGATATAGGCGCGCTGCTTAAAGATGTCGTTCCAGTTGAAATATTTTTTTATAGAATCGTCGGGGGAGGCGATTGATTCGGCGATGAAAATAGGTGTCCCGATGGTGATGAACTTGGAGACCTCGGCCAAATCGTCGTTGCCCAGTTCGAGGCACCCCTTTGTTTTGTCCGGGCTCTTGCCTTTTTCACACCCGTGGATCCAGATGCCCACGCCGTTCCGGTGTTCGGTCCGGTCCTGTTCGTTGGGGTAATTTGTCACAAAGGCGCGGATGCCGTAGATGGGGGGCAGCACCTCGTCTTCCATAACGTCAATGAGCCAATAGAAGCCTTCGGGCGTCTTGAGATCGCCCCGTTTTTCCTTGCGCCCCCAATTTTCACCTATGGCGATGTTGTATTTTTTGACATACCGCACGCTGCCGTCAGTGTAGAACTTGAACAAGGTCAGTTTTTTCTTGCTTTTGTCGGCAAGCAGGGAATAAATGAAGGTCTTTGATGGCGGAAGGGACTCGGGTTTTTTCGGCGCTGTTGCGATCCTGTCTCCGGGACGTTTGGCCGCGGCCATTGCCATGGGCTTGGCGTGGGCGCGTATGTGCACCGGGGGGTCCCAGACCCTCAGCAGCGTGAAAACGGCAAAAGAGATCACGATAGCGCCGGGAATCAGAATGGCGCGGACCGGGTTGTTCAACACGATACTGGGAATAATGAGGAGGGGATGCTCGGAAAATGAAATACCATAGGCTTTCTTGATCTCTGAATCGCGGCAGAAGGCTTGATAGCGCACTGAGGTCGCTTTGAAGAAAAGGATGATGTTTTCGGCAATTCTGGTGTGCATAGAGACCAAATAATATATATTTTTATAAGTTCTGGTGGCGTAGTAATTTGCGCTGGGAACTATATATTTTGGTTTTAAAATAACAATCTACCGGGTGTAAATCAATGCAGCAGGACAAAATAGGCAGCTATAGCATCGTGAAGCCTGATTTTCCCCTTGATCAGAAGGACCTGGTGAAACTGAGGATGTTTTTTACTCCCCTGGTTGCCAAGGGCGATGTGTTTCTCGATCTCTCATCTGTGCCGTCACTCAACCATGCTGGTATCAAGAGCATCCACAATTTTACCGTCTCTTTGGAAAAGAAGGGCGGCCGTTGCATTGTGTATGCACCGGACCGGCAGCGGTGCGCGGACCTGCAGGCCCAGCTTGCTGAAATCCCGGTTTTCGAGAGTTTTGAGGAGGCGCTTTCCCGCGCGTTCCAGAATTCGAACACCAGCGGTTTTCTTACGGTTTCCCTGGAATGCCCTGTATGCGCAAACGGGGACTTTCCCGGCCAAGTGGTTAACCGCGATCGCGTGGAGTATTTTTGGACAGGCGACGAGGTACTGCCTCGGTGCAAAGACCAGGCAACGGGCGCTGAGATCGAACTCTACCGGATAGGCCCTATTATATGCAATGACTGCCTGATGAACTCGTTTTATTACAGTGATTTCACCGTGATTGCCGGTGAACATCGCCTGCCATCTCTGTTCAACGGCGACATCAAGAACCTTATCATGCGCACAACCAACCGGCGAAGGACCTTGCTTCAAAAGGCGGAAATAGACCCAACAGCCATTAACAACGACCAGGACACGCGTACTGACCACACCCTCGAATACCTGTACCGGCTGAGCATGGATTGCCTGGGATCTGTTTCGTTCGACCGGTCCATCAACAGGTTCTTTGAAAATGGACTCAGCCATTTTCTGGCCTACCATTTTATGCCCCAGGCTGAAAAAGACCATGAGCTCCTTGCGGCCGCGTATGACGGGTTCAGCGAGGCGATCAAAAATCCCCACCCAGACCTTGGTAGAGTCTGCCAATCCTATTACTTTCTCGAAGTGCTCTCGTTCATGCTCAACCGGCAACGGGAGTCCATTCCCATACTTGAGCGATTCGCGGAACTCCGGAACAGCAACCTGGAAAACCCCGGCACGGCGCGTATCATTGATTTCTGGATTGAGCGCACAAACCTGGTCCACCAGCGCGAAATCCGTATTGTCGCGGCAAAACTCGCATGATTGCCCGGACAGCCATTGCCGCGGCGGCAAAGGCCGCGGCCATTATCCGCGGCCATTTTGGAAAGGTCGATGAAAGCGACATCGAGACCAAGGGAATAAATGATTTTGTATCTTTTGTCGATCGCGAGGCCGAGGCGGCCATTGTTTCGGTAATCAGGGAGGCTTTTCCCGGCCATGCGCTGCAGACGGAAGAGACCGAGGGAATCCAGGGCACAGGGGATGTCAGATGGATCATCGACCCTCTTGACGGGACCACTAATTTTCTCAGGGGGCATCCGCGGTTCGCGGTTTCCATTGGCGTGTACCAGGGCGCAAAGCCTTTGTTTGGTATTGTTCACGATGTCATGCAGATTGAATTATTTACCGCGCAGGCCGGGGGCGGCGCTTATGTAAACGGCCGCCGGATGTTCACCTCCACGGTCGCTGACGCACGCGACGCTTTGGTTCTTTTTGGCTCGCCTTTCAGGAAAACAGACGATATTGGGCCCTTTACCGAGCTTTTCGGTTCCATCCAAAAAACAGCGGGCGATCAGCGGAGGGAAGGGGCGGCCGCGCTCGATCTTGCCTATGTTGCCGCAGGCAGGGCAGAGGCCTTTTATGAGCTGGGACTCAAGCCATGGGACATTGCCGCCGGAAGCGTGCTGGTACAAGAGGCTGGCGGATGGATCGGTGATTTCTACGGGGAAAACGCGGACCTTTATCGAGACACGGTCCTCGCGACCAATCAAGATCTTAAGGAGTGTTTTCTTGGGCTGTGCGGGACGTTTCGTCATTGATTGTGATCTTTTAAAGGTTTTATATTGTTGCTGGATGGGATACTCTAACAGAAAGGACCGCGCGTGAATGTCTCGTATGTGAATCCCTTCATCAGTTCAACGATGAACTTGTTCAAGACCATGATGAATACCGTGGTAAAGGCATCTACGCCCTGTCTTAAAAAACAACCCTTCCCAACGTACGATATATCCGCGATTATTGGTTTGTCGGGCGATGCGCAGGGCTCTGTTGCCATCAGTTTTCCCAAGCTGGTGGCGCTCAAGGTTGTTTCCGAGATGGTGGGCACAAAGATTATCGTGATTGGCCCTGAACTCACGGATGGCATTGGCGAACTCGCGAACATTGTCGCGGGCAATGCGAAAAAGGACCTTGCCGAATACAAACTGTCCATCTCTTTACCCAATGTGATCATCGGCAAAGGCCATATGCTCAGTGCTCCGAGCGGCGCGCCCAGCATTCTTATCCCGTTCCAGAGTAAATTCGGCGATTTCGCCCTTGAGATTTCGCTCAAGACAAAATAGTTTTGGAGGAAAAGGCCATGAAAATACTGCTTGTCGATGACTCACTGACCATGCGGCGTATTCAAAAGACCCAGCTTCAGAAAATGAACCTGAACGATGTTCTTGAAGCTGAGAACGGGGCCGATGCCTATAAAATACTTGAATCCAATATGCCCATGGACCTTGTTTTCCTCGATTGGAACATGCCGGTCATGGATGGCATTTCCTTCCTGAAAAAGGTGCGCGCTGAGGATAAATACAAAAACGTCAAAATCATCATGTGCACCTCAGAATCTGAAAAGACAAAGGTCATTGAAGCCATCAAATCTGGCGCAAACGATTACATGGTAAAGCCTTTCACACCCCAGGCGCTCAAGGAAAAACTGGGCCTTTAGGTCCCCTGGTTTTTCTTTAAATTTCCCTTAAGATTTTCCTTTAGGATTCCGATATTCTTTAATAGCAAAGGATATTGCCATGGAAGTATCACAACTTGATTCAAAGACTGAATACGCTCTTGCGCTATCGTCTAACTATCGCAATAGAATGCAAGGACTTATAGGGTCTATTGGCAGTGTTACTTCATCGTATGGCATTAGCGCTGATTTAATGTATAAGATCTACGACTTCAAGGCCATTTCAGGATCAGTGGCTAAAGCATATTATGATAAAATGGCAGTGGCAGAGGAAGAGGATGCGACCAGTCTGGCCAAGCAGCTCGAGGACCTGAAGGCGGAGAAAGCGGCGCTTGAGAAGGAGGCTGCGGCAACCTCTGAGGACACCACTGACGCTTCTGCAGCAACTGATGAATCAGCCGCGGATGAGACAGCAACAGAACCAGCATTGCCTGCGTATCAGACCCAGATGGCGGATGGAAAGGGATATGATTATGAGGCGGTGAAGAAGTATTATGACGAGATAGCGGCTTTTTATTCCACCCATTCCAGCTACGAATCGTACTCGCCTATTGATGTAACTGCGTAAGAGAATACCGCGAGACAATGCCTGACTAATTAGTTTCTGTTCAAAATCGGCATAAACGCTCGTTGAGCGGAGTCGAAACGAGCGTTTATCTGGGCATGCGGGCACTTCGACTTCGCTCAGTGCCCGGATTCAACGAATTTTGAACAGATACTAATTAATTTATCCAGACGCTTTTAATCGTAGTGAGTGAACATCCTGATAATTTTAACGGCCTTTTCCTTTTCAAACACCTGATACACAATACGGTGCTGAATGTTGATCCTTCGTGAATATGCGCCTGTGAGATCACCGACAAGTTTTTCATAGGGCGGCGGGTTTAGAAAAGGATTACGCTTTAAGATCGCTAAAAGGATTTCAGCTTTGGGACGAAGCCCTGTGGAGGAAAGTTTTTTTGCGTCTTTTTGGGCCTGCTTGGTAAAAAAGAGGGACCACACTACCATTTGAGTGTCTTACTGCACTTTGATAATGGTTCTGCCATGCCCTTCTTGATTGACTCCTTCATGCCGGGAATGGAAGAAAGATGCAGGGTTTCCTCAATGGCAGCCCAGTCCTCTTCGGCAATGAGCACTGCGCCGCCTCGTTTGCCTTCGATTAAAATAGGCGTGTGAGATTCGTTAGCTTCGTCGAGAAGATGGTATAATTCTTTTCGTGCCGCGGTCGCACTTATTGTTGTCATAAAAATGCCTCCAACAATAAATGTACGTTATTGCGTACGTTATTGCAAGCGAAAAGTTGATCAGAATTGGTCAGGGAGAAGTTCTTGTGTGTTTGCCCCAGAGTTGCTGATAATTTATCTCAGGAAAATCAGCTTGGTCGAAAGCATCTTTTTATTAGCTTTCAGGTTGCAGATATAAACGCCGCTGGGATTGTCCCCGGCACTCCAGACAAATGTCCCTTTTCCAGTAATCTGCTTTGAATCCACAAGCCGGCCATTCGAAGAAAATATCGCAATAGTACCCTTTGCCTGATTGCCGGTTGAATAAGAAATGGTAGTGCTTGGGTTGAACGGATTCGGCGCTGCCTGAATGGAACATTCTGTGCCTATGTTCACGTGGCTGCTTTGAATAGCGTTACTGTCTGGCGTGCTGTAATTAATCAGTCTCAGATCATAGTGATTCCCATCCTCCGGAATCCCGTTTTCCAATGGATATCTGCCGTTTAATGAAAAAAGAGTAAGGCCGATATTGTCGCCTAATTGATATGTTTCCGCGCTGTCCAGGGTAGTGTAATAATACCAGAAAATACGGACTGTTGGAACGGTCCTGTTTGAAACTGTATAATCTTCGGACCCGAATACATGATAGGTGGTCCAGTCCCGATTGCTAAAGGAATCTCCAATCGAGAGTGTATGCGGTATTTCATTAATATCACCCAATCCAAATACTTTGCAATAATACATATTGGCAGAATCCTTATAGACACTGTACGTTGTTTCAACCAGCGCCGGTGTATACCTCACCGTATCATCTATGCGCGTCCACGTGTACGAGACTGGATCTCCGTTCGAAGTGTATATAAAACGGTACGCGCTGTCCAGTAGTGTGATGTTTTCAATGGTTATTGAATCGGACGTGTGGACGATAACTTTTCGCGTATAGGCACCAAAATCAGTCTTGTGGCAATCAAGTTCCGGACAATTGCATGAAAACCAGTAGTGTTCATACGAATAGTCCCATTGGCTGCCAAGGTTCAGGGGGAAATAATTGGAAGGGTAGGAGGTGCCTACGAAAAGCATACATACAATTAGAAACGGTAGCTTGATCATATGATTACCTCACACAATTGATTGCCCTATTTAAGCACAGTGCCCCGAATTGTCTTATAATTTGATTGAAAGGATAGCCGTATATAATACATTCCGCTTGGAATATTATCCGTCGGCCATTCTAAGTTGTTTAGACCGGCAAAGCATGTTCGCTGTGACAATGATTGAATGCGTTTGCCGTTGCAGTTAAAAAAGTCAATCGTATATCGCTGGAGTATTGGAGAGAAAAAGGACAGTTTTGTTGCCGGGTTAAATGGATTCGGCGAACAGGTGAATAATAGGGTATCACGGACTGGACTGCGTGTTGCTTCTATTGTCCAAGGTGATTCTTGAAAGAAGCTGACAACCGTGTCGCGGGCCAATACGAATTGACTATTGTAAACATACCCGTAGCTATTTGGATCAGAGTGAGAGAATGAAAATTCAAAGGTGTAAAAAATACCGCACGGCGCAGTTAGATTAATGGCCCCGGCGCTGTCCACTGTGCCATTGTAAAAATTGGCTAAAACAACCATGTTGGTCGGAATTTGAAGGGAGGCAATCGCAAAGACAACCCCATTGGTGAGATTTGTCGCGTCCCGGTTTTGGATATTCCCAGATAAAGTGCACAAGTTGTTAGTGTCAAGGCGTTGCATGTTAAAATTAATTGAATCGATTGTTACGCTGTCAGGATAATTATAGCCAGGAGAATAAATCTTTGAAATAAACCCAGGTTTGTAGAATTCAACTCTTGGATTTCCATACTCGCCATACATGTTGTCGGGAAAACATCTTTGTACTGTCACCGTGCATTTTCCAAGATTATTGGTTCGTGCTAGTGCCAATAATGTGTCAAAGCTCGCCATGTCTGTTGGCATGAAAAAATACCTTATGCAGGCTTGCACCGAATCCAGAGGTTGTCCGCTCGAGGAATCGTTAATTGTGCAAATAAGCTGATAAGGATAAGAAAATATAAAAGAGGCGAAAACAAGAATTAAGAAAGATGCTTTTTTAAACATTAATTTATTCATTTTGTGTCATTTTTCCGGTGGCTACTATTTCAAATAATATGCAAGAAGCTCGCCATGCCGTAAACCTTTGATTAATATAGCGAATCTATTGTTTTATACGACATTTTTGTCATAATACCATTGATATTGCACAATCACTCTGACTTTTTTATCAGGGTAGGAGACCAGCAAGGGCGGCTCCCACATATTATTTCAAGTTTTCGATAAACTGGATTTTTACTCCGTTCGGATCGAGAACGTACAAAAACCGTACTGTAGGATTGGGCTGAAACGGGCCGGAGTGGATGGGGATGTTTTCCTTTTTCAGGACTTCGGTGACCTGTTCGAGGGATTGCACCTCAAAGCCCAGAGAAATGTCCTTGCCGAATGAGATGTCCTGGTTTTTCGCGTTATAAATCAGCTCTACCTGTGTGTCTCCGGCACCGAGAAAGACGAGTTCCATGTCAGGGTTGGGTTTCATGCGTCTGTTTTCCTGAAGGCCGAGAAGGTCCTTGTAAAACCCAAGGGATTGTTCCATGTTCTTTACTTGAATGGTTGTCCAGCAAAACTTCATTTTTATCTCCTCTCAATATCATTTGGACCAGCAGAATAAATAACAATGCCAATTCGCATAAAGCAAGAAAATAATTCTTGTTGAGCAAGACACCCGCGACTTAAAAAGAAGAAACTGACATGTTTTTCTGGCGCGAATAAGTGCCCTTGGCACCTCTTTGGTAGGGCTATTCCAGTAATCCGGCATCTGGTTCGTGGGGAATTTTATTTATCCTAGATAACGCGGCTATTTTAATTATATTTAGAATGATAGTCGCAAGTATAACATGAGAAAGCTGAAGATATATCTCGATACGAGTGTCGTAAATTTCATCTCTGCAGATGATGCTCCGGAAAAGCAGGATGCGACACTCGATTTCTTAAAGAACCACATTAACAAATATGATGTTTACTATTCTGATATATTGGTTTTCGAGGTCAATAGAACGCCCGATCCCCTGCGAAAAGATTTTTTGCTTGGAACTTTGAAACAATTTCCCTTTAAATATCTGGATATGAGAAGCCGCTTTGAAGAAATTGAAGAATTGGCAAATGGATACCTTAAAGCCGGTCTTATCCCGAAATCCAAAAGGAATGACGCGTTGCACATTGCAATCTGCACCATCTTTGGATTTGATGTTTTAATGTCGTGGAACTATAAGCATATGGCCAATATCAACAAGCAGATACAAATTAACCTTTTCAACGCTGACAAGGGTCATCCAAAGACATTATATCTGCTTACTCCCTATGAGGTGTATCATGAAAGATGACAAAGCACTTATTGAGACTTGGAAGATGAAGGAGAAGTCCTGGGAGGAAACCAAACATCTTTCGGGGAAAAAACTGTTGAATTATATACTGAAGGACACGGCCTCATTCAGAAGGAGAAAACGGCTGTGCTCTGGCCGGAAAAACGTTATTGTTTGAAGCAGAGGATGGCTAATGGTTAACCTGGCAATGAGTCATCATCAAGGAGACAAGGAGGTTTCCCCGAGCAAGATTTAGCCGAATCACTCGGTAGCGCTTGGGAGGATGAATA
>MFYT01000098.1 GCA_001789205.1 Candidatus Raymondbacteria bacterium RIFOXYA2_FULL_49_16 | reverse complement strand
TATAAAGCTTACTACCGCATGGGTGAATCTTGCTGCCCCTGGCTACTGCTATTTCAACAATATGGTCAATGCAGACAGTATCAGAAAATTCGGCGCGCTTTATAATTGGTATGCCGTCGATACCAAGAAGCTCGCCCCCGCAGGCTGGCATGTGCCGACGGACGCGGAGTGGGTCACCCTGGAGAATTACCTGATTGCCAACGGGTATAATTGGGATGGAACAACAACTGGTAACAAGATAGCCAAATCCCTGTCGGCGAAGACGGATTGGTTTACACAAGCTGGATTAGCCACCGGGACAGTCGGCAACAAATTGACAAAGAATAACACGAGTGGTTTTTTGGCCCTTCCGGGCGGTTCTCGTGGTACCAATGGCGCCTTCGACTTTGGCGGCAGCGGTAACTGGTGGAGTGCTACTGAGACAGTCGATGATTCGGGTGCAGTCGCCCGTAACCTCTACTACGACTCCGGCAAACTTTGGTGGAATAGCAACTATAAGAGTTGCGGTTTCTCGGTCAGGTTGCTTAAGAATTGAGTGGCTCTTAAAATAAAAAAGGAGGATACTATGGGATGGTTAGCCAGTGTTCTGCTGGTGGTCGTTTTGGTTCTGGCCATTGTCTATTTGGTGCAAAGAACATAATCTAGGGGGGTATATGGATTTCGTCATCGAAGTCATGGTCGTGGTGGCGCTGGTGCTGGTGATTATCTTTTTTTATCGCCGGACATGATGCGGATAGAGATTCATGATCTAACAAAAGTCTTTAATAATGAAAGAGGATTGCATCCGGTCGGTTTCAAGGTTGAAAAAGGGGGATTGATCGCTGTTATCGGGCACAACGGTGCGGGCAAATCCACCCTTTTGAAAATCCTGGCCAATTGGATCCTTCCTGACGGCGGAGAGGCGCTGGTGGACGGCCTCCCGCTTGAAAAGAGGCGGGCGGTAGCCCGGAAAATAGGTTTTGTGCCTGAAACCCCAAATCTTTTCGAATTCTTTTCCGTCGAGTACAATCTCAAGCTGTTCGCCCGTCTTTTTCAAACGCCTTTTTCGCGGATGGAATACGTCCTGAAGGAATTCGGGCTCGCGCCTTTCCGGCGCTGCAACGTCCAGCTACTGTCAAAAGGGCTGAAGCAAAGGGTGAGCATCGGGCGCGCGCTACTGGCGGATCCGCCCATGCTCCTGTTTGACGAACCCACCTCAGGCCTGGACTTTGAGATGACCCATGAAATTTACAGGCTTCTGAAAGCCTTTCACGCCGCGGGAAAGACCATCCTTTTCACCTCCCACCGGCCGGAGGAGATAAAAACCCTTGCGACACGAATCATCGTACTGCATCAGGGATACCTGGTTTTTGACGGTCCGCCGGACAATTACTTTCAATCTGAAATCCACGAAAAACTGTACCTGTCATGATAAGAAACATCATAACATTGACCTTGAATGATTTGGCCATCGCCTTCAAGAATAAAACCATTTATCTGGTCTTTTTCATCCCTTTTTTCGTTTTTTTCTCCCTGAAACTGGTGGACAGGGAGGACATTGGTCCGGTAGAATTGAATATCGGGCTGGTCCGGGATGAGATGGCCGATCCTGTGATTCTGCAGGCCATCCAATCAGCGGGCAAAGCATTGACAGTGTCCCTTGTTTCCGATGAAAAGGAGGGCGTCAAGTCGCTAAAGGACAGGAAAATTGACGGCCTTCTCTTAAATTCCAAGACCCGGGAAAAAAGCCTGGTTCTGGTGGTTTTAAAGAAGGAATCCGTGGTGACGCTTTCCCTCGTGGAGGTCTTTTCAGCCCTTCAAAAGGCCACGGAAGGAAGAAATCCCGGCTGGATCTCGGACATCAGGCCGCTCCAGACAGGCGGACCCCAGAGGCAAACCCTGCCCACCTGGACCCTGATGCTGGTCCTGCTGGTCGGTTTCCTGATCCTGCCAGCGCAGGTCGCCGAGGAAAAGGAAAAGAAGCTGCTCCTCGCGCTCCTGCAGACCCCCATGCGGGAAACGGAGTGGCTTGCCGCAAAGGTGTTTTCAGGGATGTTTTTAATGATCGTCGCGGTGCTGCTCCTCCATCTGCTGGGCGGGTTCTGTCCGGATAACTTCGTTGGTTATGCGGCCTTTATCGCGGCCGGCGGCTTCTGCTTCAGCTCTTTCGGAATCCTGCTGGGCTTTTTATGCCGCAACCAGGCGGGCGCAAGGACGTTAGGCGTTATGTTCTATTTGCCCCACCTGCTTCCTTCCGCGTTATCGGATTTTTCGCATAAATTGACCGTTGTAGCCCCTATCCTGCCTTCCTACCAGTTTTATAAACCGATAAAATCGATCCTGCTGGAAGAGGGCCGAATATCCAAGCTGTGGCCGGAATGGGCCTACCTGATTTTGGTGGGATTGATCACTCTTTCACTGGCCCGTCATTTGATGAAAAAACGTTGGCTGATGTAACAGGAAATAAGAATGTCATTCTTAATAATCGTGAATCAACAGCGTTTTTCAACCCTAATTGCCAGATTATCATTTTCAAGAATCCGTTTCCGTTTTTTTGAAACCGGGGCAGATAAATATTGCGGTTATAATATATGGTATGGTTATTGCTTATTCTGTTCCAGTAACGCTCAAGAT
Organism: Candidatus Raymondbacteria bacterium RIFOXYA2_FULL_49_16; assembly: GCA_001789205.1. Lineage (GTDB taxonomy): Bacteria > Fibrobacterota > OXYB2-FULL-49-7 > OXYB2-FULL-49-7 > XYB2-FULL-49-35 > XYB2-FULL-49-35. The sequence continues at coordinate 23,508 of MFYT01000098.1, read as the reverse complement.
AATGGGCGGCCGCTCAACAACACTAAAAGGGGAAATCAAATGAAAAAACTTGCATGTGTTCTGACTTTGGCGGTTGCCATGGCAACTACGGTAAATGCTCAAATCCCGAACGGTGGTTTTGAAACATGGGAAGATTATCCTGATACTGGTGCAGAGTGCCAGCAGCTAAATGTGTATCAAAAACCGGACCTCTGGGTCGGTTCTCTGCCGCATGGTTGCGAGTATTCGTTTTCCATTGAAAAAATCATGGAGAGTTATCCTGCAGGCACCGGACAATATTCAATGCGCATACATACGGACACCGCTTCCGGAGTATCGGGTGTCGCATCCAGCTATGATGGAACAGATCTGGTGGGGGATCCGTGGTTTCCGCTTCCCGCCTTTCCGATAAGCTACAGACCCGACGCATTATGTCTGTATTACAAGTATTTCCCTGCTGGCAACGATACCATGGGCATTGTTTGTCGTTTCTATAAAAATGGGATTGTCATGGGCTACGCATGGTATGCGTCGCCGCAAACCGTCTCAACCTGGACGCCATTGACAATTCCGGCGAGTTATGACAATTCCGACACGCCTGATTCCGCATCGATATTCTTGCTTTGCTTCACGAATGTTAATATCAGCAACTCGGTATTGTATGTTGATAATGTAAGTTTTGATTCGCTGGTTACCACATCAGAATATAGCTACCGTGGAACTATCCCGGGAAAAATTAAACTCGGTCAGAACTATCCCAATCCCTTTAATCCGACAACAACCATATCGTTCACCCTTCCGGCAAAATCGGTTGTTTTATTGAAAGTTCTTGATCTGACGGGAAAAGTGGTTGCAACGCTTGCGTCAGAAGAACTGTCCGCGGGATCCTATACACGGCAATGGAATGCGGCGTCTATGCCCAGCGGCGTGTATATGTGCCGGTTGCAGACTGGAAAATATACTGAAACCATGGAGCTTATGTTGCTCAGATAGGGTAATTGCTCTTTAACTTTAACAGAAAAGGTATCATTTTTTAAATTTCAGCCGTGGTTCGACTGAATGACACCTCTTATGGGCGGGGAAGGCTTTCTAAAGCCTTCGGCTGTGCGCGATTCATGGAAGAACGGCCATTATTGACTAACCAGTGGGCTCTGTCCCACCGGATTATCCAGCCCTGGCAATGTCTGGTTTTTTCATTTTTTACCGGACACTACTGATGCCTTTTTTATTTTAAAAATTTGAGATAGGTTGCCAGGTTAACGTCTTTTCCCGTAATATGCAGCTTCTTTCTGATGCTGTTTCTATGGGTCTCAATGGTCCGCGCCGACACATGGATGGCTTCTGAAATCTCCTTTGAACTGAACCCGCTTTTTATCATATTGCAGATTTCGATCTCTTTTGAGGTAAGGCTCAGTACGCGGGAGGATATATCGCTCCCAAAAGCCGAGGTAATCTCCTTCAGGTTTGTTTCTAGGAGCGCGATATACCGTTTTGAGAGAAGAGTGCCTTTTCCTTTGAGTTTTTCAATCACCGGATTAAGTAAATTTTCAACATTGGCCTGCACCTGTTTCTCTACCCGCTCCTTTTCGTCGCGGTTCTGGTTCATGATCTCCCGTAGCGCCGTGTTTTTCTGTTCGAGAAGCACGTTCTGTTCCTGGAGTTTCTGTTCGCTCTCGCGCAGGGCGTTTTCAGCTTTTTTCCGCTCCGTAATGTCGCGGATATTGCACTGGATCACCCTTGTTCCATCAACCGGATAAATATTGCTGACAAATTCAACATCGACCAAATGGCCGTCCTTTGTTGCAAGAGGCAGGTTCTCATAATGGACATAGCCCTGTTCCTGCAATTTCTTGAACGCGGCCTTGTTGAGATTGGTATCTTTGAACGCGCCGATCTCCCAGAGTGCCTTATGGATAAACTCTTCCTTGGAGTAACCCAGCATTTCAATGAGGTATGGATTTACATCGGTGATCTGTCCGGTGTCAGCGTCAAGAAGCAAAACGCCGTCCTTGGCTGTCTCAAAGAGTCTCCGGTAGCGCAATTCCGATACCCGGAGCGCCTCTTCGATCCGAGCATGGTCAGGAATACATATTTCAGCGGTATCGTACATACAGACCTATGCCGCGCTATACAGCGGGATTGTCACATCTTTTGTTTTCAACCAGCCACGCTGGCGACAGTCATCAAATCCAATCTTAATTTCACTGGCCAGGCGCTCCCGCCTGCTCCCGCAATAATTCACATAATACTTGGTTTCAAGGGCGCACCTCAGGGCTTCCTGGCAGTGCGAACACTCACTTTTTCTCCAGGTCATGTTTTTGTCCTTTTTTTTGGATTAGGCGTAGATGTGGTGCTGTTCCTTTATAGCGCTCTCAGCCTTTAGCCAATCGGAAAGCTGATCGCCTGGCCCGCCGTTTCTTTTTCTGAAAATTTCCTCTGCTTTATTCCTGATTTCATGGTACTGCTGCTCTACGGATACGCTCACTCCTGCCGTTGCCTGGTGGTTCTGCGCGCTTTTTACCGATTTTGTGATTGCCATTGAAATCTCCTGGTTAATGTATGGTTATTTACGAGAACAGCAACTATTGCGCCATTTTCTGAAATAAGCACATAAGGACAACTCTTGTGAATTTTGAGACTGCCATTATCATTTCCGTGAATATTTGGTCCTTATTTCGATAAAACCCGCGATATCTTCGTAAAAAAGCGAGCGGTCTCTCGATTGCTTGTATCGGGTAATTACTCTTTTTAATTTTAATAAATAATAGCTGCCTGAACGACGAACAATAGCTATATTAACCACATGAAAAAAAAGAAACAGCGCTTCCCCCCTGTCAGATCAGAAAAAATCGTAAAGCCGGGCATACCAGAACCCGGGTCAAAGACAAAACAGGCGAATACGGGTTTTCCCATTGTGGGCATAGGCGCCTCTGCCGGGGGTCTTGCCGCGATTGAGTCTTTTTTTTCCGCCATTCCCCAAGGCGCACCAATGGACATGGCCTTTGTTGTGGTGCAACATCTCGACCCTGATCATAAAAGCATTCTTGTCGACCTGGTTAAAAAATATACCACAATGCCCGTGACCATTGTTGAAGACGCGATGGAGGTCCGGCCCAATTGCGTGTATATTATCCCCCCAAACCAGGACATGGCGTTTCATACGGGCAAACTCCACCTGCTCGAGCCCGAAACGCCGCACGGTTTGCGCCTTCCCATTGACTTTTTCTTCCGCTCCCTGGCGCAAGACCAGCGCGAACGCGCAATCTGCGTTGTCCTTTCAGGTACAGGGACCGACGGATCAGCAGGTCTAAAGGCAATCAAGGGCGAAGGCGGTATGGCCATGGTCCAGACCCCTGAATCCGCGGCCTACGACGGCATGCCCCGCAACGCCATTGCCACGGGCTTGGCAGACTACGTACTGCCCCCGGAAAAGATGCCGGAACAGCTTATACTCTATGGTCAGCGAACGTTCAACCGCCACGCTCCCGGACTCCGGGCCCAATCTCCAGACAGCTCGGACGTACTCCACAAGGTCTTTTTAATGCTGCGCGACCAAACCGGCCACGACTTTTCACTCTACAAACGCAACACAATCAACCGGCGCATAGAACGCCGCATGGCCGTTACCCAGATTTCCCGGCCCGAGGATTACATCCGTTTCCTGCGCGAAAACAAGGCCGAGGTCGACATCCTCTTCCGAGAGCTCCTGATCGGGGTCACCAGCTTTTTCCGCGACCCCGAAGCGTTCGAGTCGCTCAGAAAAAATGTCATCCAGGGCCTGTTGAAAAAACCCGCGGCCGGCGGCGTGCGCATCTGGGTGCCTGGCTGCTCCACGGGTGAAGAAGCCTATTCCATTGCCATGCTCATCAGGGAACACCTGGACAATTCAAAACAGAATTTTCCAGCGCAGATTTTTGCCACAGACATCGACGCCGAAGCCATTGAAAAAGCGCGGGCAGGCGTTTTTTCCGACAGCATTGCCGCGGATGTTTCCCCGGAACGAATCGCCCGTTTCTTTACCCGTACCAATACGTCGTACCGCATTGGAAAAAGGATCCGCGATCTGGTGGTATTTGCCAAACAGGACGTGCTCAAAGACCCGCCCTTTTCAAAGGTCGACCTCATCAGCTGCCGCAACCTCCTCATCTACTTCGACGTTGAGGCCCAAAAAAAACTGCTCCCTCTCTTCCACTATGCCCTCAACCCCGATGGCCATCTTTTCCTCGGGAATTCGGAAAGCGTGGGCGAATTAACCACCATGTTCGCGAGCGTGGACAAAAAATGGAAGATATTCGCGCGCAAAACCATCACACTGTACCGTCCGGCAACCATCCCCATCTTGCCGCCCCCGGGCATGGAAACAAGAAACGGAAAGACCTCCCCAATAGCCATTCCGGTGCAGCCCGCAACCCATCGCCAGCTGGCTGAACAAACCATGCTGGACACATATGTGCCAGCAAGTGTTCTTGTCAACATGAATTTGGACGTACTGTTTATCCACGGCCATACGGGCGAATATCTGGAGCCAGCCACTGGCGAAGCCACTCTGAACCTGCTCAAATTGGCGCGACCCGGTCTGCGTGCTGAACTGGCTGCGGCAACGCGAAAAGCCCTTTCCAGCCGCACACCAGCGCGTCACAACAACATACGGATCGCGACCAATGGAAAAACCTCGTTGATAAACCTTGTGGTCAAGCCCGTGATCGGGCCCAAAGGCTCTCAGGGCATGCTCATGGTCATTTTCGAGGAAACAGCGAAACCAGCTGCAAAAGAGGCTGGCCGGACCATGCTAAAGGCGGCTAAAAAAAGCGGCCAGAACCAGCGCCTTGTTGCCCTGGAACTGGAAGTCCAGGCCAAAGGAGAGTACCTGCAGGCCACCATTGAGGAACTTGAAACCGCCAACGAAGAGCTTAAATCGACCAACGAGGAACTGCAATCCTCGAACGAAGAACTGCAATCAACAAACGAGGAAATGGAAACCTCAAAGGAAGAATTGCAGTCGGTCAACGAAGAGCTGATCACCGTAAACAATGAACTCCAGAAAAAAATAGAGGAGCTGTCGCGCTCAAACAACGACATGAACAACCTCATGGCCGGTACCAATATCGGCACCCTCTTTGTAGACCTCAATCTACGCATCCAGCGCTTCACCCCGGCCACAACGCATATAATCAACCTCATCCAGACCGACATCGGCCGGCCCATAAGCGACATTGTCTCCCGTCTCGATGGATACGATTCCCTGGTGCAGGATGCACGGGCCGTGCTGGACACACTTGTTCCCAAGGAAGCTGAAGTGCTGACAAAAGAGGGCCAATGGTATCAGATGCGCATTCAGCCCTACCGGACCCTGGAAAACGTCATCGAGGGCGTGGTGATCACCTTTGTTAAAATTATTGAACGGAAAAAATGATCATATAATGGATAATATCCTACGCCAAAAAGCCGAAGAACAGCTGTTCAAGCGGCCAATTGATCCAGCGACCCTAACCCCCGAACAGGCCAGGGAGCAGCTCCACGAACTGCAGGTGCACCAGATAGAACTGGAAATGCAGAACGATGAGCTTCGCCGAACACAGTTGGACCTGGAGGAGTCGCGCACCAGGTATTTTGACCTCTACGACATGGCGCCTGTGGGCTACTTCACCGTAAACCAAGGCGGTCTGGTCCTCGAAACAAACCTGACCGCGGCCAACATGCTGGGCATGGACCGGAGCGGTTTAATTACGCAACCCCTCTCCCATTATATTTTCCGGGAAGACCAGGACTTGTTTTATCTGCGCCGCAACACCCTTATCAAATCCGGCACGCCCCAGGCGTTTGAGCTGAGAATGATAAAAGGCGCCACTCCCTTCTGGGTTTCCCTGCAAGCTACTGTTGCGTTTGCCCAAGACGGCCAAACCGTGTGCCGTATCACCATAAGCGATATTTCCGTGCGCAAGCAATTGGAAACCACCCAGACATTCCTTGTCCAATGCGGATATCCGGGGTCCAGCGGGGATTTCTTTCAATTGCTGGCCCAATACCTTGCCCAAAACCTGGAAATGGATTATGTCTGCATTGACAGGCTTTCGGGAGATAAACTCCACGCGGAGACAGTGGCAATATTTAACGATGGGAAATTTGACACCAATGTATTGTATGCTCTTAAAGATACCCCGTGCGGCGCTGTTATGGGAAAAATAATCTGCTCTTTCCCGGAAAAGGTGTGCCATCTGTTTCCAAACGACAAGGCGCTTTTGGACCTGCGGGCCGAAGGCTATATGGGGGCCACATTGTGGGGATTTAACGGTAACCCGATCGGTCTTATCGCGCTCATCAGCCGAAAGCCCCTGGTAAATCCTGCACTCTCTGAAGTGATACTTAAGCTGGTCTCTATGCGTGCGGCTGGCGAACTGGAGCGCAGGGAAGCCGAAGAAAAGATAAAACAAAACGACCTGAGACTCGTCAGTCTGCTAAACCTGACCCAGCATCGGGCGGTCACCATCTACGAACTGCTTGATTTTGCTTTGAGCGAAGCAATCACCCTTACGGCCAGCAAAATCGGGTATGTGCACTCCTACAACGAAGAAACAAAGGAATGTACCCTTATTTCTCAGTCAAAAGAGGTGATGAAAGAGTGTTCCATTGCAGACCAGCAAACCGTCTATCAGCTCGATAAAACCGGCATATGGGGCGAGGCAGTGCGGCAAAGAAGAGCGATAATAATAAACAACTTCCAGGCGCCAAATCCATTGAAACAAGGCATGCCTTTTGACAACTCGCCACTGCACCGGCTCCTGACCATCCCGGTTTTTATTGAAGACACCATTGTTGGCGTAGTGGGAGTGGCCAACAAGGAGAATGAGTACGACTCCACGGATGCGACCCAGCTCACGCTGCTCATGGATGCGGCCTGGAGAATTGCCAACAACAAACAGGCGGAGGAGGCGCTGCGTTCACTCAACGTTTCTCTTGAACACCGGGCCAGGGAATTATCCTACGCAAACCACGATCTGAAGGCCTTTTCCTATTCTGTGTCGCACGACCTGCGAAACCCTCTCAACGCCATTTTGACAAACATCGAAATATTGGCAATGGAAAACCGGAACGCCATGGGGGCCGATTCCAAAACGGCCATGGGGTATATTGTCCAGTCCGCCAACCGCATGGTTGAAGTAATCAACAATCTTCTGACACTCTCCGGCCTTTCCCGGAAAAAAATCGAGCGCAAACCAGTTGACCTGAGCAACCTTGTCCAGACCTTCCTCGGAGTATTGCAGTCAGCCAACCCTGAAAGAAATATTGAAGCTGTCATCCAACCCGGCGTCATGGTAAACGCAGACGCAGGACTCATGCAGATATTGATAGAGAACCTAGTCCGAAACGCCTGGAAATACTCTTCCCATGTCATGCTTTCGCGTATCGAATTCGGTGAAGAGGTCAAAAACGGCGAAAAAACCTATTTTATCCGGGACAATGGCGCGGGGTTTGACATGAAAGATGTTGACAGGCTTTTTAAACCCTTCGAGCGCCTGCATTCTCAGCAGGAATTCCGGGGCTTGGGCCTGGGTCTTGCCCTTGCGGAACGGATCATAAGCAAACACAATGGGACTATCTGGGCCACAGGGGAAAAAGACAAGGGCGCAACCATCTATTTCAAGTTTGAAACATGAGCATTCATAGCCATTGATTAGCGGAATTATATTACCAATCCGGAAAATAGCATAGATACATTCTCAATTATCAAAATTCAGTTTCCGAATATGAGAATATGCACCAAATCGCTCCTGCTCAATGCCGCTAATATCCTGCCTTTTCAATGGAAACAAAAACTCCATGGTTGGCGCGATAGTTGCTTGTCTATTTAAAGGAAAAGTATACTTAACCAAACACCTGGCAATGAATGAAAAAATAAAGAAAATTTTAATTGTTGAAGATGAGGAAGCCCTGTTATTCGGCCTGAAAAAACTGCTTCAATCCGGGACCATGCTTGTTGATACCGCACAGTCGCTTCCTGAAGCGCATCTCCTTATAACCGAAAATAAATATGACGCGATCATCACAGATCTCCGCCTGTCAAACACTGCATTGGTCGAAGGGTACAACGTCATAAAACTAGCTAAAGAGTTCCAGAAAGGCAGCATGATAATAGTTATAACCGCGTACGAGGACGGTGGCCCCAACGGGAGCGCGGCCGGCCTTAATGTGGACCATTTTCTTGAGAAACCGGTTTCGCCGGCAAAAATAAAAGAATTACTGAACGCTTCATAAATTGGACTGCAATGAAAGCGGCCGAATGGCCCCGGGTTGCAAGGCCGGAGTTCTTGCTAATTTAAAAATTAATAACTATACTTAAACACACTCATGACCGTATCCTTGCTTATCGTGGACGATGATTCCGCGACTGTTTTCGGTTTTTCAAGATATCTTTCAAACATGGGCCTTAGCGTCCAGACCGCATCCACCCTTCAGGAGGCCGACACCATACTGCTCTCCCGGAACCTCGACATCATTTTACTCGATCTTACGCTGCCCGACGGCAATGGCCTCGACTGGATCCCCAAAATAAAAAAGAAAAACCCTGACACCACCATTGTCATCATCACCGGCGACAACGAGATAAACTCCGCTGTTGAAGCCATGCGGCGTGGTGCAGACCATTACCTCACAAAACCGGTCAATCTGGAAGCGTTGAACGCCTATCTATCTAAAAATATTGAACTGCGGCACCTGCGGCAAAAAGACGAGGCCCAGCGAAGGACCGCTAAAAAAAGAGATCCATACTTTGGCACTAGCCCTGCCATGAAAACCATCTTTGAACACGCCTCCCTGGCAGCGGACAACAATTCCGTGGTCCTTGTGCAAGGCGAGACAGGCACGGGAAAAGGAGTGCTTGCACGCTGGATCCACGAACGAGGCCCCCGCGCTTCAGAACCGTTCGTTGAGGTCAATTGCGCAAGCCTGCGCGGCGAACTGCTTGGCAGCGAGCTCTTTGGCCACGTCAAGGGCGCGTTTACTTCCGCGGTCCAGGACCGGCAGGGGCTTATCGAGGTGGCAAATGGCGGCACGCTCTTCCTCGATGAGATCGGCGACATGGATGTCTCCATCCAATCACAATTTCTCAAGGCCATCGAGGAAAAAACCTACCGACGCCTGGGCGAGACCCGTGAACGGACCAGCGATTTCCGCCTGATCTGCGCCACAAACCACGATCTTTCCCTCGAAGTTGAGGAAGGCCGGTTCCGTACCGACCTGTATTACCGCATCTGCGTCTTCCCGATCGATATGCCCGCCTTGCAAGACCGGTACGAAGACCTTCCCGGTCTTATCCATGGTCTTCTCGACGGCATGTGCTCCGTCATCCCGGATATTGCGGAAGATGTTGTGCTGCTTTTGAAAAAGTATCATTGGCCGGGCAATGTGCGGGAACTGAGAAACATGCTGGAGCGTGCGGTCATATTGTCTCAGGGCGAAACCCTGCGATGCGCCCATTTCCCCGGGCTCGAGACATCCAGAAAAGCGCCATTGCCGCCATCAGCCACTGGCACGCTCGAAGACGTGGAAAACATGCACTTGCAGAAAACCCTCTCCGAATGCAACGGCGATACCAAAACTGCAAGCAGAGTATTGGGGATTTCCCGGGCCTCCCTCTACAGAAAGCTGAGCAAAACAAAAATTCACGCTTAAAGCGCCCTGCTTCCCCGCTGGAAATTATTGTCACTACACCCGAAGTCTTATAAGCGCAAATATCCGGTGGAAGCCCCCTCCCGTGCCAAAGCCTAACCAGTTGATTATCATACAATAACAAACCGCAACTTTCCGGGTACGAATATTGCAGTTTAATAGAAAAACAGAGGGGGGCGAATGACACCACAGGCAATATGCGAGCGCGAACCAGATATCAGTGATTATCCTGCTTCAAGGCGCCAGGAACACATGCCTGGGCCGCAGCTCCTTGAGGAAATAATCCGCTTAAAACACTCAATTCAAAAACTGCGGGTCATATGCCAATATTCGGAGGATTTCCTCGATCAGTCCAAAAATGAACGTGCTAAAACATTCGCTATTCTGCGCCAGTATCTGGAAGATCCGGTCCTTGGCCATCAATTATCGGCCCAGATAAAACAACAAAACTGTTCGGCTGAATCCGCGGTCCATGCGGTTTTGGAAGTCTATCGTTACCGGATGAGAATATCGAGCAGCCCGTACTTACGGTACAGAGCGTCGGACATTACCACCCTTATGGAAATGCTTATTGATGCGCTGGAAAACCCTGAAATACTGACGCGTTCCAGTATAAATAAAGACTGCTTGGAGATGCGTCTGGAAGCCTCTCTTACTTAAAATCATCCAAGATCTCATCAATCCTGGTCCTTTCGACATCATGTTCAACAAGCGGTGGCATTTTATCCAGACCGGTCATCTGGTCATAACTGGGGGCTTCTTTCCGGTAGATGATGCCTATCGGAATTTTGTTTTCCCATTCAGACGCTTTTTCATATGCGGCCGCCTTTATCGACGGGTCGTAGGGAACCTGCTCTCCGAGCTTGTATACGCGTTCTGAATACCATTCATAGGTGTTGTGTTTGTTGAACGTTACACACGGCTGAAGCGCATCGATAAGTGAAAATCCTCTGTGCCGGACGCCTTCGCTGATTAACCATGACAAATGGTCCAACTCCTTTGAGAAACCGCGCGCTACAAAACCGCAGCCCAGCGCAATAGCCATCTCCATGGGATGCAACGGCTCGGTAATAACGCCGTTCCGCTGCGTTTTAGTGATCTGGCCTTTCTCCGTTGTCGGTGAAGCCTGGCCCTTGGTAAGGCCGTATATCTGATTATCGTGGACAACAACAGTGATGTCGATGTTTCTTCTGATGGCATGGATGAGGTGGTTGCCCCCTTCTCCATAGCAATCCCCGTCTCCTGTTGTGACAATGACCGTGAGATTCGTATTGGCGATTTTTATGCCTGTGGCTGCGGGCAACGCCCGTCCATGCAGTCCGTTGAAGCAATTGCAATGCACATAATGGGGAAGCTTGGCTGCCTGTCCGATCCCGGACACAAGCACAATGTCCTTTGGCAGGCGGCCAAGCCCGGTCAACGCCTTTTTCATGGCATTTAGAATGCCGAAATTACCGCAACCAGGGCACCATGCAACAGGGTCCGCGCTAGTAAACGCATCGGCATTCATCAGTGCGCCTCACCCGTTAATTTATCCAGCAGATAATCGAGGTCAAAGGGCCTGCCGTCAAATTTCAGGATAGACCCATGGACGGCAATTCCTGTTTGCCTGCGGAGCAGACCAGCGAGTTGCGCACCAGCATTATTCTCAATGGTCAATATTTTTTTGGCGCTTTTGAGCAGTCTTTTCATGGCTTGGGCCGGGAAAGGCCATACCTGGGAAAGGTGGATGCACCCAATGTTCCGCCCTTTAAGGACCTGGGTCGCTTCCCGGACAACACCGCAGGTGGAACCAAACCCGACAAGGACTGTTTCCGCACCTTCCATGTTGCAGGCAAGGGGTTCCTTGATGTCGTCCTGCAACAGTTCCATTTTTCTGTACAGCCGTTTTTCTACCATGCGCCTTCGGATTACCGGATCCTCGGTAATATGGCCCTCCTCGGTGTGCTCGTCACTGTCTGAATAGACAACGCCGGGTATCCACGAGGGCACTGCCCGGGGTGAAATCCCTTCCTCGGTAAAGGCGTACCGTTTGTACTCAACAACCCCCTCCGACTGCTCCTTGGGAATAATATGCCGAATGACCACCGGATGCGAAAGACTCAGTGGTTTGATGTTCCTGACAGAATCCGCAAGGTGCTGGTCGGTGAGGATGAGGACCGGTATCTGATATTTCTCAGCAAGATTAAACGCGTCGATGGTCAGGGAAAACGCCTCCTCAACCGTGCCCGGGCTATAGACAACGCGCGCGAATTCCCCGTGTCCCGCGTTGATAAGCAGATCAAGGTCGGCCTGTTCGGTGCGCGTGGGAAGGCCCGTGGCGGGCGCTGGCCGCTGGCCATCAACAACCACAACCGGTGTCTCGGTCATCCCTGCAAGGCTTAAACCCTCGGTCATAAGCGCAAACCCTCCGCCTGAGCTTGCGGTCATGGCGCGTACCCCGGCAAACGAGGCGCCTACGACCATGTTAATGGCCGCAATCTCGTCCTCGGCCTGTTCAACCATGATATTGAATATGCCGGCATAGCGGGCTATGGTTTCCATGATCTCGGTGGAGGGGGTCATGGGATACGCTGAGTAAAATTTGCAGCCAGCGCAGATGGCGGCCAAGCCGATCGCTTCGTTGGCATTCATCAGCAACCCGCCCGGATCAACGTCCTGCGGAAGCATGAATGCATTGTCCCGGAGGTCCTGGCGCGCGGCATCATAACCGGCCTTTGCCATGCGCACATTCGCATCGAGGGTCTCCTCCCCTTTTGCGGCAAACACGGTGTTCATCACCGACGCGACTATGGAAAAAGATACGCCGGTCAGGGCCGCCAGAGCGCCCGATGCAATTGAATTCACGGAATGGCCGTTCCCGCCCAGGTCTTTGGTCAGGGCGGCCATTCGAATATCGTAAAAAATCCGGGCAGGATCGGATATCCCGAACTGTTCCTTGTCAACTATCAGAACGCCATGCTCCGAAAGGCTGTCCTGGTGTATTGGAACGCCTGTTTTGTCTAAAACAACTATGATATCGCACTGCTGGCGAAGGGCGAAAACCGGTTGCGTTGATACTCGTATCTGAAAATAGTTGTTCCCGCCCCGTATTCTTGACATATAATCCTGGTTGGAAAACACATGCAATCCCGCCTGTTTGAACATTCGCACCATTGCATTTCCAATGGTCTGCATGCCCTGACCGGCCTGGCCGGTGATCCTTATGGTAATCTCATTTCGCACGTTTGCACCGCCTTTATTAAGGTATGTTGCTGTCGGACTGTTTCTGGATCATTTGCCGTACAAGGGGAATCGCCTCGGGCGGCATGCTGATAATGCGTATGCCTGCCTGCAGCAACCAGTTGAGGTTCTTCGGGTCCTTGGCCAATTCCCCGCAGAACAACAGGGGCCGGTCTGCCTTGAAGGCTGTTGCAGCGACCTTTTTGATGAGCGAACGCAATATCGGATGATGGGAGACCTTCCGCGCCAGTTTGCTGTCGTTGTTCTGGTCCAGGCCGAATAAATAACGGACCAAGTCGTTTGTCCCAATAGCGCCGAAATCAGAGTGTTTAAAAACGCGGCGCGATTCAAGGCAGATTGACGGCAGTTCGAACATCGCCCCATGCCGAATGTCACCAGAGGATACGCCCAAGACCGAAGTGACGAATAGTTCCTTTAATGCGAGGAATTGTTTAACGTCTGAGACAAAAGGATAAACAACATTAATGGCGCCGTGCTGTGAGGCACGGGCCAGGGCGCGCGCCTGTGTGGCCAATATTTCCGGGTGACCCAACAAAAAACGGGCGCCATAGGGGGCGGGAAAAGGCCGCGCGCCATAGCTTGTCATGAAGGCCGGGAAGTTCTTTTCCTTGTGAATGTCGAGCAGGCGAATATAGGCGGGCTTGCCCGCAAGCGCCTCCACCACTGTTTTATAGAGAAGATATTGTTCTGTTTCATCGAGCAGGCGGCCCGCGACCATGAACTCAAATTCGGTCCGGTACAAACCCACGCCTTCCGCCCCAGCGTTCAGCGCAGGCAGAACGTCCTTTGCAAAACTGATGTTTGCCATGAGTCTGAGTGGCCCGTCAGGCTGCCGCATGGGGTAGCGCCTTTCGTGGTGTCGTCTCTACTTTCCCTTTCACCGTGCTGGCGCGTACCCCGCGCCGCGCCTTTAATATCCGCACGCTTCCCTTGGCGCCGTCCACACATACCGTGTCCCCGTCCACAACCAGATCGCAGATGTCTTCCAGCGCGCTGACAACAGGTATTTCCAATGCCCGGCACAGGATCGCGGCATGCGAACCTTTGCCTCCCACCTCGGACAAAATCCCCTGCACATTTTCCTTGTGCTGTTCAATGACAAACCGCGGCGTGAGTTCTTTGGTGACCGCGATCCTTTTCGGGCTGCCTAATTTCGTACCGACAAATTCGCGGTCTTCAATAAAAATATGGGGCCTTTTTAACGCGTCGATGAGTCCAAGACGCAGATCAAGAAGATCGGAGAGCTTTTCCAGGACAAACTGGCTCCGGCTTTCGGCCAACCGGCGCTTGTACTCGTCAATGACCTGGAGGACTGCTGTTTCAGCGGAAGATTTCATTTCAGTAACAATATTAATCATCCGGTCCCTGAACGCCTTGTCTTCCAATAGTATCTTGTGCATGGCAAAGAGGTTCAGATGACGATGCGGGGTGTGATCATGCAGAAACATTTCAGAATGTTCGATGACCACCAGGAGCAGTTGACAGGCCTTTTTGATGCGTGCAATCTCTTCTGCGATTTGATCGCGTCTGAGAACAGGCCGCAGTTCAAAGTCCTCTGCTTCAATGTACACGACCCGGGCCACGCCTTCGGCAATGCCTTTGGAAACAGGCATGCCATACAGGATCAATTCCCTGGCATATGTTTGTTGTTTTTTCATTTAGTCTGCCGGTATTACATTTATCATTAAAGATATGGTCCCAGGGCAGTGATACCCATGCTTTAGCAATGACCATGCCATAGCCGGCATATGCGTTTAGCCCCGCTAACCCTTTTAGATCAGCCTTGTTCATGGGATAATAGTAGTACGGTCATTGCCGATATCGTGAATAAAATTTCCGAATCTGAGATTCGGCCGCATATGAATGGTTCAGATACATTCCTGCGCTCCCGCTATTTCATTTATTGGCAAACTATTGCCGTTTGCGAATAAATGGCAGTGTTTTTGCATTTGGTTTATCATGTTGCCGGATGCGTACTCGTGGACCTCACCTAAGAAAGGGACCGTTATGAATCTCTTTGAATGCAAAATATGCAGTTATATCGCCTTTATAACCCAGCCGCAGAAATGCCCTGTGTGCGGATCGCAGACGTTTGACCAGAAAGACTCCATTTTCGAGGAGGCGGAGAAAAAAAGCCCGGAAGCGCCGGCAAAACACATCCCGGTTATAACGGTTAAAACAACCTGCGGATTGGTCCCCGAGACGCCGTGCATGGACGCAACAGTGCGGATCGGCAAAGTCCTGCATCCAATGGAGGAAAAACATTTCATCAGCTTCATGGATTGTTATGTCGATAAAAGATACATTGCCCGCGTAATGCTGTCGCCGCGCGTGAACCCTGCCGCCTGTTTTCATTTAAAAACACAAGGCGTGACGCTTACCATTGTCGAGAACTGCACGGTCCACGGACATTGGATGGCCGAGACGGACCTAAAAATTGCCCTCTAACAAAAGCGCCTGAACATTTCATAAGTATTGGAGAGACTCCCATGTTTTTTGAATATATTGACTACTGCAATGAGTTTAGGGGAAAGCAAATCCGGAGAATCGGTACAAACCACATCGATTTTCATGATAACAAAAGAAACGGAGGCGGCAATGAACGCGGAGTTCCCGTGGTTCCCGGACAACACCTCCCCCCTGCATATCACTCAAAACACCGGTCTTCGTATCAATTCACCTGCATTGACCAGGGCCAAGAACTGACCCTGGCAGGCTAATCCACGGAGAAAATGTATTATGAGGGTCCTCATGTATGGTTGGGAATTTCCACCGCATATAAGCGGCGGTCTTGGCACAGCCTGTTTCGGGCTGACGCAGGCAATGGCCCTGCAAGGGCAGCGCATCACCTTCGTGCTTCCACGGACATCGTCAACAGGTTCCAGCGGGTCTCCAGTGACCTTACTCGGGTGCGACCAGGTCGAAGCCGAATACAGCAGGACACCTGAAGAGTTTCTGGAAAAATATCTGACTATCGAAACTGTTGATTCTCCGCTGTATCCCTACGTTAATCAGGAGGAATACACAAAATACATGGAGGCATTCGCCCGGGGCCGGAAAGACCGGGAAATAGCCTCTGATATTCCTGAAAAAACCACCTCCGGCGAAGGGGAATATGGTCCAAATCTGCTGCACGAAATCCGCCGGTACGCCTCGGTTGCCGGTTCCATAGCAACAAAGGTCCAGCACGACGTGCTGCATGCGCACGACTGGCTCACCATCCCCGCGGGCATCGAGGCCCGGAGAGCGAGCAAACGCCCGCTTGTGGTCCATATCCACTCACTCGAGTTTGACCGCAGCGGCGACCATGTTAACCAGCACGTTTACGACATAGAACGGGCCGGTATGGAACAGGCGGACAGAATAATCGCGGTAAGTAATTTTACAAAAAACAAAATAACACGGCACTATGGAATCAATCCGGACAAGATCACGGTTGTCCATAATGCGGTCATAAAAAGAGCGCGTGCGCATGCGGCCCCTGCGCCAATAAAATGCCCGGTAAAAACCGTGCTCTTTCTGGGCAGGGTCACCTTCCAGAAAGGACCCGATTATTTCGTTGAAGCGGCCGCCAAAGTGCTATCTCTCAGAAAAGATGTCCGTTTTGTCGTTGCCGGCTGCGGCGACATGCTGCATCGCATGATCGAGAGGGTCACTGAACTCCGGATAGGCCGGTATTTCCACTTTACCGGTTTTTTACGGGGAAACGACGTTTCCCGGATCTTTGGCAAAAGCGATGTCTATGTAATGCCCAGCGTTTCGGAGCCTTTCGGCATCTCCCCGCTTGAAGCGATCCAACACGATGTACCGGTTATTGTTTCGCGGCAATCGGGTATTTCCGAGGCGGTAGGCAACATATTCAAGGTCAATTTCTGGGATGTACGCGAATTGGCTGACAGAATTCTGGCGCTGCTCACCTATAAACCCCTGAGGGATGTCATGACCGGGGAGGCTGCCGTTGAACTCAACACCATTACCTGGGAAAAGGCGGCCCGCCGTGTCGGTGAAGTATATTACCAGTTAGAAAAGGCGGGATGACCCCATGGTTAATGTCTGTTTTTATTTCCAGGTCCATCAGCCCCACCGGCTGCGAAACTACTCCTTTTTTGACATTGGGGAATCCCATTTGTATCATGATGAAGCGGCCAATGGGAGTATTGTGCGGAAAGTCGCGGCAAAATGCTACCTCCCCGCCAATAGGCTTATGCTTGACCTGATAAACAGGCACCAAGGCCAGTTCCGCATAGCCTATGCGGTCTCGGGCACGGCCATCGAACAATTCAGGAAATTCAGCCCCGAGACCCTTGATTCGTTCAGGCAGCTCGCGGCCACAGGGTGCGTTGAATTCATCAACGAAACCTATTATCACAGTCTGTCGTTCCTGTTCTCGCAAACCGAGTTTGAAGACCAGGTGGCCATGCACCGGCAGCTCATTCACGATGAATTCGGGCAATGGCCTTCAACATTCCGTAACACCGAACTGATCTATAACAACGACCTGGCCACATGCATTGAACGCCTGGGCTATAAAACGATTATCACGGAAGGCGCGGACAGGATTCTCCAGTGGCGCAGCCCGAATTACGTGTACCGGCCCGCACCATGTTCCCATCTGAAATTATTGCTGAAAAACTACCAATTATCCGATGATATCGCCTTCAGGTTCTCAAACCGGGGCTGGCAGGAGCATCCGCTAACAGCGGATAAATACACCAAATGGCTGCACTCCAGCAACGGTGCTGGCACAACAATCAACTTGTTCATGGATTACGAGACCTTTGGAGAGCACCAGTGGCAAGATACGGGAATCTTTAAGTTTCTGGACCATCTTCCGTCCCAGGTCCTTTCGCATCCGGACTTCCGGTTTGCTACACCCGGGGAAGTATCCGCAACAGTCGCGGCTGAAGGGGAAATAGACGTACCCGATTTCATCTCATGGGCCGACACGGAACGGGACCTCTCGGCCTGGACCGGAAACGCCATGCAGAAAGATGCCATGGAGCACATCTTCAGTCTTGAAGGAGCTGTCCGTGAAACACGGAACCCTGACCTGATACATGTGTGGCGTACCCTGCAGACATCTGACCATTTCTACTACATGTGCACCAAATGGTTTTCCGATGGCGATGTCCATAAATATTTCAATCCTTATGGAAGCCCATACGACGCCTATACCAACTATAATAACGCGGCAAAGGACCTTGAATTGAGTCTATCCAGGGAACAATAAACCATTATGCGCCCATACTGTACGTATCTTCTTCTCCTGGTTTTGTCCGTTACTTCCTGGGGATCTTCCTGGAAAGACAAGGCAGGCATTGAAAACGGTCTCCTCTCGGGGAGCGTAACTATTTCCTCCAGGCCAGAGGCTGTATGGTCGATATTGTCCGACGTGTCCATCATCTGCAATGTTATGGATTACCGTTTCCTGCATGGGGTCAAACGATTTAAACGGCCGGGCGATGCGGCGGTCATGATCGCAGGATCGGACACAGGAAGGATTATAATGACCCACATGAAACCGCTCAGGGAGATCCGGTATATTTTTGCTCCCGAGGACGGGTCGTATGTATGCCAGCAGGAATGGAAACTGGTTCCGCGAAGCGATACTACCCAGGTACTCTATCAGGTGCAATACTCGGAATTCGTCAACGTCGGGACTGCCGGCGTCCAGCCGGCCGCCAAGGCGCGGTTCCGGCATCTCGAACGCCTGAAACGATTTATACGCAAAGGCTATCACGCCATAGCCGGGAAATTCCATGCATCGTAACAACTTCATATAGACGGGAACCACATCGAAACAACCAAAACCGAAGACCTCTCTGCCGCCGACCAGCTAACACTGGACGCTGTTTCCGCTTTTGCCGGAGACCGGCCCCTGTCCGCGTCTGAAACAGCGCTGTTTGATAAATTGAGAGTTAGCAGGGGTGAGATGTTCTTTTCCGATCTTCTGTATGTGATCACCCACCAGATATTCACCCCTGACGCGGCCGAGGGGCTCTGGAACACCATTTTGCAGCACAAATACGATATGTCTCTGATCATGGGCAGAAACATACGGATCACCGTGGCTGCACTCGACGAGCTGTCGAACCTGCACGATCTTCTCCCCGCCGCCACAGTCATAAGCGAAGAACAGATAACCGGCATAATCCGCCTCTCCCAGTGCGACAGCCTCACCGGACTCTTCAACCACGCATTCTGCTATAAAAAGCTGGATATTGAGCTCAAACGCTTTACACGGTATGGCACAAAAGTTTCCGTGCTTATGATAGACCTCGACAATTTCAAGGAGTTCAACGACCTCCATGGCCACCAGGAGGGAGACAAAGTCCTGTCAACGATCGGTGCGACCATCCGGGGAATGTTGCGCGACTCGGACATCTGCTGCCGCTATGGCGGAGAAGAGTTCGCGGTAATTTTACCTTCTACGGACGCGGATGAAGCAGGCATTCTGGCCGGACGGCTGCAGGCAATCCTCGAAAAGGACCTCATCCAGGGGGCCGGGTTGACGGTCAGTATTGGTGTGGCAGCGAGCTCGGAAATGGTGAGTACTTCCCAGGAAATTGTAGAAAAGGCTGATATTGCACTGTACAAGGCGAAAAAAAACGGTAAAAACCAGGTCGTTATCAGCGATTAGTTATGTTCCAAAAAGGCGCAATGCCCGTTGCCGGGCATTGTGTTATAGGAAATAAAGAAAGCAGATCTGTTTTATTCTTCCAAAGCCATGTTTTCCCCGCAAAATACGGCACCACACGGATCCGCACTGCAACAGTCGTCAACGACCTGTATTACCACTCCGCATTCACTGCAGGAAAGGGTGGCCTTCTTGCTGGTTTTTTGTTTTTTCTTTGGTTTTTTGACCATCGATTTTACCCCGTCGCTCACTGACAATGATACAAATTTCATGCCAATCAAACCATGTTCTTGGGCTCATAGCGATCTCACAATGTGACATTCATTTGGCCGGTATTTTGAGTCCGGCTTTAGGCCAACAGGTTTTTTCAATGACGATTTTAAGAACCCAAATCTCATTTTTGACAGCCTGCACGGCGCAAAAATACACAGTACAGCACCTTGCACCTGTTTCTTTTGCGGTATGAGAATTGCTTATTGCTTTATTGTGTCCTGTAGTGTTCTGCAGGAACGGATGATCCCAATAAGGGTTGCTCTTTCATGAATCGCGCACAGCCGTCCGTTGTAAGGGCCCCTCCATACGGCTGTGCGCTGGAAAAACAAAGAAAGACCTGACCAACCGGCGGGCTCTGTCCCGCCGGACAAAGATTGCATATTGTTGTATTTAACCGGACACTACTGTTTTGATTGATACTAAACCAGCAAACCAAGGAGATCAGAATGAAACATCCTCTTAAAACAACCTTCACCGTGGCGGCAATGGGTACTGTTGCGTATGCGGCATGGCGTCTTTTTTTCAGGCACCGCATGGGTCCTGTTGAAAAGGCCGGCCATGCTGTGGATGCGACGGCTAAAAAAGCCGCCGAAAACCTTGAAAAAGCCGCGGCTGCCATTGAAGAAACCAGCGACTTCGGACTGGGGCGGCGCTTTGGACAAAACATTGACGAGGCCCTCGGAGAAACCAAGGCGGCGCTCCACATGGCTTCGCGCGTTGTCCACGAGGCGATCCAGCGTTTGAAACGCTAATTTGCAGGGTGTGGTCTTCCATAGTAATTGAGAAAACCGATTTAAGGACTCAAAATGAAACGGTACCCGAACGACCGCACCATGCGCACCTTCAAGCAAGGCAGTATCTTACTATTACTCTGCTTAGCCGTTAACTCGATACTGATCAGCCCTCTTTCAGGTCAAAATCCCACGCAAAAGTTCAATTTGCCCGATTCGGCCGCTGATCCACGGTTCCCCATTACCGACATTGTATGGCCGGCCAATTACGGAGAGGCTGATGTGTGCCTATGGCCGGATGATAAAGTGGCGGCCGTCACGTTCAGCATTGACGATAATGATGCGCCCGAAATCGATTGGTGGGTGCAACAAATGGACCAGCGCGGATGGAAAATGACCTGGTTTGTAATTACACATCATGTCAATAGTAATATGCAACCGGAGTATGGTTATTGGCAAGATTTCCGCAGGCTTGATTCCCTGGGTCACGACATAGGGTCCCATACCGTGAATCATCTGTTTGACCAGGCGCTTGATACCGCATCCGACTCCGTCGTGGACGCGGAATACCGATTGTCCCAAAAAGCGATCGAGGACAGCATACCCGGACACACGTGCTGGACGCTGGCATATCCCGGGTGTCAAGGCAGACCTTCACTTGCGGCGAAATACTACATATCCGCGCGCACCTGCTCCGGCCATGCCGACAAGGCGAACCAAATATCCTATATGGAGGTGCTGACCGGGGAGTTTTTTGCACCATGGAACACCGTCGGTTGGATACAAGAAATTACTCATCCGACACCGGGATACGAGAGCTATTATCGCGGCTGGCTCAACGTGTTCTGGCATGGTTACGACACAAACACCATATCGGAATTGGATATGGTTAAAGGTCAAGAATCGAATCTATGGGTCGGTACGTATACGGACGCGGCCATGTATAGCCAGGAATATGCCACCCACACACTAAATGTAACAGAGGCGACGGACAGCCTGATACGGTTTTCGCTGTCCGATTCCATGGCCGATTCCATCTACACCTATCCGCTTACCGTCAAAGTACGGGTGAATAACAGCTGGGGCGACTCCGTTGACGCCGTCCAGGACGGGAAAGCGGTACCGGTACGGCGGGTGACGAATGGCGGTCTTGATTACGTTTTGGTCAAGGCAGCGCCGGACCGGGGCGAAGTGGTGCTGGCGAAGACAGGAACAACGAATCTTGCGCTTATTCCCGTCAACCCCGGCTGGAACATGCTGTCCCTGAACGTTCATCCTCAGGATTCCTCGGTAAACGGATTATTCGGCTCGCTTCATGGTTTTCGACTATTAAAGAACAGCGCGGGACAACTCTATTGGCCGGCGTACGGCATTGACTCCATCGGCAGCCTCCATACCGGACAAGGGTATACGGCCTATGCCGATTCCGCGGATACGGTGCGCGCCTCGGGCACCCGAATCGACGCGGCTTCCACGCCCATTCCTTTGTCCGCGGGATGGAACCTGATAGCTTATCTGCCCGAAGTTGATATTCCCGCCGAAATCGCGTTGCAAACAATTACCGCTCAAACTGCGATTGTTAAAAATGGCCAGGGCCAGATTTATTGCCCTGATTTCACCACCAACACCATGGGAAACATGAAGGCCGGGCAAGGGTACAAAATTTATATGAAGAGCACGGCAGCTTTAATCTACCCGGCCACGGCGGCTGGAAAATATCTTACCAACGCAACCGGTCTTCTGAATATACCAATACCCAAGCATTACCTCATGAGTATGAATACCGGCAATAACGCAACCCTGCTGTCCAATCAGGCGGCCCTGAATGGCAACACGCTGCCTGATACCAGCGAAATCGGCGCTTTTGATGAAAACGGCGTTCTGGTCGGTGCCGGGGTCAATATCCATGGGATTGCGGCGTTCTCAATATGGGGTGATAATGCCCTGACGTCCGAAAAGGACGGCTGTAATCCGGGAGAAAAAGTTACCTTCCTGCTTTGGGACGGCGCCAGGGAATACCCGGTTGAGTTCGAGGGTCAATCCAGCATTTCTTATAGGGAAGACGGGCTTTTCATCGGCAGTCTCTCGGTACCAAAAGGTCTGCCAATTTCTAAATTTGCTTTAAGCAAAGTTTATCCCAACCCGTGCGGTGGCCAGGTACAGATATTGTTTGATGTTCCAGCTCTGGGCGGCGTCGACAGGCAGGATATTGATATTGCCATCTACGATGTTCGAGGGCGCCTGGTCCATCAGTTGGCCAAAGGCAAATACAAAGCAAACCACTATCGGGTTTTCTGGCAGGGGACAAACAACGAGCGGGCCATGCTGGGATGCGGCGTGTACATTATTCAGATGAAAGCCAGTAATTTCAGCAAGAACCTGAAAGTGTTTATGATTAGATAGTTTTTGAAAGGACTGCACTATGTGCCCATTCAATTCTCGAAGGTTTCTTGTCGCCTTTTTTATCGCAATCTCGGTTTTTGGGGCATATGGCCAGAGCCACTTCACCTTTACGGCCAACACCGGCGATAACATGACGGTCCTTGTCCAGGCCGCCATCAACCCCGCTATCGACGGCTCGGCAATCGCGAATGGTGACGAGATAGGCGTCTTCACACCTGCGGGACTTTGTGTGGGTGCTGTTGCCTGGAATGGCGTAAACACCGCCCTTGCCGTATGGGGCGATAATGACCAGACCGTGCCCATAGATGGATGCGTGGCCGGGGAATTACTGTCCTATAAAGTCTGGGATGCTTCGGCTGCAAAAGAGGCGCCTGCAACGGTTGCCTATGCTTCCGGCGGCCCGGATTATTCTGTTGATGGAATGGCAGTTCTCGCGTCGCTTTCCGCCACAACGCCACCTTCCACCCCGATCCTGAATTCTCCGACCGATGCTGCCGCTAATCAATTAACCTCTCTTACCCTGTCCTGGAACACGGCAACAGGCGCTGCGACTTATCATGTGCAGGTCTCCACGAG
>MFYT01000097.1:95702-140344 GCA_001789205.1 Candidatus Raymondbacteria bacterium RIFOXYA2_FULL_49_16 | reverse complement strand
CGCCAAACAGGTACAAGGTTGCATGGAATGGCAAGGCGAACAATGGAAGATATGTGGCATCAGGGGTCTATGTATACCGAATCAATATTGGCGATAAGTATCTGAAAACGAGGAAAATGGTGATAGTTAAATAGCAGGGGCGTCATTCAACAATAATTGCCTGCGTTAAATGAATGATGCCCCTCATTGGTCATTCAACAGTTCCCAATGTTAATGTCCTGGTCCCCCATTAGCATTTCTGGAGCCACCCCCCTTGCTAAGAGGGATATAAGGCGCAGGGGTGCTGGGGGGATCGATTGGTTACGCCGTTAGGCACGAGTCTACCTTACCTCGCTTCGCGAGAGCGAAGCGAGCTTCAATCCTCGAACCACCCGTCCCAGTCCTTTAAAAAATCAAACAGTTACTGCTTCAGACTCAGTCGGCACTTCTTCCTTGAATACCGATTCCACGACCATTTCATCAGTGATATTGCGCTGTTTGCACAGTACTCTGCTCATGGATTCCGGGTCATGTTCCTTGCGGGCAAAACAAGTGAAGCATCCATCAGAATCGACCGTTCCCTTTACCTTGCATTTATACATTTTCATTCTTCGTTTCTCCTGGATTTCCTCCCCCTCTCCTTGAAGGAGAGGGGGTCGGGGGGTGAGATCAATCGTGCTGCTGTCTGAGGAACGTAGGTACGTCGTAATCATCCTCTTCGTGCGCGATAATGCTGGTCTTGAGGGAAAATTCGTCGCGTTTTACCGTGCGTCCCAGCCGCTCGCCAATGTTCTTGATGCACGAATTTTGGACATTGTTCTTGAATTCCTCGTACGAAATGAGGTCATCGATGGAATTGAACCGCTTGATCCGGTCGCGCGCGCCCTCGGCCTTCCGGCTCTCAATGTCTATTTCCTTCTGCACCTCTCTGTAAAGACTCTCTTTCTCGACACGAGGCGCTTCCACAACACGCGGTTTTTCCTCGATCACGGACGCGGCAACAGCCTCCTTTTTCTGTTCATCAACCACGTTCATGCCTTGTTCCACCTTGGCGATCAACTGCTCCACCTCGGCGGTCTCTGGTTCCTCGCTTTTTTCAGCCGGCTCAACCGGTTTCACCTGGGCAGGCTCACGCGGCCCAAGGTCGAACAGCGGGAGCGCGTGCTCCTTCTTCTGCGGGGCCTTTTCCGCCACGTTCCGGACAACAGGCTTGATCGGCGTACCAGCCTGGCGGGACACTGGAGCGTAGTTCACCCTGCGGGCGATGTTTTCTTCCTCAAAGGGTTTGAACACTGTCTTCTGTGGATCGCGCGCAAAGCCCGTGGCAATGAGCGTGACCCTGATCTGTCCCTGCATGGTAGGATCGGTGACCGCGCCCACGATGATGTTGGTGTCAGTATCATCACCGCCAACTTCGTCGTGGATGAACGAGGAAATTTCGCTGAAATCGTGAAGTGAAAGATCGTCGCCGCCCGTGATGTTGATAAGCACACCGCGCGCACCCTTCACGTTCACGTCTTCGAGCAGCGGCGATTTAATTGCCATTTCAGCCGCGGCGCGCGCCATGTTCTCGCCCGAGGCGTAGCCTGTGCCCATGAGCGCATCACCCATGCTCCGCATCACCGTGTCCACGTCCGCAAAATCGATATTGATGAGGCCATTCACGTTGATGAGGTCGGAAATACCGCGGGTCGCGTGATAGAGAATGTCGTCGGCCCTGCGGAACGCCTCCTTCATGGGGGTGTTCTTTTCAATCATGGTGAGCAACCGCTGGTTGGGAATTACAATGATAGTGTCCACGTGTTTGCGCATTTCATCGATGCCCGAGAGCGCGTTTGTCATGCGCACTTTACCCTCGTACGTGAAGGGTTTGGTCACAATAGCCACGGTCAGAATGCCCATTTCCTTTGCTATCTGCGCGACAATGGGCGCGCCGCCCGTGCCTGTGCCGCCGCCCATGCCCGCGGTGATGAACACCATGTCCGAGCCGTCCAGCTTCTGCATAATATCGTTCTTGTTCTCTTCTACCGCGCGCCTGCCTGTCTCGGGCTTGGCGCCAGCGCCAAGGCCCCTGGTCACCCGGTCGCCGACCTGGATGCGGCATTGCGCCTTGTTCCGGTCAAGGTCCTGCGAGTCGGTGTTGATCGCGATGAACTCGACATGGTCGAGCCCCTCTTCGACCATGCGGTTGACCGCGTTGCCGCCCGCGCCGCCCACCCCGATCACCTTCAGCTTCGCCTTGCTCGTGAAGGATTCTTCGAATGTAAACATTTGTCTCTCCTCCTGGTAAATGGTTAATTAAAAATAGTCCCTGAATATCTGCCTGAACTTGTCCACAATGTTTTTAAACAGCTCCCCTTCCTTCTTCTCCACCATCAGGTTCCCAAAATTTTTGTTCCCGTAATGGATGAGTCCCACGCCCGTGGCCCAGATGGGCGATTTCACCGAGTCGGCAAGGCCGCCGAACCCGGTCGGGTTGCCCACGCGCACGGGCATTTCGAAGACTTGTTCGGCCACCTCCACAATGCCCTCGAGCAGCGCGCCGCCGCCGGTGAGCACAATACCCGCGCCCAGCATATCGGCAAACTCGCTCCGTTTTATCTCACGTTTGACAAGGGAGAATATCTCCTCGAGCCGCGGCTCAATGATCGAGGCGAGAACGCTGCGCGAAATTTCCCTGCTCTCGCGGCCGCCCACACCCGGCACTTCGACATACTCCTCCTTGCGCGCCAGTGACGCCATGGCCAGTCCAAACCGCTTTTTTATCTCCTCCGCGCGCTCAATAGGTGTCCTGATGCCGATGGCGATGTCGCTGGTCACATTTTTGCCGCCCAGTCCCACCACGGCCGTGTGACGGATCGCGTTGTCAAAGAAGATCGCGATGTCCGTGGTGCCGCCGCCCATATCGATAAGGGCGACACCCAGCTCTTTTTCGTCCTCAGAAAGCACGGCGTAGCTGCTTGCCAAGGGCTCCAAAACAATATCAAGCACATTCAACCCGGCCTTTTCCACGCTCTTGTAGATGTTCGCCGCCGAGGTAATGGCTCCGGTCACCACGTGCGCCTCGACCTCCAGCCGCACGCCCGACATGCCCACCGGCTCCTTGATACCCGCCTGCTCGTCCACGATGAACTCCTGCGGGATCACATGGATAATCTGCCTGTCAATTGGAATAGCGACCGCCTTGGCCTGTTCAATAACCCGGGCCACATCCTCTTCGGTTATCTCACTGTTGGCGTTCGTCACGGCCACCACACCCTTGCTGTTGATGCTCTTGATGTGGCCGCCCGCAATGCCCACAAACACGGAATCAATATCAATGCCAGCCATGAGCTCCGCCTCTTCCACTGCCTTCTCGATGGCCTGGACGGTCTTGTCGATGTTCACTACAACGCCCTTACGCAGCCCGTCGGACTGCGCAAGTCCCACGCCCACGATGTTGACGGTGTTTTCCTCTGTCACCTCGGCAATGACCACTCCGATCTTGGTGGTGCCTATGTCGAGACCGACAATGGTCTTTTCGTCCATTACTGTTCCTCCTTTAAAAAAGCTATGGTATGATACTTCATGACAATTGTTCCTTTGTCTGGCGCGTTCTGCTGCGTCAAAACAGTGGCCAGATTTTTGAACTGGAGCGCTAGGTTGTCCGGTCCCAGTTCGGCCGTACATTTCCGGTCCGAGAAAATGAGCCGCAGGTTCTTTTGCCCAAAAATATTGATCTCGGAAAGCGCCGCATAGATGGCGGGCTGGGTTGTCTGCGCCATGTTCAGCGCCGCAATCGCGCCACGCGCATCATCAACCGTGTCACCAGGCGCAGCGGTATGACCAAGCCCCGAAATCAGCGGCACATTGTAATGGGTATTTTTTGTAAGGGGCATGACCACTGCCTCGCAGTCGATGCCGCAAAGACTGTCGAACATGGCAAGGGCCACGGGTTCGCGTTCACGTACCGTAACACGCAGGGTGTGGGCGCCGCTCTTGGCTACCTCGATATTACGCAGCCCGGGAATGCGCGCAAGCGATTTTAAAAGTACCGCCTTGCGTTCGGGAGTGAAATCACGGCCTATCTCGGGTTTTGCCACAGCCATGATGGACTCGCGATATGCGCCTGAAACACCCTCGACTGATATTTCGCGCACCATGAACATCCGGTCCACGGTTCGCTCCACCGCGCTCAACGTGCCCGAGGAGTGAACATACCAGCCCGCGCTACCGATGATGAGAAGCGCGAGAAACACGCGCATCATGCCCGGCCGCGGTCTCTGGGCGGCGCGGGAAGCGCGGCGCTTGACCGCGCCGATATTGCGCGACACCATGGTACGCAACCGGGGTTTCCGGGAATGGCTTTTTTTCCTGGGAGACAAGGCCGGCTTCTTCGGACTGTATATTCTCATGCCTTTTTCCCCTTCCGCAGTCCCTTGAGGATCTTTTCCCCGGTTTTCCAGATGTCGCCCGCGCCCATGGTTATGATCATGCCGCCTTTTTTCACGTGTTTCAGCACATAGGCCGGGATATTTTCCTTGTCCTCTATATAGGCGACCTTGTGATGGTCGCCTTTGATTGCCGCGTCGGCGATAAGCCGTCCTGTTATGCCGGGCATAGGCTGTTCGCGCGCTGGGTAAATACCCGTAACCACCAAATGGTCGGCGTTGAAAAACGAGCTGCCGAATTCTCGATAAAAGTCGCGCGTACGCGAAAAAAGGTGGGGTTGGAAAATTGCGATGATCTCGCGGTCGTAGGTGTCCTTGGCGCCCTTGAGGGAGGCCATGATTTCCGTGGGATGGTGCGCGTAATCGTCGACCACCATAATGCCCTTGGCTTCACCCTTGATCTCAAAACGGCGTCGCACACCCTCGAACAAGGCCAGTGTCCGCGCAATAACCAGAAAGGGTATGCCCGCCTCCATGCCCACGGCTATGGCGGCAAGGCTGTTTTTTACATTATGGTCGCCCGGGACCTGGAGTGAAACAGCGCCCAGGACGCGTTTGCGATAGGTCACGGTAAAGGAAGTGCCTTTGCGGCCAAAGGTGCGGTCCACAGCGCGGTAATCAGCCTGGGCCGAAAAACCGTAGGTGACAATGGGCTTGCGGATTCGGGGAATTATATCGCGGATGGTCTCTTCATCGAGACAAACCACCACGCATCCGAAAAAGGGCACGCGGTTGGCGAATTGGATGAATGCGGATTTTATTTCATCGAGGTCTTTGTAGCAGTCGAGATGGTCTGCCTCGAGTGTTGTGATCACTGCGATGGTGGCCGGCATTTCGAGAAATGAGCGGTCGAACTCGTCAGCCTCGGCGACCAGGTAATTGCTTTGTCCCTTAAGTGCGCCAGACCCGGTCTGTCTGACGATGCCGCCTACTATGACCGTGGGATCAAGGTTGCCTGCGGAAAAAACATTGCCGATCATGGAAGTAGTAGTGGTCTTTCCGTGCGTGCCAGATACGCCGATAGCGTATTTCATGCGCATGAGTTCACCCAGCATCTCCGCGCGTCGCATGACCGGGATATTCAGTTTCCTGGCGTTCAGAAGCTCGGGGTTTGACAGCGCAATGGCGGAAGAATAGACCACAATGTCAGCGCCCGCCACATGCTGCGGCGCATGGCCCTTGTGCAGAATAGCACCTAGTTTTTTCAACCGCCGCACTACTGGAGTGACCGCCTGGTCCGAACCTGAAATGATGTATCCGCTCGATAGCAGAATCTCGGCCATGCCGCTCATACCGCTGCCGCCAATGCCCACGAAGTGGATATGTTTCACCTTTCTGTTCATAGACCGCCCTCCTTTCCAATGGCGCGTGCAATAGCAGCGGCCGCATCCTCGTTGAATAGCGATTTCATGGTCTGCTTCATCGCAGCGAGCCGGGCCGCGTCGCCAAGCAGGGCGCGAATAATGACGCCAATACCTTCCCCGGCAATTTCCTGGTCAACACAGACGCCGCCCCCGCGTTCCTCAATGGCGCGCGCGTTCTTGCTCTGGTGGTCCTCCGCCGCGTGCGGCAGGGGAATGAATACAGCCGGTATACCGAACTTCATGAGTTCAGAAATGGTCATGGCCCCGGCCCTGCATACGGCAAGGTCCGCGGCCGTGTAAAAATCGTACATATTGTCTATATAGCTGAACACGCGCACCTGGGTGTTGCGTTGGGTCTGTTCCTGGACAAAGGCATAATCGTCCGGACCGGTCTGCCACAGGATGAACACGTTCCCGCTATTGGTAATGACGTCGATGTTTTTCAGGATGATCCTGTTTATGGGAAGAGAGCCCTGGCTGCCGCCAAAGACAAAGACCACCTTCTGGCCGCTGGCAATTGCGTATTCCGAACGGAGCGCGTGCTGGGCGGCATCTGTGGTGCGTCTGACCGGATTGCCCGTGACCACGGTTCGGTCCGGCGCGGCAAGGAAGCGTTTGGCTTCGCCATAGCCGAGAAAGACGCTGCGCGCGCGGCCGGAAAAGAGCCGCGTGGTAAGCCCTGGGAAAGAATTCTGTTCCTGCAATACGATCTTTTTTCCAAGCAGCGAGGCTGCAAAAAGCACGGGAAGGCAAACATAGCCGCCAGTACCGAAAACAACCGCAGGCCTTTCTGAGAGCAGGATCATGCACGCCTTCAGGCAGGCCAGAGGCACCAGGGCGATAAGGGGAAGATTGACGAAAACTTTTCCCCGTTGCCAGCCCTTTATGGATATGTTGCGTAGTGCAAAGCCCACTTTGGAAACCGCCCTGCCTTCAAAACCCGAACGGCGGCCGGCAAAGACAATGCCAATAGCGGGATAAAGGCGCCGCAGTTCTTCGGCAACAGCAATGGCGGGATATACATGGCCCCCAGTGCCGCCGCAAACCACAAGTATGTTCGTCTCTTTCATATGTATGGTCATTTCTTTGATTGTCCTGAAATATTAAGCAGAATGCCCACTGAAATCATGGTGAAAATGAGATTTGATCCGCCATAGCTGATAAAAGGCAGCGGAATCCCGGTGGTGGGCAGCAACGATGAAACCACGCCCACGTGGACCAGGAAGTAAATGCACAGCATGGAGGTGATGCCCACGGCAAGAAAAAAACCCAGCCGGTCGGGCGCTTTCCGTGCTATGGAAAATCCGCGCCATATCAGCAACGCAAAGAGTACAAAGACAACGCACACACCAATAAACCCGAACTCCTCGCCCACAATGGAGAAGACAAAATCAGTGTAGGGCTCGGGCAGGTAGAGGTGTTTCTGGCTGCTGTTGCCCAGACCAACACCTGAAAGCCCGCCCGATCCGAGGGCTATGAGCGACTGCATGGCCTGGTATCCCACGTGATGGTTGGTCGGGTCCAGAAAGGCTTTGACGCGTGCGACACGGTACGGCGCGGCAAGCAGCAATACGCCGCCCGCTGGCAGGGAGAGCGCAAAAAGCCCCAAAAAATATCCGATCTTGAGGCCACCGGCGAAGAGCATGACCAGGACAATGGCGAACACCGAGGCCGCGGTGCTGAAATTCGGCTGAAGGAAGATAAGCAGGCACACGGCCCCCGCGATAACGAGTATCATGATAAGATGCTCCTTGGATTCGTTCATCACATCGCCGTGCAGGGAAAGGAGCTTGGCCATACATATGATAAGCGAGAGCCGCGCAAAATCCGAGGGTTGGAACGACATGCCAAAAAGGGAGACCCACCGCTTGGAACCCTGGACAACATTGCTCGATACCAGCACTATGATAAGGACCGCCACTGAAAGCGCTATCAAAGTGCGGTATTTGCCTGCAATCCAGTGGTAATCGGTGTTCATAGCTATATAAAAAAGCACAAACGCCATCAATATGCGCGCCACTTGCTTGGTAAGGAAAAAGGTGGGCTGGTTGAAACGGAGCCGCGCCACCTCGATACTTGAGCTGTAGATCATGAGCATACCAAGGCCCACAAGGAAAAAAACAATGAGCAGCGTGGTAAAATCGATGCGGCCGACCCGCTCCTTCATTGATGCGTTCATAGGGCTCCTACAATACTTTTAAAATGGCGTCCCCGTTCCTCGTAGTTCCGGTACATGTCGAAACTGGCACAGGCCGGCGACAGAAGCACGTTTTCCCCTGGTTTTGCCTGGGCATAGGCCGCGGCCACAGCGCTCTCCATGCTCTTTTCCATGCGCACAGGCACATGCTCTTTCCACGCGGCGCGTATCTTTTCAGCGGCCTCGCCTATCAGACAGGCTGTTGCGACCCGCTCCTTTACCATGCCTGACAGAAGGGTATAGTCGCTGTTCTTGTCCCGGCCGCCCGCGATAAGATGGACCCTTCCCTTCATGGAAAGGAGCGCCCATCTGACTGAATCAATATTAGTGGCTTTTGAATCATTATAAAACCTGACACCCTTTTTCTCAGCGACAAATTCAATGCGGTGTTCAATGCCTTTAAACTGCCGCAGGGTTTCGGCAATGGCTTCCACAGGAATGGCGTATCGCATGGCAAGAGGTACTACGGCGAGCACGTTCATAAGGTTGTGCGGGCCAGGTAGCGCGATTTCGTCCTGCCGAACAATGCGAACCATGCCATTTGTGCCGCAATACGCAACATATCCATTGTCCACGCATGCACCGAACACGGGCTTTTCCTTTGATGAAAAAAGCGCCTGCGTTACATTACCGCGAATATTCGGCCTCATTCGCCGCGATTCCGGGTCATCGTTGTTCAATACAATAAGATCATCCATAGTTTGGTTTTTCGTAATCCCTATCTTTGACAGGTAATAGGCGTCAGCTGATGGGTAGCGGTCAAGATGATCGGGCGTGAGATTAAGGATGGCCGCGGCCCTTGGCCTGAATTCTTTAATGGTGTCAAGTTGGAAGCTGCTCACTTCAGCAATAAGCACATCCCCCTTTCCCAAACCCGCAACCTGGCCGCAAAGCGCATCGCCAATGTTTCCGCCCACGCGCGATCTGAACGGAGCGCGTTTGAAAATCTCACCCGCAAGCGCGGTGGTTGTGCTTTTTCCGTTGGAACCGGTAATTGCTACAATATCAGCCTCGGTAAGCTGATATGCCAGTTCTATTTCGCTGATAATGTCGACCCCCCGCTTCTTTAGGTCTAAAACCACCGGCGATTGCAAGGGAATGCCGGGGCTCAGGACAACCAGGTCAGCGTCGAACACGCGTTCAGAATGGCCGTTTGTCTCAAAATCAATATTCAGCTGTTCGAGGGGTTTCACGACCACAGGGTCGGGCGACTTTGCATCGCTGCCAAATACGCGCGCACCCTCCTGTTTGAGTACCAGCGCGGCCGCAACCCCGCTCCTCGCCAGTCCCAGTACCGTCACTTTCTTGTTTTTAAATTCTATTGGCACCCTAACATCCCTCATGTCTTGTTTGTCTCATGCCTCGTTCCTCGCGCCTTTATTTATCGTATCTTGAACGTACTGAGCGTCAGCAGGGCACATAGTATGCCAATCACCCAGAACCGCGCCACAACCTTGTTCTCGGGCCAGCCGCTCAATTCAAAGTGATGGTGGAGCGGCGCCATTTTGAAAAGCCTGCGTCCTTCACCGGACCTGAACCGTGTCCATTTAAACCAGCCAACCTGGATAATGACCGAAAGCGTCTCACCCACAAAAACCGCGCCAATAACAACCAGAAGCAACTCTTTTCTTATGAGCAACGCCACGGTTCCCAGCGCGGCCCCCAGAGACAGCGACCCCACGTCGCCCATAAAAATGGCCGCCGGGTTTGCGTTGAACCACAAAAATCCCAGGGCCGCACCGATCATTGCCGCGCAAAAAACGGTCAGTTCGCCCGATCCGTCCAGATACGGGATGGCCAAATACGACGCGTAGTTGACATTTCCCGACACATACGACATAATGGCGAAGCCTATGAAGGCAATGGCCGAAAGGCCTATTGCCAGGCCGTCGAGACCGTCGGTAAGATTGACCGCGTTCGATGAGGCGGTAATCACAAAAACCACCATGGGAATAAAAAGCCAGCCATACGAGAAAGTAATGTCCTTAAAAAAGGGTACCGTGGTCACCGTGGCATTGGGATTGCCCTTGAGCGGCCCATAGAGTATGACAAGCCCTACGATGACGCCCAGCGAGATCTGACCGAGCATCTTGTATCTGCCGATAAGTCCGCGCTTCATCTTTTTCACCACTTTCAGGTAGTCATCGACAAAGCCAATGGCGCCCATCCAGAGGGTAACACCGAGGATCACCAGGACATACACATTATCGAGCCTAGCCCAGAGCAGCGTGGGAATAATGGACGCGAGCAGCACTATGATGCCGCCCATTGTGGGGGTGCCCTGCTTTGCCTGGTGGGTCTGCGGCCCGTCTGTCCTGATCACCTCCCGCACCTGGAGCCGCCGCATGAGCCGGATGATCATGGGACCAATGACAAAACAGATGACCAGCGCGGTAATGGTAGCATACGCGGCCCTGAAGGTGATGTACTTGAATATATTGAAGAACGAAATCCGGTCTGTCAGAGGATAGAGAAGATGGTACAGCATGCTATTCCAACCTTTCCACTATTTCTTCCATGCCCATGCTATGCGATCCTTTTATGAGGACAAGATCGCCCTTTTTAAGGGAAGAACGCAGGACATCGGCAAGCGCATCCTTCTCTTTTTCAGCGAATGAATAGACGTTGTGCAATCCCGCGGCAATGGCGCCCTGGGCGATTTTCCGGCCAAGTTCACCCAGCGTAAAGAGCAGTTTGACCCCGCTTTTGGCTGCAAGGGCACCTGTTTGCCGATGGTACAAAGCGGCCTGTGCGCCCAGTTCCCGCATATCGCCCAGCACTGCTATCTTTCTTCCCGCTATTTTCTCAGCCTTCAGCAGGCCAAAGGCGTTGGCCATTGAATCAGGATTGGCGTTATAGCAGTCCGCGATGATACGCGCCCCGCCCACAATGCGCATGTCCATCCTGTTTTCCGGCGCTTCTATGCGCGCCAGCGCTTTCTGCGTTTCGCGCGCGGTCACACCCAGAAGATCGCCCACAGCCGCGGCGCAGAGCGCATTGGCTGCCGCGCCATTCCCTGGCAGCGGTGTGACCATGGCAACTCCGTTGAACGTGAATGTTCCGCCCCGCAGAAACCCGGTGGTAAGGCCACTGCCCCGGTAACCGCGTTCTCCCGCAAATCCATAGTCCCTTTTTGTAATTCTGCGCGGCGGCTCATACTTGTTGAGCAGATCATCGTCACCGTTTACGACAAGGACCCCGCCGGACCGCATGCCGTGGACAATCTCGGTCTTTGCCTTTAAAACCCCTTTCCTGTCTTTAAAAAATTCCAGATGGCTGTGGCCGATGTTTGTGATGACCGCGATATCGGGTTTCACAATCCAGCTCAATTCACTGATTTCCCCAAAATGATTGGCGCCAAGCTCGAGCACGGTAATGTCGTCCCTAGGCGATATCTCGAAAACCGAAAGTGGCAGGCCAATACGGTTGTTGAAATTACCTCTCGTGGCATGCACCCGGTATTTGGCTGCCAGCACCCGGGCTATCATGGCCCGCGTGGTGGTTTTACCATTACTGCCCGTGACTGCCACAACCCGCGTGCCAAGATACTGGAGATAAGCCGATGCCATGCGCATGAGCGTATCGCCCGTATCTTCGACAAGGATAAAACGGCCATACCGGGGCTTTTTCACGGCATACCAGCTCTGATTCACCACACATGCCGCGGCTGTCCTGGCGAGTGCTGGCGTAATGAATGAGTGCGCATCGTGGTGTTCACCCTTGAGCGCGACAAAAAGCGCGCCCTTGGTCACCTTCCGGCTGTCAATCACTACGGTCGCGGAACCCGCAAGGCCCCGTACCGAGCCGCCGGCAACGCGTCCAGAGACGAAATCCTCGATTTTAGCAAACGGCAGCGCCATGGTTCACCTTCCGCAGCACTTCGCGCGCCGCTTCCCTGTCGTCAAAATGGATTTTTGTTTCACCGAGTATCTGGTAGTCCTCGTGGCCCTTGCCGGCAATGACCACCGTATCATGGGAACTCGCGCGGGCAATGGCGGCTGCAATGGCCTGCGCCCGGTCCTCAATGACCGTATATGCGTCCCTGTTCTTCATGCCGGTCTCTATCTGCCGGATAATTTCATCGGGCGGTTCTTTCCGCGGATTATCCGAGGTTACAAACGTGTAGTCGGCCATGGCCTCGGCAATGGCGCCCATAAGCGGACGCTTACCCGGGTCCCGGTTGCCGCCGCACCCAAACACCAGAATCATGGAACCCGTGGTAATGGCCCGCGCCGCCCTCAGAATGTTTTCGAGCGCGTCGGGCGTGTGCGCATAATCGACAATTACGTTGAAATCCTGGCCACAGTCCACGGATTCAAACCTCCCGTCAACCCGGTCAATGCGTGCTATACCCGCCTGTATCTGCGGAATGGGAATGCCCAGGGCAAACCCCGCTGCAGCAGCAGCCATGATATTGTACACATTAAAGGGGCCTTTGAGCGGCGAAGCCAGGGAAAAGAGGCCCGAAGGCGTCTGGAGATCAAGAGTTGTCCCCTGCGGCGTGTGCGCAACGCTGCGGGGGAAAATGTCAGCTCGATTGTTACCTATGCCATACAGCAGGGTCTGGGCCTTGCACGCGTTCACAAAGTCCTGCGCATGCGGATCATCGGCGTTGATAATGCCGGTACCCTTTTCGTTAAGATACATATTGAATAAGGAAAGCTTGGCCTGCAAATAGTCGTCCTCATCCCGGTGAAAATCCATGTGGTCCCGCGTCAGATTGGTAAAGACTGCGGCCATAAAGGATATGCCGTGCACCCGTTTCATCTTGAGCGCGTGGGAAGAGACCTCCATCACCATGTGCCGCGACCCCTTGTCAACGGCTTCGCGGATAAAAGCGCACACATCGTACGCCTCGGGTGTGGTATTGCGCGACTCAACGCTCCGGCCATGCACAAGGTGCCTGATGGTGCCGATGATATTTGATTGGCCCGAAGTTCCCCGGAGAATGCTGTCCAGAAGATAGCTGGTGGTGGTCTTGCCGTTGGTACCGGTAATGCCGGCAATGCGCAGTGACTGGGCGGGATGGCCATACAGGTTGTGCGCTGCGCTGGCCATGGCCTCGCGCGCATCAGGCACCACCAGCGAAATAACGCCGGGTATCTCATGCCGCGTTTCAGACACCACTACCTTGCAGCCCCGTGCGCACGCGTCAGCGACAAAACTATTGCCATCCCTGACCTCGCCCCGCAGGGCGAAAAAAACCGTGCCCGGTCCGGCGGCAAGCGACGAACAGGTCACAGCCGAAATATCAGCGGCCGTGGTCCCAAACCCGTCGACCGCTATTCCTTTGAACACCGCGGCAAGTTTCACGTCCTGTTCTCCCTTCTTTCCTCTTAGTAGGCCGTGGCCAGTTCACCCGTTTCCCACACAGCGGGAACTATGACAGTGACAAAACTGTCGACCTGGGTAAGACTGAAAATATGGCGGACAAATTCGCTCGGATTTATCGCCGAGAGCTTGCGCTGCGGATTCTTGTTGTGAAGCGCGCAGAGCATGTTCACAAACGATGTATTGACAAAGTCGACCTCCGCTAAATCGAACCTGATCTCCCTGCACTGCTCGGGCCAGGCTAGCACCCGTTGCACCCGGTCAATATCCAACAGGTTGATGTCGCCGCTGATCCGGACAGTCTTCACGTCCTTTTCATACCTCACCGATATATCCATTGTTCCTCCGTTTTAATAATCTTCTTATCCCGCTGTCAGGGAACAAGCGGAGCCGCGTTCGAGTATCGCGCCCGCGGCGGGGCTCTGGCGTACCACGGCCCCGCGTCCGCTTATTTTTATCGAAATACCAAGCAGATTGAGGCGCCCCACTGCTTCGCGTAGCGGCAGTCCAACCACGTTTGGTACAGTGACCTTTTTGGAGAGGCCGGCACCGCCCATTGAGACCCGGATGATTTCCCCGGGAAAGACCTCGTCGCCCGCGGTCATGGATTGGCTGGCAGCGGTTTGCCCGCTGCCGCTGATGCGCACACAGACCCGCGCACGTTCCGCGCGCGCCAGCACCGAATCAGCGCACAGACCTGAGAAATCAGGGGCGCGAACCTTTTCCGTTGCGCCAGCGCCGGCTGCTACCGGGGTCTTGGCAAAGAAGCGCACACCATAGTCCAGTTCCTGGGAATGAAGCATACGCTGCGTAATTTTCCTGAAAATAGGGGCTGCCGCAACACCGCCTGAATGCACCTTGACCGGCTCGTCGAGCAGCACCAGGCAGAGCACTTCGGGCTCTTCAGCCGGAAAAAAACCCACAAAGGAAGCCACTATTTTGTTGCGCTGATACAGGCCGGTCGCAGGATCAATCTTTTCGGCAGTACCGGTCTTGCCTGCAATGGCAAGTCCATTGAGGCGCGCCTCGTACCCGGTCCCCTCCTTGTTCTCGACAACATTTCTGAAACAGGCAGTGAGCCGCTCCGCGGTCTTCTCAGATACCACCCGCCGGATGGGATTCGTACCCTGCTCCTGCACCACCTCGTTCTTTCGCTTTAAAAACCGGACCACATGAGGCGCAACCAGGACGCCCTTGTTCGCAATGGCGCTGTAGGCCGCTGCCAGCTGTATGGGAGTGACCGAGATCTCGTGGCCCATGGCAATGGTGACGAGGGTACGTCCGGACCAGCGGGAAAGCGGTTTGGCAAGCCCATTCTCTTCACCCGGAAGATCGATACCTGTCTTCTGGCCAAAACCAAAATCACGGATATACCTGAAAAGGGTCTCAGCCCCGACTTTGCTTGCCACTTTGGCAAAAGCGATGTTGCTTGAGACGGTGATGGCCTGCCTGAAAGTAATGTCGCCGTTTTTATGGGTGTCGTGGATATATTCGTCGAAAATTTTTAGTTTGCCATCGCCGGTGTGAAGGATGTCGTCCTCGGCAACAAGCCCCTCTTCAAACGCCGCGGCCGCGGTCACCAACTTGAAGGTTGAACCTGGTTCGTACACCTTGGCCACGGCGCTGTTCGCCCAGACCGATCTGTTTTCCGATATCCAGGCATTGGGATCGAAAAAGGGATAGTTCGCCATTCCCAGGATCGCTCCTGTACGCGGATGCATCACAATGGCCGTGCCCGATTTTGCTCCGGTGGATTCCACTCCTTCGCGAAGACACTCCTCCACGATCTCCTGGATGCGCGTGTCAATAGTGAGCGCAAGCGTATACCCGTCCTCAGGCTCTTTCCGGGGAAGTTCAAGGTCAAAAAGTTTCCGCTGGCGCGCGTCCTGCCGCACCAGCATCCAGCCGACCTGGCCGTAGAGGCTGCGGTCAAAACCGAATTCAATGCCCGCAAGGCCATAACCGTCGCGGCCCACAAACCCAATCACCTGACCGGCTAGGCTAGCGCGCGGATAAAAACGCTCTGTCCGTTTCTGGGATTCAGCGTCACGGTCCTTTTTCTTCACAGGTTTTTCAGGATCGTTGATCGCTTCGTAGGGAACGTCAGCGTTAATGGCAAGAGGCACGCCAATGGCGTCGACTATGGCGCCGCGGGCGGGAAAGAGGTTCATCC
Organism: Candidatus Raymondbacteria bacterium RIFOXYA2_FULL_49_16; assembly: GCA_001789205.1. Taxonomy (GTDB): domain Bacteria; phylum Fibrobacterota; class OXYB2-FULL-49-7; order OXYB2-FULL-49-7; family XYB2-FULL-49-35; genus XYB2-FULL-49-35. The sequence continues at coordinate 124,870 of MFYT01000097.1, read as the reverse complement.
GCCGGGTGCTCTGGTTTTCACCAAGTTTGGCATAGTGCTGAAAATGGATTACCTGGACGTAGAAAAACCGGGACAAGACAACGCAAAAACCGGCCAGGAACAGGATGCGCAGCACCCTGAGCCGGCCCAGCCCTGCAAATGCAGCGTGAGCGCGCTTCAAAAAAACTCCCCTGGATAGAACTCAAACGTACCGGCGTGAAAAAAGACCCTTTATTCCCGTATCATCGCCAGTATCCCTCTCTGCTTGGGCAGGCCGGAAGTATTCACGAGAACGGCTATATCTTCCTGCGACGGATAGACCAGTCCGAGCTCGCCCTTTGCGATCTCCTCTATCCTGCCGCGCTTTGAGAGCACCTCTTTCCTGTACCGGTACATGATGTTGACCGTGTTACCCTGAACAACCGCCTGTTTCAGCATTTCATCAGTCTTCAACATTTGCGTTATCTTCGATTTTTTCCATACGCTTACCATGGGCAGCATAAACAGTGAAAGCACCAAAATCAGAACAGCTGCAATGGTGCTCAAGCGTATCCTTTGTTTCATAGTTTCTCCGCCACGCGCAAGCGAGCGCTCCGGGCGCGCGGATTGCGCTCCTCTTCAGCCGGAGAGGGCCTCACGGGTTTCCTGGTCAAGCGTTCCATGGTCTTGGGAACATGTTTTTCACCAGGAAGCAGCCTGCTTCCATGACCGGTCGTTTCTGAAAGCCGCACAAAAGCCTGTTTGACCAGACGGTCTTCGAGCGAATGATAGGAAATGACCGCGAACCTTCCGCCTGGCCGCAGAAGCTGCGGCACCGCTTCAAGCGTCTGTGAAAGGGCCGCCAGTTCCCCATTGACCGCAATCCTGAGCGCCTGAAAAATACGCGCTTTGGCTTTAATGTCACCCCTGCACACTCCTGCGACAATGGCAGCAAGCGCGCCGGTTGTCTCAATAGGGCCTTGTGTGCGTGCGGCAACAATGGCGCGCGCAACAGCCGCGCTGCGCGGTTCCTCGCCAAGCTCCCTGAAAAGCCGGTGCAATTCGCTTTCAGAAAAGGTGTTTATTACCGTATAGGCGGGAGCGTCTTTTGCAGCGTTAAAACGCATATCAAGAGGCCCGGAATGTGAAAAGGAAAAACCCCGGCTGGGGTCGTCGATCTGCCGCGAGGAAAGTCCCAGGTCGAGAAGCACCCCCGCAAAGAGGCCAAGGTTATAATCATGCGCAACCGCGGGAAGGGTCTCAAAACCCGCGTTTAAAAGCAGGGCGCGGCTGCTAAAAGGTTCGAGCCTGTTCCGCGCAGCGGAAATCGCGGCCGGGTCTTTGTCCAGACCAACAAGCCGTATCTCTGGAAAATGGCTGAGAAGCGCATGGGAGTGGCCGCCCCCTCCAAGAGTGCCGTCAACAACCACGCCATTTTTCACTGTTGAGAAATATCCCATAATCTCTTCCACTAGCACGGGAATGTGGTAGCTATTTTCACCCATTGTCCGTTTTTCTGATCTTCTCCATCGCCCGGTAGAGGGTGGTATCGTAGGGCGTGGCCTCTGTGCCATCGAGGTGACTGGTCCACCGTTCCGGGTCCCAGACAAGCAGTTTATCGCCCTCTCCCACAATGGTGACCACCTTGCCGATTCCAGCCAGGCTTTTCAGCTTATGAGTAAGCGCAATGCGGCCCTGACCGTCGAGCACCGCTTCCTTCAATGTACCCAGGATGCGATGGATGAGCAGGGTATTTTCGCGGTCCATGGGCAGCTTTTGCAATTCGTTCCAGAACACCAGCCACTGGTCCTTGGGAAAGGCAAAGAGACATCCTTCGACTCCACGGATAATAATAAAGGTGTTTTCCGCTTTTTCAGCAACTGCTTTTCTAAGGATGGCAGGAATAGAAATTCTACCCTTGTCGTCAATACTGATGCCTTCGAATGTTCCGAATAATGTTGCCATATTAATTATTAATTTGGGAATTTTTGACACTACTCCCCATTCTTTCCCATTTCATACCACTAACATAAGCAATTTATTTAAATGGTGTCAAGACTTTTTTACATATAAACACAATAAAATTAACGATTTAGACACATCCACCCTGTTGTGGTTTTCATTTTTAAACATACAGCATATTGTATACCCTCCATTCCTCGACCACAACGGTTACCCGATTAACCAAAATAATTTACATTTTGATTTTATTTTCCCATTGACACGATCTAGCCAGGATAGTTAAATTATGCTTGTTCTTTTTGAACTATTTTCGTTTTGAGGAGGCTTTTAATGAAAAAAATGGCCATTGTAATCATCAGTGCGTTCTCGCTTTCGCTCGTGTTCAGCGCATGCGGAAAAAACCCTGAAAAAACCGGCGACGCGTTCCTTGCCGCTGCCGAGAAAGTCAAGGACCCGCGGACCAGGGAAGAACGGGAGAAAAAAGCCTATCTGAAATACATTGAAGCTATCAATTTTTATACAATCAAGGGCAAGGAGATTCCGGTTTCACTCAAGGAAAAATACCTGAAACTCACCCTTGCAAAGCTCAACCGCGAGTTCAGCCGGTACTCAAAAAACGCGGAAGAGGCGAACCTGGAACAGATCGGCCTCTGGCGCGAAGACTTCACCAAATTCCTGCCGGGCATAAAAGACGAGGAATTACTGAAAGGATATTCCCAGTTTTTACTTGAATTCGCCAATCCCGATCTCATGGACCTCAAGGATGTCATTAAAGTCCTGAACGAGGTGATCTCCCTCCAGGTTCTCGCCTCCCAGGCAAAAGAGAAAATGGCCGCCATAAACGCCAAGGTCTCAAGCGGTCTGTGCGACGAAGTGACCGCAATGATGGAACAGGAAAAAGAGGGGCTCAAGAAAAAGACCGATGCGGCAAAGGAAGCCCTGGTTTTTGCCGAATACAAGGCGCTTCTTGCACTAAAAAACGATCCCTCCAGCAAGCGGGCGCGCGAACAGGTATCAACCCTGCGTAAACTCCTTGTCGACACCTATTCCGGATACGAAAAATTCGGATCAAACCTCGATCCGGAAATCGACAAATACGACATTTATCTGAGCGTTCCCAAACAGAAAGTGTCGCCCAAAGGCATTTCCATGGAAGTGGCGCTGTGGAACCTCACCGCAAACCCCCTCGAAGTGCGCAAAGACTATTTTTTCCTGGTCACGGAAAACAACGACACCATCAAAGCGTCTGACGCCTCGAAATTCCACAAAATCACCGTGGATACCAAAACCGATACCGCGCAGATGGTCATCTTTGATTTCCCCGTAAGAGAGACAAAAGTCAAAAACCTGCTTTTTAACAACGGTACAAAGATCTCTGAGAAATTTTTTGAATAATAGCAGTACGTAGGTTGAGGAAAAATACCGGGTCCTTCACACGATCCGGTATTTTTTTTTACCGCGCCATTCCCTGCCTGCAATTCATATCTTTTTAAAACCCTTTATTCAAACCTGAGCAGACCCAGATAGGGAGCCTTGGACGCCTCACCGCTGCGGTCCGCCCAACCCGATTGGTTGGCTTTGGCAAAAAAGGCCTGCCAGCCATGGTCACCATACTTTCCATAGGACCGTGCAATATTGAAGCTCCAGAGATCGCCTTTCTTAACCGGCGTTGTGCAAAAAAGTTTTACCGGGATTTTGTATTCAGATATAAAAAACCGCTCCGGTATGTTTATCCGCGACTTCACCGTCAATTTTTTCGTGCTATTCCCCGCCGATACGACAGCCATTCCAAGGCGGCCAGGGTCTGCAAAAAAACCAACATATTCGTTTTTCAAAGGATCAAACGCCCTCAAGCCGTTTGTGTCCGGCAAAAAGGCCTTGATAATGATATAGATATTGCTTGCATTATGGCGAATTTTAAAAAATACACTGTCGGAGAATCCTGCTTTATATTCCCGAAAAGGAATCCATGCGCTCTTTTCCCAAAGCGTATCGTCTTCTTTCCCATCTATGACCGGCGTTGGACCATTGCCCAGGGAAATGGAGGTGCATAGCACAAAGGGGAGGTGTGGGTTCTGGGGCTTGCTGCCGGTAAGGGCATAGACCTCTTTTGCGGCCATTATCTTATGAGTCTCACTGGGTGATCCGGCAAGGACTTGTTCAAAATATTTGAGCGCTTCTTTTTCCTTGCCCTGGACCTCACATATTCTCCCTTTCCTCTGCAAAATGCCAAAGAACATTTCTTCACGGTAAGGGTGAGTCAATGGAATATGTTTCATTGCGCTATCGTAGAGATCGAGCGCCGCGGTCAAACGCCCTGTGCAATACAATTTCTCTGCTCGCATCAAAGGTTGGACAAAACGGTCCGCTTCCCTCTCTGTCGAATCGGCCAGGTCCGCGTGTTTCAGGTAAACCGGCTGGGTCCAAGCTCTAAGGCTGTCGCTGTCCGTAATGCGTGCGCGTACATAAATTTCGCCCGTGTCTAATGATATTTCAGCCTCCTGCCCATAGACGCTTGTAAGGGTGCGGCCATGCGTACCTATGAATTCTATGTGCGCTGGTTTTTCAGACGATACGCGAAAGGTGTTTTGTGTCGCTTCTATTGATTTGAACAAAGGGCCCGTAGACCCATAACAAAGTCCTTTTTTCAATGAACGCAGTATTTCCCCGGCGGAAAGATCCCTGGTCTTGACCATAATAAAAGCGCGGCCGATCCTTGTTGTATCAATGTTGTGCGCGTCGTCTCCGGTAAGGGCGAATATCCGTTTGCCCGCAGTAAGCAGGGAATCCCACATTTTCTCGGTAGAAGGATGAAGGGAGTCACCCATATTGTCGCCGTCTTTCCCTTCGTTGATCAGTTCAAAATGGGTCACCCCGGAAAGTGCCATAAGGTCATACGTGCTTACACAAAAACGCCAGTCCGGATGGTTGATTGAAATAAGCGCATTGGCGGACCGCGCCAGATCGAGCATATTTCTTAGATACAGGAACGGATGGATGAATTCAAGGGAATCAAAAAGGGTCCTGGTCATACAAAACACATTGGCATGTTTGTTGAAGGAGCATGATACTTCTTCGCCCGTTAGGACCAGGAAGTTTGGTAATTGCATGGTTTTCAGGGATTCGGCTTGAAACGTCGTAAGAAAATTATGGTCTGTAATAAACAAGAAGTTGTATCCATTGTCTTTGTACCAGCGCACCATGGTTGCTGGCGGCTGCCTGCCATCGCTATTTGTCGTGTGCGTATGAAGGTTGCCCTTGACCCATATCATTTCCGTTGGCAAGGACGCTGAAAATAATACCAGGGAATGCAAAAGCATTCCAAAAAACACGAGAAAAGACGCTTGTGATTTTACCATAGTGGTCTCCCTTAATCTATGCCATTATTTCCTGATCTTCCTGATAAGCGAAACGGTCTTCCAGAGCGGCCATTCGACAAGAAGCAGAAGCAGCGCCAGGAGTATCCGGCCCGGATGGATGGTAACCCTGCCGCGGACTTCCAGATCAAAACGTTTTTTTAAAAAATCAGTTTCAACAACCAGGGCCTCGGTCGAAAAGGGAAGCGAATATTTCAAGGCATAATACCTTCCCAGCATAATGCCGGTCTGCGCAGGATCTCCTGCGCCATAGATCACCCGTCCCCTAAAAATCTTGAGTCGCAGTGAGAAAAGCAGCCGTTTGAGAAACCTGGCAACAGCCAGCGAAAGTTTCTTTAAAAAGCTGCCATCTAAAAGACCTTTAAAAAGCACCCCAAAATCCAGTTTTCTGGATTCTTTCTTCTTCTTTGTTTTTTTCTCAGCCTTATCCTTAACCTTAACCTCAGCCTTAATACTAGCCTTTTCCTTCGGAATCACCAACCGTATCAGTTTAAAAATTGAGACCCTGACCTGGACTTCTTCCTTCTTTATGAAGGTAAACCAGACCGGTATCCTGAAAAAGACCAAAAACAGGGCCAGTACGGCAAGAATGATGGCAAGTGTCATGCCAGGATAATATACATTTTTAGCTTTAATTTATTGGCATATAAATGCTATATTATGAACCTTTTGCAGTATGTCTGAGCACTATATCATTGCGATCGACGGTCCTGCTGGTTCTGGCAAATCCAGTACAGCGGCCATTATCGCCAAAGAGCTCTCCATAGTGCATCTGGACACCGGCGCCATGTACCGGGCTTTTACGCTGGCAGCGCTTGAAAAAGGCGTTCCAGTGTCCAACCGGGAGGCGCTTATGGCTCTTTCACAGAACATCCGGATCTCATTTACACGAGAAGAAACCGGGGGACAGAGAATATTCCTCGATGGCAGGGACGTTACCACCGCGATAAGGAGCGCACAGGTGACGAGCGCCGTGTCCGAATACTGCGCTGTACCCGAGGTACGCGAATTCATGGTGCACAAGCAGCGTGAAGCGGTCCGGGACACGTCGCTGGTATGCGAAGGCAGGGACATCGGCACTGTGGTCTTTCCCCGGGCAGCGTTCAAATTCTTCCTCACCGCCTCAATCAACGAACGGACACGGCGGCGCATGCGCGAGCTTGCGGCAAAAGGCGTTGTTGTTGACGAAGAAACGGTGAAACAGGATATCGAAGAACGTGACCGCAGGGATTCGACCCGCACGATAAGCCCTTTGCGGCCCGCCGGCGACGCGGAAATTGTCGACACCACGGACATGACACTCGTGCAACAGGCCGGATATGTAATCAATACGGTAAAAAACAATAAAAAATAAAGGAACAGACACATGGAAGAACAAAACCTTAAAGTACTCTATGGCACCGAGGAGGACATGGCCGAAATCCTCGCTGCCGAACGCGAAGACCGCAAGGCCCCGCCCACCGAAGAGGCCCTGGCCCTCTACAAGGTCTCCATGGCTAACATTGAAGCGGGCAAGGTCATCAAGGGCAGAGTTGTCAAAAAGACCAAGAACGACGCCTATATCGACATCAACTTCAAGTCCGAAGGCACCATAGCTCTTTCGGAGTTCAAGAGCTCCGATGAGGTGAACGAAGGCGACGAGATAGAAATCTATCTCGAGGAACTCGAGAACCGCGAAGGCGCCATAGTACTGTCAAAACAGCGCGCTGATTTCGCCAAGGTCTGGGAGCGCATCAAAATCATCCACGAAAACGGCGAAATAGTAAAAGGCCGCGTGGTCAAAAAGATCAAGGGCGGCGTAGTGGTCGATGTACTCGGTATCGACGCCTTTTTACCCGGGTCGCAGATCGACCTGCGCCAGATTCCCGATCTCGATTCCCTCATCGGCAGGGAGCTCGAGCTCAAAGTCATCAAGGTCAACAAACTCCGCCGCAATATCGTGGTTTCGCGCCGCGTGGTCCTGGAACAGGAACGGGAGAAAATGCGCGACATCATCATCAGCGACATCCAGAAAGGCCAAATTCGCAAAGGCATCGTCAAAAACGTCACTGATTTCGGCGCCTTTATCGACCTGGGCGGCGTGGACGGTCTGCTCCACATCACCGACATGTCATGGTCCCGCATCAACCATCCCAGCGAGAAAGTGCAGTTGGGACAGGATATTGATGTAAAAGTGCTCGATTTCGACGACAACAAGGAGCGCATTTCCCTTGGCCTCAAGCAGCTCGAACCACACCCCTGGGAAGGCATCAGGCACAAATATCCTGAAGGCTCCCGCGTGCGCGGCCGCATTGTCAACATTACGGACTACGGCGCGTTCATGGAACTGGAAAAAGGCATTGAAGGGCTCATCCACATTTCCGAGATGTCCTGGACAAAACACATTAAGCATCCATCCAAGGTGGTTGAACTGGGCAAGGATGTTGAGGCCATGGTCCTCAAAATCGACGAGGACAACGAAAAAATATCGCTGGGCCTCAAGCAGACCCAGGCAAACCCGTGGGACACCATTGACGAGCAATTCCCCGTAGGCATGAAGGTGAAGGGGCAGGTACGCAATGTTACCGCCTTTGGCGCCTTTGTCGGTCTTACCGAGGGCATCGATGGTCTGGTCCATGTGTCCGACCTCTCCTGGACCAAAAAGGTGAAACATCCCTCCGAGGCCCTGAAGAAAGGCGATGAAGTGGAAGCCATTGTCCTTTCTATTGACAAGGATAAAAAACGCATTTCACTTGGAGTCAAGCAGCTCCAGGACGACCCCTGGAACCAGTTGGCCGACAAATACGGCATCGGGATCGACGCGACAGGGAAAATCACCCGTCTGCTCGACCGCGGCGTCATCGTCGAACTCGAGGAAGGCGTCGAAGGCTTTGTGCCAGCCAATAAACTGGGCAAGGGCGAAATCGAAAAGCCCTCCGAGGTCTTTGCCGTTGGCAACGACTTGCCGCTCAAAGTCATTGAATTCGACAAGGAAAACAGGAAGATCACGCTTTCGGTCGACGATTATTTCGCGGGACGCGAGGAAGCTGATCTGCAGGAGTACAAGAAAAAGTACTCTGATACCGGCACCACGCTGGGCGACCTGTTCAACTTGAAGGATATGGCGGGCAAAACGGAAGATACAAACCAGGAACAGCAGTAATTTTCACACGGAGAATACCCAATGAAAAAAAAGAAAAATACGCCTGAAAAGAAGAAACGCTGGACCTCAAAGCAGCGCAGGGAAAAGAGAATCAAGGACAACAAGCCGCACGAAAAAAAGCGGCTCGACATCCAGCTCAAGGCCCGCCGCGAATTTCTTGAGGCCCAAGAAAAGCGGAAAACGGTCCGCGCCGAGAACAAGCAGAAGCTTATCGAGAAAGGCGTGCTCAACGCCGATGGTTCGCAGAAACCAGCAAAGCCCAAGCCCAAGAAGGAAGAGGCTGCTCCGGTGACTGAGGCCCCGGCCGCCGAGGCGCCGCAGGCCTGACCAAGAAAGATCTCAGGAAAACAATCGCTTGTTTTATTACAAGGGCGGGTCTTTAAATCCGCCCTTGTTTTTTCTCTTGGTTCAAAATATCACCACTATGAAACGAGCATAAATTAATATATATTAATAGTGATGCTTATTTTCCCCATCGCGCATATCAACGTTTCCCAGAACTTTCTGGGTTCTGACGGTTTCTATTAAACATCCGTCCTCCTCTTTCGTTTTAATCATTTCAACAACCATTGTGATGTTCCCGGCAGATACGGGTGCATCCTCTCTTTAAGCTGTGGAGGATACCATGACTGAAATCATCGGCATGTGCGCAATGATAATAACTATTATCTATTCCTGCTTCGGCCTTCCTGTTCAATACATTAAAAATTACAAAAGGAAATCTACTGACGGAGTATCCCTGGTCTTCGTTCTCTCCTGCACACTCACCATGCTTATGTGGTGTCTATACGCCTGGACAAAAACGCCAAAGGACTGGTTTATACTGGGGTCCAATATTCCGGGATTTGTTTTTGCGTCTGCTTTACTGACGCAGTTCTGGATATACCGAAAGCAGCAAACTGATTAATAGCGCCGCTCCGTAATACCTTGTTTACTAAAAATTATTGATTTCCTTGAATTGAATATGTAATCTTCAACCTATGATAGAGGGCAATTTCACACCTCAGGACAAGTGCGAATACATCTTCAATACGGCGCACTACCGCCCCTCTAGCGGCATACGCCACGTACGCCGCAGACTGGGCAAACTCAAGGTCTACATAGTCCTGGTCATTATCTCCATTGGCGGAGGAGCGGGCGCCGTGTATCTGCCCAAATTCCTGACGCCTGCGGAAGACCAGGATAGCCTCGGAAGTCTCAAGGACCCTGCTGATCTCATGGAAAAAGTGAAGAACAATCCCGCCCTGTTCAAACAACTGAAAGAACAATACGGACGCTGAACAATGAACTGGACTTGGTTTGTTATTGGCTTTATCTGCATTCTTGTCGCGGCTTCAGCCGTGTTGGGACTCTATTTCTATGTCTCAAACAAGAAGGTCCTCTTCCTGAACAAATTGGGCAGCCAATACATGACATGGGAGATATGGGACCAGGCCCTGCAAGCGTTTGAGAAGGCGCGCCATTGCGATCCCAACCATTACCTGGCATATTACAACATCGGGTATGTTTTGTATTTTGGGAAAAAGGTCCATGGCCCTGCGCTCGAGGCATTGGACCGCGCACTGGTTCTTAACCCGGATTTCGCGGAAGCCCACTATGCCAAGGGCCACCTTCTGTATTATGCCAGACACCTGTCTGAGGAGGCTGCCAGGCACCTTGAAAAAGCCGCGGCACTGGATCCGGCCATGGCCGGACCATGCAACACCCTCGGTCTTATAGAATCAGCGGCCAACAACTGGGAAAAAGCGTTGGAGTATTTTGAAGAGGCTGTGCAGCGCTCAAGCGAATACGCTTCAGCACATTGCAATATGGGTATAGCGCTTATAAGCCTTAACCGGTCTTCCGAAGCTGAAAAGGCCTTCAGACACGCTACTGCGTTCGCTTCGGCCAACGCGGCCAATTTCATCAACCTGGGCAATGCGCTGGGAATGGCGGGCAAAGCAGAGGAGGCCATTGCGGCCTTTGAAACAGCGCGAAAACTGGATCCCAACAACGCCTCCGTGCATTTCTGGCTTGGCGCCCTGCTGCTGAACAGCAGCAAGACGCAGGAGGCTGTCAGGGCGTTGAACGAAAGCCTTGTCCAGCGCGAAGACCAGGCCTTCTGCCATTATAACCTTGCGCTTGCATACGAGAAATTGAACCTGGCCCAGGCCTCCAAACGCCACATGGACCGGGCCATTGAGCTTCATCCTGAGATAGCCGGAGACCTTGAGTAAGAAAGGGCGAACCCATGGAAAACGCCGAATTCCTGAAATCCATTTCCCTCTTCAAAGATCTTGACGACACAGAGACCAGGGCAGTGCTGGCCCTGGCAAAGCAGCGGCAGCTTGGCAAAGGCGAGGTTCTGTTCGACGAAGGGTCAGCGGGCAACGAGTTCTACCTTGTTAAAAGCGGCAAGGTGGCCATATATAAAAAAGTCGCTGGCGGAAAAAAACGCAACCTGGCCAACCTGGGAATCGGGGCCATTATCGGCGAACTTTCCCTCTTCGACTGCTCTGCCAGGTCGGCCATGGCAGAGGCCGCTGAGGAGAGCGTACTTGTGGTCTTCGAAATCGGCCCCTTCCGTGAATGCCTTGAGAAACTGCCCGCCATGGCCGTAAAATTCCAGCACCAGATTATTCTGACTCTCTGCTCCCGCGTGCGCGACACCAATGAAAAACTGAACCAAAGCGTGCTCTGGGGGTTCAAGGCCCAGGTGTAGGCTTCATGATCCGGCGGCTTCTGTCCCGACGGACAAAGAATGCATGTTGTCGTTTTTAACCGGACACTACTGATGAAGTATAAAAAAATACTGGGTGTCTTCCTGGGCCCGTCGGAAAACCTGCCCCTCGAGAACCGGCTATTCAACGCGGTCACGCTCTGTGCGGGAATAGCAGGGGCTTTCAGCAGTGTTTCAGATTATACTGCCGGCCATAATGACCGGTTGGCAGAGAAACACGGCCCTGTTCATTACTGGCGCAGCAGGTATAATACTGTATATCATTGAATCGTCGCATCCGGAACTGCCGAGTCAATTTGCAGACAATAAAAAACAAATCGGCGACATCTTTTTCACCGCGCTCATCTTCGGTACAGGTTTAGGAAGGGATATTGGAACCAGATTGAATCATATATTGGGAACCATACGGATGCCCAGTTCAGCCATGGTATCTGCCCCGAATGCGCTCGGAAATTATACCCAAAATTATTCAACCAATAGCAGCCGCTGTTTAAAGAATAAACAGGACGTTTTCTTTTACGCGTCCCGTCCCAGCCAGACATTCCCCTCTCCGGCTATCTCGCGCAATTGAAAAAGGAAAACCTTGCTGTTCCCCACTTTAAGAGCGGCTGAACGGACCGCGTATTCATCGCCCGCGCCTGTGGCAAGGTGGAGGATAAAGACATAGGGGCCGGGATGCGCCTCGCCAATGGCCTTGACCCGTTCAAGGATTTGGTCCGTGATGTCCGCGGTCTTGAGACGCACGTTCACCGACCGGGTGAGCTTGTCGCGCGCCTCAGCAGCGGGCATAATCCGGTCAGCAATAATCTTGGGACTGTTCTCATTCGACAAATCGAGCGTGCCGCTGACCAGAATGGCGGTGTCCGCCTGTACATAATCACCCGCGGTTTCGTATATTGATGAAAAGACCAGCACCTCAGCCGGCCCGAAAAAATCCTCGATCTGGACAAAGGCCATGGGCTTGCCCTTTTTGTCAATAATGCGCCGTATCGTGGTCACCATGCCGCCGGCAACGACCTTTTCCCCGTTCCGCCGGGTCTTCAGGTTTTCAACACCCAATCGTGTGGTGGTAAAACCGCGTATCTCGTCCTCAAAATCCATAAGAGGATGGCCCGAGACATAAAATCCAATGATTTCCTTCTCCTTCTTGAGCATGTCCGCAAATGGCCAGGGATCGACATCAGGAAGTTCGGGTTCCTGGACCAGCGCGGCGGTTTGCTGACCCTGGCCCTGGTCAAAAAGCGATGTCTGGCCGTTTTCACGGTCACGCTGGGCCGCTGCGCCGAACTCCATGGCGCTTTCGAGGCCCGCGAAAAGCTGGGCTCTGCTCCCTTTCAGTCCGTCCATGGCGCCGGAGAAAATAAGCGCCTCGATCACACGTTTGTTGACAACTCGCATATCTAACCTGGCGCAGAATTCGAACATAGTGCGGGCCGCCCCAATATTGTCGCGTGCGGCAATAATGGCTTCAACAGCGCCCATACCCGCGTTCTTGATAGCGCCCAGGCCGAACATGATCTCCTGCCCGCCAATTGCGCGAAAATCGGTCTGGCTCTTGTTAATGTCTGGCGGCAGCACCTTCATGCCCATGCGCTTGCATTCGGCCATGAGCACCACCACGCGGTCGATGTCATTGAGTTCGGAGGTCATGTTCGCGGCCATGAATTCAGCCGGATAGTGCGCCTTGAGCCAGGCGGTCTGGTAGGCCACATAGGAATAGGCCGCGGCGTGCGATTTATTGAATCCATACTGGGCGAATTTCTCGAGTAGTTCGTATATTTCGACCGCAAGCTGCTCTTTTATCCTGTTTGCTTTTGCGCCAGCGAGAAATTCGGCTTTCATTTTCGCCATTTCCTCGGGCTTTTTCTTGCCCATGGCGCGCCGCAAAATATCCGCTTTTCCCAGCGTAAACCCGCCTATGATCTGCGCGATCTGCATTACCTGTTCCTGGTAGACAATAATGCCGTATGTGTCCTTGAGGACTTGTTCGAGGCTGGGATGATAGAAGTTAATCTTCTCGCGCCCGTGCTTCCGGTTGATGTACGCGGGAATGTTCTCCATGGGACCAGGCCGGTAGAGGGCGTTCATGGCAATGATGTCTTCGATGTTCGTGGGCTTCAGCTTGCGCAGGTATTCCTGCATGCCTTGCGATTCAAACTGGAAGACACCCACGGTTTCGCCCTTGGCAAAAAGCTCAAAGGTGCGGGGATCATCCAGGGGCAGGCCATCGATGTCGATTTTTGCCCCATGGTTGCGTTCAATCTGTTTCACCGCTTCTTCGATGACCGTGAGGTTGCGCAATCCCAGGAAGTCCATTTTCAGAAGGCCCACGGATTCGACATGGTTCTTGTCGAACATGGTGACAAGCATATCGGTGTCCTTCTGGATGTAAAGCGGCGAGTAATGCATCACGTTTTCAGGCGCGATGATGACGCCCGCGGCGTGCACGCCGGGCTGGCGCTTGAGCCCCTCGAGCGTACGCGCGATCCGTATCCATTTCCTGTTGAGCTCGCTGCTCTCTAACGCTGTTTTGACCTCGGGAATGGCAATAGCATTGTCAAGTTCGACGTTGGGCCCATTGGGAATGAACTTGCACAAGGTGTTCACCTCGGCAAGAGGGATATCGAGGACCCTGGCCACATCGCGTAAAACACCCTTGGCGTTCATGCTTCCCAGCGTGCCTATCTGGCAAACGCAATCCTTGCCATATTTATCTATCACATATTGGATGACCCGGTTGCGGTCTTTGTCCGCGAAATCAACGTCAATATCCGGCATGCTGACGCGTTCGGGATTAAGAAAACGTTCGAAAAGCAACTGGTGTTTAAGCGGATTAACTGCGGTTATGCCGATGCAATACGAGACAAGGCTGCCCACACACGAACCGCGGCCCGGTCCCACCAGAATGCCCATGTTACGCGCGGCGCGGATAAAATCCCACACGATAAGCATGTATCCCGAGACCTTCATCTTCTTCATGACCTCAAGCTCAAAATCGAGACGTTCCTTCAGTTGCGGCGTCTCGTCCGCGGACGCCGCGGGAAAACGCTGGGCAAGGCCCGCATGGGAAAGGTGCGCCAGGTATTCATCGTCATCGGCAAACCCCTGTTCGCGCGGCGCGGACGGCCAGAAGTATTTTTTATCGAGTTCCAGGTTCACGTTGCAGGCCTCAGCTATCTTCACGCTGTTTTCAAGCGCTTCAGGAACATGCCCGAAAAGCGTGTGCATTTCATCGTAGGTCTTGAAATAGAGCTGGTCCGAGGTAAACCGCATGCGGTCAGCGTCCTTGACCAGTTTTCCGGTCTGGATGCAGAGCAGCGCATCGTGCGCCTCGACGTCTTCGCGGTTAAGATAGTGGGTGTCGTTGGTGGCAACCAGTGGAACTTGTTCCGCTTTTGCCAGCGCCAGCAACTGATCGAGCGCCTTGATTTCGTCCTCGATACCGTGGTTCTGCAGCTCTATGTAAAAATGGTCCTTGCCAAAAATAGCGAGGAACTCATGGAGCGCGGCGCGCGCGCGATCCATGTTGCCCAAAAGGCATTGGTGGGATATTTCGCCCTGGATACAAGCGGAAAGGCCAATGAGCCCCTCAGCGTGCTCCCGTAGAAGCTCCTTGTCTATACGCGGCTTGAAGAAGAACCCCTCGATATAGGCGCGGGACGCGAGGGTGATCAGGTTGTGATACCCGGTCTCGTTCCGCGCCAAAAGGATGAGATGGTCGTATTTGCGGCTATCCTTGGCATAGGTGCGGTTGAACCTGCTGTCGGGCGCCACGTAGACCTCAACGCCAAGAATGGGTTTTATGCCCGCCTTTTTCGCCTCTTTGTAGAACTCGATGAGGCCGAAAAGTCCGCCATGGTCGGTGATGGCCACAGCCGGCATCTTGTATTTTGCCGCTGCGGAAACCAGGTCCTTGATGCGGACCGCGCCGTCGAGGAAGCTGCAGTCGGTATGGTTATGAAGATGGACAAAGGGTTTAAACACCGTATCAGTCCTCCCCGACCCGTACTTTGGCGATATCGTCGATCTTGATCTCGATAGGTTCGCCATTGACAATGGAATGCCCGGTCATGCGTGGCTCGGAAACATGTGAAATGAGTTCGCGGGGAACAATGGTGATATGCTGCTCGCCAACCCCCTTGAGTTCGATCTCGAGCCCGCTGCCCATAAGTATGGAATAATTGATGACATGGATGAGTTCGTGATAGGGAAGGCTTTTCAGTTTTCCCCCGTATTTCCCATTCACCTTGCCGGAAACGCGGATGGTTTCCTCCTTTTCCTCGGGCACAATGAATTCATCCTCGCTTTCGCGGACCTTGCCAGAAAGATACTCGTCGAGGATGGTCCCCTGGCGCTCACGCTGCGCTCCCTGCCGGCGGCTGTCCTGGAAGGGCTTGGGTGAAAGGCCCAGCCGCGAGAGGATGGAAAAAACCTCGTTGTAATCAGAAGCGTTGATCGAAAACCCGGTTCCCGGCAGTTCTTCCCACTGGAACTTGGTGCCGGCGATGATCCGTTTGATGCGTTCGTGCAACTCGGCATTTTTGACCCTGAGGATAAAATGCATCTCAAAGGAAACGATCCCGTACGCGGCCAGCCATTCATTGAGCGAAAAAAGCACGTTCTGGGGAATGCCGCGCGGCGAGGTATGGGAGAGCAGCGGCCCGATGCGGCCGGGTTCAACGCCCCCGGTATCGAGGCCCGCGTACAGGCTCGCTTGGGTCAGTTTGAGCGTGAGCATGGCGTCACTCTTGACAATATCACATATCTGAAAAAGCGCGGCAAGGGTCTCCGGCTCAAGCTGGCGGGGTACTACTATCTCGAAATTGGGCATAATGGTAATGGACTCTTCCCGGTCAAGATGGGGAAGCGTGCCCGCGATCATCTCCGCGCCCCGGGTGGAAAGCGCCAGGCCTGAAACGCCCTTGTCTCCAATGTACATATCGATAAGACCGGTAACACGGAGCCGCTCTATAAAAGGCGGAAGCGCTCCGTTTCCACATGGTTCTCCGCCGCAAAAAAGCGCCGCGATATCGCCGCATAGGACCGGTTCCGGCCCTGCGCCGAGCACCGCGCACAGAAACCGCGATTTATCGTCGTTGTTCTCGGCCATCACAAAGTTGAGCCATTCGCGGCACCGTTCGTCGGCCCTGGTGACAAGCCACGTCTTGCCCTTTGGCGAAAGGTAGAAGCCGGATTCGTCCTCGTCAATGATATTTTTCCTGACAAGGAACTTGAATATGAGGCCAAAGAGGGAATCAAAGGCCCGGGGATCATAGGTCCCGAAATCCATGCGGTTCTCAAAATATCCGGCAATAGCGTCAAGGTGCTTCTTGTTGACCCTGCCGTCCTTGGTTTTTGACAGGCCGCCGCGCAACAGATACAGGGCAAGAAAGACCAGGTCCCTGAAAGCCGCGTCTCCGCAAGCAATGGGCGGCTTTTGGGTCTTGACGCGCCTGAGCGAACCATGGATGCCGGCAACCATCTCCTGACGCAGAAGCTGGCGGATCTCCTTAAACACAAAAAAACGGTAGGGCGCTGTCTTGACTCCAAAGACCAAGAGCTTGCGCTGCAGCCGTTCAAAGGCCGCCGAGGCCCGTTCGTCAGTCATCCGTTTGAGACGAGCGACCGCTTCCTGAATGGCGTCCCCTTGCCTGCCTTCGATGAAAAGGAGTTTGAAAAGCGCGTTCTCGTCTGGTCCCAAGTCAGCGACCAGTTTCTGGAGAAAGACAGGGTCCGCGTATTTTTTCAGCAGACTTCCCATCACTGTCTGGATAGAGATGATCTTGCGCTCATTGTCCTCGCCGCCATCAATGTCGGCGAGCATTTTTTTGGGCAGGGCAGTGAGATAGTCCTTGAATGTTTTTTCTTTTGACATGGTAGTTATGCGATGAAGAGGGTCGCGTCTCCGTAGCTTAAGAACCGGTACTGGCGCTTCAGGGCCTCAGTGTACAGGGAAAAAAGGTTTTCCTTGCCTGCAAAGGCCGCCACCAGCAGCAACAATGTCGATCTCGGCATATGAAAATTCGTCACTAGCGCGTTCACCACCCTGAAGGTAAATCCTGGCCGGATAAAAAGGTCTGACGCGCCCGCCGCAGGCGCAAGGGGAAAACAGGCAAGCGCCGCTGTTTCCAGTGTCTTTGCGACCGTGGTACCCACGGCAACAACGCGGCCGCCCTGCCGCATGGTCCGGTTGATTGTGTCGCACGCCTCCTTGTCAATGGCATACGCCTCTTTTTCCATGGCGTGTTCTTCCACACGCTCAACCGTTATGGGTCTGAAAGTGCCAAGACCCACATGCAGGGTGACGTACGCAAGGGAAACCCCCTTTGCCCTGATCCGGTTGAGCAGGGCCTCTGTGAAATGGAGGCCTGCGGTTGGCGCTGCCGACGATCCCTCTGTTTGCGCGAAAACAGTCTGGTACCGCTCGCGGTCCAATGCATCGGCATCGCGTCTGATATATGGCGGTAATGGAACAGCGCCGATGCTGAAAAGTTCCTCCCGGGAAGCCGAGAAGCGCATCAGGCGCTTGCCTTCGGCCAGCGAATCATCGAGCACTTCGGCGGTTATGTCATGATCGAAAAAAAGCCGCGCGCCTGTGCGCAGATTGCGGCCGGGCCTGCCAATGGTAATCCATTCGTTTGCATCTGTCTGTTGGAGCAGAAAAACCTCAGTTTTTCCACCGGTCGCGCGTCTGCCCATGAGCCGCGCGGGAATCACCTTTGTCCGGTTGAGCACCAGGCAATCGGCGGAGTTGAGAAAATCAACAATATCGGGAAAGGCGGCATGAACAATGGCGCCGCGGTCGCAAATAAGGAGCCGGGCATGGTCACGCTCCACAGCGGGCCGCTGGGCAATGCGGTCCTCGGGCAGGGCATAATCGTAGTCAGCAAGCGAGATCTGTTCCATAGGCATATTCTGGGGAACATAGTTTTTTTCCAGAGGAATTCTCAATGAAAGAATTGCATGGGAGAAGGAGAATATTTACGCTATAAACTATTAATTCTCCAATTATTTTTCAAATGTGACAGGTTTTGTCATATCTGGGCGGTATATTATTCAAGAGCCCAAGGACGACTAGAAAGTCATTGTCGGCATGATTGCCGCCCTGGGCGCAAAGAAAAGCGCAGCATGAGCACAGAATTGACCCCCACGCAGATCCGAAGCCTCATCTATAACATCCGCGGCAAGGCGGTCATGCTTGATAGCGATCTGGCAGAACTCTATCGCGTGGACACTTACCGCCTCAATGAAGCGGTCAAGCGCAATCGCAAACGATTTCCTGAAAATTTTATGTTTCAGCTCACGGAACAGGAGTTCAATTCTTTGAGATCGCAGATTGCGATCTCAAAGCCCGGCCGTGGCGGCCGCCGTTATATACCCTTTGTCTTTACTGAGCAAGGGGTGGCCATGCTATCTGGTATTCTGAACAGCGATATTGCCATCGAGATGAACATCAACATCATGCGTGCCTTCGTGCAGATACGCCGTCTTGGTCTTACGGTAGTGGAGATGAAACGCAAAATCGACACTCTGGAACAGAAGTACGATTATCAGTTCAAAATAGTTTTTGATTCTTTACGGTCGATCCTTGCACCAGAACCGAAAAACAAACGCCAGATCGGTTTCATTCAGAACAGAAAAAACTGATCCCCCATCCCTAGTTCGTCCGGAGGGCGGTACCCTTAACCCGCTTGCAAGTACATTCGCCCTGCTTCCTCCTCCGCTCTCTTTAAATATTCTGTACCTCCGCACCCATACACATCCTTCGGTAAACTCAGGGTGAGTCCCTGATACATGTATCACTTGATTTTGCAGTTTTATCATGGCACCTATCGCACGAATAATAATCATACATGAGCTTAATACATGAGCTTTTATAACATCTCCTGCAGTATTAACCATATCTCTTTATCGATCAATATGTTAGCGGTAATAAAACTTGACATCAACTATCGTAATGGCCAGCGTTAAAAATAAAAACTATGTCGCTCAAAACAGCATTTCCAGGGAGCCTGCTAAGTCAATACCAATTCATTCCGCTTGAGGAATCTGAGACCAGCATTTCGATCGGTGTTTCCGATGTTGCTGATATTCATTTATTTGAGCTGTTAAGCTTTTTATCAGGGAAAAAAATTGTACCAGTTTTTACTCCAGAATCAGAGCGTCGATTGGCTTTGTCCCGAATTCTACTTGACGATTCGAATGGCCATGCACAGGCCCTAAGCGGGAGAAAAGGTCCGCTTAATGGTCAATCCTCAAACACCGAGCCCCCCCATCCCCATAGCTATCAAGCTAATGTTTCCATCACATTGACAGTAAACAGATTACGTCATTTTGAATAGTTTCATATTCAGTTCCACTAATTGGTCCAGAGTTCGTTTTGCCTTCTGATAATTGGTGATCATTCTTTTTGCATCCGCCACTCTCTGTTTCTTGATATACACGGTCCTCGTTTTATTCCTCTCGCCTTTGTAGGTAAGAAGATAAGCCTCCCTTTTCCCTTCCCCTTTTTTCTTTTCACCCAAAACCACCTTATTAACCGTTCCTTTGAGCATTGCTCCAGCGCGATACAGGCAAGTCTGTGCCTTGGCGATTCTTAACTTGGTTCTTTCCTTTTCGTTTTGCATTACAATGCCTTTCTTTTGATAAATATAAGTATGTTATACTTATATAATATAACATAAAAAAGGGGGGATTGCAATGGAAATCGACATGTTACGTTTTTTCTCGAAAAGAGAGGTGGAGGCACTGGCCAGAGAAACAGCTCTTGTCGAACGGCGTTCGCCTATCACAGGAATAAAGTTTCTGCTCACCTTCACGACGGGACTTCTCAGCGTGCCGGACGGGACACTGGCCCAGCTCGCCGCCTTCCTTTCCTGCGCGTGCCAGACCGATGTTTCCGCTCAAGCCGTCGACGAACGAATCAACGCTATGGCTATGGAGTTCATGCGGCATTGTCTTCCATGATGTGTACCGCTGCAGAGGAATGTCTTGAAGGTGTCGTTATCAGTCTTCATAGAGCAATGCGGCAACTGCGGGTGAATGCCATGGCTTGGGCCAGCGCCAAAATGAAGGGGATCATAGCGCACGCAAATTTCATCGCCAAGCTAAAATGGAATATTGCAAGGCTATGCAAAAAACAAAACCAGAAGAACAAACAGATCATCGAGCATCTTCTAAAAGAGACGGTGGTATAGAATGAAAATCGAAAAAGTCAACCGACCAGATAGAATTAGCTTGATAGCTATGGGGGTCGAGCCCCCGGCGCGTTTTTGCTTCTTTTTGCGCGGTCAAAAAGAAGATTAAAAAGGAAAAGGCATGCATTGTGCATTTTCTTGGCCGCTGTTAAACATGAAACGTAAACAAAAAGCCGGATAAATAGTTTAATCGCGCACTAAAGCTGCAAGCCCTGCGCCAATGAGATTGGGGTTTTCAGCGGAAATAAATGAAATAGCCCGCTTGTCCTTGCCCAGCACGGCAGCAAGATGGCGTTCTATCCGTTTTTGATAGCCCTTGAGACCATAGAAGGTCGATCCATCAGCCATGATACCGGCAGGAGCGCTTTTCCGTTTTCCCGCACCTGTTTTAAGCAGCATAGCCGCAAGCTCGCAAGCGACAAAAAATGCGCTGCGCTCCACAACCCGTTCCATGACCGCACGGGTGAAAGTCTGGTCGCGGCTCTTTCCCTTTGTTGCAAGGGCGCGCGTGCAGGCGCCTGAAACGAGGGAAGGCGCGCTGAGAAAATGGGATACTTCTGTTGTGTCAAGTTCTTCAAGCGATAAAACTTTCTGGGCAAACAGCGGTGAAAGCATGCCTGTTGCCGCAGCCTGCCTGAGCAGCGCCAGCACAATAGGACCAAGGTATTTGCCTGAGATCATTTTTTCCGCTTTGTGGACGCCCGGAGCATTTGAGGTGTTGTCGAGGGCAATATCAATGGCGGTACGGGGAAAAATGTCGAGCGCGCCCATCTCCGTGTTGATGACCATGGCGTCCCTGCCAAAGGCGGCGCAATCCCGCGCGGAAAGTTTGGTGATATTTTCAACCTTCTCCACATACGCTATGTTGGTTCCTGTGCCTAATACCAGGCCGATCCAGCCGCTGCAATTGCGGTGAAGGCTCACTGCTTTGCCTCCCAGAAGCGCGGCCACGGTATCATTGACCACCGTGATGCAGTAATGGTCAGGATTCTTGGGAGAGAGCTTTTGCAAAAGGGAACTTCCGGCCATGGTGCCCACAATGCCCGCCTTGAGTTCCTTGGGCGCAAGCAGCACCTGGGCGTCGCATTGAGGGGTAATGCGTGCAGGATAGGAAAAACAGAAACCTATACTCCGCGACACGCTTTTTATCCGCCGGCACTGCGCGGCAATATCAGCGTAAAAACGGCCAGCATCCACATATCGGGCAGTACCGGGCATAGCGGTTTTCACCAGGCCGCGGATGAGCGGTTTCATGTCCCGCGTAAAACGCATGGTACCCACGCGCAGGTTCGATCCGCCTGCATCGATAATTATGATGTCACGTTCGAGTTCAGGATCTGAGAGACCCACAAAGGCGGGCAGCATTTTAAGGGAACTTTTTTTTCCCGTAAGACCGCGTTCCATTTCGCCACGCACTGCCGCGGCCAACCGGGGTCCGTTTGAAATGTCGAGGGAAAAGCCCGTTTTTTCGAAAAAGGTTTCCAGGTTCATTGGAAATCCAAAATAAAATATTTTACGAGGCCACGCCCATTGAAATATTTTATATTTTTGCACGGTAAATACCTTGTTCACCTGTTGAAAAAGGAGACGCACCATGCGTATTCTCATCCACAACAACTATCAGACCCTCAGTACATGGACCGCCCATTACATTGCAAACGAAATACTGGAGGCCCAGCCAACAGCTGATCGCCCCTTTATTCTCGGCCTGCCCACGGGTTCTTCGCCCATCGGCACGTATGTCGAACTGGTGCGATTGTATAATGAGAAAAAAATCTCCTTTAAAAACGTAATCACCTTCAACATGGACGAATACGTAGGGGTCCCCGAAGACCACCCGCAAAGCTACCACTATTTCATGCACCACCATCTCTTCAAACATATTGACATTCCCAGAGAAAACATCAATATACTGGACGGAAACGCTCCTGATCTCAATGCCGAATGTCTGCGTTATGAAGAGAAAATCGCTTCAGTAGGGGGCTTTACCCTTTTTCTGGGCGGCATAGGACCGGACGGCCATATCGCATTCAACGAACCAGGCTCGTCGCTTTCGTCCAGGACGCGCATGAAAACCCTCACCTACGACACAAAAGTGGCTAATTCTCGCTTTTTCAACAACGACACGTCGGCCGTTCCCAAGACCGCTCTCACCGTGGGCGTGGGCACGGTCATGGATGCACGCAAGGTGCTCATCATCATCAACGGGTACAGCAAAGCTCGCGCCCTGCAGAAAGTTGTTGAGGAAGGAGTCAATCACATGTGGACCGTCTCCATGCTTCAGCTGCACCAGCAGGGTATTATCTGCTGCGACGAGGATGCGACCCAGGAACTCAAAGTGGGCACGGTCCGCAATTTAAAGGATATTGAGAATAAAACGCTCAAAACGCTGCCGGTTCTGAAGCCGGAATAAGGAAATACCTGAATGGCCATTTCCCATGCCCAGGTCCGCAATGTCCGCTCTGCGATAAACACATCCGCCTTTCTTAAAGATGTGGCGCGCGCGCGC
Organism: Candidatus Raymondbacteria bacterium RIFOXYA2_FULL_49_16; assembly: GCA_001789205.1. Classification (GTDB taxonomy): domain Bacteria; phylum Fibrobacterota; class OXYB2-FULL-49-7; order OXYB2-FULL-49-7; family XYB2-FULL-49-35; genus XYB2-FULL-49-35. Next base: position 102,006 of record MFYT01000097.1, on the reverse strand, counting down.
AAGGGCCTGTTTCCCACGCGTACCCTGCGGCGTTTGAGTACCGCAGAAATCCAGCAGCTTGAAAAACAGGGCAACACCTCACAGAGTAAAACCTGGGACAACATACGCGTTGGTCCTGGTTTTACCGCTGAAAACATCCGTAATACCGCCTTTCTCGGCAAAGCCGTGCTCGGTGCTTTCCGGGAAACAGTAATCATAGACGGCATCTGCTGTCAAAGCGGCATCTACAACGCCACCCTGGGCAATGTCCAGGTGGGAAACGGGGCCTTGGTACACGAAGTGGGGCTGCTTTCGTCTGTGGCGCTCTTTGAAAAAAGCGTTTGCATGCACTGCGGCACCATTGCCCACCAGGGTGAGTCATCGTTTGGAAATGGCCAACGTGTCAATATTACCATTGAAACCGGAGGACGCGCCATTCCGGTCCACGCGGACATGTCGCTCCAAAACGCCATCCATATCGCCACCCATAGGTCCGATGCGCCATTGCAGGCCGCCTATCAGAGTGCGGTAAAAGCCTATGCGGTGGCCGCCTCTTCGCGCTGGACCATTATAGGCCCTGGCGCGCGCATAAGCAACAGCGCATGTGTCAAAAACACTTTTCTGGGAGAGGCGGGGCTCATTGACAATGCCCTGCTGGTCGAGGAATCCACTATTCTGAGCAGCGTCAATGAGCCGTCCACAATAAACCATGGGGCGCTGGTACGCGCCTCGCTGGTTCAGTGGGGTTCTCTGGTCACCACCATGGGCATGGTCACAGAGAGCGTGCTTATCGAGCACGCGTCGGTCGAACGTCACGGTAAAGTATCGGCGTCAGTAATCGGACCGAACACGGCCATTGGCAGCGGCGAAGTCATCTCGTGCCTGCTTGGCCCCTTCATCGGCTTTCACCACCAGGCATTGCTCATCGCCTCGTTCTGGCCCATGGGAAAAGGCAATGTCAGTTATGGGGCCAATATCGGCTCAAACCATACGTCGCGCGCGCCTGATCAGGAAAACTGGATTGGTGAAGGCTTCTTCTTTGGTCTGGGGACCAACATCAAGTTCCCCGCGGACTTTACCCGCGCCCCCTTTTCACTTCTTGCGGCAAACTGCCAGACCTTGCCGCAACGGATATGTTTTCCCTTCAGTCTTATCAGTCCGCCCGCGGAAATCTTTCCGGGAATTTCGCCCGCCATCAATGAAATCAGCCCCGGATGGGTGCTGTCGGACAACATCTTCGCCATCAGGCGGAACGAGGCCAAATACCGCGCGCGCAACCGGGCGCAACGCACGCCCATTGAATTCGAGACCTTCAGGCCCGCGATCATCGATCTTATGGTCGAGGCGCGGGCGCTCCTTGACATACCAAACATCAAGGATCTATATACGGACAGAGACATCCCGGGCATAGGAAAAAATTTTATGAAGGAAGCGGGCAGAATAAAAGGCAGGGATGCGTATACCTTTTATATACGTCATTACTGCCTGCTTGGTCTATTGCGTAAAGTGGACTTCCTGCTCAAATCGGGAAAACGCGTGCCCGCCTCGCTGGTAGAGATACACGACCGCGACGATGCCCGCTGGGAACACGAACGGCTTCTCTTGCAGCGCGAGTTTCCCGGTGAAACCATGGCGCACTGTCTCTCCCTTCTCAAAGAGATGCAGCGGAAAATAGCCCTTCTTGTCCAAGCTTCGAAGGAAAAAGACGATGCGCGGGGACGCCAGATAATCCCCGACTACGCCGACGCCCACACAAGCGCCGATAAAGATCTTTTTGTAAAAGAAACATGGGCCGAGACCAGGGCGCTCTGCGCCGCAGCCGACCGTGCCAGCGCGCGCCTCTGATCCAGGGCTGGAAAAAAAGAATCTTTCCTTTTTTCAACCATAAATAAAAAAATTTTCCTATTGACACACTTAGCCGGAATAGTTTATAATAATTGCGTAATTTTTTACGAGCAAAGAGTGTTGATAAGTTGTTGGTAACGTCCAACAATCAATCACCTCTCTTTAAATCAAACAAATCTGATAAAAAAGGTGGCATTTTAGCTCTATGACCACAACTTATTTAATAATAATATCTTATAACGAAAAGCAGTCAACACATTTTAAAACAATAATCATAAGTAATTGTTTTTAACACACTTCTAATATCAATGAACACAACACAGAAAGATGTTGATAAGCTGTTGATAGATCAGCAAAAACCAATTCCTTGGGACACGGTACTAAAGAAGATCCAGCAAAAATCCGGCGACCTCGCATTTCAAACCTGGTTTTCACGCTTAACCCTTCATGCTGTCGTTGGAAAAATCGTTACTATCGCGGCGCCAAACACCTTTATACTCAATTTTGTCGAAAAAAACCACGCTATCATCCTGAAAAACGCCCTCTACGAAGCTACCGGACAGAACTTTGAAACCACTTTCATTGTCACCGATAATGCCGAAGACCAGAAAATAATTCAAACCATTGCCCATGAAATAAAAACCGTACGGTGCGCACCGCCTAAAAGCGCGCCGCAACTCAACCAGCGGTACTCGTTTGAAAATTTCGTCATTGGTTCAAACAATCAGTTCGCCTATACCTCTTCTCTCGCTGTCGCCGAGGCGCCCGGCCGGAAAAACTTTAACCCGCTCATCATCTACGGCAATACCGGTCTGGGAAAAACGCACCTCCTGCAGGCCATTGGCAATTTCGCCCTTTCCGAAGAGACCGCGGAACGGGTGCTCTATGCGCCCGCCATAAAATTCGTGGAAGATTTCATGAAGGCCATTGTCCACAAGACCAAATCGCCGGTCGAATTTCACCGCCGCTACCGCGACATCGACATCCTGCTCATCGACGACATCCAGTTTCTTGCCGGAAAGCCCGAAACGCAAAACCAGTTTTACCAGGTCTTCGAGGAACTCACCGCGAGGAAAAAACAGATCATAATCTCTTCCGACCGTCACCCGGATGAAATCAAGGAGATGAACGTGCGCCTGCTGAACCGCTTTTCCGGCGGCCTGTTGGTCGACATTCAGCCCCCGAATTTCGAGACAAAAATCGCCATATTGAAAAAGAAGGCTGAACAGGACGGTCTCTCGTTGCCTCCCGACGTGCTTGAGACCATTGCCACCTGTCCCACGGAAAACGTGCGCGAACTCGATGGCTTGTTGATAAAAATCATGGCGTACTCCAATTTCACGGGTCACGAAATCTCGGTTGATCTCATCCGCCAGGTGCTGGGCGAAACCGTCACCAGCATGCGAAACCCGGTCACCACGAGCGACATTCTCACCACTGTCGCCCTGGAATTCGGCATTTCGCGGAACAAACTCTGCGCCCTTTCGCGCGCGCGAGAGGTCGCAATACCACGCCATGTATGCATGTATTTCTGTAAAAAATTCACCAATGGTTCTCTTGCCACCATCGGCGTCACCTTCAACCGAAACCATGCCACCGTGCTTCACGCCATACGGAAATGCAACGAACTGCTCGCGTCCGACGCGCTGTTCAAAGAAAAGGTCGAGCGGATCGAAAAAATGCTTGCCAGCAGGTAAGGCCGTAAAAGCGCTAGCGCGCAATAAAGATCACTGAAAACTGGAAAAAGGGAAGCGACTGGAATGTGTTGCCAAGCACGGCGGCGTCGAAAAGCATGCGCGCCGACGGTTTTATGCCCACGCCAAAAGACCAAGTGTTAAAATTTTCGCGCACATAGCCCGCCTCTTCACCCTGAAGTGACGCTATCCAATGGCGGACTTCATTTTCGAGAAAACGGCGTCCAGCCCGCACGGAAAAGTTCCGGGAAAGGCTGTACTCGCCTCCCAGTCGGATGGTGTAATACGAAGTAAGAGGCTTGTTTATATCAAGGGCGAAACGGGCGTTCCGCCACTCCTTTGAGGCAAAATAAAGGCCTGCGCTGAAAACCATGGGCATGCGCGACCCAGTGTCGGACGAAAAAACCGTACCGAGATTTTTGACCGTGGCCCCGAGTTTGAGCGCCGACACCGGCGGGCTGCAAAGCACGCCAAAGTCAAAGCCCAGGCCCGTGGTCCGGTAGTCGGCGATATATTCCGCAATGCCCTTGAACGTGGCGCCAGCGGCAATGTCCCACCCCTGCATCTGCGGCAGTTGGCGGGCAAAGGAAACCCCTCCTTCAATATAGGCGGCGGTAAAGTCCTCATCTTCAAGACGGTTCCCGTTTTCATCAACCGCCTCAAATGAGCCCGCGTTGAAATAATTAACATAGCCGCCCGCAGTGCCCGCATTGCCCAGCTTTGATCCATCGATCACAAAGGCGGGCATGCCTTTTTCCATATCAAGCGCATACCGCATGTAATCGGCCATAAAGGTGGTTTTTTTGATACTTGCAATGCCCGCAGGGTTCCAGTAGAGAGAATAGATATCGCCCGGAACAGCGGTATAGGCGCCGCCCATGGCAAGGGGCCGCGCCCCTGCGCCGATAAGCAGCATGTCGAACGAGGCGGCCCCCGCGTTCTCATGCGGCTCTGAAAAAGCAAGCGCGCATGTTGCCAGTAGTACGGCGCCAGCCAGCCGTTTTATCCGTAAAACCATTATTTTCGCATGCATGTAGTGGAAAATATACCAATAAAACCATGATCAATTCAACAACGCCCTGCCGCTCCGCGCAGTGCCGGAAGTCCGTTCAATCACCGTAATATCGACCGTTGCGCCGTTGCCCGGTGAGAAGCGGTAATGGCGCGGTGTTATCACATGGTCTGTTTCCGCAAAGGAAATCACGTCGTAGGAAAACGCCATCTGGTCGTGTTCCACATGGGACACAGCGCCCTTTTTACGATCCACAACGACCCTAAGACCGTCGAGAAAAAACTCCAAGGTGCTGCCGGCGCAGCGAGGCCGGACCGCGGCAGGATTTAAAAACGATGAAATACCCGGCCGTCCGGCAAGGAGCGCAAGCAGGGTCCGGGTGCTGAAAAGCCTGCGGTTCTCGGTAAAACAAGTGTCGGGCGGCACCGTACCAACCATGAACATGCACACCGAGGGGCCTGAGATCCGAAGGTCAAAGACCGTTTCGCCCCAGTCGGTATGGAGCTGCATGCGCAGTGTGTCCGGCGGAATAAAAACAATATCACCCTCAGTCTCGACGTTCCACAGCCCTTTGCGTATGCCCGCAGCGATCCGAAGATGCACCGGCGAAACGGGAAGCCACGGTTCCGTGACTTCAGGATAAGCGGAAAGATCTTGAGCGCACGGGATTTTCGTTCCCGCGCACCCGCCAAGAACGCAGAGACAGAGGCTAATTGCCAGTATCGCCGTCCGCAGGAGCAAGGGCCTTGCGGGCGCGTGTGTTTTTTGGGTCAAGTTCAATCACCTTTCTCCAATAGTTTCTCGCTCCGTGCAGATCGCCGGCGCTCTCCTTGATGATGGCCATATGTTCATAGATAACCGGATCCTCCTCCCGGGAGCGTATTGCCTTGAAAATGAATTTCTCGGCCTCAGCGTAATTTCTCTTCTTGAACATGACCCAGCCGTAGCTGTCGAGATACGCGCCGTTGTCCGGTTCCCGCTCGAGCGCCCTTTGTATATAGGCCTCAGCGCTGTCGAGCCGCATGTCCCGTTCGGCATACATGTATCCGAGATAGTTGAGCGACCGGTCGTTCCGTGGATCGCGCTGGATAATCGCAAGAAAAAGATCCATGGCCTTGCGGTCTACGCCGTTCCGTTCGTAAGAAGAAGCAAGGTCGAACATGATGCCCAGGTTCAACGAATCGAGTTCAAGCGCCTTCTGATACGCCGTAATGGCCCCTGGGTAATCGCCCCTGTTCGCCCGCGCAACGCCCAGAAGGTAGATTGGCTCCATCTCGGCGGGAAAACGCACGGCAGCGCGGGTAAAAACCGCGATCGCGCTGTCCACGGAACCATGACGGAGAAAGGCCACGCCCCGGTTGGTGTACGCGGCCGAGAAATTCGAGTCAGCGGCTATGCACGCTGCATACCAATCGGCTGCCGGAAGATATTTCTCGAGTCCCAGGGCCGCGTTTCCAAGGTAGAACAGAATATCCGCATCGCTCTTCTCCGCCTTGAGTTTTAGGAGAAGCTGTTCAGCCTCAGCGTATTTTCCGCTGAGGGAAAGGAGAATGCCCCAGGTTTTTCCGTCACTGAAACCGCCGTGTTGTTGATAGAGCACGTTAAAGATCGCTTCCGCTGCCGCGTAGTCGCCCGCCTTCAAATAGACGGATCCCAGGTCGCGGCGGAGGGATACGTCACCGGGCCGGGAATCGATATATTCTTTGAGGAGCGCCACCGCCTCTGGAAAGGCCTCGGGCGCGGCCGCAAGCGCGCGCAGGCGCAGGCGCGCCTC
>MFYT01000097.1:36548-95621 GCA_001789205.1 Candidatus Raymondbacteria bacterium RIFOXYA2_FULL_49_16 | reverse complement strand
CAAGCGACTCATAATATGCGGCAGCCTTTTCGTACTGACCGGTTTCTTCGTAGAGATAGGCGAGTGTTTTAATAATACGCGGATCTCCCGCGGACCGGGCGAGCGCGATTTCATACGCGTTCAGCGCGTCAGTCAGCTCTTTCTTCCGGTAGAGAAGGTCGCCCCAGAGCACAAAATAATCGAACGTGGTGTCGCGCGCCACCACTGGCGCAAGGAGCGCTTCCGCCGAGTCGTTCCGGTTCCGGAAAAAAAGCCCCCGCGCAAGCAGATAGCGCACATAGAGGGCGTTTGAATCGCATTCGATGACGCGACGATAGAGCGCCTCAGCCATGTCATAGCTGCCAGCGATCTCGTAGACCTTCCCGTTGATAAATATGGCGTACGGATCGCCGCAGGGAAGAGACGGGGCGCGTGCATCCGGCGCCGGACTATTGACTTTAAAGGAAGCGCACCCCGCGGCCAAAAACGCCAGGCAGCAGAGAAAAACGCTACTGGGAAACAACCAGGTCGATGAAGGTGCCTTTGTCAACCTTTGAACCCGCTTTTATAGATTGTTCGAGGACCGTACCCGGGACCAATTCGCTTTCGGTCCGATAGGAGGTCCGCCTCAGGGCCAATTCGTATTTCCGAGCCATCTCCCTGGTCTGTTCGAGGGAGAGGTTCACAAAATCAGGAACATATGTTTTACCCGTGATGCTGTTCTGGCTGATGGTAATGTCCACAACGCTCCCGCGGGGAACGCTGTCTCCGGCAGCGGGGTTGGAATGAATGATGCTTCCCGGCGTCCAGCGCTGGCTGTAGACCTCCTTTGTCTCTCCCAGGCGCAGCCCCAGGCGCTGCAGGGTGTCACTGGCCTGCGAGGGCGAAAGTTCGCGGAGGTTGGGGACAGTGGCCATCTCCTGTCCAGCGCTGAGTACAAAACTTACACGCCGTCCCTTTTTGACGATCTGTCCCGCAAAAGGGGTCTGGTACATGACCGCACCGGAACGCGCGGACATGCTGAACCCGCGGTGTATGTCGCCCACGGCAAGACCTTTGCCGGTCAATTGGCTGCACGCTGCCGCCGAATCGAGATCGCGCAGCTCGGGTATTGCGATTTTGTTGAAAAATTTGCCCTCGAGGAAGGGAATAATCAGAAGGTCGGCGGCAAAACCAAGGATCCCGAGAAAGACCATGGTAAAAATGAATATAAGGACCACGTCCCTGCGTGAAGGTCTATTCAACATTCTCAAGCTCTTCCTTGTGCAGCACAATAAGTTTGTCGCGTTCGACTAAAAGCGACCCGGAACGTTGGAGCTTGTTGAGCACCCTGCTCACGGTCTCACGCGTGGTGCCGGTCATGTCGGCGATCTCTTGGTGCGTGGGACGGTCCTTGACAACAATGATTTTTCCCACGGCCTCGCCTTTCTTGTTGGCGAGGTCTATGATGAGATTGGCGATACGGCCGTACACACCCAGCAGGGCCAGGCTCGATATGCGGCGGTCGGCGATGCGGAGTCTCCGGGAAAATTCAATAAGCATGGAGAGGGCGAGTTTTGGATTGCGCTCGATCTGGACCAACAGGTCCTCACGCCGCAGTATAAGGAGCTCTGTGTGTTCCACGGCATACACGCTCGCCGAACGGGGTTCGCCGTCGATGATGGACATTTCACCGAAGTAATCGCCCGGTTCCATGATGTCGAGAATGGCCTCTTTGCCCTCATAGCTGGTGATCATGACCTTGATCTTCCCCGTGACGATGATGAACATGGAACTGGTATGCTTGTCGTCTTCGCGGAGGATGGCCTGGTTCTTGTCATATTTCCTGAGAATGACGACATCAGCGAGCCGCTTGATGTCCTTCTCGTGCAGCGCCCTGAAAAGCGGCACCCGTGAAAGGAGTTTTACCTTGTCCATTGGATTCATTCCTTTTCCCTGTTTTGATTTCCCGCCATGATTTCGATCCGCTTTATGCGAGCAGCGGCAACCCTGCCGAACCTGCCCTCGGGAGTGTCTGCGGAAACAATCTGCTCATATATATTCCTCGCGTTTGCCATGTCGCCAATCTTCTCATAGAGCTGCGCTGCCTCGAGTTTCGCCGTAAACCCCCACATGCCTCCGTCCTTGTACAGGAAAGGCACTTTGAGATATTCGACAATGGCCTTCTGGTCGTCGCCGGTTGAAGCCGCGCACTTGGCTATCCAGTAGGTGACCTCGGCCATCTGGTCGGCGCCGGCCTTTGTCCCGGCAACGGTAAACCATTCCAGCGCCTTGGGAAAATCGCCGCTCTGGGTCGCTAGAAAACCGAGCTGGATAAGCTCGCGTACACCCAATTTGTCGAATCCGGTCCTCTCTCCATAAAAATACCTGAGTTCATAGGCCTTTTTCCACGCATTTATTTTTCCGTAGACTGTTGCGCCGCTTTCAACCGCGCGGGCCGCCAACTTCTGGGGTGCTGCCCGAGACGCGGCAACCGCCGCATAGGCGTCGGCCGCCTTCTGAAGATCCCCTAATTGTTCCAGGATGTCGGCGCAGGCAAAACGGGCTTGGTCGGCAAAACGATGCCCTGGGTATTGCTGGAGGAATTTTCTGAAAAGGTCGAGTGCTTCGGCCCGTGACCCCTGCTGATACCTGCAGAATGCCTGAAAATAGACCGCGTCGGGCGCGGCATCAGTCCCTGAAAAATCATCCACAATTTCAAAAAACCGTTTCTCGGCCTTTTCGTAGGAACTCCGGTTGATAAGATACATGCCCTCGGTGAAATACATGCTTGCAATGGCGTTCTTCTCGTTCGAAAACCTGTCCTTGAAGAGGCTCTTCTGCGTTTTCGCCTCTTTAGTATTTCCTTCAATGATAAGACAGCGGATATACCCGCTCCAGGCCTTTACGCTGTCCTGCGGCGCGGCCGCCCATGCAAGCCCGCGCTTGAAACACGTTTCAGCCTCCCTGAAATTGGAGAGATCGTACAATACTTCGCCGAACTCGGCCAGAGCGGACGCATGTTCCCGTTTGAGGGAATCGGCATCCAGGACTTTCCTGAAATAGGCCACTGCCTGCCGGTTGTCGCCCGATGACCGGTAAAGGCGGGCGAGCCTGAGGCGTATGGCGCCAACGCCCTGCCATGCGGAATATTGTTCGTCTACCACTCGGTATTCCCTGATTGCTGCGTCTGTTTTTTCCATATATTCGTAGCAGCCGCCCAGACCAGCCTGGGCCTCGGCAGTAAACGCGCTCTTGGGATAACTTGCCAGGAAATTCCGGTACTGCTTCAGCGCACCGGTGATCTCCTTCTGAAAATAAAGGCAATCCGCTGACCGGAGCGCGGAAAGCTCGGTAAAAGCCGAGAAGGGAAACTTGTACATGAGCTTCCGGTACCAGCCCAGTGCGTCAGCAAACTTCTGGTCTGCGCGGGCGATTTCACCCAGGATATAATGGCTTTCGGACGCCAATGCGTGCTGAGGATAGGTTTGAATGACCTGCTGGAACTGAAATTCCGCTGCCTTGGGATTGCCCTGAAGCAGATAACACTTGCCCATGCCAAAATAAGCCCGCGGCGCCATGGCCCCGCGGGAATCGAATTCAATCGCCTTACGGTACCGTTCAATGGCAAGTGTGATCCGCTTGTCGTCCCTGCCACCCGCGCTTTCTATATAGTGCTGCGCCACATAGCAGCTCACCTCGGGAAAGAGACCGCTCTTCGGGTACACGCTCAGGAAGTCTTCGAACTCTTTAAGGGGCGCCTTGGCGGCCTTGAGTAATTTGAGATTTATATCGTCGACCAGCGTATCAGCGGGATAGTCCTTGATTACCATCCGGTAGGCGGCAAGCGCTTTGTCCCGGTACTGCGCCGCCAGCTGCGGGTTTGACTCCAGGGCCGCACGCTGAGAGAGTTTCTCGTAGAGCTGGCCTATACGGAAGCCCACTGAGGCGAGCGCCGGGGAATTGGGGTATTCCTTGCGGTAATCCTCGAGTGTGACAATAGCCTTGCCGAATTCCTTCAGATTGAATTCAAAGATGTCGGCGATAGCGAAATACCGGAGTTCATCGGTGAGGGCTGTAGTCAACGCAATGTCCGTGAAACGTTCCATGGCCGCCGAATAATCTTTTACCAGGTAGTTTCGTATGTACTCCATACGCTCACCGGCCTCAACCGCAAAAGGACTGGACGGATAATTCTCGACCAGGCGGTCAAAGGCGACAAGCGCAACCGGATAATTTCCCGTTGCCTCCTCGCAGCGGCCGATGGCGAACTGTGCATCGTCAAGAAGCTCGCTGAAAGGGTATTCCTGGATGAATTTCTGATACTCGGAGACCGCGTACGCGTTTTTCCCGAATTCTTTTTCGTAGATCGCGGCAATGCGGAAAGCCACGCTGTCACGGTCCTGGGCTGCTGTGGAACGCAGGTATTTCCGGTACATATTGACCGCATTGAGATAGAGGCTATCGCCGTAATAGAGATCGCCCATGAGCCGTATGGCGCGCGCTCCATAGCGGTCGTTCGCGAACCGTTGGGCCAATTCCTCGAGGTACTCGATTGCCGTCTCGTTCTGTCTGAGCATGACATAGCACTGCGCAATGGTGAACTTGGCCAGACTTACGGCCGAGGTGTCGGGATATCTGAGCACAAAGGTGTCGTATTCGTCCGCTGCCTTCCGGTATTGGCCCGCGTAAAAAAACGCCTCAGGGAGGCGGAAATAATAGGCCGGGGCCGCTTGACCGGCCATTTTTTCAATATACCGGCGCGTCAAATCGGCGCAAGCTCCCCAAAGTTTCTTCTCGTACAGGTAATCTGAAAATTCAGCGAGCATGCCATACCCCGGCGCCAGAGTGTCGGCCGCGGCCAGCGCTATCTGGTACTCCTTTATCGCAAGGTCCTTGTTGTCTATGTCGCGGTAGATGGCGGCAAGCCGGTAATGGATGCGCGGTAGAAGGTCGGTCCTCCCTGGAAAACCAGAGACGCACTGCTGGAGGTATTGTATCGCATTGTCCTTTTCTCCATCCGCAAGGGCCATGCCGGCAAGGGCGGCCAGGGCATCAGCGGCCAAAGGACCCTTGGGATACCGGTCGAAAAACTTGGTGAGCTGTTCACGCGCTTTATCAAAGGCGTTGTCGCGATAAAACGAGAGGCCGCTGCGATAGAGCGCTTCCTGGGCCGAAGGACTGGATGTGTATTCGTCAAAGACCCGGGCGAAACACGGGGCGGCCTCAGCATACCGCTTGAGTTCGAAAAGCGACTGGGCCTGTTTGAACAGGACCGCGGCAACGAGGGCGTCCTTGGGATATCTCTTCAGATAGGTGTCGAAATATTCCGATGCACGGCCGAAATTCCCCATGAAAAAGTAGCTGTGACCCAGGCGGAAGAGCGCGTGGGACGCCTTTTCGTGATCGGGCTGGACTTTCAGGAATTTCTCGTACTGTTCGACCGCGAGACTATACAGTTTTTCGTCGTAGAATTTGTCGCCAAGCCGCAGGATGTCATCAGTCTCTCCTCCTGGAGAAGACATGCACACGAAGACTACAATAAGGCAAAAAAACAGTAGGCGCACTGCACAAGCGGCTATTTAAAAGTTAATTCGCAGGCGCCGGTGGAAGCGACGGCGGTGCGGGCACCGGCCAGACTGCGGTTTTAGTCCCGTCGCCATCATCGTTTGCTATAAGCAGAACTCCCACCACGCCGCCTATAAGCACGGCGCTGCCGCCGGCCATCCAGATCCACGCTTTTTTATTGGACTTTTTCTGGGTGAGAGTGGTGGCGGTCTTGCCTGTCTTTGACCAGACCGTGGCAAGAGTGAAGACGTTGAAATCCTGGCTCATGGTAAAATCGATGTCAATGCCCTTTTCAATCTCGAGGGAGACCCTGACAACGTCCTTGAAATCGGCCTTGAGGCCTTCGATGCCAGCGTTGACGTCGACCTTATCAACCGAAACCCAGCTATTGACAAACGGTGACTGAATAATCGAAGGAATAGGCTCCTCCCCCAGCGTTGCGTCGTAAAATTCGATAGTGACCAGACTGTCCTTGCGCTGGTGATAAAAAGCGCTGGGCTGGGAAATAAAAATGAAACTGACGTCAGAGAGCATTTCCTGTTCCGTGGCGCCCTTTTTATCCTCAATCTGGATGCCGATGAGCTGCGCCTTTTCCTTGAGATCGAGCTGGGAAAAGACCGGGAGACAGAGCAACGACGCTGTCATGAAGAACAGAAATGTTTTCATAGAGTCTTCTCTTTCCCTGATTGTTTGGTTATGGAGGGGTTGGTATGCCTGGAAGCGGCGGAGGCTTCCACCCGTTATTAGTGACGACCGTATCCTCTTTGCCGCCAATCACACCAGTGCTGTACAGAACACCAACTGCCGCGCCTGTAATGCCCACAAAACCGCCTATCATCCAGATCCATGTCTTTGATTTCCTGGTTGTGACCGCGCTCTTCAGTTTCCCGCCCCTTGACCAGACTGTGGCAAGGGTGATGACGTTAAAATCCTGATTAAGAGTAAGATCGAGTTCAACGCCCTCATCGAACGTCAATTCGACCCTCACAATGTCCTTCAGATCAGCTTGCAGCCCTTCGATGCCCGCATTGACATCGACCTTTTCATTGCTCACCTTGCTGCTGGCAAAAGGCGGCACTGCAATAGGCGATAGCGGGTCCTCGCCCAGCATGGCATCATAAAACTCAATAATTATGGTATTTTCTTTCCGCTGGTGGTAGTAGGCGCTCGGTTGCGACATGAAAATAAAGGCAATATCGGTTTGATGTTCCTGCTCGGTCGCTCCTTTGCGTTCATCGGGTTGTATGCCGATCAGCTGCGCCTTTTCCTTCAGATCAATTTGGGAAAAAACCGGTCCAAGCCCAATAAAAATGAACACAACTATAAGAGCCTGGAATTTCATACTTAACCCCTTTATATGATTTAAGATACTTATATAGTAATATTTTTTTCAAGCAAAATCAATGGTCTTTTCCATAACAAAGGCATCCTCACCATCAGAATAGTATCCCTTTCTGGTGCTTAATACCTGAAAAAGTTTTAATTTATATAAATTGATAGCCGCTGTGTTCGACACCCTCACTTCCAAAAAAGCCTTGCCTATTCCCTGCGTCCGTGCGTATGCAATGATGTAATCAAGGAGCACTGTTCCAGTCCCCTTTCCCTGTTTATGCCGGGCAACCGCAATACTAAGGATTTCGACCTGGTCTATAATAGGGCGTGCGAAGGCGTATCCGACCAAGCCCTCTTCGTCCTCCGCGACAAAGGCCAAAGCCTTCTGCTCCAGTTCTTCCCGAAGCTGCTGAAATGACCACGGGTCGGTAAAAACAACATCTTCAATTCCTTTAACCGCAGGGAGATCGGACTCCGCCATGGTGCGTATGGTCACCATGACAACAATATAACTATTGATTGGCGCTTTCATTAATTGTTATCTTAATTTACTATCAAATGAGAACCTATATCTCTGCCGCGGCAACCTGCGCACTCCTTCTTGCGTGGGGCTGTTCCGACAATCCAGCCAAGACAACAGACGTTGACGATACCCTGGCAAAAGCTTCTCTCGTAAGCGCGACCCTTCCCATGCAAGGCGCCTCTATTGAATTCATCCGAGTGCCCATGGGAACCGATACCCTCTGGGTCTGCAGGAAAGAGATCTCCGAAGCTGTGTACAGCGCGGTCATGGGTAACAACGGATCCGTGTCAGAGCTCCCCAAAACGCTCTCCTGGTATCAGGCTGCCCAATTTGCCGATTCACTAACGAAAAAATGCGACAACGTGCTGCAGGTGTTAATAGACACCCTACTCATCCACTCGATTAACGATACCATACTTAACGCTCTTTTATTTGATCCTGTCTATGATTCTCTGGGCATAGACACACTCCTGACGCCCAGAATCATTGGAGCAAATTATATATATTGCGCAGACACGGCGGCTGCCACGGATTCAATTCCAGGATCTGGCTGTTCCGCTTCACTCGATACCTTCTTTGCATATCAGGGCAAGTATTTCTTCCTGTTTGATACCCTGCCCGATTCTACATGCCTGAAAAGTCTCGCCTCGACAATGGAACGCTACTCTGATACTCTTGTCCTGTACCCCGACACCTTCACCGTGGCCTTTTATACACGCATCCCTGGAAACTACGGATTCAGACTGCCGACTGAAGAAGAATGGGAAACATTCGCTCTTGCAGGACGGGGGATCTCCTACAGCACGTACAATGGAAAACTCTCGGAAGAAAGCGCTGTATACGGAAAAAGCGCGCCCGCCAATATTGGATCAAAACTCTCAAACCCTTACCGGCTCTATGACGTTACCGGAAACCTGTGGGAATGGACCGAAGACTGGTGGAGCGCCAGGGGAATCTATTCAGTCACTGATTCAACCCCGAAATTCCCGGCCAAGGTGATCAAAGGTGGTTGTTTCTCCGACAAAGCATCGTCGCCCAACCTCAAGACAACTGAAAGCTATTCCGAACATCCGGATTCAACTCTTGATGGTAAAATCGGCGTGCGGTTGGTGATCGAAAACTCTGTCTTCTGGACCTATTACAATTACTTCAGCAGATTAAACAACTAAATACCTTTATCCCCTTAAGCCCGCATCTCAGCATACGATTTTCTCAGATACACCGGCTCCATTTCTGAAATTGGAACAAATATATGTTTTTCAAAATCCTTCCATGCAACATCAGCGGCCGCCTGTTGGTACGCTTCGCTGCCAGGTGTCGCATATGCGGGAACAATCCCGGAACATGCCTGAAACACGGATGAAAAGGCCGCGGGATTGGGCCCGCAGAAAAGCGCCTGTCCCGAGAGCCGTGCCGCAAAATCAGCTGGCGGCTCAGCGCGCGCACCGAGAACCTCGTTTCCATCTCTGTCGTACGCGGCCGCATACACATCGCCCATGCGCGCGTCAATAATCGGACACACCATGGACCCCTTTCCCAGGCAGAGTTGGGCAAATAGGCGCAGCGAGGAAAGGGCAATGCCCGGGACCTGGGTGCGGAAAAGCAATCCCTTGATCATGGCCAGGCCAATACGCACACCCGTGAACGATCCCGGACCCGTGACGCACGCCACAGCTGAAAGATCGGTTGGTCCCAAGTCAGTTTCTTGAAGTATCCGCAGAATGAGGTCCATGCCCTGTTGCGAAAAGGAGCGCTCAACCGCTGCTCCCGCGCTGCAAACCATGCGTCCTTCACGCACCAGGCACACAAAGGGGGAGGCTGTGGATGAATCGAGAACAAGAATATGGTCACGTCCGTTGCGCATACGCAAAAAACTCTAGCGTGCTCGCGCCAGGGCCTGTTGAATGATCCGGTCGAGAAATTCGGCATAGGTGAGGCCGCTGGCGGCCGCCATCTGGGGCAATAGCGACGTCTCAGTAAAACCAGGAAGCGTATTTGTCTCGAGCGTATAGAGTTTCTGGTTCGCGATGATAATATCGGAACGTGAAAAACCCGAACAATGAAGCGCCTTGTGGGCCATGACCGCGGCCCGATGCACCTTTTGCGTCAGATCAGCGGAGATTCTGGCAGGGGTTATCTCCCTGCTCGCTCCCTTTTCGTATTTCGCCTCATAGTCAAAAAAAGCCGCCTTTACCGGAACAATCTCGGTTACGGCAAGCGCCTCGGGTTCGCCGTCAGCTGAATCGAGTACGCCGCACGACACCTCCGTACCCTTGACCGCCTTCTCAAAGAGCACTTCCCTGCTTTCGCTGAAAAAGCGTTCGCACAGGTCGCGAATTTCATCGCGGGACTGGGCCATGCCCATGCCAATGCTCGAGCCACCCGTGGGTATTTTCACAAAAACAGGCAGTCCCAGTTTATCGGTGACATGACTGGGGATGGTCGCTGCGCCAATCCGCCACTGTTCGCGTGTATAATACGAATAATCGGGTGTAGTGAGTCCGTACTGAATGTAAAGTTCCTTTGCCTTGCGTTTGTGCATGGCAAGGGAGCTGCCTAAAACACCCGATCCAGTATAAGGAAGTCCGTAGATTTCGAGCAAGCCCTGGAGTGTGCCGTCCTCTCCTCCTGTGCCGTGCACAATGGGGAATACTATGTCGGGTTTTCCCTGGGCTAAAAGAAGAAAAGGGGGGAAATAGGGCGTACCGTCAGAGCTCGATTTGAGGAACGCGGCGCTGTCAAAGGGATTGTTCTTTTCGTAGTCAGCGTATGAACCGGCGCAGTGCCACATGCCGTCAGTACCGATGATCACCGGGCATGTTGCATACTCAGTATAATCAAGATTATTGACAATCCCATTGCCTGATTTGAGCGACACCGGGTGCTCGCCAGACGTACCGCCCATGATGACCGCGACCCTGGTTTTGTTCATGACTGTTCGATCTTTTCTTGGAGTATGGTCTGGATCGCGGATATATCGACCCGTTCCTGTTTGAGCGTGTCCCGGTCCCTGATTGTCACTTTATTGTCGTTGAGCGAATCAAAATCAACGGTAAAACAGAAGGGCGTGCCCAATTCGTCCTGCCTTCGGTACCGTTTGCCGATTGATCCAGACTCATCGAATTCGAGGTTCCATTTGCCGGATTTGATCAGATCTTTAAAAATCTTCTCAGCAAGGGGCATGACTGGCTCTTTTTTGAGTAACGGAAGAATAGCCGCTTTGACGGGCGCAAGCCGTGGATGGAGCCGCAGGACAATACGCTTCTCCCCTTCAATCTCGTCCTCATCGTATGCGTCGATAAGGAAGGTGAGCAGGCAGCGGTCCACTCCCAGGGACGGTTCAATGACGTAGGGGACATATTTTTCGTTCTTTGCCTGGTCAATATACTGGAGGTCTTCGCCTGAATGGGTCATGTGCGCCTTGAGATCAAAGTCGGTTCGCGAAGCAATGCCCCACATTTCACCCCAGCCGAACGGAAACTCGTATTCGATATCGCAGGTGGCGTTTGAATAATGCGACAATTCGTCTTTCTCATGGTTGCGCACGCGCATCTTCTCTTTTTTTAACCCAAGGCCGTAGAGCCATTCGGTGCAATACGTCTTCCAGTATTCGAACCATTCGATCTCGCTGCCTGGTTTGCAGAAAAATTCCAGTTCCATCTGTTCGAATTCGCGCGTACGGAAGATAAAGTTGCCCGGAGTGATTTCGTTGCGGAAGGCCTTGCCTATCTGGCCAATACCAAAAGGCACCTTCTGTCTGCAGGTGGTGACCACGTTCTTGAATTCGAGGAAAATGCCCTGCGCGGTCTCGGGCCGCATATAGACCACAGCCGTGGCGTCTTCGATGACGCCTTGGAACGTCTTGAACATCAGATTAAAGGCGCGCGGTTCTGTGAAATTCTTGTTGCCGCAGCGCGGGCACCGTATGTCGTGCTTTACAATGGTTTCGTAAATGGCCTTGAAATCCATGCCGCGCGATGCGCCATCGCCCAGTTTCGCCTCGATGAGTTGATCGCCACGCACGCGCTCCTTGCAGTCGCGGCAATCCATAAGCGGATCGGCAAAGGACTTGAGATGGCCCGATGCCTCCCAGACCTTGGGGTTGAGCAGAATGGGCGAATCCAAACCCACCACGTCGTCGCGCATGAGCACAAACGAGCGCCACCACTCTCTTTTGACGTTGTTTTTGAATTCACAGCCATAGGGGCCGTAGTCCCAGGTGTTTGCCAGGCCGCCGTATATCTCGGACCCGGGAAAAATGAATCCGCGGCGTTTACAGAGCGAAACGACTTGCTTCATGTCGGTCTTTTGCTGGGCCATGCTGGTTCCTCTCGTGAATGAATGATGGCAATAATATAAAAATTACCAGGATGGCTGAGGAACGTAAAAATGGGATCTATACCTAGAAAATCCCGGTTGAGATAACCACGTTCACGGCGCCGAATTGAGCGTCACCCCATACCGTCGTCCATTCAAAAGAGAAATATTTGAAATAAAGGCTGATCCTCGAGAACAGGGATAGGTCGTGAGAATATCCGGGGATCCATTGCCTGTATTCATATTTCTTGAGCTCTATATTCGCCCCCAGAAACCGGAGGCGTGCCCCGGCCCCAAGCGAAATCATTGTTTGCGGATCACTGGGTTCGGCATTGTAATCGTATTCAACTTTTACGCTCCCCATTATGAATGATCTTTTTGATACGGGATACATATACCGGAGGCCCGCATTTAGTTCCGGCGTCTCATAAATTCTGTAGGTCGTATCATATCCCGCTGTGGAAAAGGAAGCATGACCGCGATAGAGAGGACCATAGTAATAGTAATATGGCTCTATATGCATTTTTACACTAATGGCGGTCAGTCCGATGTGATTGACTGAAAAAAACGCAAGCCAGTTTTGGTCCGGGGTATATGAGTATCCCAAATCCAGCAGGTTCAGATAATTCGAGGAATTTTCGTTCTCAGGATTTACATCGCCCGATCGCAGCTTATAAGCCGCACCCAGATGGTGTTTCCCGATTTGCAGGGAATTGGCCAGCATGATGTCTGTATTCGCCGGGTCAAAAAATGAAGGGATGAGCCCGAGGTAGGGGAAATTCACGAAAAGACCTGATGTGAGTTGCGGGTAAAACGAGCGGGTGAACCGTGTAATAAAACGCCCCCTGTCCCTATGGGTGTAATCCAGACCGAAATTCAACACATGGCAATCGTATTGCCCGAGAAAACTCGGGTTATAATCCTGGAAAGCCAAGGCGTTCCAGTTCTTATCGAAATCCTCCTGGAAAACATTCCGCTGTTCAGTGGACCATACGGAATATGGGAAAACTGTGGCGGATAACAGGAGGACTGATAAAACTATGGTCACGACTTTCATGGTTCACCTTTATGTTAAACAACCTCGCACTTTTTCTAAACCCGGTTTAAGCTTGGTGCATAGTTCACCCCAACATTATTGCAGACCTCTTGAGCCGTTGGTAATCGCCTGCTGTCCGGCCTTTTCCAGTGCTTCCAATGTTGCTTTGACCGAGGGATTCTTCGTGTTCTTCAACAGCACGCGTCCCTGGAATTGCGCGCGCAACGGGGTCACGGATTCATCGGCCCAGTATGTTTCGCGCGTAATTATCTAAAATTGCCGAGACAAAAGTCTGGTATTTGATCCCTTTTTCCCGAGCATATCTTTTATATCTCTCAACAGTGCGCTTTTTAAGCTTCATGGTGACGGGAATGGTCTCCTCTTTTTTGAGGACCGCCGCGATTTCATCGGGCGAAGGAAGAAAATCTTTGACCGTGACGGAGCGCTCCAATTCCGCGGCCACGTCAGGAGGCGCCTCGGAATAACCCTTATTTTTGCTCATATTTCTCCTTTCCCTCACGCCAGAAACCAGCGCCGAAAATCCGGATCCTGGCGTTTCTGTAAAGAAACCGGACCGTCATTATCCGCCCCTCAACCTTTCCAAGGCAATAAAAACGCATTTCGTGCTGGGAATGCTTGTCGTCGAATTTAATGACCCTTGCCGCATCGACAAACGCCTTTCGCGCTTCCTCGAATGAAACACCGTGCTTGACGATATTTTCCAGATTCTTGTACTCGTCCCACTCAAATAGCATAAATATTCTTATATTTAATATAGTATTTATTAATATAAATATCAATAAGCTGAAAGGATGTCATATTTCTTTTTATTTTTCGCGTTTTTGCCTTAGCATGAGTGCCCTATAAATATAACACCCAGATGTGGCAAAACCTGTCACATCAGCAAAATAAAGGCATATCCGGCACTAAAAAGGGGTCAAACCCAAGATGTTTTGTATTAAATCTAACTATCCGTTGATTCTTCCCATAATCAGCGAATCAAATCATATACGCATGGGCAAACTTAAATAAATTCCATAGGGGAAGAGTTCTATTTACCTTTCTTTCCGCCATCTGGAAGGGTTATTTTTCTTACCACTAAATACACATAGAAAGGACCCATAATGAATTCAGTTCCGAAAATTGCAGGGCTTGATCCTGCAAAAAAAGCCTTTTCTCTTTTCGGGGAGTTTAAAGCCTTTGCCTTCAAAGGCAATGTCATTGACATGGCCGTGGGCGTCATCGTTGGCGCTGCGTTCGGCAAAATAATCGATTCGTTCGTCAAGCAAATCATGATGCCCGTAATCAGCCTTCTGCTGCCGGGAGAAAAAGGCTATCTTGGCTGGAAACTCGTAGTGGGCGCAAAGGAAATACCCTATGGCCTTTTCATCGGCGAAGTGGTCAATTTCCTGATCATTGCGGCTGTACTTTTCATTTTCATCGTTAAATTTATAGGGGTTATCGGCAGATCCAAGCAAAAAGCGGCTGCCGCGCCTCCGGCGCCCACAAAAGACCAGCAGCTTCTTACGGAAATACGCGACTTACTCAAGGAGAAATCATGAAAACAACACTAACATCAATCACGGCAACAGTACTAGTTCTTGCACTCACACTCGCATATGGCGCAGAACCGTGGAAACTGGATATCAACGCCAACGTGACCACCACCATAAATTCGTACAGCGACAGCTGGATCGGCGGTGAAGCAGGGTCCTTCACCTGGGGTTCGCAGTTTATCGGCATTGCAGAACGTCAGCTGCAAAACAAACTGAACACCAAAACAACGCTCAAACTGCAGTTTGGCCAGACAAAGGTGCAGAATAATACAACCAAGCGATGGGGTGCGCCTGAAAAATCGACCGACCTCATCGATGCTGAAGAACTGTTGCGATATACCACAGGCGCGTGGTTCGACCCTTTTGCGAGCGCCCGTGTCATAAGCCAGTTTCAGGACAACAGAGACGCATTGATTGTCCGATATGTCAATCCATTGGACATTACCGAAGCACTGGGCGTAAGCCGTACATTGCGTAAAAACGACATCATGGACTGGTCCACCCGTATTGGCGTTGCAGCACGGCAACTGGTTGACCGCAAACATCTTGATCCGGCAAATGGAAAACGCACAACAGACGTGACAAATGACGGCGGCCTGGAATTGAGCATGAACCTTAAGGCTGAAAACGCGCAGAAATGGCTGAAATTTCTGAGTTCCCTGACCCTGTATGAGGCGCTGCTCAGCTCAAAGGCCGAAGAAGCCCAGGGAACAGTCGCCGCCGACTACTGGCGGTACCCGCACCTCAAATGGGAAAATTCGCTCTCATTGTCGCTGGCAAAATATATCATGCTTAATGTTTCGGCTTATGCGTTCTACGACAGGGATATAAGCAACAAGCTGCGGTTAAAGGAGATTTTCTCCGTGGGGCTAACATATAATTTTTCAAAAAAATAACGGTCTGTGCAAGTAAGTCACCTATTCTTTGACTGCCGTACGAAGCATGGAACGTTTGCGTTTCCGTGCTGATCCGGCAGGGATTGCAACGACTTTGCCGTTCTGTTCTACCCACAAGGGCAGACCAAGTTTTTTATGAGTCGCAACAACCCCAGCAACAGCCTCTTTCATAGCAGCAGCTGCCATTTCAGGCACTTGTTCAAACTTTCTGTTTTTTTTCATAGCTTCCTGACTTCCTGGTTATTTTGGCATATGCCTTTTCATCAAAAACTTCAAGAGACACGATAAATTTGGCGATAACATTCAAATAACCGGATGAGTTATCAATCAAAGTCCAGGTATCACAAAGAGGGGTGTACGCAGTATGAAAATTCAACATACCTGATAAAAATCGTCTTTTTATTACATCCTTGGGTATCGAATGCCCACCCTGTTTTACTCTGTCAGCCACTCGTCTACAGGCAAGAGACGCACTGGGCAACCACAGAAAAATCAGATGAACAGCATATCCCTGCTGTCTCAGGTCGTTGATAAGCGGGATGTAGGTTTTCCCAGACAAAGTCGTCTCAAATGCGAAGTCCATTTTCTTCCGCGCCATTTCCTTGATCTTTTGGAGCATGAGCCGGCCCGCGCCAATGGCTGCGCTTTCAGGCTTGAATGGTGAAAGCCCCCGGGCAATAAGATCCGCGTTAATGAATTCAATGCATTTGGCATACTGAGGCAGAAAAGTCTGGGCAAAGGTAGTCTTGCCAGCACCATTTGGCCCAGCGATGATATATAATTGAGGCGCTTTTTTCTTTGCCATTAGGTTTGTAAGATAACTTTTTTTCTGCTTTGCCGGAAGAAATACGCGGCCATGCACGCATAAACCGCGATTGAAATCGCGCTCCCGGCAGCCAGACCAGGGGTAATACCCAGTGATAAGCTGACGCCCGCCAGCGCAACCCCGGCAAGCACCACTCCTACCAACGCCTCACCCGCTATCAGACCAGAGGCCAGCAGCACACACTTTTCAACCGAAACACTGGCACTGTTTTTATCAAAATATCTCCGCATAAAACCGCCCACGATAAGCGCACAGGAAGTGGAGACAGGAAGATAGAGACCTATGGCAAAAGCTAGGGGCGAAGCACCGCAGGCAAAAACCGCAAGCGCCAGGCCAGCGCCAACGCCAATAGGCACCCAGTTTACCTGCCCGGTCATCACAGCCTTGACAATATCAGCCATGAGATGCGCCTGAGGCGCGGGCAATCTCTGCAGATCGCCTGATCTCTGGAACAAAATGACAATGGCGCCGGCGACAAGGGCCGCAACCAGCACACCCGCAAGTTCGGCCGCCTGCTGACGCGAAGGGGTTGCTCCTAACAACGCACCGGTCTTGAGGTCCTGGGAAATATCGCCGCTCAGGCAAATGGCAACACAGATGATGGTTCCCGCACACAATGCAAGCGCCATACCTTGGTGGCCCCGTACGCCCATGAAGTATAGTACAACAGACACCAGGAGCAGTGCGGAGATGGTCATGCCAGAGACAGGCTGGCTGGTGGTGCCGATAAGGCCGACCATACGCGCCGAAACCGCGACAAAGAAAAAACTGGTTACAAGAATAAGCAGCAGTATAACTGGAATGACAACACCATAAGAGACAGGGAACACCACCGTAAGACGGGGCAAACTGAAAAAAGACAAAACCACGGCAAACAGGACAAGAAACGCCAGGATTTTCGGAGAAAGATTACGATGAGTACGCTCCGACTCTCCCGCATCTGATTTGGCATACTCCTTGATGACCGCGCAGAATGACTGGTACATGACTGGAACCACCTTGACAACGCTGATAAGACCGCCCATGGCAACCCCGCCTGCACCAATCATGCGCACAAAGAGTCCAATATCCACAGGGTCTGCCGCTGGTCCCAGAAACCAGGTTGTTGCCGGAAGCACCACGCAGCCCCGGAGAATTCCTCCGGCAAACAGAGTAAACGCCACACTGGGTCCAACCAAAAAACCAACACCCAGCATAATGGAAGAAAGCTCCATACCAACAGTGAGATTGTAGAGCCGTCTGAACGAAAACTCAATGCTGCCGGGAAAAAGGCCCAATCCACTGCGGACAATATTGAACAATGCACCAATGCCCATGCCTTTGAAGACCAGACCCGCCTCTCCTGCCTTTCGTTCCCCTGTTTTGAGCACTTCCGCGCATGCTGTCCCTTCGGGAAAAGGCAACACCGCATGCTCGGTAATCATCAGTGTATGTCTCAACGGCACCATCATCACCACGCCCAGAATGCCCCCTGCCGCTGCCATAAGGAAAATGATAAGAAACGAGGGTGCGAGATTAAGAAAAAACAAGGCCGGAACAACAAAGACCACGCCGGCGATAAGGCTCTCACCCGCGCTGGCGCTTGTCTGCACAAGATTGTTTTCAAGAATCGAAACGTTTCTGAAAAAAATCCGCAAGATAGCCATGGACATGACCGCCGCCGGAATGGAGGCAGAGACAGTCATGCCTATTTTGAGCCCAAGATACGCGTTTGCAGCCCCGAACACAACAGCAAGCACCACGCTTAAAAGTAACGCGCGCAGAGTCCATTCGGGAAGGTTTTGATGTGAGGGAATAAAAGGAAACAGGCGTTCGTCGCTTTTTGGATTCATGCGAGAACGCCTATGATTTTACAAATCACGCTGTACCGGTAAATTTGACAACCGTCAGGCGTTGTATTCTTTTTTACTCTCTTCCAGTGTGACCAGAGCTTTTGCATCGGGTATGGCCTTTTGCATGGCCTCGAGCTCGTCCATTCCCGATGAAAGCGGCAGGCTGACCTGGCCGCCCTGTGCTGCGCTGCGGAACATGCCCATCATGACCTCAAAGCCCGCATAAGCATTTGCAAAGCAGCAGGGATGCACCTTTGCGTCGCTGTTGAGCCACTCGGCCATGTCCTGGATATACCCGGGCATGTCGAGGTTGTAGTCCATGCAGCCATCGCCCGAGAGTATGCCGTTTTTGGTGACCGCTTTCCAGCCATTGCCCGTGTAGACCTCAGCGTAGCCTTCGGTCCCGATTGCGCCCATGCGGTTTTTGCCCCACCAGCGCTCTACTTCGGGAATATCCGGTGCCCCGCCGCCGCACTCGTACACGCCTCGCACACCGTTTGCAAACTGCACAAACCCGGCGATATAATCGGGAGATACGTGCATTTTTGGATCGGCGAACTTGGCCTTGCCCGCTGCCTGGGCCATTGCCCAGACTGGCGCGGCATAGTTGTTGTACGACATTGAATAATCGATGAGGTGCGACAGCATGTGGGCGGCCCATCCGTGAGCGTAGCCATAGACCGTGTGCACCTTGCCGATCTTTCCAGAGGCAATGACATCGCTGACCGCCTGGTAGTGTTTTCCATACCGGTGCTGATGACTGACCACTACCTTGACCTTGCTGTTGCCCAGCAATTGCTTGACGCGCATGCCTTCATCAGAAGTAAGGGCCACTGGTTTTTCGAAAGCGATCATTTTGGCGCCGCAATCGAGCCCAATTTTAATCATCTCTGAACGTATGTTCGGGAGCGTGCAGAAACAGAAAAGGTCGGGCTTCAGTTCTTTGGCCATGGCAGACGCGTCGGTCCCTGTTTTTGGATTGCCCAGCTGTTTTGCGGGCTCGACAAGCAGGGATTCCTTAATATCACAAATGCCGACCACTTTGAAGTTTTTGTTTGCATGAAAATGCGTTGCATGGTGCATGCCACGCTTTCCCAGGCCCACAACCATAACGGTGTATTGAGTGCTCATGTTTCTCCTTGCGTGCGAAAAAATACTTGCATTACTTTTTGTACGACTTCACCATCTGAATGGTGTAATCAACCTCTTCGTCCGTGATCTCCGGATAGAGAGGGAGAGAAACACAGGAAGCCGCGTTCTTTTCCACGTTGGCGAGTGTGCCGCGGATTTCCGCGTCCTTGCCCCACGGATACCCTTCCTGCTGGTGGATGGCGATGGAATAATGGGTCTTCGCGTCAACGCCATGGTCGTTCAGATGCTTCAGGAGTTTGTCGCGATCAGCAGTGTCCTTGGTCTCAACAACATAGAGATGATAGACATGGCGATAGCCGGGAAGTTCGGTTGGCAGGGTGATGAAATCCACGCCTTTGAGACCTTCGGTATAGCGTTTTGCCTTGGCGCGGCGGGTGTCGGTCCAGGCGGTTATGTGCTTGAGCTTTGCGGAAAGGATGCCGGCATGGAGGTCGTCGAGGCGGCTGTTGAAACCAAAGCTATGGCAGTTACGTTTGGCCGAACCGTGGTTACGGAGTTTCCTGATCTTCGCGTCGATATCGGGATTATTGGTGTACACTGCTCCGCTGTCACCGAAAGTACCCAGGTTTTTCTGGATGATAAAACTGGTGCAGACCGCGTCGGACAGTTCGCCGATTTTGAAGTTGTCGCCATGGGCATCGATGGCCTGGGCGTTGTCTTCTATGACAAAGAGCTTGTGTTCATCGGCTATTTTCCGGATTTCGCGCATGGGGGCGCACTGGCCATACAGATGCACAGGCACAATTGCCTTGGTCTTTGGGGTAATGGCGGCCTTGAGCTTGGCGATATCGATGCAGCGGGTTTTCTCGTCGCAGTCGACCAGCACCACTTTGCAGCCAGTGATCCAGCCGGCTTCGGCTGTGGCAAAAAAGGTGTTGGCGTTGGTGATGATTTCGTCGCCAGCCTTGAGGCCAAGGGCCATCATAGCGAGCCAGAGCGCGTCTGTACCGTTTGCCACGCCAATAGCGTACTTTGTGCCAGCGTATTTGGCAAGCTCCGCCTCGAACTGCTTGAGCATTGGGCCAGTCACATACTCGCCGCTCATGAGTACTTTCTGTATATTGGCGTCGATCTCGCTTTTGATGTTGGTGTACTGCCGTACATGTCCGTAGAATGATACTTTTGAAACTGCCATTGCGTCCTCCATTTAAGAGTTAATTGATTTAACGTTCAATTTTTCATCATTTTGAAAGAGGAAAAATATACCATATATATGGCCGGTTTTCAAGATAATTATTGGCCTTGTTTCGGCTTAATTAAGTAAAATTTCCCTTGTCCTTACGTATAAATTGCTTTAAACATTCCCTTTACCGGATATTTATTTTATATTGTCAGACAACCCTCTTCCCTATGGAGTAAACCCCCGCATGACTCGATACTCCCGAATCGTCGTTGCCTCATACAGGCTGCCCTATGGCATAGAGCATGACATTGAGGGAGACCGTGTTGTCCAAAACACGGGCGGTCTGGTGTCGGCCATGCTTTCCCTTGTCAAACACAGAGAGGGAGACAACGCATCATCGCCCTTTTCCAGTCTTATCTGGGCGGGCGTGGACAAGCTTTCACCCAAAGACCTGGAACTGATGAATCGCGGGCAAAGCGAGTGCACCATTGTCCCGGTCGATATCCCGCCTGTTATAAACGACCGGTTCTATAACGGCTTCAGTAACAACCTTATCTGGCCGCTCTTTCATTCCTTCCCCTCGTTTGCCATTTTTTCCGAAACCTCGTACGAAAGCTATGTCAAAGCGAATACGCTGTTCGCAGATGCCCTGCTGCAGGAAATCCGCGATGATGATTTCATATGGATCCACGACTACCAGCTCTTTTTGGTGCCTGGATTGGTACGTGAAAAACGGCCGCACGCCCACATCGGCTTTTTCCTGCACATCCCCTTTCCGCCCTTTGAGCTTTTCCGCATGCTGCCCCGGCAATGGCGCGAAGCCATTCTGCAGGGAATGCTGGGCGCCGACCTGGTGGGATTTCACACCTTCGATTATTGCCAAAACTTCCAGAAGGCCGTTTCACGGATACTCAACCACGACATTACCATGAACACCGTGCTCATGGACGACCGGATCGTGAAGTTCGATTCCTTTCCCATCAGCATCGATTATGATAAATTCTCCGATGCGGCAGCGAACTCTACTGAAGTAAACCAGGTAAAGGCGTCTCTTTCGGATATCCTCAGCGACCAAAAACTCATTTTCTCGGTCGACCGTCTCGATTACACCAAGGGCTTCCTGAACCGGCTCGAAGGGTTCGAATATTTTCTTGAACATTTCCCCGAGTGGCGGGAAGATGTGGTTTTCAACATGGTTGTGGTTCCCTCGCGCGACAAAATACCAAAATATAACGAGATGAAAAAGGACATTGAAGCCATGGTGGGCCGGATCAACGGCAAATATGGGACCATTGCCTGGCATCCCATCATTTACCAGTACAAGTCCCTCTCGTTCAACGAACTCATCGCGCTCTACTCGCACAGCCATGTAGCGCTCATCACCCCCATCCGGGACGGCATGAACCTGGTTTCAAAGGAATACGTGGCCTGCCAGAGCCATGACAAGGGCGTGCTCATCCTCAGCGAAATGGCCGGCGCGGCCGCTGAACTGAGCGAAGCGCTCATTATCAATCCCACTGACCGCAAGGAAATGGCCACGGCCCTCAACCGCGCGCTCACCATGCCGCAAAAAGAGCGCGCACTGCTCATGGACCGCATGCAGAAGCGCATAAAAACCTACGATGTCTTTGCCTGGACGCAGGACTTCATCTCCAGTATGGACGATACCAAAAAGGAACAGGAAATGAGCAAAGTCACCATCATGAATACGGAGATACGCGAACGGGTCATTGCCGCCTATACGGCTGCGCGGCAACGTGTCATTTTTCTCGACTACGACGGCACCCTGGTCCCTTTTTCAAAATACCCCGAACTCGCGGTGCCCAGCGAGTATTCGCTCAACCAGCTCAAGGCCCTTGCAACACCCGCGGCGAACGCGGTGGTCATTATCAGCGGCAGATCAAAAGAGTTTCTCAACGAATGGTTCAGCGGCTATCCCGTACACCTCATTGCCGAGCATGGCGCCTTTACCAAAGCGCCAGGCGCTGAATGGGCATGCGAACTCGATCCTGACGCTGAGTGGAAAAAAGCCATTGCGCCCGTGCTGCAGCGCTATTATCACCGTTGCAGCGGCTCCTTTGTCGAGGAAAAGGCCTTTTCCCTGGCATGGCACTTCCGCAACTCGCCTCAGGAGATCGCCGCGATAAAGGCGAAAGAACTTACCGAGGAGTTGCGGACCCTGATTGTACCGGAAAACAGGCTGCAAGTTCTCGAAGGGGAAAAGGTCATTGAGATCAAACGCGCGGGTTACGACAAAGGCGTTGCTGCCTCGCGATTTCTAACAGCCCAAACACCGGACTTCATTCTGGCTTTGGGCGACGATAAGACAGACGAGGACCTGTTCAGGGCGCTTCCGGCTGAAGCGCATACTATCAAGATTGGCCTCAAAACCACCAGGGCAAAATATAACCTCAAAAGTCAGCAGGAAGTGCATACGCTTCTCGATAAACTCATCACCTCCTAAAAAACGTCCAGGAAAAAAGCCTATTGCTTTTTTCCCGTAAAATGTTTATATTAATGCACACGGGTGCATAAATAAAATAAAATTATTTATTTTACTATGATAAAGCTATCGCACGCGAGCGCAAACAGAGTACTGGTGGCAAAAAAGGCAGGGGTATCCGCTTCCACGGTTTCCCGGGCCCTTTCCGGTTCACCGCTCATCTCAGAACCCACGCGGGAAAGAATCAGGGCGATCGCTGAGAAGATGGCCTATACGCCAAACAGACAAGCATCGCTCCTGGCGCGGCAAAAGACGCTCAGGCTCGGTTTTGTAGTTCCCTACTATAAATCAATACCTCCATTCTCCAGATCATACTTTCCAGCATTGCTCAACGGACTTGTGACAGGCGCCGAAGAAAAAGGCTATTCCATTACCATTATTGTAGATACGACGGGCGACACCTACAAAGACCTTTCAAAAATAGTGCAGAGCAAAGAGGTCGATGGCCTGCTGCTTGCCATCAATAAAATCAATGACCTCCGCATACCGGAACTAAAAAAAAACAATGTCCCTTTTGTGCTGATAAACAGCTATGGCAAGGGGTTTTCCAGCGTTGATAACAACCCGCTGCCCGGCATGACCGCGGCTTTCGAGCACCTGATCTCCCTTGGCCATACGACCATTGGCTACATCTCAGGCGACATGCATTATTATAATGCGATTGACCGGCTTGAAGCGTTTAAAACACTCGCGGAAAAGTTCAAGGTCACAACGCAGGTTGAGGTGGGAAATTTTTCAAAAACATCGGGATATTATTGCGCGGGCAAGCTGCTCCAGGGAGCGCCGGTCACGGCGATCATGACCTCCTCTGACAGGGAGGCCCTGGGCGTACTCGAATACTGCCGCGATCATGCCATCGCTATTCCGGACAAAGTGAGTGTCATTGGGTTTGATGACCTCGACCCTGCGGCCTATGTGCACCCGGCCCTTACCACCATCGACAACCCCGTGGACGAAACAGGAAAGGCCGCGTCACAGCTTCTCATCGACACGCTTGAAACCAGGACCAATGACCCGCGTCAGATACGCCTCGATACCGGGTTCATCATACGGCAATCAACAGGCAAACCGCACGGATAAACAAAGGAGCTTGTGATATGGTAAAAAAAATCAGGGTCACGATCTGGAACGAATTCGTGCATGAAAAAAATGACGCTGCGGTAAAAAAAGTCTACCCGGATGGAATCCACAACGCCATTGCGCAGGGGCTAAAGAAAGAGATGGGGTTTATTATACAGACTGCCACTCTGGAACAGCCTGAACACGGCCTCACAGAAAAGGTCCTGAAAAATACGGATGTTCTGTTCTGGTGGGGCCATATGGCGCACGGCCAGGTGGACGATGAAATCGTAAAAAGGATCCACCAGAAGATACTCGACGGCATGGGCCTTGTAGTGCTCCATTCCGGCCATTTTTCAAAGATATTCAGGCGCCTCATGGGAACCAACTGCTCACTTACCTGGCGCGTGGCCGACGAACGGGAGATTGTCTGGAACATTGCGCCAAGCCATCCCATTGCCCAGGGCATTGCCGGATCCTTTGAACTCCCCGGGTCTGAAATGTACGGTGAACGGTTCGACATTCCCGAACCCGACCAGCTCCTCTTTGTATCCTGGTACGAAGGCGGCAATGTCTTCCGTTCCGGCTGCACGTTCAAACGCGGCAATGGGAAAATCTTCTACTTCAGCCCTGGCCACGAGACCTATCCCATCTTCTATGACAAAACCATACTGCGTATACTCGCGAACAGCGCGCGCTGGGCATATTCGCCAATACGGCTCTCCACCAATGACGTCCCCAACCAGAAAACCCCTCTGGCGCCCATAACAAAAAGGAAACCCATATGAAACCTATACACCTGGGCATCATCGGCACAGGCGGGTGGGCAAACGCGCATGCCAGGGCCTATACAAACATGTCCGGCGTTGCGCTGGTCGCATGCTGCGATATCAACAAGGACCGGGCAGCCGCCTTTGCTGAAAAATGGTCCATTCCCCGTGTATATACCGGCTATAAAACCATGTTTGAGAAGGAAAAGCTGCACGGTATATCCAATGTCGCGGTGGATTCCATGCACGCGCCTATTTCCATCGCTGCCATGAAAAAAGGCATTGCCATTCTCTGCGAAAAGCCCCTGGCCACAACCCTTGCTGACGCAAAAAAAATGCTCGCTGTGGCGAAAAAAACAGGCGTCATCAACATGGTCGACTTCACCCGCCGGGGAGTGACCGCGGTCCAGGGAGCGGCAGCGTACATTGCAAAGGGCAACATTGGCCGCATTATGCACGTTGAGGCAAGCTATTTGCAAAGCTGGCTTTCACAACCCGCCTGGGGCGACTGGCGCACAATCCCAGCCTGGACCTGGCGGCTCTCCACAAAACACGGCAGCGCGGGCGTGCTGGGCGACCTCGGGTGCCACATATACGATACCGCGCTCCTGTTGTGCGGCGACATCAGTGAAATCGCCTGTACCCTGAAAACGTTCGACAAAGGCGGTAAAATCGGGCCCTATCTGCTAGACGCGAATGACAGTTTTGTATCAACAGTGCGGTTTAAAAATGGCGCCATCGGCTCAATCCACTCAACACGGTGGGCAACCGGCCATATGAACAGCATCAGAGTAAGGGTTTATGGCGACAAAGGCGCGGTCGAAATAGACCTTGACCGCGCAGCCGATGAATTCCAGGTGGTCAGAGGAGCGGCTGCTATGAAAAAAGGTCTTTGGACAACAGTGAAATGCGCCCGTACGCCCACTATGTGGGAACGCTTTGTCACATCCATACGTACAAAGAAAAACGACCCGTCTGATTTTGCCAATGGGGTAAAAGTCCAGGCATACCAGCACTACAGCGTGCTTTCAGACACGACAGGAAGACCAGTCAAAGTTACACTATAACAAAAAGGAGCGCCATGAAAAAAGCCATCATGGTTTGGGGCGGTTGGGACGGACACGAACCCAAACAGTGCGTTGACATTTTTGAGCCGTTCTTGAAGGAAAAAGGATATCAGGTCGAGGTCTTTGACAATCTCGATGTATATCTGAACACGGAAAAAATGATGGCGTTAGATCTCATTGTCCCGGCATGGACCATGGGTACCATCACTAAAGAACAGGAACAAGGCCTGCTCTCTGCGGTCAAATCCGGCGTCGGCATTGCCGGCTGGCACGGCGGCATGGGTGACTCTTTCCGGAACAACACTAAATATCAGTTCATGGTAGGCGGCCAGTGGATTGCGCATCCGGGTGGAGATGAGGCACAGTACATGGTCAATATTAAAAAACCAACAGATCCGATCGTGCAGGGACTCAAGGATTTTTCCATGACCAGCGAACAGTACTTCATGCATGTGGACCCTTCAAATGAAGTGCTTGCCACAACAACGTTCAGCGGGGAATACGAGGACATTTCCTGGATCAAAGGCACGGTCATGCCCATGGTCTGGAAAAGGCCCTATTGGAAGGGCCGGGTTTTCTACACTGCGCTCGGTCATGTGGCAAAGGATTTCAACGTACCTGAAGTGAAGACCATTGTCCAGCGCGGCATGCTCTGGGCAAGCAAATAATCCGTAAGGGCGACCCGGCGGGTCGCCCCAACACAGGAGATAACCATGAAAATCAAGATCGGCATCATCGGCTGCGGAAATATCTGCGACATCTATTTCCAGAACCTTAAAAAATTCGCGAACACTGAAGTGGCTGCGTGCGCTGACCTGGTGCTCGAACGCGCGCAGGCAAAGGCAGCACAATACAAAATCGCAAAAGCCTGCACGGTAAAAGAACTTCTGGCAGACCCGGAAATAAAAATCATCCTGAACCTGACCATTCCCAAAGCGCATGCCGAGATCGCGTTCAAAGCAGTGGCTGCCGGCAAGTCTGTATACAATGAAAAGCCGCTGACAATAGACCTGGCCGATGCGAAAAAACTGCTGGCATTGGCAAAAAAGAAAAAGGTCCTTGTTGGCTGCGCTCCCGACACCTTCATGGGCGCAGGGTTGCAAACCTGCCGCAGGCTCATGGACAAAGGTATTATCGGCAAACCTGTTGCCGCTACCGCCTTCATGATGTGCCATGGCCATGAAAGCTGGCACCCGGCGCCTGAATTCTACTATAAAAGAGGCGGCGGCCCCATGCTCGATATGGGCCCCTATTATGTGACCGCGCTTGTCTCCCTGCTTGGCCCTGTTGCACGGGTCACCAGCTCATCGCAGATCATGTTTCCCACCCGAACCATTACCAGCAAACCCCAGTACGGGAAGAAGATAAGAGTAGAAGTGCCCACGCATGCGGCCGGGATCATGGACTTCAAACAGGGCGCTGTGGCAACCATCATCACCAGCTTTGATGTATGGCCCACCCAGCTGCCGCGCATTGAAATATACGGGACAAAAGGCACGCTCCGCGTGCCCGACCCGAATACTTTTGACGGTCCTGTCACCCTCATCACCCCTGACCGGAAAGAAAAAAAGATCGGGCTTACCCATGCCTATGCTGCCAATTCTCGCGGCCTTGGGGTTTCAGACATGGCACGGGCGCTTGTCTCTGGCGGAAAACACAGGGCCAATGGAGAAATGGCCTGCCATGTGCTCGAGGTCATGCATGCGTTCCACGCAGCCTCGGCCAAAGGCAGGCACATACGCATACAAAGTATCTGCGAAAAACCGGCTGCTCTTACACCAAGGAAAGGAAGATAACATGAAATCGTACCCAACATCGGTCCAGCTCTATTCTGTGCGCGAAGAGGCAAAACTCGATTTTCCCGCAACACTGAAAAAAATCGCAAGCATGGGGTTCGTTGCAGTTGAATTCGCAGGGTATCATAATGTGCCATTAAAAGAATTGCGCAAAATTCTCGACACCCTTTCACTTAAAGCGTCGTCCACGCATGGCGCGCTTCCGGATGAAAGCAACATCAGGGATATTGCAGAGGCCGCGCATACGCTAGGATTCACGCGTCATATCTGCGGCCGGGGAGATGCCTTCTTTGCCTCTGAGGAAGAATGCAAAAAGACAGCCGCATTGCTCGAAAATGCGGCCCAAATGCTCAAAAAAGAGGGGCTTACGTTCGGGTATCACAACCACTGGTGGGAATTCGACAAGAATTTCAACGGCAAGCTGCCGATGGAAGTGGTTGCAGAAAATGCGCCCTCCATGTTTCTGCAGGTCGATACGTACTGGGTAAAAGTGGCTGGCCAGGAACCGTCTGATTTTATCAAAAAATATAAGGCGCGTATCCCCACGCTGCACATCAAGGACGGTCCTTTGAACAGGGACCTTCCCATGACCGCTGTTGGCGAAGGAAAAATGAACTGGAAACCCATTATCGAGGCAGCTGATCCGGCAACGCTTGAATATCTGGTCGTAGAGCTGGACCGGTGCGGCACGGACATGGGGGAAGCAGTGAAAAAAAGCATATCCTATCTCGTAAAGCAAGGATACGGAAGATCACGATGATACGTATACCCGTAAGGGCGACGCACGGGCGCGGTTTTCGTGCCAGCAAATGGGTAATCAAGATCGCCAAAAAAACCCAGGTGCAGGGGCGGGTTTCAAACCCGCCCCTGCACCTTTAAAATGTTTGGAACACGACCCGACACCGGCATAAAAAAGGAGACAAACATGAAACCCACAAAGATCGGCGTCATCGGCTGCGGAACCATCTGCGGCATCTACTTCACCTCGCTGCGAAAATTTCCCACTGTCGAGGTGGCTGCCTGCGCGGACATTGACATAAAAAAGGCGAAAGCCAAGGCAGCGGAATTCAGCGTTCCCCGGGCCTGTACGGTCGATGAACTGCTGGCGGACAAAGACATTTCGCTTGTAGTAAATCTGACCATACCCGTGGTGCACGCGGAAGTATCTATCAGGGCGTTGAACGCGGGAAAACATGTGTACAGTGAAAAACCGCTTGCCACCACACGTAAGGACGCGGCCAGGGTCATTGAAGTTGCCAAACGAAAAAAACTCCGGATCGGCTGCGCGCCGGACACGGTCCTTGGCGGCGGCATCCAGACTTGTAAGAAAATTATCGACGACGGCTGGATCGGCAAACCTGTTGCGGCGACCGCGTTCATGATGGGCCATGGACCAGAGGCATGGCATCCCAATCCCTTCTTTTTCTATGAGCCTGGCGCTGGCCCGCTGTTCGACGTCGGCCCCTATTATGTCGCGGCGCTCATCACGCTGCTTGGTCCGGTAAAAACCGTGGCGTCCATGGCGCGCATGAGCTTTAAGCAACGCCTTGCCACAAGCAAAGAGCACTTTGGCAAAACAATTGAGGTGAAAACACCGACCCATGTTGCCGGGACATTGGAATTCGCCAATGGCGCAATTGGCACGCTCATCACCAGTTTTGATGTATGGGGCACCAAAACCCCGCGCATTGAAATTTACGGCTCCGAAGCGACCCTTGCGGTTCCTGATCCAAACACCTTTGGCGGCCCTATCCAGATCCGTCGCATGGGGATCGCTGAATTTGTGGATATTCCGGTCATGTTTCCCTATGCCGAGAATTTCCGGGGCCTTGGCGCAGCAGACATAGTCCACGCGGTCATGAACAAACGGGACCACCGGGCAAACGGCGAAATCGCCTATCACTCAGTGGATGTAATGGAAAGTCTGCTTGAAGCGTCAAAAGCCCAGAAGCACCTGAAAATAAAAAGTTCCTGCAAACGGCCAGCACTCATGCCGCTTGGACGGGCAATGGGTATGCTGGATTAAAAAAGGAGTATTCATGGCACAGATTAAAGGACCAGCTATTTTCCTGGCACAATTTATGGGTGACAAAAAGCCCTTTGACACATTGGAAAACATCACACAATGGGCAAAATCACTCGGCTATCTGGGTATGCAATTGCCCGGATGGGACAAACGGTGCATTGACCTGGACAAAGCAAGCGCATCAAAAACATACTGCGACGAATTAAAAGGTCGGTGCAATGGCCTTGCTATAACTGAAATTGCCACGCACTTGCAGGGCCAACTCGTTGCCGTGCATCCGGCATACGACACCCTGTTTGACAGTTTTGCCGATCCTTCGGTCAAAGGCAATCCCAAAGCGCGCACTGCATGGGCGAACGGCCAGCTCATGAAGGCAATCAAAGCCTCCAAAAACCTTGGGCTCACGGTCATGCCCACGTTCAGCGGCGCCCTGCTCTGGCCTTTCCTGTATCCATGGCCCCAGCGGCCCGCTGGTCTTGTTGAACAAAGCTTTAAGGAACTGGCAAAACGCTGGAAACCCATTTTTGACTTTGCTGACCGTCAAGGCATTGACGTGGCTTTTGAAATCCATCCGGGCGAAGATCTGCACGACGGCCTCTCGTTCGACCGGTTCCTGAAAGCAGTACGCAATCACAAGCGCTGCTGCATAAATTATGACCCATCGCACTTTATTCTGCAAGGACTTGATTATATCGGTTTTATTTCTGAATACAGCGAAAGAATAAAGGCGTTTCATGTAAAAGATGCTGAATTCAGGCCAACGGCAAAATGCGGGGCGTATGGTGGCTTTGCTGACTGGAAATCGCGCGCAGGCAGGTTCCGCAGCTTGGGCGATGGGCAGGTTGATTTCAAACAAGTCTTTACAAAACTGACCGAAGCCGGATATGCGTCGTGGGCAGTGCTGGAATGGGAATGCTGCATCAAGGACGCTGCGCAGGGAGCAAAAGAGGGCGCGTCCTTTATCGCCTCCATGCTCATCGACACGCCGGAAAAGGCCTTTGACGATTTCGCAGGCAGCGGAACAGACACTCAGACAAACAGAAAAATATTAGGAATATAACCGAAGATTGTAGGGGTGGGTTTGAAACCCACCCCTACAATCCGGTACTGGCGCGGTCATCGCGCCTCGTAAGGGCGACCCGGCGGGTCACCCCAACACGGAGGAATATCATGGAACACCGTAAACTCCGCGCAGGAATCGTTGGCGGCGGCAGGGGCGCTTTCATCGGCACGGTCCACAGGATCGCCGCAACGCTGGACAACGAGGCGGAACTTGTCGCCGGAGCGCTCTCAAGCGATCCGGAAAAGGCTGAGGTATCAGCCAAAGACTGGTATCTCAAACGCTCTTACGCCTCTTTTGAGGACATGGCAAAAAAGGAAAAGATGCTTCCAGATGGCATTGATTTTGTCATGATCGCCACGCCCAACCATATGCATTACCCGGTTATACGGGCTTTCGCGGAACAAGGCATCCACGTTGTATGCGACAAACCCCTCGCCTTTACGGTTGAGGAGGCTGAGGAGATCGGCAAACTGGTGGAGAAAAAGAAGATCGTCTTTGCCCTTACGCACAATTACACGGGTTACCCGCTTGTACGCGAGGCGCGGGACATGGCTAGGTCAGGGAAATTAGGCGGCATCCGCAAAGTCATTGTAGAATACCTGCAGGACTGGCTCAGCAGCCCCATTGAAAAAGAGGGGCAGAAACAGGCCTCGTGGCGCACAGACCCGGCAAAGGCGGGAATATCGTGCTGCGTCGGCGATATTGGCACGCATGGTGAGAACCTTCTGGAATACATCACCGGGATAAAGATCAAATCAGTATGTGCTGACCTCACAACCTTTGTATTGGGCCGGCCTCTGGAGGACGATGCCAATATTCTGCTCCGGCTCGAAAATGGCGGCAAGGGTTTCCTTACCTGCTCGCAGATCGCCACAGGCGAGGAGAACAACCTCTGTATCCGCATCTACGGCACAAAGGCGTCCATCGAATGGCATCAGCAGGAGCCGAACAATCTGATTATAAAATACCCCTCAGCGCCCATGCAGGTCATGCGCACCAACAGGTCCCAGGCCTGCAAGGAGGCGCTTACTCTGTGCAGAATTCCAGCAGGCCACCCCGAAGGATATCTTGAGGCTTTTTGTAATATCTACAGGAACGCCATTGCAGACATCAAGGCATTGAAGGCCAATAAACCACTGGCAAGAGACTACCCGTCTGTGCACGACGGCATACGGGGTATGAAATTTGTCGCTAAATGCGTTGAGAGCTCAACAAAAGGTGCTATCTGGACAGACCTTTGATTTTCAAAGGGTTAGGATGGCAGCTAAAATAATTCAATTGCTTCTTAAAGTAATTTAAACTAAATTATTAATAAAATTATTAAAGTTTTCTCAAGATGTGCCGATATTCGAAGTAGGGAGATAATCGTATGAGGATTTCCGGGATTTCATCACATATCAACGCTGATGCGATCAAGAAAATAGACCAGGAACGCAAAAGCGCCTCTATCACAACCACAAACAAGGCGAACAAGGATTCGTCTGTTTTTTCAGACGATGCCAAACGCCTGAGCGCATCATCCGCCGATGTAGGCGCAGTCAAAGCCCAGGCTGAAGCGCACCCCGAAATTCGTCCTGAAAAGGTGCAGGAGGCCAAGCAGAAAATCCAGAGCGGCTTCTACGATTCTGAGGAATTCATCGATCAGCTCGCTGAAAAAATCATGCGCGACTTTGGCATTGGTTGATCAAAAAAAATATTTATCGGAAAATTGACCCTGCAGGGAACGGCTTGCGGGGTTTTTATTTTTTATCCTGGCTTTGGCTGCGCATCACGATTATTGCTGGGGTATTGGCGCTGGAATGGGAGCGGCAGCGCTGTCCGGCGCTGATTGCTGCCCATTAGGCGCCGGGGAAACGCTGGTGTCAGGCGCCCCACCCTGCTTCTGCTGAAAAACTTCCTTTTTGACCTTGCCGTACCGGCCTGTGTTCACCTTTGCGCAGCAGCGGAAGCCCACGTCTTTGTATCTCTTTTTTATGGAAAGCCCGTCCCATTTTGAGCAGCGCGCGCTCTTGCCGTCATTAAACGAACCGCCAAAGGCGCCGATACCGCCGCCGCCCGTCCATTCGCGTACATTGCCGATAAGGTCAAAGACTTCATAATTATGGGTCTTGCATCCGGGGTTGTCCCCGCTCTTCCGATACGTTTTTAAGGAAACATTGCATTTGGCTTCATCGTACACGTTGTAGTAGCTGTAGTCCCAGTTGTTGAGCCCGGTGCACGCCTCTTTCCATTCGCTGTCCCAACAGAGATATTTGCCCAGGGCCGCGCAGGTCGATTTCGCCTTGTACCATGAAACATTGACAAGAGGAAAACGGCCCTTCTGATTGGGGTATTCGTATCGGTCTATGCAGACCTCGTAGATGTGTTTCGGATTGTAATCGACGATCACATATTCCATGTCAGGAGGACATTCTTTGAGCATGCCTTTAATGATCGGGGCCTTGGGAAGCGGCGGCTCTTCGTCCAGAGGAAGCTGGTCACTGGAATCAGCGCCCGTATCGGTATAGCCGGGTGCGGCCTGGCTGCTGGATTCATCAACCCCCTGTTGAGGCATGCCCGCATCACCCGCATCGTCTTCACCGGTATAGACCGGCGGCGCGGCAAGTACCGCAAAGGCGAAACTCAGGAAAAAAAACGCTGAAAGTCTGGCGAATATCTGCGGCATGAAAGACCCCCGGTTTGTGTATTGATACCTGTAAATTTATTTTCTCCCCGTACCCAAGTCAATATCTATGTTCTTAGTGGGCATAGAAGAGCCCCCCAACTTGGCTGTAGGGAAAATTCCGCTGTATCCCAGCCATATAGAGGCCAAAGAGGTGGAAGTAGTAATCGTCATCGCCGGCAGTTCCATTGGCCGCGTTTTCGCCAAAGGTCGTGAAGCTCCACCGGTTCATCTGCTGTGACCGCATATCGCGGACAACCACCTCAACTGGCACCATCAGGGTCTTTCCCGCAAAGGCGTGCTTGAGAAAATTCAATTCAACAGTAAGATCGGCAAGGTCTTCACGGTCCGCGTAGGTGTATCGTCCCTTTTTCGCGTCCTTTTTCAATTCATCGCGCATGGCATCGCCAATCTGGGAAAAATAGGCAAGCAGCGCCTTGTTTTGCAATGAGTCAGTTGGCCAGTTCTCAATGGACGAGACATCGGAAAAATCGTGAATGCCTTTGAATGAAAGCGTGGCAAAACTCGCGTCAATGGCCTGCACCATCTTTTTGGGCGTTGGGGCGCAACCGCCTATCAGGCAAACACACATGGCGGTAATGCCCGCTATTACCTGAATCGCCGGAGTGCTCATGGGTTCCTCGCCTTCACCACCGCTACCTTACCCGACTTTGCTCCAATAGGTCCTCCTTCGAGCGACCTGCCTGAAACATAATAAAAATAAATCCCCGGATCGATACGGCGGTTGGCCCTGTTTTTCAAGTCCCAGAAAAAAAGCGCTCGCGACCCTCCCGTATTGCCGGGCTCGTACATACGGATGAATTCTCCCTGCCTGCCTGAATCAAGCATCCGCACCAGAGAGCCGGACAGCGAGTAGATGCGGCACGCGCCTGTCGCAAAAAGGCTGTCGCATACTATGGTAAGTCTGGCCTGGTCCCGGGAGATCGGATTGGGAAACACGTGCACCGTGGACCCAATGCCGGAAAGGCCCGCGCTATAGACAAGAAACGATTTGCACGCGCGCCCTTGGGACGTGTCGTCGTGCGTCATGCTGCCGCGTACGGAGTCGTAGGCAACGAAAAAGACGTTGTTTTCCCCGCGCGTAACGGCCCGTGACGGTCCGGTGCGCGAGGCAGCGGTAAAAATCTGGTAATTGAAATAATAGTTGGACGAATCAACGAAATTAAACCGCAATGAAAGAACGCCCTGCTCAGCCATTCGATCAAGGACCGAATCAACCGTGACCTTGAACACGGAAAGCGGATGCAGCGGCGCATAGGCGTCCGGGTCCATCTGCCAGACCATACCTGTAACATTGTAAATCTGTTCAAAAAGGGCCCGGTCAGGTGTGTCCGAGCTGCCGGTGGAATCCTTGAGAATGCAAACAAAGGAATCGAGAATAGTGATGCTGCCCGATACGCCGGAAAGCGCGTTTTGGGTAATGGTCTCTCCCGCGATAAACTGATACACTGAATCGAGCTGGAGCAACCGCAGTGTTATGAGCGCCGAATCAGCGTTCTGGACAGCCAATAACTCCGAAGGAAAGGTCCGTCCCGCCCACCAATCAATGTCAATGACCGGAGACGCCAGCACAAGAAGCGAGTCGTCAACCGAGGCGCCCGAGATTCCCGCGGTATATAAACTAACCGATCCTTCGCCGTTTGCCGCGTGAACCCCGATCTCGTGGCGGTCCCTATTGCCCAGGGCCCAATACTGCAGGGAAAGGGGCCGTATCCCCTTGGTCGCCTGTACCACAAAATCCTGGTATGAAAGGTAATCGGTGCGGACAAGAGGCCAGAGCGCCGCGTCTGTAAAGACCTGTTGTTTGAGACCGCTCCGGGTTCCGGTATAATATAGCCATACGCCGAATTCCGCGAATGCTTTTACAAAGGTGAAGGCGCTGTCATAGTGCTGGAGCGCGTGTGTGAAAACCTCGCCTGTTGATGTCATGCCCTGCCCATACTCTTCCCATGCATATCGGATCACTTCGGGAGAAAAACGCTCGTCAAGAAACTTGGGCCACACCACCTTGTCGTAGTTGCCCGGCATGTCCGGGTTGAATCCGTCGAGCGGACGATCGGGCGATGTCATAATATTGTATTCAGGATGGTGGTACGTGGAAGCGGCTGCTGTGTCGATATATTGAAGATAATCATTCACCTCAGGGTATACTTTATCCTCCATCCAGACTGAGGAAGGTTCATTAAAGAAGTTGAAATATGTCGTATAGCCGAACTGGACCATGTGGAAAAATTCATGCGCAACAGTGACGCCGTAACCGCCCCGCACATCAAGACCCTGCTTGCTTAGAAAATCAAGATCATTGTCAATAGCAATTGAATCTTCAGTATACGCATACCCGTACACATTGCCCAGATCGCGCATGCACACGCCCACGCGCGGATAGGCATAGTTATACCCGAGCGTGCCCGTGATGTAGCTGAACACAGAATCGCATGATTCGGCCACGTATTCCACGTAATCGGGTATGCCGTTTGCCCCTGTCAAAAAAGCGCGATTGGAAAGGGTAAGTTGGTCCCTGGACGGCACCGAATCCCTGCCAGTACGCACAAAATGGATGGTGAATTTTCCGCTGGCCGTGGTATATACTTCATCCAAGACCGCGGCGCTTTTTGCCATGGTCTGACTCAGAAAGTCCTGCTGAAAGGTCCACGGAAGTTCATCAAAGTCCTCTCTGAGCACCCGGACAACGCCAGTGGCGCACTTAATCGGAATATGCCCTTCTCTGAGGAACTGGTCGTGGTCCATGGTGATCAAACGCCACAATTCCATGGCCCTTTGCTGGGCCTCTAGGGAATAGGTTCCCGCAAATCCATGGCCCCAAAACAAAAAGAGGACCGCAACCAGCGCCATATTCCGGTAAAACATGTTTAAAAAATAAGAAACAACGTCCAAAGTATCCAGGAAAAAGCATGGATGTAATCAATTTTGCTCTCAAGCGATGCCAAACTTCAACCGATAAATGATATGAAGGCGGACCGTTTTAAATCACCTTCCCTTGGTGGAGCGGCAAAACAGCTTCCCCAAAAACCTTTTTTGCCGCTGTTAAAACGAGTTCTGTTTTTCAACCTCTAAAGGCAAGTTGCAAAACTTGCCTTTTTTAATTGAATTTAAAGGGGAGTTTTTACTATATTCTTGTGCAACTATTTTAAAGACAAAAGGTTAGAGTTCAATGCAAACAGCAATAATACTTATCGTCGGTGCGATGGCAATAACATTGACCGGGTTTTCCTGGTATAGGAACATTGAATTGCTCCAGAAAAGAATAAAAAACAAGGACCTTACATCGTCCGATATGTATGTCGATTATCCTATCAGGCTAGTTTGGCTTTTATACATCACCGTCTTTTCCTTCGGGTTTGTCATCAACAATCTTTTTTAAATGACAAAAAAACAGCCTGTCTATAGCATGACCGGATATGGCAAAGGCCTGTTCCAGTCAAAAAAACGCAAGATTGCCGCTGAACTCAAGTCAGTAAACAACCGCTTTTTCGAATTTCAGCTAAAGGGTTCCTACATTTTGGACCCGTTTGAGGCCTCTATAATCAGCCTATTGAAAAAAACCATAAAACGTGGGTCTGTGACCCTATTCGTCAATGTTCAGGAATTCGAGGAGTCAGCGACTGTCCCCTATTTAAACCTTCCGCTGATCAGAGCCTACGAATCCTTGTTCGAAAAAGCGCAGCGCACGCTCAAGCGGAACGATCCCATCCCCTTCTCCTTTCTTCTGGGACTCCCCGATGTCATCAGGACCTATTCGTCCGCGGAAAAGGACAAGACCCTTGCCGATGACATTCTCGAAGCTGTACAAGGCGCAGTTGACGAACTAAATGTCATGCGCCAAAAGGAAGGCTCGGCGCTTGTCCAAGACCTTGCGGCCCGCATCATCCTCACTGAAAAATACCTTGCCAATATCCAGGAAAAAATCCCGGCGCGTATGGACGCATACAAACAGCGGCTCGAGAAAAAAGTCGCTGATGTGATCAAAGAAGGCGCTGATGAGACAACCCGCATGCGGTTGCTCTCCGAGTTCGCCATTATGGCTGACAAAATGGACGTATCCGAGGAGATCACCCGCTTCAAGAGCCATACGCAACAGTTTTCGGACGCGCTCCAAGGCATGACCGAGCCCGGTAAACGGCTCGGGTTCCTGCTCCAGGAGATGAACCGCGAAATCAATACGCTCTCGGCAAAAGCGCAGGACCCGGATATTATATCGTCCTGCGTTGCCGTCAAGGAAGAGCTGGAGAAGATGCGCGAACAGGTGCAAAATCTCGAATAGTGACCTATACCAAGGAGACCTATATGCAGAAACGGAATTTTGGAGAAGAACTCGACAAAAATGATCACAACTATTTCGAATTGGTCAACGTGGCGTCGCAGGCAGCCCGTTTTATCAACGACCAGATCAAGACCGACAACGTGGAACTCAAGACCAAGGTGACCACCGAGGCCATGGCCAAGGTCTTTGACGGCAGGGTCGTCACCATCAAAAACGACGAACACGCATGACCCTTGCCGGCAGGCGCGTCGCCGTAGGTATCTGCGGCGGCATTGCGGCGTACAAGATGCCGCAGATCATCCGGATGCTCCTGAAACAAGACTGTGAAGTGCAGGCGATACTGACTGCAAACGGCGAGCGCTTTGCGGCAAAAGCAACACTTGCCACCCTCACCCGCAGACCGGTCATCACAAGCCTTTTTGACCAGACCGAACCGGTTTCAACCCGCCACATTG
The DNA here is from genome assembly GCA_001789205.1 of Candidatus Raymondbacteria bacterium RIFOXYA2_FULL_49_16. GTDB lineage: Bacteria > Fibrobacterota > OXYB2-FULL-49-7 > OXYB2-FULL-49-7 > XYB2-FULL-49-35 > XYB2-FULL-49-35. The sequence goes on along the minus strand of MFYT01000097.1, from coordinate 57,798 downwards.
CCACTGCAGATTGGGCGGAGGCTCTTCTGGTCGCACCGGCAACCGCCAATATACTGGCAAAATTCGCTTGCGGCATAGCCGACGACTTTCTCTCCACGCTTTATCTTTCGCTCAAAACACCAGTGCTCTGCGCGCCATCCATGAACACCGTCATGTGGGAACACCCGGCAACGCAGGAAAACCTCGCCATCCTCCGGAAACGGGGCGTGGTGATTGTTCCGCCCGCGTCAGGCGATCTTGCCTGCGGCAGTTCAGGCGCCGGACGCCTCGCGCCCGGGAAGGAAATTGTCTTTGCCGTGAGGAAAGCGCTCTCGCCCCAAGACCTGGCGGGAAAAAAAATGCTCATTACCTGCGGCGGTACCCAGGAACAGATTGATCCTGTGCGCGTTATCTCAAACAAAAGCACGGGTAAAATGGGCATTGCACTCGCCATCCGGGCGGCTGAGCGCGGCGCGCAGGTGACGCTCGTGCATGGCGCTCTTGCGCAAGCCGCGCCCCAATACCTTCTTGCCGTGCCCGCGCTCTCTACCGCGGACATGGCCCGCGAAGTGAGGACCCGTTTTCCCAAAAACGATATCCTGGTCATGGCGGCCGCAGTGGCCGATTTCACACCCAAGACCGTGGCGCGGAAGAAAATCAAGAAACAAGCCCAGGGCCTCACGCTCAACCTGGTTGCCGCACAGGACATCCTGAAAGAGGCGTCCAGGAAAAAAGGAAAGCGCGTTATCGTCGGCTTTGCCCTGGATTCTGATGACCGGGCCGCGCAGGCAAGGAAGAAGCTCATTGAAAAAAAATGCGACCTGCTTGTCGCCAACCCCCCAATGGCCATCGGCAGTGAAACCACGGCCCTCACTCTCTACGCAAAAGACGGTTCCGCCATAGAGCTTGGACCAATGACAAAAAAAGACGCAGCCGAAGCCATTCTCGACCGTATCGCGGCCCTATGAACCAGAGTATTTTCGCCTATGCGCGTCAGCAGCGCGACCTGGGATTTTCTACCTTCTACATTGAAGACACGCCTGCCCCATCCGTTTTCCCGCCAATGACTGGATTGCAACCCGGTTCATACGCCGCGCTCGAGGCCATACGCGCCCAGTACGCTGCGTGCGCTGCCTGCGGTCTTGCGCAAACACGCGGTTCCCTTGTCTTTGGCCAAGGCGACCCAAACGCCCGGCTCATGTTCGTGGGTGAGGCGCCAGGCGCTGATGAAGACCGGCAGGGTGCGCCCTTTGTGGGTGAAGCGGGCAAACTCCTCACGAAAATGATCGAAGATGGCATGCATCTGAAACGAAGCGCGGTCTATATAGCAAATATCCTGAAATGCCGTCCTCCCAACAACCGGGACCCTCTGCCCGAAGAGATCCGGCAATGCGTGGCCATTTTACGCGAGCAGATGAAAATCATCGAGCCTGAATTTGTATGCTGCCTGGGCAGAATTGCGGGCCGTACCATCCTTGGCCTTGACGAGAAAGCGACCCTCGTGTCCATGCGCGGCAGGGTGCACGCTGCCGGACCGTTCAAGGTGGTAGTCACCTACCATCCGTCCGCGCTGCTGCGCCATGCCGAATGGAAACATGAGGCGTGGAACGATCTTAAAATGCTCATGCGCGAAATGGGCTTGCCTTTGACTCGGACCGTAACCTAATTTTTATTAGAGCCATGCTAAAAAACAACCTCTTCTACGAACAGAAAAAAGGCGACCCATCGTCGCTTAAGGGAGTGGTTATTGTCTACGCGGTCATAAATAACCCTGAAACCGAGGACAACCGGAAAAGCCCCATATACGAAATGGCGAAAACCGGGATCATCGCGGCCATGGGCGATTACCGCACCCAGAAGAGCCTCGAAGATTTCCTGAAAAAGGAGCTGGGCATTTCACTCGACGACCTGGGAAAATCGGAAAATGCGGCAATCGCCGGTATTCCGCCAAACGCCAACCCCGACTTCATCAGGAAAAAACTCGAATCACTCAAGGACTACGAGGAGCTAATACCCACGCCTGCTCGGCTCGAGGTCTTTGACGCGGAACACGAACTGCTCTCCCGCGATGCGGACATTTTCTACCTTGGCCGCTTCGACCGCCTCGCAAACGCGAATCTTGCCATCAACGCCTTTCCCATACTCTATCAGGCGCTCTACCGGGAACAGGTGGCCCTGCTCATTGCCCAGGAAATCGATAAGATGCTCTCAGCGGCAACCCAGGAAGTGTCGGAAAGCGGCCACTATCTCGAACATCCGGATACGGTTGAACACAAACTCAACGCTGAATTCCTGCCCGAACTCATTTACAGCCATGCTGACCAGGGTGAACTGGACGGATGGGTTAAAAGATTCCGTTCCTTCATGGCCGGGTACAAATACCCGGGCGAGGTTGAAAAAATCATCGCACTTGCATCGGGCGCTGATCCTACTCAGAAGGATGTGCGCAGTCTGCTCGAACTATATATTAAAAGAATAGGCGCTTTTCTACGCGAGGACTATAAGCTGGTTGGGGAATTAAAAGACAAGATTACCAGGGCGGAACAAACCTTTGGCAACAAGACCTAGGATTCAGCGCTTTTTACCGGAGCATCAGTCAGTTTAACGGACTCCATGCCGCTCTCTTTTAAAAAGGCCTCCAAATTTGCCCGGGATATCTTTTTCCTGCCATAGGGAAAACTAACTACTTTTAACACCCCTTTTTTAATCCAGTTATGAATTGTCGGAGTGGTCACATTGCAGATTTTTGCGATATCACTGGGTTTATATAGTTTTTCCATAGTTCGTCCTTTTTTGAATAAAATACATTTTAAATACAGGGTGTTTCAACAAATTTAAAAAATATTATAAAATTCTAAAAATAGAAAATTTTATTGCCTATGCTGATTTTTGATTACTATCTTTAAACACGTTGATTGAAGCATTTCAGAAGAGGAGATTTCCTAACATGAAGTTCATTGATTTTCTTCGGTCAGTTAAAGACGAAAAAAGGACCATCAGTATCACCTTCGGCGACAAACTCTCTCTCACTTGCAGCATCATCGAGACATACGACGATTTCATCAAGGTAAATCTCATGACCTTCGATAAAACCACCACGGCCTTTTCCCCAACCCAGAAAATCTCCTTTGTCCCTGTCTCAACCATCTCGTTCGTCGAGATACTCCGCTAGCACTCCCCCATGCATCAGGGCTGCCGCGCACGTATTCTTTCAGCCGCGTTCATTTACTATCTTTTTTCTCATGGCGCATGGGCCCAGTCACCGGACAGTGTTATCGCAAAAACTGAAAAGACAATTGCCGGCGCAAAAAGCCTGACCGCTGAGTTTTCACTGGAAATCCGCTGGAAACTCAGGGAAACGGTCGAAAAGAAAAAAGGGAAACTCTTTCTTCAAAAACCGGGGAAATACCGGATTGAACTCGACAGCAGCATGTACGTCACGGACGGCGAGACCTTCTGGCGTTATTCGCCGAAGAACAGGCAACTGGTCATTAACGACATCCTCGATGTGCAGAACGACTTCCAGCCGGGCGAATGGCTCTTCAGCTATTCGGCCTATTATTCGCCTGTTGCCATGGAGACCGCGGTCCTGGCGGGCGAGAAATGCTTCACGATCAGGATGGCGCCAAAAGATAAAGCGCGGTTCACCAGTCTGACGGCATGGATCAGCGAAAAAACAGGACTACCCCTCAAGCTTGAAACAATTGACAAGAATGAGAACAATGCGACCTACCTCATCAGCAGCATGGCTGTCGGACCTGGGCTTCCGGGCGCCCTCTTCACTATTACGCCGCCCAAGGGCACTGAAGTCATTGACATGCGCGAATAAACTGTTGCGCCATTCCTGCATCATCTGTGCACTCCTGATCGTGGGAAGCCTGCGCACGCCGTCGAACGCGGCAGGCGCCTATGGGGGCACGCCATCCAGTTTCATTTCCGGCAATATCATCGGTGATATCTTCTATTCCCCGGCCGATTCCCTGCTCCTCGTGCTTACCGGATCAGGGCTGAGTTACACCGTGCTCAACGATTCCGGCTCACCCGCGTCTACCTGGTACAATTTCGGCAGCGAAAGTTTCAATACCAGTCTTTATTTCAGCTCCGCGGCATTGGGAAACAGCACAATGTTCGTTGCCGCGTACGATAAAAAGGACGGAAACATAAACGGCGGAAAGATCTATTACAAGGCACAAGGGAGCCCGCGTTTTATCGCATACGACCCCGCCTTCAGGGACGACGAACACCTGCGCGGTCCCACCTTTGTACACGTTGCGGATTCGCTTGTCTATGTGTCCATGTTTTCCGGCACCATGCTGAAAAACCGGGTCCCTGTTTCTGACACAGGTTGGCGCGCGATCCTTATCAAACCCACCACCTTCCAGAACCTCATTGCCAGCCGCCTGGCCTTACGCGAAAAACTGTCAGCGGCCGCGGACAGTTTTCACTACTTTGCCGACACGCTTGCGCTTGCCAGCGCTACACTCGCAACGCGGTGCGACTCCTTTTTTGCCAATGACTCGCTCTTTGCCGCCCTGCACTATCATTCCTTCACCCATATCAGCGATTCCGTGGCCTTTGCGTGGGAAACATACAACGATACCTTCGCCTTTGCCGATACCCTTGCCAGCCTCGGGTCCAGGCTCGCGACAATCGCCGATTCCGCCATTCCTCTTACCCTCGATTCGCTGGCCGCTGAAATCGATACGCTCCACAACAGGTACGACACGGTCTTCTCGGAAATACGGCCTGCCGACTATCCGCCGGACAATTATACATACAATGGCAACAGCATGGTTTTCGGCTTTTACATTTTCTCGATAGCCGGCGATTCAAAGGCGCTCTTTCTGGGTACCTCCGGCGGCCTGCTTATTTCAATCGACAGCACCCGGACCTTCAAAGGCGGCATGCTTAATGCCCCGGGCTCCCCCCTTATGCGCGAGGACGGCTCGGTCCAGATGGTCTACAAGACAGTGAAACACGCCACGGACCCGGATTCTTTCAGAATATGGATCTATACATTGAGCGACACCATCGCCTATTCGGGCAACGTACCGGACCTTTCCCTTTCCCCTGACAGCCTTCAGTTGCTGCACCTTGACTCGATTAAGCGATGGAACGTTCTACCAGGCGTGGAATTCGGACCTTCGGATTTCTGTTTATTCAAAGACACGGCCTTTGTCTCATACGGCAGTTCCGGGCGCCACGGTCTTATCAAGTATTACCAGGCCGATTCGCTGCACGGCACCGACACCCTGCGCGTCTGGAAGAGCGCACCGGTTTCCATCAGCGATTTCCTGGAGCCCCAGCTCGGTATCAATGTTCTTGCCGTAGTGCCCCTTGGCAGCGGTTACGATCTTTGGGCCGGTACGGACGAAGGACTCTACCGTTTGCCGTATGGCAGGACGTCATGGAACCGATATGAGTTCAAAAGGCCTGCAGGCAGCGGCGAGACCTACGCCTATCCCACGGTCATACGGCCGGGATACAAGAGCGCGCGCATCGCCTATGGACTCGACAAAGACGCGCGCATTACCATAGAAATCTTCGATTTTTCCATGCGCAAGGTGCGCACGCTCGTGAACAACAGTCCGCGTAAAAAAGGCGACCGGAGCGACACCAGCGACGACCGATGGGACGGAAACGATGGTTCGGGCAGGCCTGTGGCGCCCGGCGTCTATTACTATAAAATTTCCGGCGGCAGCCAGAACCTGTTTGGAAAAATCATGGTCTTTGGAGCGAAAAATTTTGATTAAAACAATTTCCGCGCTCATGGCCCTCTGTGCGCTCGTACCGCTGTGGGCAAGTGACAATGTTCTCGCGGGAAGGGAAGGGCCTTTTACTCGCATGGGCATTGGCAGCAGGGCCCAGGCAATGGGCAATGCGCAGGTAGCGCTATGCGAACCAACGACAGTCGCGGCCTACTGGAACCCGGCCATGGCTGTCATGATACCGGGCAAACAGACCCTCTCCACCAGCTACCGTTTCATGAGCCTGGGCAGAAGGCAGGGTCATGTCTCGTTCCAGACCCTTGTGCCTCCGCGCATGGCCCTCGGGTTCGCCCTGCTCTACCACGGCGACAGGGACATTCCCATTTACAACGACGACGGCACCAAAGTCTACACCGGCGGTTTTCTCTCAGTGGCAATGCACATCTGCCTCGCCTACAAGGTAAACCGCCGCTTCTCGCTCGGTATCAACACCACCATCTACAGCAGCTCGCTTACCGCGGGCGATAACGAACTCGACCAGACCAGCACCTACGCGCTCCCCAATCTCGATCTCTCCGCGTATTATGCGCTCAGAAAAGATCTTTCCCTGGGTCTCAACATCAAACACCTGGCCAGCGCCATGAAATGGGAAGCGCCGCTCCTGGGAAGCGACTACAAGGCCTCCATCGAAAACACACTGCCTGTCAACATAAAGGCAGGTATCGCCTACAGGCGCTCCCTCTATGGACGCGCCTGCGCCGCGGCCTACGACGCCGGCATTTTCCTGGTACCGGACGATTCCCGGAACGCTTCGTGGACCAGCAAACTGCGCAACGGAAGCCGCGTTGTGGAACACCATGCGGGAATCGAGTGCTTCGTAACGCCCGAATTTCCCGTGCGCCTGGGCTTTGCAACCAACGAGGGTTTTTCCATGGGCGCGGGCTTCCATTTCAGGAACGGCGAATTCAGCAACAGCAAAATAGACTATGTCTTTTCTCTCGAACCTAACGGCTCAGGCATCAACAATGGCCTCTCGTGGACAATGACCTGGTGATTTTCCTATGTTTATTTTCCGGACAACCATGATACAACACCTGCTCATCCTGCTGCTGGCCGCGGCCGGCGTTATGCCTGCATACGCGTTCCTGTATGAAAAAGGGGGGACCTGCCTTCCGTCCCTCTCGCTGCCGGCAAGCGCGCGCATGCGCGCCCTGGGCGACGCTGGCGCCGCTGATGTGCGCGACGGCGCCTACGCTTCCGTCAATCCCGCGGGCATAGCGGCAATCGACGACGACCTGATCTTCCTCGAGCATATGAATTACTTCATGGACATGAAGTCCGAATACCTGAGCGCAACGCTGAAATACGAACGTCTAAGCGTGGGCGTCGCGGTCCAGTATTTCGACATGGGCGCGGCGCCGCTTACGCGCGATGGCGGCGACTATGACGAGGCCAACACCTTCCATGCCTACGACGCAGCGGTCATGCTCACCTCAAAGGTGACTCTGGGCGCTTTCAATGTGGGCGCTACAATAAAAGGATTGCGCGAAAGCATCTGGACCCAAAGTATGAACGGTATTGCCTGCGACCTGGGCGCCACCTGGCGCACCCCGGTGCAGGGCCTCATCGCAGGCGCGGCGCTCATGAATGCGGGGTATATGTCCGCGCTGGCTGAAAACAGGTATCCCCTCTCCACCCTCTTCCGTACCGGTGTTGTCTACTCCCGTCCGGTGAACGAATCAGTCAAATCAAAGCTGCTTCTCGATATGAACATGTCCGCTGACGGATATTTCACCATGCCCGCGGGCGTCGAACTCACCTATTCGGCGCTCTCGTTCAGGGCCGGATATCATTTCCTGCACGATACTCGCTCCTTCTCCGCGGGAGTAGGACTTGTCTTTGGCAACCTGACCATAGATTATTGTTATATTAGATACCTCGATGATATAAACGCGGGCAGCACCCCCCAGTTTTTTGCCCTTGGTATCGGTATTTAAACCCCATATACATTTATTTCTTGCCATAGGCGCCGTAAATGATTAATTTTTAACACGATAAAGATAATTTCCTATTAAACAAAAAGGTTAACGCATGGGTCTTTTTAACCTCTTTTCAAACGACATGGGAATTGACCTTGGCACCGCGAACACGCTTATTCATATCAGCGGCAAGGGAATGGTCATAAACGAACCATCGGTCGTGGCGGTAAACAAGCATACGGGAAAGGTGGTGGCCATTGGCATGGAGGCCAAGCGCATGCTGGGAAGGACCCCCGAGGACATACATGCCGTGCGTCCCATGAAGGACGGCGTCATCACCGATTTCCATCTTGTCGAGGCGCTGCTCAAACATTTCATCAGGCGCTGCCAAAAATACTCTTTTTTTGTCAGGCCGCGCGTGGTGTGCGGCGTGCCCTCGGGCATTACCGAGGTTGAAAAAAGGGCGGTCATGGATTCACTTACCTCCGCTGGCGCGCGCGAAGTATACCTCGTTGCTGAACCCATGGCGGCCGCCATCGGCATGGGCATTCCGGTCGAGGACCCATCAGGGAACATGGTCATCGATATTGGCGGCGGTACGGCCGAGATCGCGGTCATCGCCCTCTATGGTATTGTCTGCGACGCTTCGGTACGGGTGGGCGGCGATGAAATGGACGAAGCCATCATCTTATACCTCAAAAAAACCTACAACCTGCTGGTAGGCGAGAGCACTGCCGAACAGATAAAAATGCAGATCGGATCGGCCTTTCCCCTCGAGGAAGAGCTTGAAATGGAAGTCAAAGGCCGTGATCTGGTGGCGGGCATTCCCAAGACACTGAAACTCTCCTCAGCCGAAATTCGCGAAGCGCTCACCGAACCGGTCAACAATATCGTCCTTGCCGTCAAACAAGCGCTCGAGCAGACGCCGCCCGAACTCTCAGCCGACATCCTCGACAAAGGCATTGTCATGACTGGCGGCGGATCGCAACTGCGCGGCCTCGATGAACGGCTGCGGCAGGAGACCAACCTGCCGGTCAACCTCATCGATGACCCGCTCTCGCGCGTTGCCCTTGGCACCGCGAAAATCCTTGAGAATATCGATAAATACCGGAAGGTACTCCTGAATTCGGGCCGGTAGAGCCCCCGCGCGCATGCTCTCCCTCATTGTCCACTATCGGAAATTCCTCTCGCTGGTCCTCACTGTCTTGGTTTCGCTCTGGCTAAGCGCACGCGACATCCACGAACGGTATGCCATTGCCCGGGGACTGCAGGTCACGGTCCTGGCGCCGGTCCAGGCGGTCATCAGCAAATTCTCCCATATAAAAAACATCATCAGAATGAACCGCGTCCTGCTCGAGGAGAATGCGCGCCTCAAGGCGGAAAACGGCATGCTGAACGAGGCCAAACGCGAAAACATGACCCTCAGAAAAACGGTGGGCTACCGGGAACAGAGCCCCTTCATCCTTGTCCCGGCGCCGGTTGTAGTGCAGAACCAGACCGCCTTTGGCGGCAATATTATCATAGCGGCCGGGTCCTTGGATAGCGTAAAAAAGGACATGCCGGTCATATCGCTTCAGGGCGTCATCGGCAAAATTCTGGAAGTCTACCCCTTCACCGCGAACGTGCAGCTCATCACCGACCCCTTCTGTCGCACGGGCATAACTTTCAGCCGCACCAACTCGCCAGGCATTCTCGACTGCTCCAGCGGCGCTCCCCTTATCAACACACCCGCGCATAGCGACATCCTGCCGGGAGACACGGTGGTCACCTCGGGTATGGGCGGTATCTATCCCAAGGGGCTTCCAGTAGGCGTGGTCGCCAGCGTGCGGCCCGTGGATAACCTTTTTAAAACCGCGGAGATTAGGCTCCACCCTGGGCTGGACAACATAGAACATATTTTTGTGATGAACATCCGAACCCAATGGAAACCCTTTGAGCAAAATCAGGTTCCTTAGTTACTTCATTGCATTTATAGCGGTGGTCGCACTGCAGACCACGGTCGTGCACGCAATTTCGATCCGCGGCATCAAACCCGACCTGGTCATGATTTTCCTTGTTTTCCTCAGCATGAAAGAAGGCGCCCTGGTTGGCGTCTATGCGGGCTTCTTCACCGGTCTCTTCCTCGATGTCTACGCTCCCCAGTATCTGGGCATCGGGTCGTTCGCGAAGAGCGTGGTGGGATATCTGGCCGGACTGCTCGACGAGAGAAACATAAAAATCGATGACCGGTACAAACTGATCGTGCTCTTTCTCGCGTCCGTCGTTCACGACGCCATCACATCGGTCGGCGTGTACGGCAGCGGCCCCACGTTCGGCCGTCTGCTCCTGTCCAATATTCTCCCGGCCGCAATTTATTCGACCATGTGCGGAGGCATCATTCTGCTGCTGCTCATCCGACGGGGCTATTATGGCGACGCGAAACATTCTGGATGACCAGCAATACGCGCGCCAGTTCAAAAGCCGCCTTTTCATTTTTTTCTGGCTGGCGCTCTTCTCCCTCATTCTTCTCCGGTTCGTCCATATTCAGATAATTCGGGGAAGCTATTACTCGCGCCTCTCCCTTGAAAACATGATGCGCCTCAAAATCAACAAAGCTCCCCGGGGCGCCATCTACGACCGCACCGGCGTCATGCTCGCGCGCGAACGCCCCTCCTACGCGATTTCCCTGCTCTACCACAAAGTGGATGACCAGAAAAAACTCATGGAGACGCTCATGCGGATCAGGGACAGCGAGGGCGATACCATCTTCAACAAGCGCGAGCTAAAGGACCAGTTCTGGCGCGCGCGCAGGCGCAGCTTTGAGCCCATCAAACTCGCTGATGACGTGCCGCTCGACGTGGTCACTGTGGTCGAAGAGCACATCACTGACCTGCCCGGCATCATCGTGGAAAACGAGTCGCGGCGCGAATACCCCTTTGGCACGCTCGCCTGCCACGCCCTGGGTTACATGGGCGAGATTTCGGAGAACGATTTTGACAGCATGCGGACCAACTTTGACTACCAGTACGGCGACCAGGTCGGCGTCTTCGGCCTCGAAAAGCAATATGAGTCCGGTTATCTCCGCGGTGTCGACGGCAAAGAATACGTGATGGTCAACGCCTTTGGCCGCGAAATCAGGGCCATTGAGGACATGCCCAGTAGAAAGGTGAAAAAAGGAAGGGGCATCTATCTCACCATCGATTATACCCTCCAAAAGGTCGCCGAGGAGGCCTTTCCTGATTCTCTCTGCGGCGCGGTCGTGGCGCTCAATCCCGAAAACGGTGATATCCTAGCCATGGTCAGTTCGCCGCGTTTTGACCCCAACATCTTTACCCAGTCGTCGAAAAACCGTTCGCGCCACTGGCGGCGCCTGCTGTTCGACCCAAAGAAGCCGCTGAACAACAGGGCCACAACGGGCCTGTATCCGCCCGGCTCCACCTTCAAGCTGGTCACGGCCGCGGCCGGCTTGAACGAAAACATCATCGACGTCCATGAAACCTTCAAACCATGTTTCGGCAGCTTCCAGTTCGGTTCCCGTACCTATAAATGCTGGCAACCCAAGGGACATGGCGCGCTCTCGCTGATCAACGGCGTTCAGAAATCATGCGATGTCTATTTCTATCAAGTGGGGCTCAAAACCGGCATCGACTATATAGCCCAATACGCGCACATGTTCGGTTTCGGCCAGAAGACCGGGGTCGACCTTCCCGAGGAATCAGCCGGAGAAATCCTCGACGAAAGGACGTACAACGAAAAATTCAAGGACAGGGGATGGATCTGGACAAAAGGTCAAATACTCAATTCCGCCATTGGTCAGGGCCAGGTGGTCTCCCCCATCCAACTCGCCAACTATCCCGGCGCCCTTGTAAAAGAAACCGCGCTCTTTAAACCCCATCTTTTTCTCTATTCCCCCCGGACCAACGGCGCCAGGGAGACCTGGAAGGCCGACACGTTGGGATACATTGACCTGAAAGACGAAACGCGCATGATCCTCATCCAGGCGCTCAGGGCGGTCATCGAGCCCGGCGGTACAGGCGGATATGCGCGGGTGGACAGCGTTGACATAGGCGGTAAAACCGGGACGGCCCAAAACCCCCAGGGAAACGATCATGCGCTCTTTTTCGCTCTTGGTCCCCTGAAAAAACCGACCATCGCGGTCGCTGTGGTGGTGGAAAACGCGGGCCACGGGGGTTCTGTGGCGGCGCCCATAGCGGGAAAGATACTGCGGACCTATTTCAACAAGCCAGGGAGGTAACCAATACATGGAACACCGTCTCAGCTCCCTGAATCGGCGCGTTGATCCCATCGCTCTGATCCTCATGTTTATCCTTATCATCATCGGCATTATACTTATATACAGCGCCACCCACCTAGCGGACAACCCCGCCATGCAGACGCTCTACAAGACGCAACTCATTTGGACCCTTGTGGGCGTGGTCTGCATATACATCGTCGTCCTTGTCCCCTTCAGGTTCATCTACGATTTCACCTATGTCTTTTACGCGCTTTCATTGTGTATACTTGTCATGGTGCTCATCACCGGCAGCAGCGCTGCGGGCGCGACCCGCTGGTTCGCCATTGGACCCATCAAGCTCCAACCTTCGGAGTTCGCCAAGCTAGCCGTGATCCTGGCCCTAGCGCGCCACCTGTCCTCGCATCCGGTATCATTCCAGAATATCTCCAGCTTTGTCGTGCCACTCGCCATCCTGCTTTTCCCAATGGCGCTGATCGTCAAACAACCCGACCTATCCACATCGCTGGTCTTTTGCGCCGTGTTCATTCCCATGATCTACTGGGGCGGCCTGTCGGTGCTCGAACTCTTCTTTTTCGTCTCTCCGGTCCTCAGCCTGGTCTTCGCCTTTAACATCTATCTCTGGGCGGGGTTTTTCATACTACTCTTTTTCCTGCTGGTAAAATTCAGCAGGAACATAATCCACATATCATCGATTCTTACCATCAATTTCCTCATCGGCATTGTGCTTCCCATTGTCTGGAACAGACTCCACGACTATCAGAAAAGCCGCATTGTCTCGTTCATAGACCCCACCAACGACCCCTTTGGCGCGGGCTACCAGGTCATCCAGTCCAAAGTGGCCATTGGCTCGGGCAAAATCCTTGGCAAGGGCTTTCTGAAAGCCACCCAGACAAGCTTGAGCTTTTTACCAGAACAGCACACGGATTTCATTTTCTCGGTACTGGGGGAGCAGTTCGGGTTCCTAGGTACATTCTTTGTCCTACTCCTCTTTTCGGTCCTGATCGCGCGGCTCTTCTCCCTTGCCAGTGAAAACAAGAACCGCTTCTCCAACCTAGTCATGGTGGGCATCTCTTCCCAGTTGGCGTTTCATGTTCTGATAAATATCTCTATGACCGTGGGCATGATGCCCGTGACAGGCCTGCCCCTTCCATTCCTGAGCTACGGCGGTTCGTCCCTCATCTCCTCAATGATCCTGATAGGACTGGCCGCGTCCCTAAGAAAAAAAAGCGAGGACTACTAGCTATGATCCAAACCCTCTTCCAGATCGGCCCCTTTGCCGTACACACCTATGGCCTCTGCCTTGCCGCGGGCTTTCTCATCGGATACGCGCTTTCAGTCAAACGCGCGAAACAGGCCGGGTTCGACCCAGCCTTCATAGGCGACCTCCTGCTCTTCGTCATAGCGGGCGCCATACTCGGCGCACGCATTCTCTATGTCGCGCTGAATTTCTCCGAATTCAAAGGCGATCTCTTTTCCATCATCAACCCAATGCAGGACAATGGTACCTTTGGCTGCGGCGGCCTTGTCTTTATCGGCGGCCTCATCTGTGCGTCGGCAACAACCATCGCCTATATGCTGATGAAAAAGAAACCTGTGCTCGCGACGCTGGACATTGTTGTGCCCGGCGTTGCCTTTGGCCTTGCCATAGGCCGCATCGGCTGTCTGCTCAATGGCTGCTGCTTTGGCAAAGCATGCACCCTTCCCTGGGGCATGAGCTTTCCAGCCGACAGCCCCGCTGGCTACTACCAGGCAGCGGTGCATGCAGCCCATCTCCACCCTTCGCAGATCTACATGACCCTTGGCGCCCTGACCGTGGGCCTGCTGCTCCTTGCGCTGGAACGGTACAAACGATTCAATGGTCACACAACCATTCTCTTTGTTATTTTTTACGGTATAGACCGAAGCATTGTCGACTGTTTCAGGTACTATCCCCGATCAGAGCTCCACGCAGGATTTACGCATAACCAGATTGTCCTTTTTATCGCCTCAGTGATACTTGCGATCCTTTTTGCGAAAAAATGGTCGAGGCCCTAAAAAAAAGAGTATATTATATCAATTTTATATGTCTTCAAACCTTCCAATTTTTACTCATTTCCTCGTATGTGCAAGCGCCTTTTTCGGTACATTGATCATTACCCCGCTGGTCAAACGGTTTGCCGTTGGGCTCAACGCCATAGACAAGCCTGAAACGCGAAAAATCCACGCTGGAGCAATCCCCCGTATGGGAGGGTTGGGTATCTTTTTCGGAGTCCTGACATCCGTGGGAATTCTCTATCTGTTCAGGAAAGAGGCCTTTGTCCTGCTGGTCTCCAAGGGATACTTTAATATCCTCATCGGATCGTTCCTTATGTTGCTCCTGGGTATGTTTGACGATAAGTTTGGTGTCAATGCCAGAATCAAGTTCCTTGTCCAGGTCGTCATTGCCATTTACGTGGTACACTCTGGCCTGCTGATAGAGCAGGTGACCAACCCCTTTGGGAGCGGGCCATTTCATCTGGGCGTCCTCGCGTATCCTATCACCATATTGTGGATTGTCGGTGTCACCAACGCGATAAACCTTTCCGACGGTCTGGACGGCTTGGCCTCGGGCGTTTCACTCATAGTGGCCATTACCATGTTCGCGGTCTCGCTCATCACCAACCATCCGGCAACCGGTCTTATCTCAGCGGCCCTTACCGGTGCACTCCTCGGGTTCCTGAAATATAACTTCAACCCAGCTGAGATATTCATGGGCGATACCGGCAGCCTCTTTCTCGGCTTTGTCCTGGCCACTATCTCGATTAAAGGGTCGCTTATCAGCTCAACCACGGTCTCCATCCTCGTCCCGCTCATTGCTCTGGGAGTCCCCATTTTTGACACGCTCTTTTCCATTGTCCGGCGCGTGGTCACCCGCATGAGCCCCTTTACCGCCGATGCCCAGCATGTCCACCACCGGCTCCTCGCCTTTGGCCTCAACCAGCGCCAAACCGTCATCATTCTCTACATCATCAGCATCGTCTTTGGCCTCGTCGCCTTTTTACTCACCGCGGCCCGCAACGAAACCGCCGCGGGCCTACTCTTTGTGGTTGCTATCATCATTTACATCGGTGTGCAACGGCTGGGCTATGTGGAAACCATCCTGCTGAAAATGCGCGAGCAACGAGACGCGAACAAAAAACGGCTCTACCACGACCTGTATGTGAGTTCCGATAAGCCGGTGTCGGCCTGGATTAGGTACATCACGCGAAATCGCGTCATTGAGGTGCTACTCGACCTCTTTTTTATGGCCCTTTCACTCGCTTTGACCCGGATTATCTTTGAAGGCTATAAAGCGCTTTCCTCGGACTGGTCCGTCTACCGCGACCAATTACTCATGATAGCGCTATGCTGCTATGGTCCCTTTTTTATCCTGGGCTTCTATCGTGAACTATGGAAGTACATCGATATCCATGCCATTGGTAAATATATCAAAGGCGTGTTCAGCGGCACACTTCTCGCCTACTTTGCCCTCACCTGGCTCAACCCCTCGGGAGCATTGCAGCCAGGTCATTTCCTGGTCCTGGGCCTCTTTCTCATGGTCTTCGTGAGCACAAGCAGGATCATCTTCAATTTCTATGCCACGTACCAGAAGCGGGAATTACGGAAACTTTCAGGAGGCGAACGGGTACTTATCTACGGCGCAGGTGATTCGGGGGTCACCATCCTCCACACATTCATCAAGGAAGACAACCTCGATTATCGTCCCATCGGCTTCATTGACGACGATCCCTCAAAGCTCAACCGCTCCATATCGGGCTATACGGTCCTGGGAAGTCTCAACGATCTCGAAAACATCATCCTCGCCTACCAGGTGCAGCGCATTGTCATTTCCACGGGATATATCAACGGCAACCACGAAGCCGAAGTCAAGGACCTCTGCCGCAAACACCGCGTCAGGCTCTGCAGGTTCAGGATCCAGCTCTACAATATCTCGGTCAACGAATAACCGATCAAAAAATAATTGCCCACGCGTGGAAAATCAAGACTCCTCCAGGAAGTCCTTGGTCAGAAGCACGTGTATTTCCTGGCCGACCAACGGGAGCCCACGCTTCAGCGGGAGGCATTCGCCATTGAGATCGCACGGATGGTGCCGGGGTTCGATCAGGCGGTATACCCGTCGTGGGACGTTCTTTTCTCGGCCCTGAATACACGCCCGACGAACGGATTAGTGGTCGCGATCGATGAGTTTCCCTATTTGGCCCAAATGGCCCCCGAACTCCCCAGCATCATTCAAAAACTCGTTGATCAACGGTCCGGCCTCCAATTCGCCTTGGTGGTATGCGGTTCTTCGCAAAAAATGATGCAAGGAATGGTCCTTGACTCCTCAGCGCCGCTGTATGGACGGGCCTCTGAAATAATCAAGGTACGGCCATTGGCGGCCGGATGGATACGCGATGCCCTGCACATGCGAGGTGTACCCGCCAGTCTTTTGCTGTATGGGGCGGTGTGCCGCACTACTGGGAACAAGCCATCCGTTTCAGCAACAGGCAGGACGCCATTCGCGGCCTAGTATATGAACGTGACGGCCTTCTTGCATATGGAACCCCAACGGCTGCTTATGGATGACATGCGGAGCTCGGTGCAGTCCCATTCGCTTCTTGGAGTTATCGCCAACGGGGCAAACCGGTTGTCGGAAATCGCCTCCCGGCTTGCCAAAAACGCCGCAAGCCTGAGCAGACCACTGGAAAACCTGATTGATCTTGGGTATATCAGACGCGAAATTCCTTTCGGAACCGACCCAAAAGCCGCAAAACGTTCTCTCTATAAGATCGCTGATCCTTTTTTGCTCTTCTGGTACCGGTGCGTCCAGCCCTATGTAGCTCTGCTCGAACAGGACCAGATCACGGCCGTCGAATCCCTGAACAAGGAACGATTTGTCCGGCAGGTTGCCGAAATATGGGAGGAGCTTGCACGGGAATCAGTGCCGCGCCTCAAAATCGGAAACATCGATTGGATGCCAGCGCAGCGGTTTTGGGGCAATGACCGCGATGGAGACCAAATCGAAATCGACATAGTCGCGAGATCGGTTGACGGAGAGCACATCTTGATAGGCGAGGCCAAAACCGGCGCTATCAGCGTCGAATCTGTCCTGAAAAACCTTGAAAGCAAGGCTGCCAGGGTTTGTTTTACGGAGAACAAAAAACTTGTTTATGCCTGCTGGTCGGCAAAGGGCAAAACCAGCCGCTCCGGTACGATATCTGTTTTCAATGCGGACCGAATTTTTGATGCGATGCGTTAGGTAACATCCATTCTCATTTGACCAATGTAATCGCCTTTGTCAGCATCCTGTTTCCCATTCCCACTTTAACGATATACACGCCCGATGGCTGCGCCGAGGCGTCCCAGACAACACCAACGGATCCGCCTGAGACGGAGCGGTTGGCAGTTGGCAGTGATTGAACATGTTTTCCATGAATATTAAATATTTCTATTCTTGCATTATCGCTGCCTGCTGTCTGCTGCCCGCTGACTGCTATCGTGACAGATGGATTGAACGGATTGGGTACCGTTGTTATTTGTGAACCGTCAGAGATACTCGCAATAGCAGGCCCATCTTCTGTGGCCGTTGGCGCCTGGCCTGAGACCCGAAAATTGTCAAAATCAATGGTAATATTGTTGGCAACCATGATCCCCGATGACCCTGAAGGAAAGGTATGGTCTGTCACCGTACGCTGGAACACGCCGTTGATATACAACTTCATCTCACCGCTGGCAGAGCTGATGACCTTCAACGTGTTTGTAGTGGTGTTGATGTCAAAAGATATCGCTGGTGTGAAAAGAGTGTCTGCATGGCCATTATCGAGCTTGCTCAGCGAGTATCCCTGGCCGTCAATGATAAGAAAAATATATCCCTCATTCAGATTATCGTCAAAATGAAACATGAGACCGTAGTTGTACGCGGTGCCGACGCTCGCTTTGGTCGCGGTCACTTCAATGGTGTCGTCTGTGCCGTAGTTTCCCGACGTATGGAGCATACCCATATAGCCCTGGGCGTCTCCCACGGCGCGCAGCTTATTGCTCACCACACTGAATGAACCCGTGGTGTCGAACTGGGCCCAGCCGAAAAGACTGGTGTCTGAAAAGTCGTCCGCAAAAGACGAAAGCCCATGACTGGGCACGGGCGTATCGTCGACAAGCATGCTATCGAAAGCTACGGTGGCACCTAGAACATTAAGCCCGATTTTTCCCTCAGCGGCAATGGCAGCGTCGACAATACGGCAAAGCAGCTGGCCATTGCACAGAAAGGAAAAGGTATCCTCCTCAGCCACGATCTTCAGGCGGTTGACATCGGGTCGAACAAAAGAATTGCGCTGGACATACTGATACAGAGTGGTGTTTGACATGCCGATGTATTTTGAGACCTGGTAAAATCCCGTGGGATAGATCAGGAACCAGTAAGAGTCACCATTGGATTGAGTGCGGAGGGAAATTCCGATGGCGCCGTCCTTGTGCAATGCCTGCACCTCGGTTTTTACCGATACAATGAAGTTCTTGAGTAAAAGGCCGTTACGCACCACCCATTTGATGGAGTTTGAAGTATCGGAGGAGATATTCATTGTTCCTCCTGATATCTCATATGTGGAACCTAAAACGCCGTTCCAGTTGCCATCATCTGTATCAAAGGGTTCGTTTAAAACCACTGCACCAAAAACACCGGACGAAAGTAGAACCAGGAATATCAATGCCATGGCCTGCTTCATACGACCTCCTTAAATCATTGAAAAGAAAGGACCTGCCTGTAATATATATTATTAGTTAAATATTAGCAAAAAAAGTTCAAAAAGAAAAACAGGGTTTTACCTTTATCCGGCCATAAATTAAATTTAGTATAATTATTGTTGAATTTATATTACTATTTTGGTATATTTATGGTATGGATATTGAATTTACCTATGATCCGGCAAAAAGCGATGCAAACAAGACAAAACATGGCATCGATTTCGAAGAAGCCAAAGCGCTCTGGGCAGACCCGGACAGAATTGAAATACCAGCAAAAACCGTGGACGAACCGCGCGGCATGGTCATTGGGAAAATAGAGGCAAAGATATGGTCTAGCATTATCACTGTCCGGGAAGGAAAGACCCGTATAATCTCGGTGCGGAGATCCAGAAAAAACGAGGAGGACCTATATGAAAGCAAAGACATTTGACGAAAAATTCGACAAGGGCGAAGATGTTTCCGAATTCCTCGATCTTTCAAAAGCTTCACGGCCAAACCAGAAGCCACGCCGCGTTAATGTCGATTTTCCCGAATGGATGATTGGGTCTCTGGACAAAGAAGCCAAACGGCTGGGAGTCACGCGGCAGTCTGTCATCAAGGTCTGGATCGCGGAAAAACTCAAGGTTGCCTGAGATTTTTTGACTTAGGTCAGCTCAAAGTCCTACATACTTTTATTTTCAATTTCAGCCAGTTTTCGAAGCTCCTGCATCAGTGCGGCAAATGTCGCTGGCTTCAGCGACTGCGGGCCATCGGAAAAGGCCTCCTCGGGCTTATTGTGCACCTCGACAATAATGCCGTCTGCGCCCGCGACAAGCGATGCCTTTGCCATGGGCGCAACCAGGTCCCATATGCCAGTGGCGTGGCTTGGATCAGTTATCACGGGTAAATGCGAGAGCTTCTTTAAAACTGGCACCGCGGAAATATCAAACGTGTTGCGCGTGGCAGTCTCAAACGTACGGATGCCGCGCTCGCAAAGCACCACCTCCATATTGCCCTCGGCCATAATGTATTCAGCCGACATAATGAGCTCCTCGATGGTGGTGGCCATGCCCCGTTTGAGTAATACCGGTGCCTTTGCCCTGCCTACTTCGGTAAGTAACGAGAAATTCTGCACATTACGCGCACCAATCTGCAGCATGTCGGCATACTTCATGCAGATATCAATGTCGCGCGGATTCATGACTTCAGTGACAATCTTGAGCCCGGTCTCCTGTCTTGCCAGCGCGAGCAGCTTGAGGCCGTCCTCCTCCATGCCCCGGAACGCGTAGGGAGACGTGCGCGGCTTGAACGCGCCCCCCCGCAATATTGTGGCGCCCGCCTTTTTCACCTCATGCGCAATAGCAAGCAGTTGCTCCTCGCTCTCAACGCTGCATGGCCCGGCCATGACCGTAAACGACCCCTCGCCGATACGCACCCCGCCCAGATTAAGGACCGTGGGTGCAGGATGGAACTCGCGACTGGCCAGCTTGAAAGGTTTGAGTATGCGGACAACGTTTTCCACGCCGTCGCAGGTGAGTAGCGATTCGAGCCGCGCCTTGCCCCGTTCGTCGCCAATTGCGCCAATGACTGTTTTGTCCGTGCCAAAAATGGGGTGCGGCTTGTAGCCAAAGCCTTGGATTTTCTCCATGACACGGTCAATGTGTTCCCGGCTTGCGCCAGGCTTCATGACAATGATCATGACTGTTCTTCCATTATGCGGCGGATGCTGGTGAAATATGTCTCGGTCATGGTCTCAATATCGCAATCCACAACGCCATTAATGACAAGCCGGTCGCCGCCGGTTGTCCCAATCCCGGCAAGGGGCACATGGAAAAGATGGGCCAGTTCCTTGACCTTCTCAAGGTGTTTCTCGTCTATGGATACAATCACGCGCGACTGGGTTTCGGAGAAAAGCATGCGGTCAATACGCAGGCCACAGTCGTAAGCAACCGAAGCGCCCACCGGACAATTGCGGTTGGTAATACAGCACTCTGCCAAGGCCACGGCCAAGCCTCCCTCGGCGCAGTCGTGCGCTGAGTTGACAAGCCCTTCATCAATAAGCTGGTAGACCAGCATCTGGAGCGCCTTTTCGCGTTCGAGCGACAGATCGGGCGGTGTGCCTGTGACCAGGCCGTGGACCACTTTGAGATACTCGCTGCCGCCGATCTCGTCGCGTGTCTCGCCAAGCAGCACAATCCGGTCGCCAGCCTTTTTAAACCACTGGGTCTGGTGCTTATCCACGTCGTTGAGCAGCCCCACCATGCCCACCGTGGGCGTAGGATAGACCGCGCCATCAGGGTTTTCGTTGTAAAATGACACATTACCGCCGGTGACCGGCGTATTAAGCGCGCGGCACGCCTCGCTCATGCCCTCCACGCATTCGCCAAATGTCCAGTACATCTCAGGCTTATAGGGATTACCGAAGTTGAGGCAATTGGTAATGGCAAGCGGCTTTGCACCCGAACACACGCAGTTGCGCGCTGCCTCGGAAACAGCGATACGTCCGCCGATTCGCGGATCGAGGTAGCAGAACCTGCCGTTGCAGTCCACGCTGACGGCAATGGCCTTTCTCGAATGCTTTATTCTGAGAACCGCCGCGTCAGAGCCGGGGAGGGTAACGGTATTGGTGCGGA
>MFYT01000097.1:0-36535 GCA_001789205.1 Candidatus Raymondbacteria bacterium RIFOXYA2_FULL_49_16 | reverse complement strand
CTGTTCGTAGACCCACTCCTTGCTCGCGATATTGGGCGAAGCGAGCAGGGTACACAGGACCTCACTGTACGAAGCCGGTACGCGCAGACTGGTGGGCTCGGGCACGGCCGCAAGGTTGTAACGCTGGGTCTCGTCGAGATACGCGGGTCTGCGGCGCTCGCGGATATACACCGGCGCGTCGCCGCCCAGCACCAGCGACTTTGAGGGAATGTCGGCAACGCGTTCACCGTGAAAAAAAACGCGCAGCCTGCCGTTGTCCGTGACCGTGCCGATACGGACCGCGTTTAAACCCCACTTCGTATAAATGCCCATGATCTCATCCATGTTCTGCGGCTCAACCACTAAAAGCATGCGTTCCTGCGATTCGGAAAGCATGATCTCGTAGGGAATCATATTGGTTTCGCGCATGGGCACCTTTTCGAGCAGGATCTCCATACCTGTACCTGCCTTGGCCGACATCTCAGACGACGAACAGGTAAGTCCCGCCGCGCCCATGTCCTGGATACCCACGATGCGGCCTGTCTGTATTGCCTCGAGCGTTGCTTCGATAAGCAATTTTTCGGTAAAGGGATCACCAACCTGCACCGCGCTCCGTTTTTCCTCAGACTCTTCGGAAAGTTCGAGCGAGGCGAATGAGGCGCCGTGAATGCCGTCGCGGCCCGTTGTGGACCCCACGTAAATGACCGCATTGCCCGGCCCCTTGGCGCTGGCGCTGGCCAGGTGTTCATGTTTCATGATGCCCACCGTCATGGCATTTACCAAAGGATTGCCCCGGTAGGAATCCTCGAAATAGACCTCCCCGGCCACAGTGGGAACGCCCAGACAATTGCCGTAGTCGCCGATACCCTTGACAACTCCGGAAAACAAGTATTTGACGCGGTTGGCATCCTTGCCCGCAAGCTCGCCAAAACGCAAGGAATTGAGCGAGGCAATGGGCCGCGCGCCCATGGTGAAAATGTCGCGCATGATGCCGCCCACGCCCGTTGCCGCGCCCTGGTAGGGCTCGACCGCCGAGGGATGGTTGTGGCTCTCTATCTTAAAGGTGACCGCCCTGCCCTCGCCAATGTCGATGACCCCGGCGTTCTCCTCTCCCGCGACCGTAAGGCAGCGCTCCCCCTCCTTGGGAAAAGTCTTGAGTACCGCGATGGAGTTCTTGTACGAGCAGTGCTCGGACCACATGACCGAATAGATGCCCAATTCGGTATACAAAGGTGTGCGGCCAAGCACCTGGCAGATCTTCTGGTATTCCTCGGCCGTTAGACCGTGTTCTTCCGCGAGTTTCTGGCTGACAACCGGCTCTTTCATACGTGCGTCCTTTGATCAATAGCGTGGTTTGAAAACAGAATAAAATACAATATTCCGCTTCTCAGGTGCTATGTGCTATATTATTAAAAAACCACGGAAAAATGACCCTGGAGCCCACGAAATGACCGCTGTTGAAAAAATCGTCCAAAACGCTCAAAAATCCTTTCTCACGGGTACTACCGGGCGCGTCTGCGTTGCACCACGCGAGCTCGAACACTATCCTTTTCCAGAGAGAATTGTGGCCAGTCTCACGCAGACCATTGAGCTAGGAGGACTCTTTGTCCTTATTGTCACTAATGGCGCGGCCCTGACCGCACCGCGCGCGCTCTCATTGTCCAAGTTTATCACCACCCGGCAGCCCGGCCCAAATACACAGGCAGGCCATCCCCTCTTTCTTTTCAGACCCGAGGAGATGAGCGCGGTTTTATTGAACGATCTCCTGATCATTAAGAAAGGATACGCTGGCCCCGCGCTTCCCTGCGCTGGCAGGTTCTTCTCACGCCTCTGTTATTGTGTCTGCAAAAAAATGGCCCTCTAATCAACCGCGCACAATCTCGAGCGTGTGGCGCGCGCGTCCGCACCATGCAATCCGCCACGGCTTCATGTTCTCAATCTCGCGGACAACCGCATGGCCGTTGTCCAGAAAGAGCACACGGATGCTCTTCCGCATGAAACAGGTGTGGATAATCCAGCATCCAGGAAAAAGGAGCGCCTGGCCTGGCGCAAGCTTCTTTCTGAACATGAATCCCAATAGCCGTTTCAGGAAAGAATCGCATACCACAACATGCGGTATGGACCTGCCGTCTGATAGTTCAAGGGTCATGGAGCATATAAAATAATTGATGAATACTCTTGAAGCAAAAGCGCGTAATAACTATATTTATTGCCTTTAAAACCAAACAGGACAGGAGATTCTATGTACTGCATAGTCGACATCCAGGGCGTCCAGTTCAAAGTGAGCCCGGGAAATACATGCCGCGTTCCCTCTATTGAGGCTGAAGCGAACAAAGAAATCAGTTTTGACAAAGTCCTCCTCTTTTCCGACAACAACGAAGCAAGCATTGGCAAGCCCTATGTCGAAAACGCGGCGGTCAGAGCCACTGTCCTGGCCCATGTCCTTGGCGAAAAACAGATCATTTTCAAGAAAAAACGGCGCAAGGACTACCGAAAAAAAACCGGCCATCGCCAGGGATATACGGACATCCTAATCACGGAAGTCGTGTGCAATGGCAAAAAAGAGACGCACGACCCTGCCCAGGCAGAGCAGAAAAAAGCCGCGGCAAAGGCGAAAAAAGAACAAAAAAGCGAACCGAAAGCATAAGCGAGGTCCCCCATGGCACACAAAAAAGGCGTAGGCGCAAGCAGAAACGGCAGAGACAGCAATCCCAAATACCTTGGCGTCAAACGGTTCTCAGGCGAATCCGTGAGCGCGGGAACCATCATTGTGCGGCAGCGCGGTACGCGCATCTATCCAGGACCCAACGTGGGCATTGGCAAAGACCACACCCTCTTTGCCCTGGTAAAAGGCACGGTCTGCTTCAGCCGCCTGGGCAAGGAATGTAAAAAAGTCTCCATTCTTGCCGCAGCTTAATGTTCAGCGCACTGATCCTTGGCATTGTCCAGGGCCTGACTGAATTTCTCCCTGTTTCCAGTTCCGGCCACTTGGTCATTTTCACAAACCTCTTCCCCTCGTTTCCCAACCTCGACCAGCAGCTATTTTTTGACATCATGCTCCACCTGGGGACCCTGGCCGCTGTTGGCATTGTATTCAGGAAAAAAATCGTTGAAATCCTCCTTATGCGCGACCTGAAATACGCGCTCATGGTCTTTGCCGGCCTAGTTCCCACAGGCATCATCGGCGTCCTGTTCAAACACCCGCTCGAAAACATGTTCGGGTCGCCCCGGCTGGTCTGCCTCATGCTCATTGTCACCGGTCTGCTCCTTGCCGCCACACGTTTTAAAAAAAACAACGGCAAAGACCTGACTATGACCCGGGCATTTATCATAGGCGTGGTACAGGGCATTGCCATTATTCCCGGCATTTCTCGCTCAGGATCAACCATTGCCGTGGGTCTCTTTCTGGGCTTAAAGCGCGAACAGGCGGCCGCCTTTTCCTTTATTCTTTCCATTCCCTCAATCCTTGGGGCGGTGGTGCTCCACGGCAAAGACCTGGCAGAAGGGCCCGGACTGCCCGCAGGATCGGCCCTTCCCGTGGCCCTGGGCACGGTCAGCGCATTTGCAATAGGCATTGTCGCGCTCAAGGTACTGCTTTCCTTTGTGAACAGCGGCAGGCTCCACCTCTTTGCCCCGTATTGCATACTTGCGGGCATAGCGGGCATAATCTATTTTTAATTCCATGGACAAGCTCTGGGCGCCCTGGCGCGCCGAATATATCGAAACCATCGACCAAACCCCGGACACATGCATCTTCTGCGACAAGCCGCGAGAAAATAAGGATCGCGACAATCTCATTTTAGCCCGTTCTAGCCACTGCTTTGTCATCATGAATCGCTTTCCCTACAACAACGGCCATCTCCTCATTGTCCCCTTTGCGCACAAAGACGACGTGTGCGGACTTGAAAACAACGCCTACCAAAACCTGTGGGAAACCGTGCGCACCTGCAAAAAAGCCCTGAACGCAACCCTCTCCCCGCAGGGATTCAACATCGGCATGAACCTGGGCCGCGTCTCGGGAGCGGGCATTGACCAACACTGCCACGTGCACATTGTGCCCCGCTGGAACGGGGACACCAATTTTATGCCCGTGATAGGCCAAACCAAGGTGCTCTCCGAAGGGCTCTTTGCAACCTACGACAAATTAAAACCCGCGTTCTAACCTGGCCAACTGCAGGGGCATTAATCCAATGTACGGGCATCATTCTGCAGCGAAAGACTACACCTTCTGAATGACGCCCCTGCATACAATCACGCCCCGGCTGCCAGCCAAGGCAAAAAAAATCCCTGCTGCTTTTTACCGCAGCAGGGACCGTTTTTTTACCCGTGATTTATTTTTCTTACTCCGCCGATAGCTTCACAGCGCCTGACGAATAATCGACCACGGCCATCTTGACCCCGCCCTTTGTCGCTTTTCCGTCAATATATTCACAGAACGCTTCTGCGTTGCCTTTGAATACCACCGCAAGCTCTAGCTGGCCTTTTTCCTTGGTCCAGCTGCGCTGGGTCACGGTGACCACGTTGGGCGACATGGTCTGGACATACATCTTGACTTCCTTGAGCTTGGCAAAAGAATCAACGCCCTTGACGAGCACGCGCAGTTCCTGGCCGTTGTTGGCCTGGTCCTGCCAGTGGCCTACAATCTTGTCGAAAAGATCGCGGTCAAGGATCTTTTTTCCAGCCGCAAGCAGCGCGTTGGACATGGCGGTTTCCGCTGAAATGTGCGGTTTTGCCTGGTGCGCGTTCTTCGCGGTAATCACCTTGCCGGTCTGGCAGTTGATGACCGTGATATTGAGGTCTGCCTGGCCTGATTTCATATTCCCGAGCATGGGATTGTCTGGCGCAAGCGAACCCGTGGCCCTGCCCACTAGAATCACTTCAGCCCCATTATCACGGCCCAGTTTTGCCGCGGCAACAGGATCGCCCGCTGCGGCCTGGGCGATATATTCGTCGTTGCTGCCCATAAGCGCCGCGACTTGCGCGGGATCGACTATGTTGAACTCTTTTTCCGTAAGAAAATCGAGGATGGCGGTGGCCGCTGAATTGTATCCGGCTTTGGTCTCGCCGTTGCGGCTCTCTTGGATAAGCACCATGACACGCGGTTTGTCCATGGTCTCGAGCAGGATTTTGAGCGCCGCAAGGTCGGCCTTTATGCTGGCAAGCGACACCTGGGCCTTGATCTTGATCTCAAAGAGGCCGTCTGGTGTTTTTCCCTGGGATAAAACGTCGTATTTCTTGACCGAACCCATGGTCTTGGTGATAATCACGTCCTTTTCGAGCATGAAATTCTTTGTCTCAGTCTGCGACAGAAGCATAACACCAATACCTTTTTCAATGGCGTCGCGCTTGGCCTGGGTCAGTGCATCGGGCTGCGTGCTCGAAAGACCATAGCCTTCAACGATTTTGACATCGTCAGCTGCCTGCTGGCAGGTTGCGCCAGCGGCGAAAAGGAGGACCGAGCAGGCAAAAAGTGTCATGATTTTCAAAGCAGTACCTCCTTATTTTTTCAGTTCCTTGAGCTTTCTGATGACCAGAAGCGCATCGGCGCCCGAAACCGGGTCCAAAGCCTTGAACTCGCCATCAATGTTCGCGTCCATGACATTCTTGTCGACCATATTGCATATGGCATTGTAAAAAGGAGCCGATGGATTGACATCGGGAAAACGCGATTCGGACGCACCAATGTGCTTGGTGGCCAGCGACTCGTCGCGCAGAATGGCGATGAGAATGTCCTCGAGCATGAATGCGTATTCGCCGCGAGTAATCAAAAGATCGGGCTTCCAGGTATGGTCCGGATAGGGTTCGAGGCCCCGTACTTGCAGATTAACCACATCGTTGATGAAATTGCGCGCCCAGTGCGTGGCAATATCAGTCGCCTCGGCCATGGTCACGGTCTTCTGGGCCTCAAGCGTACGTGGATCGTCCGGCGCCTTGAAATCAGTGTCATAGTTCTTCGGACGCTTCTTCTGTATAAGGTTAGCCGC
The DNA here is from genome assembly GCA_001789205.1 of Candidatus Raymondbacteria bacterium RIFOXYA2_FULL_49_16. Lineage (GTDB taxonomy): Bacteria > Fibrobacterota > OXYB2-FULL-49-7 > OXYB2-FULL-49-7 > XYB2-FULL-49-35 > XYB2-FULL-49-35. The sequence continues at coordinate 30,572 of MFYT01000097.1, read as the reverse complement.
ATCAAGCTCGCTCATGAATAAAGCCGCCACATCGGCGCGCGATATCTTTTCAATAAGCGCGATTTTCATGCCGATCTTGCTGCCCGGGGCCGCGCGTTCAATGTTCTGCATGATATTCCATTGTTCGTCAGCTTCCTTGGTATAGGTCTTGTCGAGGTCCAGCACTTTCTTGAACTGATCGGCCGCATCCCTGAATTTGAAGGCGTATTTGAGGGTCCAACCCTTGCGGTAGTAGGCCTCGCTGCAGGCGGGATCGAGTTTCGCTATCACCTTGTCGTACTGCTCAAGCGCGTTCTCGACCCATTCCTTGTCCTCGTCAGCCATATGCTGCATGGTAATCACCATGCCATATGCCAGCCATGCGGCCACAAGCTTTTTGTCCAGGTCTTTCGCCTTCTCGATATATTCGTACGCCTTGTCAAAGCCCTTTTCCGCGAGCTTGGGATTTTTCTCAACGCGCGCCTTTTCCCCTGCGACCAGGGCCAGGCCCGCATAAGCGGGAGCGTACTTGAAATCAAGGGTGCGGGCAAGGTCGAACTCATCTCCAGCCCGGGTAATCTCGCCCTGGTTGTAATACTTCATGCCTTGCTCATAATGCACTTCAGGCGTGTCCATCTGCCCGCCGGCTTTACGCGTTTTTGCACAGCCGCCAAACAGGAAAAGCGCAAGCATGCCAGCCGTGCACACCGCGGTTATATTCTTCGGTTTCATATTCTGGGTTCCTTTCATTAATCAATAAGAACTATGACGCGGCATTCGGACAGAAACTTCATGTTCTGCGCCGTGCTCATAATGGTGGCCGCATTGTCGTTGGACACCACAATATCAGTTTTGTTGGGGCCAGCGGCCTTGAGCGCCTTGACCACAAAAGGCGAAGCGCCAATGCGATCGGTCCGCTTCTGCGCGTCAGCAATGTCCTTCGCGTATCCGCACATGCCGAACTTCACGGCAAAGTCACGCGATACATAAGCGCTGCCATAGATCTCTTTGTCCTTCTCATCGGTAATGCGCGGCATGAGTGCGGGTTTGATAGCCAGACCCTTGGCGTCGATAATAAGGCCCGTGAACCCCTTGGCCGGAGCTCCGGAAGGCGCAAAGGTGGTGGAAGGCTTCTCGGGGACCAGTTCGACTGAACCGCCAAAAAGGGCCGATCCAAGGCCAGAAACACCGTCAATAGGAATGGTCACCTCGATCTCAACCGTGCCGTCGCTCATATAATGAGGATTGGGTTCAAACTGGAATCCCTTGACAAACCCGCTTATACTGGTGTTAATAGCGTCATTTTCGGTCATGCCATTGGCAATGGTGGTCGTGGAATTGAGCTGAAGCCCCTTGATAAGCTCCAATGCGTCGCGCAAAGCGACCTGCTTGGCAGCGCGTATGGCACCAGGCCGGGCCGCGCTTTCGGGCATATTGGGGTTGACCGCGCCAATACCCTTTGCCTTTACGACCCTGTTGACCCAATCGACCGAGCCGCCAATCTGGGCAAAGGCAGTGCCGCATATCAGACAGACAACGGCCGTAATAGCCGCGCTGGTTTGAATGAACCTGCTCTTCATGTGTCTCTCCTTGGTTTTAATTGAATCGTTTTTACAGCCAAATTCATTGAGTAAAAGATATTATAATATTAATAAATTATTGTTGTCAACGCTACCCATTTTATTTCATTAAAACATAAATATTTTCATAAAAAAATGCTGTGATCTGCGTCACATAGAGACGTAAGGGGTTATAATATAAATAATTACGTTGAGGATCGAGGTGCGAGGAACGAGGAGAGAGAATGGATTGTTTTTTGCGTACATCAAGTAACCTCGTGCTGTCTCGATCCTCGCGCCTCAGTCCTCGCACCTATATCTCACACCCTGCAACACACACAAGGTCTTTCTTCGGCGCCTTCTCGGTCAACACTTCAATCCCCTCGCGGGTGACAAGCACAGTGTCCTCAATGCGCACACCGCCAAACCCAGGCGCATACCCCGCAGGCTCAATAGTCGTAACAAAATTCTCAGGAACAAGAAAATCGGTCCTGCCTATCCGTTTTCCATCGTGCGGATACAATCCAATGCTATGGCCAAGCCCATGGCCCATTTTTCCCCGCAGCTTTGCTGTGCGAAAAAATTCGTCAATGGCCGCCTCCGCGGCCGTATGCAGTTCGTTGCCGTTTGCGCCCGCCTTGAGCCTGGCAAGCGCGTCACGCTGAACCTTGTATACGGCCTGGTACATTGCCTGTTGTTGGGCCGACGGCTTGCCAGCGCAATACACCCTGGTAATATCTGAACACATTTTACCCGCGGTTGCGCCAAAATCGCACAGAATAAAATCCCCGCTTTTCAGCTTGCGGCCGGAAGGCTGCGCATGAGGGACTGCGCTGTTCTCACCAAAAGCCACAATGGTGTCAAACGCGGGCCGCTCAGATCCTGCGCACGCCATTTCAAAATCAATGAGCGCGGCAAGCTCCTTCTCGGTCATATGAGGCCTTGCCATGCCAGGAATGGCCGCGGCCACCTTTGCCGCAATGGCCGCCGATTGCCGCATCCGCTCAATCTCAGCCTGGCTCTTGGACGCCCGCGCATCCTCAATCTCCTTATTGATATTCACCAGTTGAAAACGCTTTTCCTTTATGGCGCCGGACTCCTGCAAGGTAATGGCATTGGCGTTTATGCCCACATACTTGCTCCCCTGCAGGGCCTTGATGACCGTTTGTTCCCCGAGTTTAATTATGGTATACGGCAACCCGGTCTGCAGCGCCTCAGCTTCCTCAAGCTCGTGGATAAAAAGATGGACCGAACCATCGCGGCTCACAACGCACGAAGCATAGATGAGGTTGCCCTGGGCTATTCCCGTGAAGAAAAAGAAGCTCCTATCAGCGCCCGCGCTCTCGTGGTGCGTGATGTAAATGATGTCGAGTGAACCCTTTCTCGACTTCTGGATCCGCTCCTTTGCCCTCGCAAAAAGCTCCCGGTTTCTCCGTTTCACCGCAATATCCATGCACAGAAAATAACTTATCGCCAGGCGGAAAATAATTATATTTTCTTCTGCACGCGTTTACGCTAAACCTTAGCAATTACCATACGGGAGAATTATGGACGCCAATGAAATGATGGCGCTGTACGCAAAGGCGCAGGATTACACGAACGTTCCGGTCAAACAGGGTGAACTCTCGCCCCGCGAACGCTTTTTCGCCACCATGGAATTCAAAAAACCTGACCGCATCATTGACACCGAATTCGGCTACTGGGTTGACACCCTGCGACGCTGGCACGCCGAAGGCCTTCCCCAGTGGGTCGCAAACAATGATCTGGCGGACATCTACTTCGGTTTTGACGTCTGGCAAAAAAGCGTGCCCGTGAACAATGGATTGCTGCCCAAGTTCGATGAAGAAGTGGTCTCCGATGACGGCGAACATAAAATCATCTACGACACGGACCGCGTCAAATGCCAAATCTTCTCCAATGGCAAAGATTCCATCCCCCACTACATCGACTTTCCCATCAAAGACAAAAAAAGTTACCTTCCCCACAAGCAACGCCTGAACCCCCATACACCGGGCCGTATTCCTGCGGACATCGCCGCACTAGGCGAAAAAGTGAAGGACCGGAACTACGTGCTCTCTCTGCATAGCGGCAGCACCGCGGGACGTATCCGCGACTGGATGGGCTTTGAAGGCATCTGCACCAACCTCTTTGACCAGCCTGAATTGCTCGATGAAATCCTCTCTGATATGAAGGCCCTCTACACCTACACGGCGGTCGAGGTGACCAAATACATGTCCATTGACCTTGTGGCTTGGTGGGAAGACATCGCCTACAAGGCAGGTCCCATTGTAACACCCGAGTTCTTTATTGAAAAATGCGGCCCTGTCTACAAAACGGTCCTCGACATCTACCGGAAAAACGGCACTAAATACAGCTTTGTGGACTGCGACGGAGATTTCCGCCTGCTTACCCCGGCCTGGCTCAACAACGGGGTCAACATCATGTTTCCGCTCGAAGTAAACGCTGGCCTGCATCCCGAAAACCTGCGCAAAGAGCGCCCCGGCATCCGCATGATGGGCGGTTTTGACAAAGTCGTGCTCCTTGAAGGCAAGGACGCCATCAAAAAAGAGCTCAATCGTCTCAAACCCCTGGTCAACGAAGGCGGCTTTATCCCCCATGTTGACCACCGTGTCCAGGCTGATGTCGCCTACAATAACTACCTCTATTATCTTGAGGCAAAACGGGACATCTTTGGCCTGCCAAACAAGGTGGGTGAAGTAAAAACGCTCCAGTAATAACAGGACCGTTAAAAAAATTACAGAGCAGCAGGCAGGGGGACAAGACCCGGCATGGAATCGGGTTCTTTTGTGGCTTTGACGTAGATGTATTCTATCAGACCCCTCTTATACAAATACCCAAGCAGATACGAAATAATGGTCAGTCCTACGGTGGGTCCGGGACCGCGCTGAAACATCCTGATCCAGATGGTCCTGAGACTTAATCCGTTTTTGGCGTATCCGGGAAATACTTTGTCGCCAATGGGAGTGATAAACCGCGTGGTAAACCCGGCCTTGCTGAGTTGCTGACGATAGGTCGCCTGGTCCACCCAGTTGGCCTTGGGTACCACCCACCGTTTGACCGTAAAGGCCAGGATTTTCCTCTGGAGCCAGGTGGCTTTGGCGAACTTTTCGCCTGTAATAATGTCCATGAGCAGCAAATTGCCGTTGTTTCCCAGCACCTGGTATGCGCTGCCGAAAAAAGCCTCGCGCGTATTGAAATGGACCGGCCCCTCGATACCAAGAACCAGGGAAAACGCGGCAACTGGATAATCCAGTTTGCAGGCGTCTCCATGGGAGAACCTGATCTTATCGGCAAGATTCAGCGTAGCGGCCTTGCCATTGGCATACTGCACGTGTTTTTCAGTAACATCGATGGCTTCGATCCGGTCGGGCTTGAAGGCGTCGTACACGGCGAATGTCTCGGTGCCATAGCCGCAGGCAACGCTCAATATCTTTTGCGTGCGTCCAATGCCGCTTTTTTCGACAAAGTAATGGAGCAGGTTATTTGCCGCATCGAGATAGGTCTTTGTGTTTTTTTCCCAGTAGCCGAATGAGAGGAACTCCTCTGTCCGTTTCTTCCGTGTTATATTTTTGAAACGGCCAATGGTAAAGCCGGTGGAATAAAACTTCTCCACCTTCTTTTCATGTGTTCGATGCTTGATGGGACACTCTCTGGATTTAAAATAGAAGGGGCGAAAAGACGTGTGGGCTTTTCGTCTTTATACTTAAAATATATATTTCCACACTCGCAAATAGGAATAGTTCTTTCACGAAGCCTGTTGTATGAGCAGCTCAAGATTCTCCATCTCCCGTACGCGGGCGCGCGGATCGTGCATGGCGTCGATGTTTCCCGTGGCTGGCGGCACATCAACAACCTCCAGGGTCTCGGGATCTAGGGTCTGGACCATCATGCCGGGAAAAATGTGACTGGGATAATACTGATATGAAGCGTTCTGGGCTTTTTTATACGATACAACGCAACGATTGTCTTTTGTCAGCGTATACAGACGCAGAGCAGCAGCGCAATGCTCGCGCACATTCCACCACGGCGCAGTAGGCTTGCCCGTTCTTTTAACGGTCTGCGTGTCGGGAAGAGGATTACCGGTAAGAAGATCAACTGACTTGTACATGACCCCTTTTGGCGAAAATCCTATACGGTCAGCAAAAAGATGCATGGCAAGCGCTATTTCAAGCACAGCTTTCCGATCCGCTTTTGGCAGAAAGGGCGCGAGTTCGGCTATAAATCCCGCGCATTCACTCGCATGACCCGGGTCCACCTGTATTGCGCCTGCCTGATTTTTAACAGGACCGCCCTTTTCATCGCTGAATTCCCAGAAAGCAACGGGTTCTTTCCTGAAATGGTTTGCCGTGATATACGCGATATATTCAAGGGCTCGTTCAATAAGCTTTGGCCTCACATCATGTTTGTCCCAGGGATCTCCGAGCGCCTGCATGCTTTTGAGCACCTCGCCGATAACGCCAAGCGCAATCATTCTTGGGCCATGGACACGGCCAATGGGGGGTGTCTTCGCATAATTGAATACAAAGGCCGACGCAGCGATGGCTGCGCAGCACTTGAAAAACATGGCGCTGCCTTTGTCGAAAACGCCCTGGTCATTCATCCACATACCATATTGCATGAAGGCATTGGACCCGAAAAGCATTGAGAAATCAGCTTCATCAGGTCCCAAGGATCTGTTACGCGGTTCATCGTCAGGCAGGTTTGTCTCAATGGAAGCGGTAAAAGGAATGGAGCCATGGTTTTTTTTGAGCTTCTCTACAAGCGAAACATACAGCGTATCGCAATAGTGAGAAAGGTCATGTATCAAATCATCTGGCACTCTGTTCATGATAAAGAACGAACACCAGACACCCAGGGCGCGGGTATCGCCCCATCCCCATGCGCGCTGCTCAGACGCTGGCCTGAAGCTACCGGTAAGCGGGTTGATGTTCGCGCACAAGCCTGGAAAATGCTTTCCCGGGTTCGCGGCATGCCACTGTGTGCGCAGGGAAATGAAAAACTCGAGATTTTTCCGATGAAAATCCCGGTAATACGCAAGGAGATTCTTGCAGGTATCAGTTGTTAATTCCGGTTTTTTAAGTATCATGCGTTTGTATAAATATAATGAGTGTCACCTGTTTAGAAAAAGACATTAATAAGACCTTTTATCCCTGTATAGCTCATATAACACGCAAAGGCCATAATGACGAAAAGAATACTATTAGTGCCTGCCCCAAAACTGTGCTCTCCCATGACCGGTCTTTTGTTCCCTATGATCGCAATACACACTATCAACAAGGGAAATTGAATCGTTCCCAGGGCCTGGGAAAGTATCATGACCGGAATGGGCCGGAAGCCGAAAACCGGGACCACAAGTCCCAGAAGGGAAAGCGCCACAAACATGGCGCGATATTTACCCATGGTCATGGTGCGGGGAGAATTGTTGTAGTCGCAGAGCAGCCATGGAAGAAGCAGGGCATTGGGAAATTGCGAGGAGAGTCCCGCCGCTATAATGCCAATGACAAGAACGGCGACCGCGAACCCTCCTGCAAGCGGCTCAAGAAGCGTGACCAGTTCCGATGACTTGGAGAGCGTGAGACCCTTGACATGCAGAGTTCCCGCGGCCGCGGCCATGATTGTGGCGCTCAGGACAAACATCATGAACACTGAGAAGAGAGCATCGCGCTTTTCGGTCTTCAAATCATTCAGGGTCCAGCCCGCTTCCTTTACTAGGGTGGTCCGTATGATAAAAAGGCATCCCGATACGGTTGTGCCCACCATGGAGGCGATGACCAAAAAGGGGCCATCGCCCTGGTCGGAAGGCGCATGGGGCAGGCTGGGAATGGCGCCTTGCAGTATCTGGCTAAACGGCGGCATCATGATAAAAAAATTAAGAACGAAACAGCCCGCCATAATAGCGACCATGACTGCCAGGGCGCGCTGAAAAAAGTCGGTTTTACCGTTCCAGAAAATATAGATGACCAGGAGAATGAAAAAGAACGCAAACAGGACCGGAGAAATGCCGCCAGCAATGAATCCCATGGACCAGACATGACATACATCGCAGATAATGCCCATGACACCCATGATGCTTGCGCTGGTCCCGGCAGTGAGGGCTACAATGAAAAAAATGCCGAAGAATGGATGTATATTGGTCCGGAATGCATGAAGCGCTGTCTGTCCGGTCACCATGGTATAACGGCTGAAAATAATGATCAAAAAATAGGTCACGATGCAGGAGAGAATAATGGCCCACAAGAGGGACATGCCATAGACCGCACCTGCCTTGGCCATGGTGGTGACACTGCCGGTCCCGATATTAAACCCGAGCAAAAACAGACCAGGTAAAAAGGACTTGATGAGTTTTTTTATTTCCATGCGCATTGTGCTCTAAATGAGATCACACTAATTGCCTGTCCGCGCCTTTGCCTGCATGGCCTCGTCGCTGTTGGGGTATTTCGAAATCAGGTCGGTCCAGGTCTTTTCCATGTTTTTCTTGTCGCTCAACCCCTTGTAGCAAAGTCCCATTTTGAACATGGCCGCTGGCCCCATGTCGCCTGTCGGATACTTTTCAACAACCTCTCTGTACTGTTCAAGCGCCTCCTTGTATTTTTTCTGCACATAGTAGCACTCAGCCGCCCAATACCGGCAGTCGTCCGCGAGGTTGTCGTCGGGAAATTTCGCGTTGAGTTCCTCAAACTCCTTGCGCGCTCGCTCATAATCCTTGGCATTGAAGTCCTCGCGGGCTATCTTGAAAAGCTTCTGCACATCGACCTTGTCCTCGGCAACCACAGTGTCTTGAAGCAGCGAATCGCGGCCAGCAACGCTGCGCACCACAAACTTCCGTTCCGTGAGCTGCGTGGTGGTCTTGCTCAGCTTCTCGAGATTGTACTGATTTTCCTCGAGTTTGCCACTCACCACGTTCAGATTGCGGCTCAGGTCGGAAAAGAGCACCCGCAAGTCGGCATTGATGAGCTTGAGTTGTTTCATCTCCTCGTCGTGCAGCTTTTCAACCGATGTCTGGAGCCCGCCAATCCCGGCCTTGAGCGCCGCAATCTCCTGTTTCTGCTGTTCCCACTCCGCGCGATTGACCACCGCGACCTGGCCTGCGCAGCCGGTCAGCAGGCACGCGCCCGCGACAGCTGCAAGGACAATTTTTTTTACGTTTTCTTTCATGACTTCACTCCTGCAAATCACCGCCCCGACCATTCGGGAAACTCATATCCTCCGCCGGTGGTGATCCGCGTCTGGTTCGAACCGTCCGCATTCATAATATACAAATCACTGGCGCCCGCCCGTGTGGACGAGAACATGATGAGCCGGCCGTCGGCTGAAAAAGACGGGTGCTCATTGTTCCCGCTCTTGGTTGTAAGCTGCTGCACAGCGCCGCCTTCGATATCAATGGTACAGATATTGAACACGCCCTCGACCATTGATTGATAGGCAATTTTATCGCCTTTGGGCGACCAGGAAGGCGAAGCATTGTACTTGCCTTCGAAGGTAAGGCGCCGCACATTGGTCCCTTCAGAATCCATGATATAGATTTGCGGAGAACCGGTACGGTCTGAGGTAAAGGTGATTTCATAGCCATTGGGCGAGAAACAAGGAGACGACTCGATAGACCCCTGGAAGGTGAGCCGCGCTATGTCCGTGCCATCGCCCTCCATGATATAGATTTCACTGTTTCCATGCACCGTTGATGCAAAGGCAATACGGCTGTCAATGGGATTTGACGTGGGCGAAAAATTGAGCATGGCATTGGGCGTAAGGCGCACGGTCTGGCCCGTATAAATGAACGTCTTGTACAATGCCGGGGTTTTATCACGGTATGACGTGTAATACACGGCCTGGTTGTCCGGAGACCACGCGGGCGTCAGGTTGATATAATTGTTCCGCGTGATATAGACCGGGTTATAACCGTCATAGTCGAGAACGCAGACGTCCTTTCCCTTTGGGCCCCGCATAGTACACACGATTTTTGTAGTTGCAATGCCCTTTTCGCCAAAGAGTTGGTACACCACTTCATCGGAAAAGAGGTGCGCGGCTTTGCGCACCGCATTGTCCTTCACGTTAAACCGTTTACCTGTGATGAGATTGAGGGAATAGGCGTCGTGCAGGAAACACTCGAAAATAGTGTTCCCCTTGCTCTGATCAATTGTCCCTTCAATAAAAACCGCGATGTTTTTCTTGTGCATGGTCACCGTGTCGAGGGTGTTCATGGGAAAGACATTGAACCTGCCGGAAAGCTTCAGGTCATTGACAATGACCTCGTGCGGTTTGGCTGCGCCTGTGCTGCCAGGACCCAGGTTTTTCCTGACAAAATCGACCACGGCTATATCCATCTTTGGGATGCCGCTTGACGTGCTCTCGAGAAAGAGCTCTTCTGCCGGTGAAGAGACCTGAATAACCGATATAGCGATAAGTAATAACAGCAGCATGTATTAATTCCTTGAGAGCACAAGCCGGTAAGTAATCGTCAGTTCAGATTCATCACCAGGAATGGGCGGAATACGCGCCTTTTCAATGGCCCGAAGGGCAAGTTTGTCGAGAATGGTGTTCCACGATGATTCGGATATTTCAAGATCCGTGACTTGTCCGTTTTTTAAAAGCCGGAACTTCACTTCAACCGCCAGCTGCATTTCGCTGCCCAACAGCTCCTGGGGCGGATTCCAATTACGCTCTACCGCGTTTATGATCTGCTGATAATAATACTTAAAAGGGAAATCGGGCTGGGAAATGGTCATCTCGTTCTGCAGTGTCTGGGGCGCGTCCTTTTCCTGGACCGTTTCTTTGGGTTCGTCCTGGAGCTGCTCTTTGGGCTCTTCTTTTTGCTTCTCCTCTTTTTTCGCCTTTTTCGTGGAAATGGCTTTTTCCTTTGGTTTCTCAACGGTCTTTTTAGCCGGCTCCTGTTTTTTTACCTCGCGCGGTTTGGCAACAGGAGGCGCCGCGAACCTGCGTGGCTGCGGCCGCGTATTCACCATATCGAACAGATAGGCCTTTTTCACCACCTGACGCGGTTTCATCATATCGTGCAGCGTGAATGATATAATAACAAAAAGATGCAGAACCAGGGATACGGTGACCGCTTTTTTGAAGGGATCGCGTTTTACCGATTCGAGTAGTGCTGCGGGCATGCTCATTGCGGCCTGCTACAATTTGAGTGACTGGATGGCGTCCCTGCTCTCAACCGGGTCGGTGAGAAAGCCCAGCTTTTGCACACCCGATTCCTTGAGCACGCCAATGACCTGCATAACAATGCCGTAGGGAACGGATTTGTCCGCATTCACCACCACAGGCTTGCTGGACGCAGCGTAGATGTCGGCAAAGGAACGGTTGAAGTCATTGAGTCTGATACGCGACTTGGCGCCGTCGTGCTCTATGTAGATGGTGCGGTTGCGTAAAATATGGATGGTAATGGTATTGTCTGTCTCAATACTCGACGCCGTGAGCTTGGGCAGATCGACCTTGATGCCCTGGGTGAGCAACGGCGCGGTGATCATGAAAATGATAAGCAGGGTGAACGTGACGTCAACAAGATTGGTGAGGTTCAGGTCTGCATTCAACGGCCGGCCATACCGTCTCATGAGCCTCTCTTTGCCTCGCGCTTGTACATGAGCTCGAAAAAGTCGATTTTGATGCGGTTGAGAAGGTGGGCCGAGAAATCGTACGCCTCGCTCTCAATGGACCGATTGCGGTTCGCAAAAGCGTTGTACGCCACCAGCGCGGGAATTGCCACGCCAATACCCCATACCGTGGTGATGAGCGCCTCGGCAATACCCGGCGCCACCACGTTGAGGCTCGCGGTCCCCTTGCTGCCAATGTCGGAAAAGGCGTGCATGATGCCCCAGACCGTGCCCAGCAGTCCCAGAAGCGGACAGGTGGAACTGGTGATGGCAAGGGTGACCAGGTAACGGTCAGCCTTTTGCACAGCTTCAGACGCCCCCTTTTCCAAATTGTCCTTGATGATGGAAAATTGTGTCTCAAGAAAAAAGTTGCTGATAGTGGAATCTTGGTGCGCCATTACGGTCTCGAGCAGCCGGTTATACTCGGCAAGGCCTATTGTTGCTATTTCCTCGAGCGTGCCGCGGGCGCCGCGGTCAGGGTTTATCTGCAGGTCCGTGAGTTTCTGGGTCTTGGTGAACGTAGCGTAAAAGCGCCGGTTTTTTTCAAGGGCCGCCTTGTACGCGCGGAACTTGTAGATAAAAACCCCCACCGTAAGCACGGAAAAGAAAGAGATGAGGAGCAGGATGAACCGCGCAAAAGGGCCGGACTTGACTATGAGAGATATTACCGCATTAGAAGTGATTTCCATGGATAGAAAGATACGAAATTCGCCCTGTACCATGCAATAAATTGCATGGTACAGGGCGAATGTTCACAACATGATGGAACGCCCGGAAGACCTGGTCAACGCGTCAGAACAACCGTGCGCGTCAAGGTCCGTTTACCCGATACGGCTTTGATTACATACATCCCGCTTGCCTGGCCAGAAGCGTTCCAGACAACCTGGCTTCCTAAAACCTGCTCGGTCAGATCAGCAACCAGTTTACCAGAAAGATCATACACCCTCACTGAAAGGGACGCCTTGCCCATGCCCTTTACCTGGATGGTGACCGCTGGATTAAATGGGTTGGGTACTGCGGTAAGCACTGGTTGTGTCCAGTCAGTTGCATTGTCCCTTGTGGCGACAACACAATTGTCACAGGTAAGCTTCAGGGTGCGATGGGTCTTGGAAAGGGTAAGATTGGGGACCGTGATGCACCCGTTGGCGTCAGCATTGGCTGTACCGCTCGCAATGGTGGTTAGGCCTTCGACAAACTCCCATGCATAGGTTGAGCCTGCGCCATGGGCAAGCTGCTGCAGCCTTCGAGGCGTAATATCAACGGTCTCCGTTGCCTGGGAAGCGCCGTCATCGAGCCACACGGTCATTTCCCAGCGGTCTGCCTCGTCAACCACCGTGGCAACGTCCCAGAACACATAGTTGTTGATATTGCCCGATGAATCATGGTCCCAGGGCGCGCTGCCAAGGGGTTTGTCGAGTGATCCGCCCGTGAACACAGGATACGACTGGTTTTTACGGAAATCCATGGTGCAATACCGGTCGCTCTGCTGGCCAAGAAGCACCGCTCTCTGGCTGTGGCCAGAGGTGCCCCAGGAAAAATTAAAGCCCCGCTTTGCCCCCATCAGGGATTGAGCGTTTTTCCACGCCTGCGGCCAGCCAATGCCGTTGTCGTTTGTGCCATTGGAATGAGACAACCAGGGAGTCTCGGCAACTGGATTTGCCGCCAGCCATTTGGTATTGTCCCAATAGTCCCATACATTCACGTTATCAGACGGATGTATGACAGGATACCCGAACTGTTCCATTTGTTCATTGGAAAATGTAGTGTTCCACGAGGTATCGCCATAATTTCCCATGAATGAGCCTGTAAATGTTGGCGACTCTTTGGGAATATGGACCCCAACCCATGAGATGAGATGTGAGAAAATCTGGCCGCTACGCATGCCCCATAAGGAGGTGCCTGCCCCGCCCATGGAGCTCCCGGCAAGATGAATACGCTCAACATCTATGTTATAATTTGGAACAGCGAAATAATAGATGAACGAAAGATATCTGGCCTCAGTAAAAGGCTGGACTGTGCCGTCAGCGAATGACTTCAGCGTTCCGCTGTTCTCGTGATACGAGGTCCACCAGTCATAGGGATACTGGTTTGTGGAGATAATGAGGCCGCCCTCTTCGGCCCTGTACCACCAGCCGTAGCAGGAATTGATGCTGCCGCCCCAGCAGTGGAGCGATACCTGCGCCATTGGATTAGGCCGCTTGGGATTGGGCGGCACACCTACCAGGTAGTCGTAGGGCGAACTGGGCATATTGCAGTACGGCGGCGCTTCCCAGCGTACATAATAGTAAAGCGTACAGTTGCTCACATAATTGAAGCTTACATTTGATTTGATCTCGCGGAGCAGCACCATGCCTGGTCCGCCGCTTTCGAGCACGCTGTTGGTGGCATTGGCGCCTTCGGTCAGGATTGAAAAGTCCTCTGCTCCGTCCACAGTATGACTCACGAAATAATAGAAGGTTTCACTGCCAATGCCTTTGTATCGGTCAACATAAATGCCCATGCCGGGCGAGGCAAGCTCGAGATTGTTGATGGGATACCGCGGGACAATATTGGTACCAGTGCAGTTACCCGAACCATAATAGGGTGCGTCCCAACAAGTAAGCGGTTTTATCTCGTCAACCAGCTCAGCGGCCGCAAGCGCCCCTTCAGTGGCAAGTGGCTGGGCAGACCGGTAGATACGGTACCGGATTTTCTCTATAGTACCGGACCAATCCGCGCCTGTAGCCGTGGAAAAGCGGGCGTTATACTCGGTGTTGTATTGGTCGCAGGTAATGGTTGAGGCGGTAAAAATCGGATTGAGCTCCTTAAAGGTGATTATCGCGTCTCCATTGTCGAACCGTGCTGTTGCGCTGTCGACCTGGGCAATGGACGCTGCCGCTGCCGCATTGCACATGACGTCGAGAGAGAGCATTGCGCCGTCTCCGCCCAAACCAGCGGCATTGGCCACGGTCAGCGTACAGGGCGTACCAGCTGTCAGGGCAGCCTGGACAGCCGCGGTCGCGTCAAAGGTACGGTAGCGGGGTCCGCGTATGGCAAGAGTGTCATCGGCCTTGGACACAAGGATCATGTTTTGCATTGCATTGCCGCTTGCCGGATACGACCCGCTGTTGCCATAGTGCCTGTTTGGATCAAAGATCGCCCGATATACGGTTGCCCCGCTGATGGCGGACAGGTTGACAACCACCCTGCCGCTGCCATAGGTGAGAGCGTTCGGGTGACTGCCTCTACCCGCTTTGTTGGTAAAACTATGCGTGGACAATGCCGCGCTTGAGTATCCAATGAATGCCGCAAGAACCAGTAACGCCGTAAATTTCATATGCCCTCCAGGTTATTATACAGGTTATTATAGTTGTAATATATATTATTATCTCGATTTTTTCCATAGGGGCGTTTCTGTCCCATATCTGGAAATTATTTCCCCTGCAAAAATAAAATAAATTTATTTAAAGCGATTAATTGATTAACTTAATTGATTAAATAGCGCTCAAACAGGCCAAATCCGCTTTGGCCCGTTTATTGCAAACTGAAAGTAAAACATCAAGTTCAAATTAAAAGGGAGCCTGGTACATGAAAAAAATAATTCTCTTCTTTTTAGTGGCCAATGCATTCATGATTGTACCCAGGGCTTCGGATGATCTTGATCCAATGCTTCAGTCAGCCTCTCATATCGTTCTGGGAAACATCTACTATATGGGAACAAGCTCAGCCATGGTCGAAGTGACCTGGGAACTGAAAGGCCGCCTCCAGTCCACTGTCATTGATCTCAAATTTGATAAAACAACCGCGAAAAAATCAGACTATAAAAAAGGCGACCGCGTTCTTATTATTGTGGACCGCAAGGCAATGAAACCCTTTAACAACAAACGGGCCCTGGCCTTTAATTTCAGCGCCTTTGACCCGTTCAACGGACAGTATGCGTTCCGGAAAATTGAAAAAAACGACTTCCCCATCGTAAGTGATATCTATGAAAAGGTGAAAGGCGGCGACCTGGCATCGGCATTCACCCTCTAACTGCGGAAAACCCTTTGTCCCTCCTGGATAGACTGGCTGGCGCCCTAAAAAGCGCCGGCTGGTTTTTATTTTTCAAGCAGAAGGCGGCGGCGCATCGCTGCGTGTTTCAAGTTCCCGCTTGTACCGCACACTGAACATGTCCCAGACCGAGATGAAAAGCGCGGCAACCACCGGCCCAATGAGAAACCCGATAAGACCCAGCCACATGATGCCGCCAATGGTGGAAAGAAGAATGAGCGCTTCGTGAAGCCCTGAACGCGACCCCAGAACGCGCGGTTTGATAAAATACTGGCTGATAAGCACAAACCCCACGCCCAGCACCAGGATGGCAATGCCCGAGGCATACTGGCCCGTAAAAATCCGGAACAAGGCCGCGGGCACCAATACAGTGTTGGTACCCAGGATGGGAACCATGGAAAGCAGGGCCATGACAAGCCCCCAGACCACGGGCGAAGGAAAGCCGAAAATGGCCATAAGCGATGCGCCCACAGTTCCCTCGACAATGCCGATGATAATGGTGCCCTTGATGGTCGCGTCAGTGATGGCGTTGAACCTGCTCACCAGAATCACCTGGTCCTCGCGCCGCAGGGGCAAGAGGTTCCTGATTTTGACAAACAGCGTTTCACCATCGACCAAAAGGAAGAAAAGCAGGATGAGCACAATGAAAAAATTGAACACTATTTCATAAATATTGACAAATGCGTTTTGGATGAGCGATACGGTGATGCTGCCGAACGACTCCATGATCGACTGCAGCTTTTCCCGCAGGTTGATGAAATCGAAAGCGCTCCGGTATTCGTTGATCAACGGCATGGCAAGCACATGCTCAACGGTTTTGGAAAGGTCCGCCGCCTTGCCGCTCAGAAACACGAAAAAACCGGCCGCCTCCCGCGTAATCAACGTGCCCAGCAACACCACGGGCAGAAAAACAATAAAAAAGGCCGCGGCTACGGTGAGTCCCGCGGCAATGCGGTGATGCTTCACCAGCGCCTTCTTGAGCCATATATGCAGGGGCGAAAACATATGGGCCAGGATTGCGGCGACAATGATATCGAGTATAAAAGGCTCAATGGTCCTGAAAAAAGCCGCGGTAATGGCAATAAGTATCAGGAGAAAAAACGCGGTATAAATCGCTGATCGTGACATACGGCCCGTCAGTGGGTTCCCTTCAATACGTCCTGTATAATGTCCCAGATGCCGGATCTGATCGCATCGGGGGTGAAATCCTCCCTGCGCAACTTGTGCAGCACCGTGAATGCCTGCGCTTCGTGCGCGCCATGACCAAAGGCCTCTCCCGGCGCCTGGCCTTCCGCGTTGGACCGGGCAAAGCGCTGGAGAAACTTGACCTTTCTCATAATATTTTCAGTCGCAAGGTTACGCACATTCTTGAATCCCAGATCTAGCGCGACCTGCTCAAGTTCCTTGCGCGTGAGCGCTTCGACCGGCTTCATGGCATGTCCCTATTTTTTCAGTGAACGGAACGTCTGAATGGCCTGTGCCAGTATTTCCATGGCCCGCTTCATGACCGGCGCCTTGAACACATAGGCAATACGTATCTCATCGCGGCCCAGGCCCGGAGTGGCATAGAACCCGGCTCCGGGCGCGATCATGACCGTTTCGTTGTTATCGGCGAAATCAGTGAGCAGCCACTTTGCGAATTCCTCGGTATCAACGCCTTTGATCTTTGCCATAACGTAAAAAGCTCCCTTGGGACTGGGACATACCACGCCGGGTATTGCGCTCAGGCCTTTGACCACGATGTCGCGGCGTTCCACGTATTCCTTGCGCACTTTTTCAAAATAGGCGTCAGGCGTATTGATGCAATTGGCAATGGCCACCTGGTCGAGTGTGCCAGCTGAAAGACGCACGGTTGCCAGCGACAGGACCGAGGCCATGAATTCCTTGTTCTTCGACACAACGCACCCAAGCCGCGCTCCGCACGCGCTGTACCGTTTTGATACGCTGTCAATAATGATCCCGCACTGCTCTGTCCCGGGAATCTGCATGACGCTTGTGGCCTCCTCGCCGTCGTAGGCAAATTCGCGGTAGACCTCGTCGGAAATCAGAAAGAGACCGTGTTCGTTGGCAATACTGGCCAGCAACTCCATCTCTTTGCGCGTATAGACGCAGCCAGTCGGGTTGCCCGGGCTCGAAATCAGAACGGCCTTGGTGCGCGGGGTGATCTTTTTTACAATTTCCTCGCGCGCGGGCAGGTGATAGCCGTTCTCGGCAGTGGTGGTAAAGGCGACAAAATTGACCTGCGCCATTGCGGCCACACCAAGGTAGTTGGAATAATAGGGTTCTGCCACAATAACTTCATCGCCGGGATCTGTGGCTGCGAGCAGGGCAAAGAGAATGCCCTCAATGCCGCCCATAATGACCACTATATCGCTCGTGGTGACCGTGATGCCATATTTGTTGTAATACGTGACAAATGATTTTACCAGCTCTGCCCTGCCTTCGGACGGCGCATAGGCCAAAACGCGTTCCTTGAAATCCCTGACACCCTGCCAGAATTCCTCGGGCGTTTCAATGTCAGGCTGGCCAATATTCAGTTTGATGATCTTAACGCCTGTTTTCTCGCGCTCCTTGGCAAATGGAATGAGTTTTCTGATGGCCGACTTTGGGACGTTCTTACCGCGTGTTGAAACTGACACCGATTGCACTGTTTCCTCCTTAAGTATGCGTGTGAGAGAATCCGTAACAACCAGATAAAAATATATATTTGAAATGCCAAAAAATAGTATTTTGATGTATTCACAAAGGTCGCATGAAACATACCTACCCCTCCCTTGCCACTCTTGGCCGCGAGATAAAGACCCAAACCAATTCGTCAGCCGCTCTGGTTGAGGAGTGCCTAAAGCAAGTCCTTGAAAAAAATGGACCTATGAATGGGTTCATTACGGTCTGTTCGGACGAGGCCCTGGCACGCGCTGAAGAGATCGATGCTGCCATTGCCCAGGGCAAAGACCCCGGCTCTCTTGCCGGCATTCCCATTGCGATAAAGGACAATATCAGCACAAAGGGCATACTCACCACCTGCGGATCAAAAATCCTTGAAAACTATGTGCCTATTTTTGACGCTACTGTGGTGCAAAAATTAACCGCAGCAGGGGCTATTGTTCTTGGCAAGACAAATATGGATGAATTTGCCATGGGCTCGTCCACGGAAAATTCCTTTTTTGGCCCAACGCGCAATCCGCTCGATCCTGAAAAGATCCCCGGCGGCTCTTCTGGCGGCAGTGCCGCAGTGGTTGGCGCAGGCATGGCGCCAGTTGCTCTTGGGTCTGATACTGGCGGATCCATCCGCCAGCCAGCTGCCTGTTGCGGCGTTGTTGGCATCAAACCCACCTATGGAAGGGTAAGCCGCTATGGCCTGGTTGCCTATGGCAGCTCCCTCGACCAGATTGGTCCAATCACAACAAGCGTGGAAGACGCGGCCCTTCTGCTGAACGTTATTTGCGGATTCGATGAAATGGACGCCACTTCGTCTCCCGAACCAGTGCCGGATTTTACTGCTACGCTGAACAAAGGGGTCGAGGGACTGCGCATTGGCCTGCCGCGCGAATACTTTGCCCAGGGCCTCGATGAAACCGTGCGTGCGCGCGTCATGGAAGCTGTGGACAATCTCAAGGCCGCTGGCGCGCAGGTTGTTGACATTTCCCTGCCACACACGGAATACGCGGTCGCCACGTATTACATTATCGCCACTGCCGAAGCGAGCAGCAACCTCGCACGGTACGATGGCGTCAAATTCGGGTTTCGTGCCAAAGATGTGTCAACGCTCAAAGAGATGTACCGCGAGACCCGCAGCCAGGGCTTTGGCGCAGAGGTAAAACGCCGCATCATGCTGGGCACCTACGTGTTGTCGGCGGGATATTACGACGCATACTATAAAAAAGCGCAGCAGGTGCGCACGCTCATCACCGAAGATTTCACCAAGGCCTTTTCCCAGTGCGACTGCATCGTTGGCCCTGCTATGCCCACCATGCCTTTTAACATCGGCGAAAAAGCAAACGATCCCCTTGCCATGTATTTGTCCGATATTTATACCATCTCGCTGAACCTGGCAGGCCTGCCGGGTATTTCAGTGCCGTTTGCACGAGAGGGAGACTCAATGCCCGTGGGCGTACAAGTCTTTGGCAGGGCATTTGACGAAGCCACGGTGCTTGCCGTGGCGCAGGCCATGGAATCGTCCGCTAACCCTTAACTGGCGGATTGATACCTACATTCTAACAGCGGCGCAGAGGCCGCTGGTTGATCAAAGATTTTCTGTTGTTAAAATCGAGCCGACAAGAATGCGCCGGAGGATATAATAAATTATTCTGATAATTTATTGAGGTATTCGTTCACCGCATTAACAAATAGATCTACGACGCCACGGGCCTCTTGTGCCGCCACCTGAATTGTACCCCAATGCAGCTTGAATCCATATCCATGATGTACTACATGCCGGAACCTGCGCATGACCGTCAGCTTTTCAAGCAGGCTTCCTTGAATGAATCCATCCGGATTATCGTCTCGTACCGTATAAATCATCCCCAATGCGACATGCCAGTCAGCGCCAGAGGGTATAGGCTTGGCCTGAAACTTTGCAATCCTTTTTAAGATATTCTCCATTCCCCTATAACATTGGGCAACAAGAGCCGCGCTTCCATTCCGAACAGCGGCTGAATCGCCGGACACGCTAGCTTCAGCAAGAACCTGATCAATCTCGGATAAAACCGTGCGAAGATCGGCTGTTTCAGCTTCAACTTCGCTACGCAGCTCGTGCAGCGTCATACAGCACTTTCCCCCGGACGACATTCATTCTGACAAATGGCGTTTCCTGGTCAGCAGGGATGGCATCCACGAGAATACCGGTTCTATTTTCAATTTCACCGGACATCCGGAGTACGTCAATCTCCGAAAGCCCATAACAAAGCAGATCAATGTCCCGCGCATGGTTCATGTCGTCGTTGGCGCTGCCAAAAAGCATAAGCTTCCTGATGCCGTATTTCTTGGCGACTTCAACACATGTATCAATTTGTTTTTTTGTTACCACAATAGCATCCCTTATCAGGTTACATCAATAAAATACACATTTCTTTACCCTTGTGCCATTCTATTTGATGAAAGGCTGCAAACATGGGTACGGTCAGGGTATTTCCTCAATATATATCTTTGGCGGCGGCTCATATGGTTTTTCTTTCTGCGCTAGGTTGGGAAAATACCACTCAAAGACAAAACGCACTCCAACGGTATTAACCGAAAAATACGGTGGATTCTCTTCAATGGTCCACCCTGTTTCCGACATGCTGAAATAAGGCTCCAATAAAATCCGTTTGTGTGCATTGCCGTTTGAAAACGTCTTGATTATGAATTTATAGCCAATTTTCAGGCCAATGGATATTTCAGAGGCTGTTATATGGCGCTGATACACTTCCTTCCCGTGAAGAGGATTGCTGAGAAGAGAGGGGTAGCCATAATAAGTGGGTATATGCGTGTACCCATATCCAAGATAGGCGCCGCCGAACATCCCTTGATTTCTATGAGAGGTCGGGTACAAACGGGCTTCAATGGCGAATTCTGAACCATAGGACATGTTTTCTTCCAGGTCAAATGGCTGTACAAGACCCAGACCGCCCCAGAATAACAACGCCCCTTTGCGCTGTTTCTGCTTCTCAAAAGAAATCAGAAATTCATTGGTGTAAATAAATTTGTCCGCTGGATCGCCTGTGTTGACAACATCGGCAAAAACAGGCCCAAAGAGAAAAAACGGTAATAAAACAATAAAGGGAGGGAAACTTTTCGCTGGTTTACTATTTCAGACACACCATCCTCCTCGCCATCACTTTCCCTGCCGCCTCCAACCTGCACACATACACCCCGCTCCCCTGGTCTGAGGCGTCCCAGACAAAACTGCCACTGCCTGAGACCAGTGTCCGATACACCAATTTTCCTGCCAGGGAATATATGCCTAATTCCGCCTGTCCATTGCCAGGAATAGCATAGGATATTGCAGTTGCAGGATTGAAGGGGTTGGGGCTTGAAGTTAAAACCGAACCAACACCATGAGGCGCCTGTTTTTGTATTTGCACATCGACCAAACTTCTCCAGAAACACCTGACAAATCCATCGGTTATAAAAATTGAATCTTGCGAGACCTGGAAAGTCTTGTCTTCAATATCATAGAAATTTAAAGCCACTCTGTTATAATCCCCTATAGCCGCTATCGACGACCACAGAATCCCGATAAATTTGGTTGAATCAGGAGAAATATCCAATGTAAGAAGATCATAAACAGTGTCCTTTATCATCGCCATCCTATTATAAAATATCGTTCCGTATCTGTTGTTATAAATAACCGTATTGCCATGATCTGTAAAAAAAGGTTTTAAAAGGGCTGAACTATCGACAAATGACTTTTGACCGGTAAATACGTTGATTTCTGCAAAACCTTGCGGCGAAAGATAATACAGCAGAGAGTCTGATGGATGCCATTGGAGAACAGAAAAGCCATCTCCCCCATCAAGCGCGGAATCAGAGAGGACTATCTTGCTTCCATTGGTAAAATTACAAACAACCAATTCTTGCGGATTGTTAATTTTATCACTAGGATCTGTATATAGAGATGAGTATCTGACATAGGCAAGTTTGTCCTCTGAGAATGAAAACACAGGTATGTTCTCATGATAAATTGCACTGTCGATCAGCTCCAAAGTATCATTCACCAAACTAAGGGAATATAACTTGTTATTAAAATATTCATTACCAAAGTCAACCAAGGACACAAGATCCCCAGACGCAGAAAATTGACCTGTAAAAAATTGATGTGAGGGAAATGTTTTTAATATTCTAAAACCGGTATCTGCAAGTGCGAAATCATACATTTGACCAACGATTAACATCGCTAAACCATCATCTGAGACATCAATCACCGTCTTATCCCGAAGGGTGTCTTTTTCAGATGTAGCGAGATTCGACTTTATTATCGCCATACCCGAGTTGGTGTGTGTTGGGTTGGGTTCGGATGTAGCGCTGTAAAAAAGCACTTCAGCTGAAAGAAACGAAATGCTCAATATACCTATGAATAAAACTATTCTATAAATTTTCATTCTTCCTCCACATATAGGGCGCACATTTTTCTCCTGGCAGGTCAATTATAAAGAGCTGTACTATCGCTGTTTATATTTGGTTAATAAAGTGTCCTTTATTGTAAGTTGGATATTGAAATTAGCATCCCTACCCACACATTGAGTTCCAAATTCACTGGCAATTGCAGGTATGCTAAATGAACCGGTTACTTCTGGAATACCGGAAAGGTGCCAACCATTAATAGTGTCCTTCAACGATAGTCCAGCAGGAAAGCCTATCGTGTCATTGCTGATACTAATACAGCATAAATTACCTGTGGTTTCCAATATTTCATCATACCCTAATCCAAGATAACCATCATTTAAGGAAATATCATTAATAATTAAGGGCTCTCTTGAATTACACCCAAAAGGATCTGGATCAACAACATCAGAACAAGACAAAAAGACTACACATAGAATTAATGTCCAATTGCACAACTTCATGCTAAACAAATAATTTACTCTCATAGCATCTTACAAACAATTGCGCCTAACGTTCTGCGCCATGCCGGTAGCGCGTGTTTGCGAACCTTTCATCGAATTAAAACCATCCTCCTCGCCATCACATTCCCTCCCGCTTCGCCTGCGGAACGAGGCGAGCCCGTCTCCAGCCTGCGCACATACGCCCCGCTCCCCTGCACTGAGGCATCCCAGGCAAAACTACCGCTGCCTGATACCTGTTTGCGGAGGACGCACTGGCCGGAAAGGATGCACATTCTTCTCCTGACAGATAAATCACCCACAATGTTCCGCGCCACGCCTGTAACATGTGGACACCAGAAGCACCGGAGAAAACCGCTTAGCCATCATACTATTAGACCTTCGAAAATAAAAATCCATCCATGCTATTGAAAATAAAAGGGCTTAGAATAAAAGTATATTAATTATCGTACGATAGCAAGGTAAATAGCGGAGTGAAACAGGAGCAGGCAACAATTACATGGGCAGGGGGTTTTTTGGGTCCAACCTTTTAAGAAAATCCGCAACCGGCATACAATGGATTCCATCCCTGTCGGTCTTTTCCTCACCACGGTAAAGAAAATAGGCGCTGCATTCAGGATACTCCTGTCTGAACGACTTGAGCCCGCGTAGATCTTCAGGCCTGATGGTTTTGCTGTTTTTAACCTCTAAAGCATAAAAACCATCGTTCCCATATAAAATAAAATCGACTTCGCTCCCAGCCAGAGTGCGCCAGTAATACATCTGCAACCGGCAGTCCCGGTAATCTATCCAGGCGCGCAGATGCTGCATGACCAGCCCTTCAAGAGCGGGGCCGGCTATTTCGGAGGGATGGTCAATGGGTCCGGCGGGTCTCAATGACTGATATACACCGCAATCAAAAAAGAAGAACTTTTTATGGGAGACCAGCGCGCGTTTTGCCCGTTTGCTGAAAACCGGAATCCTGACTGCCAGTAAAAGGTCTTCAAGAATCGCGATGTAGGATTCCACCGTATTGCGGGAAACAGCGCAATCCCTGGCAATGGCTGCCGTATTAAGGACCTGCGCTTGTGAAAAGGTCAATGCTTCCAGAAAGCGGTTGAATATGTCCAGGCGCCGCACAATGCCTTCCGCTTTTACTTCCTGCTCAAGATACAGGTCAATATACCCGCGGAGTGTTTTCTCGGGAAATTCCGCCATACGTACCAGGGGTACCATTCCCTTTTCCAGGCTTTTTTCCAGATCAAACAAGTCCCCCATTTCTGCGGCCATAAAAGGGTGCATATGACGCACGACCGCACGACCGGCAAGGAGATCCACCCCTTCCTGTTTGAGCTTGCGGGCGCTGGATCCGGTGAGAATAAAATGGAGGGCTTTGTTGTTTTCAATCTGCTGGTGAACAATGGAAAGCATCTGGGGAACACGCTGTATTTCGTCAATAATAATTGTCATGTGGTTTTTATGCGCGGCCAGAAAGTCTTTCAATCTTTCAGGATATGCAAGGTACTGGCGCTGCAATGCGGTATCCAATAAATCTAACCTCGCTGCTTCCGGATATCTTCGTTGTAACCAGGTAGATTTACCTGTACCCCGAGGCCCAAAAAGGAAGTAGTTCTGACTAAAATGGTCTAAAAATCTCAGTAGCTCTGACATATTTAGTCTAAATATAGAATTTTAAGTGAATAACTGCAAATATTATTTAAAAAATGCTCGAAATCAGATGTCTAGCACATAGGCACAACTCTAGATAATGATATCAAAGGAAGCAAATCCGAACATACGGCATCATCGGGCAAACTTCCAGCCCATTTTTTTAATCTCTTGTTTTCGCGGTCTGGAAGGGTTATTTTCTTGACGAAGAGGACTGGTCCCGACTAAAAGGCGGAAACGAGTTGCCCGGCATTGAAATTCAGGAGAGTGGTCATGAAGTACCTGATACTGATTGTTGTTTTTTTAAATACAATGGTTTCACATGCCGGCCTACCCGTCTCTCCCAATACCGCGGACTCGCTTGTAAAGCTAGGATTTACCGAGTTCCGCATTCCGCAAAAGGGTGATACCCTGGCATTCAATGACCAGGATAAAAAACAAGGTTTTGCCCTCTACTCGCGCGACCGTAACATTGAAATCTTTCCCTATTCATATCCATATAAAGGAGAACGGCTGGACACGCTCAGACTGCGCGCCGCACCTGGAGAGATTGAATCAAACGGTTTCAATATATACGCGCTCAGTGATCTTAAAAAAGTAAAGGCCGAAGCAGCGGTAAAACCACTTGACGGCAAATCCGCGTGGCTGGCAAAGGCGGCAACGGTGGATGATATCGTCTTCCATGTCATTCGAAGCACTTCCATGGAAAAGAACGAAAAATCCTTCATGCACTACCCCATGTTTGTGTATGGACCCGAATCCCGAGCAATTAAAAAAGGAGCGACCGGTCTTTTCTGGGTCACAATCAAGGTGCCGGAGAATGTAAAGGCCGGCGCCTACCATGCCGCAGTGTCCTGCTCTGTGGACGGTACGCCCTATTCGTTCCCATTGCGGGTGGAAGTACTGCCGTTCAGACTTACGGACAAAGGCGTGCCGCGCTTCGGCGCCTTCCGCTCGAACGTGGAGTTTGTTTCCGAAGAATGGGAATTTCTCAAGGAAACGGGCATTGACATGCTCTGGTGGATTTGGCCGGCAAACCGCATACAGGTGATCAATGACAATGGAAAACTCAAAATGGACTTCACCAGCGTTGACGCCTTTGTGGAAAGAATGAAGAAAGCGGGCATGCGCGGCCCAATCGCCATCCAACTCGGCAACAACTGCTGGGGCAGCCTGGAGATCGCGCTCAACAAAACCTTCGGTACCCGCCTTTTCGAGGGAGAACTCAACAGCGCCAATGTGATCGTGGGTGACACCTCTGACCCAACATTGGGCGAGCTCTACCCCCAGGCGTGCAGTCTCATGTACAGTCACTCCATTGAAAAGAAATGGCCCAGACTCACCCTGGTCATCTACGACGAGGCGCCGCTCCGGCTCATGCCGTGGCTTCGTTACTGGTATCCGCGCGTGAAAAAGAAGGCGCCCGACCTTCCCATCTACGGCGTCTTCCATATCGCTGATGACGACAAATACGCGCAGATCCCCTATTGCGACATCATGTGCGCGAACCGCGGTCACGCCACCACGAGTATGCTCGCAAAAAAGAACGACAAGGAGTACTGGGCCTACCACAACTGCGACGCCAACCGTTCCTTCGGCAAAGTGCGTTTCTCCTACGGGCAAATACCCTCGTATTACGACGCCACAGGCATGTTCTTCTGGTCCTATAATTTTTATCGCGGCGATCCATGGAATGACTTTGACCGCGATGGCGGGGACGCGGACTGGGTCATCGTCTATCCGTCACAGGACGGCAAGAGGCCAGTGCAGACCCTGGCGTTCAAGGGACTGATCGAGGGAATCGATGACGTGAGGTATATCAAGACACTTGAAGACCTCGTTAAGGAAAAAGACCCGGGGCGCTGGGAACGCCTTAACGCGCACATCAAGTCCAAGCAGAACAAGATGTTCGAGGGTATTATCCTGGACCACCGTGTGTTCACAGACGAGGATTTTTTCAGGAACACAAAGCCGACGGATACGGAGAACCTCAGGGATTTCGTGATCAAGGAGATTTTGAACTATTCTAAATAACCGTTTCTAATTAGTGTCTGTTTAAAATTGGTGTAAACGCTCGTTGAGCGGAGTCGAAACGAGCGTTTACCTGGGTATTCGGGCACTTCGACTTCGCTCAGTGCCCGAATACAACGAATTTTAAACAGATACTAATTATGCGCCCACGCGTTTGACATCGATGAGCAGGAGCGTGACATCGTCGTGAAACGGACTGCCGGCCATGAATGAAACCGCCTCGGTCACAATACGCTGTTTCGCCTCATCGAGAGTCAAGGCCAGGGTCTCGCTCACCAGGCCATGGAGACGATTGATGCCGAAAAACTCGTTCTTGCCGTTCCGCAGTTCAGTGATGCCGTCAGTGTAAAGTAAAATCCGGTCGCCGTTGCGCAGGGGCGCTGAAAACTCCTGGATGGAATAGTTTTCATAGATGCCCATCATAAGCGATCCCCCTTCGAGCACAAGAGGGGCCTTTTCACCCTGGGAAAAAATCGCGGGCATACAGTGGCCTGCGCGCGAATACGCGAGCGTACCGGCCGCAAGGTCAATGATACCCACAAAGGCCGTGACGAGTGTGGTGGATTCCGTTGCGGTGCACATGTCGTGGTTGACGATCCTGATGACCTCGGCGGGCGACTGCGTTTGTTTCAGCGCGGTGGTGAATGACATCTTCACCATAGACGAGATGAGCGAGGCCGCAATGCCATGGCCCGCAACGTCGAAGACAACTACCGCGTACCGGCCGTCACCTACTTCCTTGATATCGAGCATGTCGCCGCCCACTTTGCCCGAGGGCTTGTAGAAATAGGAGAAATCGATGCGCGTACTCTGGGGCACCGGAATATTGGCCAGGGCGTTCTGGATGCGTTTTGCTGTATCGAGTTCCTCGTCGATTTTTTTTATATAGCTGTTGACCTGGTCCAGGAGCTGGCGGCTGCGGGTCACGTCTTTCATATATACATATTGTATCTCGTTGCCCATGTGCAAAGGCTTACCGATACGCGTCTCGTAGGTACGGTTGGGCAGACGGTAGAACTGAAGATCAACGGATTGAGACGGAATTTTTCCAGGATCAAAAAGCGTTGACCGTGTAAAAACCGAGATGGCGCTGAAATTGGCGTTTGCGCCGCCCACCAGCCCGATATAACTGCTTACATTCTGGAGCGCCTGTCCCACGTCAAAAAGGGAAACTATCGGTTTGTCTTCAACAAGGCAGGTAAATGCGTGTCCCACTTTCTCGAATGTAATGACTATTCTCTTTTTTC
Source organism: Candidatus Raymondbacteria bacterium RIFOXYA2_FULL_49_16 (assembly GCA_001789205.1). Classification (GTDB taxonomy): domain Bacteria; phylum Fibrobacterota; class OXYB2-FULL-49-7; order OXYB2-FULL-49-7; family XYB2-FULL-49-35; genus XYB2-FULL-49-35. The sequence goes on along the minus strand of MFYT01000097.1, from coordinate 2,916 downwards.
CAGGGGCAAAGGTCTTTAGCATTTCCGCTATGGACCTCCGCGATCCCACTTGCTTGAATTCAATGTCTTTGCCGTGCCTCTTGAGGCGAAAGACCTCCTGGTTCTCACCCCAAAATTCGAGCGCGAAATAATGGCCATTGGCATCGGGATAACTGGTGGCGGTAAACGACCTGCTGATATCAGCGAAGAAAACAACGCCCATGGCCCCCACATTCCGGGACACGTCCACGGTAAAACTGATTCGCACATCCTTTTTCACCTGTTCAACCCTGCGGCCATAAGTCATGAAGAGTATCTCGTTATGATCAGTCACCCGCGCAATGGTGTCACCGGACAATACCCATTTACTGTCGTCTTCAGATATCCATTCGTCTTTTTCAATGGCATTGATCTGTTTCTCTATTTTCCAGGTATGCGCGGGATGGACGATAAGCCCTTCGAGATAGGTCCTGACGTCCCGGTCGCGGTTGACCAGCGAAAACCATTTTTCGCTGTCTGTCAGCTGGTACATATAGAGCTTCCGCGGGTTTATGTCCGCGGTAATGGTGTCGCGGAAGCGATGGCTGAAAAAGAGGACCTCGTCGTGCTGATCGATGAGTGCAAAGAGATCCTCGGTAAGTTCGCCGATGGCACGGTCGATGAAGTTTTCGTGCAGCATCGCGGCCATGAAATAGTATTTCCCGCGCTTCCGGATCCAACAACGCAACGGGACCCCATTTTTGAACACATAGAGATCAGAGCGCAGCGAAGGGTCGTTGTCCGGGAAAACCTTGAGCATTGCCATAATCCCGTTACTGTCGCTCGCACGGAAAAGTTCCCGCGGCCAATTGACATTAGATTTGTCAAAATGCGGAAGTAGCAGACTCGTGACCGGGTAACCGGTAAAAGTCTTCCGTTTGAGCTCGCGGAGCACTGTATTAAAAAGGGAAAACGACCGGATAAGGCCTTTATCATCGTAGAGGATATAGAGGAGCTGCCTGCTGCACGCAATGATTGCGTCCTTGAAGAACTTCCGTGCTTTGCGCAGGCCTCCAGGGTTTTTCCCGCGGGCCATATAGTGTCTTAAATATCGTTACTTGGTGACCGTAATGGCAATGCGACAGAAAGGCAGGAACGCCCTGTCGCGCATTTCACGCGCATAATCAAGCGGCGTTGCGCCTTCCGGAGTGAATACCCGTTCCCCAAGCTCGTGTCCATTGACGCACAGGGCCGCCTTTTCGCCAGGGGTAAAAAGCGGCTGCGCGGCATACAGTGATACATGACTGACCCTTTCAGCGTCTATCACCAGCCTGCGTCCTTGCTTGCGCGCGCGCACAGAAGCGGGCTGCACCAGCGCGCCAGGCGCAGGGGGCGCCAATGAGTCTATGGACAGCCACGAGACCCGCATGGGTTCAAAGGTCTTGAAGGCTATTTCATCGGGACAAGGGTCGCGGCGTACACGCAACGCAAAACCAAGCATGCCCGCCTTTTCACCACTGATGGAATCAAGGCCATGGGGCCACTCAGGGTAATAATGAAAAGTGTAATCAACTCCCAGCGAGGTAAAAAGCGCGGCCGCTTGCCGCGCCTGGACCCCAGGATAGAGCCGGTCCAATCCGCCATGAATGACATACCAAGGCCGGAGCTTCATATTGAAAGGGACCGACGCAATGTGCAGCATGGGCAACAGCGCAGGCGCGCCCGAGACCACTACATATCCGGCAAAGGAACCGGGATAGTGCATGCCAGACACAAAGCAGCCAGTGCCGCCGTCAGAAACACCCGCAAGTACCACCCTGTTGTCATCAACAGCATAGGTCTGTTTGATGTACCGAAGCGCTTTCTGAATATTCGCCATGCCTGTTTCGTCGAACCATGTTGCCCCGCGTTCTCCTGAGACCGCTGCGAAAATAAAATAAAGCGAATCCGCTTCACGGGCGAAAAAATGGGCCGCGTCCGCGCCTTTGTCCTGCCGCGTGCCATTGACCCCGCCGTGGAGCCAGAGTACCACTGGCGCTAGCCGTTCGGGAGCGTACAACGCGGGTATGTGCAGGCCAAGCGCGCGTTGTTTGCCATCCAGACCTGTGATATACGCCGTATCCTGGCCAGCACGCACAGGCCCATGTTCGGCAAGCACCTTTGTGATTAAACGTTCCACTTCATTGGGTTCACCGGTAAAATCAGCAAAGGCTTTTTGCTCGTTCAGGTACAGGCGTATTGCCGCTTCGAGTTCGGGGCCTGAAAGGGTTTTTTTACCGGAACAAAAGGCCAGAAACAGCAATAGGCCAAGAGGGGCCATGCGCTTGATTAAAAAACGCATGTGTGTTAATCGCCGGAGCGATTGCCCCGCGCCTCCTCTTCTTTGATGAACGCGGGATTGCCTATGAGCAGATAGGTCTCAAAATCAGTATCAGAGGAAAAAAACGAAGCGCCAAAAGTCTTGTTTTTCCATTCAGCTTCGAATTTGAAACCCATGGTCTTTGAAGTGGTGGAAACAGGCTCCCCCAGTCTTGCATGCGCCAGGGTATATACGCGTGAGACCGCATCCACATTCTGCGCGGGAAAAATAAGCGTGATCGCCTGCACGTCCTTTTTCCTGTTGAACATGCATTTTATCGACGCAACGCCAATACTGTCGCACAGCATTACTTCCTTGCCCGGTGGAGCGATCATGATCACGTTGGTATCAATGAGTATCTCCGCTGCTTTAAATTGCGGTGCTGACCGCAGATGGAAAACCAGTTTCGCTTTGTCCTGGCCAAGAAAAATGCCGCACAGGGAAGGCGTGGCGGTTTCCTGGGCCCCGAACAAAACCGCAGCGAAACTTGCAACGAGTAACAATGTTTTGTTGAGTAGACCGGGCAGTTGCCTGCCCAGCCCCTCGCGGAACCGTACGAGCAGCTTTCCCGCATACGGCTCTTCATTCGGTCTTCGGGG